>JAKJHY010000002.1 GCA_021648845.1 Mycobacterium sp. MBM | reverse complement strand
CACCGGCCAGCTCTACGACGAACATGTTGCGTTCCCACCCCCTCTCCAGCTCGCGGCTTGACTTTTAACTTCGTGAGATGTCTTTCGTGTTGTCACGTGCCGGGAATTCAGTTGATCGACGAGTCCGCGCAGCACGTCGCGCAGCGCGGCGATATCGCTCTCGGCCGCGTCCGTCGATGCCAGCAGTCGTTCCGGTATGCATGCCGCGCGCTCCTGTAGTGCTTGCCCGGCGGCGGTCAGTGACACCTCGACGCGGCGCTCGTCATCGGCGGCCCGGCGCCGGACCGCCAGTCCGCTGCTCTCCAGGCGCTTCAGCAGGGGTGAGAGTGTGCCGGAGTCGAGGTGCAGGCGATTGCCGAGATGCCCGACCGAACAGCTCTGTTCCTCCCAGAGCACCAGCAGTACGAGGTACTGCGGATAGGTGATGCCGAGTTCGTCCAGGAGCGGTCGGTAGGCCGTGGTGACGGCCCTGGAGGCCGAGTACAGGGCGAAGCACAGCTGTTCGTCGAGGCGGGCGGTGTGCACACCGATGATGGTATTGCACAATTTAATTGTGCGCAATCAAATTGGCGGTGCGGTCGCGGCCGTCCGTGCGATCGCGTGCCGCCGAACTTGTCGGTGGGTCGGTCTATCGTTTGGCAACAGTTCGATCACACGTTCTATCCATCGAACACATGATCGACTAGTATTCGAACACAGAAGCGAACGCCCACTACTCGGAGAGGCAGTCAGATGACAATTCTCGAAGCTCGGCCGACCACCCGGCACGGTGCGTGCGCCCCGGTTACCCCGGTCGCCCCGGTACGCACGGCGCAGCCGTCCACGGCCGCCGAGGTGTGGCCGATACCGCGCGATGTCGTCGTTCGCCGCCGTCGGGTGGCGTCCGCACGCCGGCCCGGCGGGGCGCCGCTGGGACACCGCGGCACCGGGGTGCTGATGTCACGTGCCTCGCACCGGCGCCGCCCGATCACCCCCGCCGCCACGGTGCTGCTGGCGCTGATTGCCGGCGGTATCACCCTGTGGCTGGGGCTGGTTGCCCAGCTGGGCGGACCCACCGAGGAGCCCGTACAACTGCCCACCCGGCTGTCGGTGGTGTACGTGCAGGACGGCGAGACCTTGCAGCACATCGCGCAGCGGGTCGCCCCCGATGCGCCCGCCGGACCGGTCGTGGAGCGCATCCGCGAGCTCAACAAGCTCGAAACCGGTGCCGTGCAGGCCGGCCAGACCCTCATCGCACCGATCGGTTGACACGTGCTGTGCGGCACCCAGGTAGGCTCGACCACATTCGAACTGGTCGATCTGCGGTGCGGCGAAGGAGCGGTGATGCACTGTCCGTTCTGTCGTCACCCCGACTCGCGTGTCGTGGACTCCCGGGAAACCGATGAGGGTCAGGCCATTCGGCGTCGCCGCTCCTGTCCGGAGTGTGGACGCCGGTTCACCACCGTCGAAACCGCGGTGCTGGCGGTCGTCAAGCGCAGCGGTGTGACCGAACCGTTCAGCAGAGAGAAGGTCATCAAGGGAGTGCGGCGGGCGTGTCAGGGCCGCCAGGTCGACGATGACGCGCTCAACCTGCTGGCCCAACAGGTCGAGGATGCGGTGCGCGCCGCCGGTTCCCCCGAGATCCCGAGCCATGAGGTAGGTCTGGCCATCCTCGGACCACTGCGCGATCTCGACGAGGTCGCCTATCTCAGATTCGCCTCGGTGTACCGGTCATTCACCTCCGCCGACGATTTCGAACGCGAGATTGCCGCGCTGCGCGCGCACCGCGTCTCCACCTCCGGCTGAGTCAGTCCACTGCGACGCCGGCGTCCGCGACCACGCGACCCGCGATCTTCACCCAGCCCGTCGGATCCCACCACGTACGGATCTCCGATCCCTGGCCCTGGGTGATGAGCAGGTCCCGGCTCAGGTGATCGGTTATCCGTACCGCCGCCGCGCCGGTCGCCTCGTCCTCGGCGATGCCCAGATGGGGTGCGAACATGCGTGAGCGCAACGCGCCCATGTCCTCGTCGGTCCACGCCCAGAGATAGTGCTCGACATCGTCGGTGTAGTCGGAGGGATCGGCGGCCAATACCTGGTCGGCGGATTCCAGCTGGTAGATGACCATGTCGGGAGCCCAATCCGAGCGCGCCCGCACCACCGTGTACTCGCCATCGCCCTCGCTGCGGTACTCCGCTTGGACCAGCCCGGCGGGCACGTGCAAGGTCCGCACCGGCGTGCCGCGCTGCTTGAGCCACCACGCGGTGCCCACCGTCGGATGCCCGGCGAACGGAATCTCGGTGACCGGCGTATAGATCCGGATATGAGCGCTCGCCGCCCCCGGCTCGGGGATATCGACGAACACGGTTTCGCTGTAACCCAATTCGGTGGCGATGCGTTGCCGGTCGGCCGGATCCACGGCCGCGGCGTCGATCACGCCGAGCGGGTTGCCGAACTCGCCCCGTGCATCGGTGAACACCCGCAGGACAGAAACCTCGACGGCCATACCCCGATGGTAGTCAGGTGGCGCTGCGTTCGTCGGCGCCCATCGCATCAAGCACGGCGACCCTGGTGTTCAGTGACCCGGTGATCGCGCGTTCGCTGAGGCCGGTGCGCAACAGCCCACGCAGGAGCTCATGGTCGTACTCGGCGGGAATGGTGGTGTCGATGAAGCGCTGTACCACCTCCACGAAGCGGTCGGCATCGTCGTGGAAGGGGAAATGCCCGGAGCCCTCGAAGATCTCCAGTGTCGAACCCGGCATCGCGGCATGCGCCAGCCAGGCATGGCTGACCGGGATCACCGAGTCATGGGTGCCCCAGATGAGTTGCACCGGAACCGATTCGGTCAGATAACAGCGATCCAACATGGTGACCACCTGGCCGCGCCAGTCGACCACCGCGCGCAGCGTCCTGGCGAATGCGGCCGACGCCGTCGGCTCGGGGAGGTCGGCCAGCACACGTAGCGCATCGGGCAGGTCGCGGCCCAGCCCGGTCGAACCGAGCAGCGTCCCGCCGATACGTCCGGCGGCCTGCAGAGCGGGCAACACCATCGGCAACCGCAACAGCGCCAGCGCCTCGGTCGCCATCGGTAGTGCCGCCAGCCGCAGCACCATGTTCACGTCCTTGCTGACGCCGCCCGCGCCGACGAGCACCAGCCGGTCCACCAGCTGCGGAAACTGGTAGGCGAACTGCATGGCCACGCCGCCGCCCAGGGAATGGCCGACCACGGTCACCCGGTCGATGTCGAGCACGCTGAGCAGGTCCCGCATCCCGTTGGCGTAGGCGGCCACCGAGTAGTCCGCGCGCGGTTTGTCCGATTGTCCGTGACCCAGCAGATCGGGCGCGATCACCGTGAAGCGCCGAGCCAGCATCGACTGCACGGTGTGCCAGGTCGTCGAGTTGTCACCGATGCCGTGGATCAACAGGATCGCCGGACCCGAACCGGCGACGCGGTACGCGCGACGGTAGCCGTGGATGGTGCGGAATTGCAGGGTCGGAGAAACCTCCGGCACGCTGCGCAGCTTCGGCTTGCGATCGGTCATCTCGGTCACTCCTCGCAATCCGATAGCGGTGCTCGGTCAGGTGCTTTCTTCGCCGTCTGCGAAACCTTCGCCGAACTTGCCGTCCGCCTGCTGGGCAAGGAACTTCTCGAACTCCGCACCCAGTTCGTCACCGCTGGGCAGCTCTTCGTCCCGTGCCAGCAACGAACGATTTTCCTGAGCGGCAACGAACGCATCGTACTGACGCTCCAGCTGAGCCACCACTTGAGCAACCTCGGCGCTGCCCTCGACCTGCTCGTTGATCTTGGTGTGCACCTCGGCGGCCGCCTCACCGAGGGCGGCCAGCGGGATCTGCAGCGCACCGGCCCGGGCCGCCTCGGCGAGCAGCGTTTCCGCGGCGGGTGGGTAGGCGGTCTGGGCCAGGTAATGCGGCACGTGCACGGTGAATCCGACCGCGTCGTGACCGTGCTGGCTCATCCGGTATTCCAGCAGGCTGGACACGCTGGCCGGGACCTGGACCTCACCCACCCACGGGGTGTAGTCGGCGATCAGCTCGGAGTTGGCAGAGTGCGCGGTCAGCGTGACCGGGCGGGTGTGCGGCACCGCCATCGGGATGGTGCCCAGACCGATGACCTTGCGGACCCCCAGGCGTTCGGACAGCAGCCGTACCGCCGTCACGAAGCGCTCCCAGCGCAGGTCGGGCTCCATGCCGGCCAGCAGCAGAAACGGTGTACCGGCGCTGTCGTGCAGCGCGTACAGGTTCAGTTCGGGCTGGTCGTAGCTGCTGAAGTGGTCGGTCTTGAACGTCATCATCGGCCGCCGCGACCGGTAATCCAGCAACTCGTCGATGGCAAACGACGCGACCAACTCGGTCTCCAGGGTGTCCTTCAAATGTTGGGCCGCCAGTCTGATGGCGTGACCGGCATCGGAGAACCCCTCCAGCGCGTGGATCATCACTGGCCCACGACCGTCCGTGGCGGACAGTTGTGGGGCAGGAAACTCCAGCTCGTACATGCCGTTCTGCTCGGGCTGGTAATGCTGCTCCTGGTTATCTGCCATGTGGTTCACCTCCTGTTCACTAGTGTCTCGCACTTTGCCGCGGCCGTCGTGTGCGACCCCGACATCAGTGCAACACAGGGGAGGGAGCCGGCAGTCCCGTCAGCGTCGGAATTGGCTGAGGGCACGCAGCTTGTTCATGACATCGAGCGCGGCCACCTTGTACGCCTCGGAGAACGTCGGGTAGTTGAACACGGCGTCGACGAGGTATTCGACCGTTCCGCCGCATCCCATCACCGCCTGGCCGATGTGCACCATCTCGGTGGCGTTGGTACCGAAGATGTGCACGCCGAGCAGACGCAGATCCTCCGTCGACACCAGCAGCTTGAGCATGCCGTAGGAGTCCCCGGCGATCTGCCCGCGGGCCAGTTCCCGGTACCGCGACACCCCGACCTCATAGGGCACCGAATCCTTGGTCAGATCGACCTCGGTGGACCCGACATAGGACACCTCGGGAATCGAATAGATGCCGATCGGCTGGATCTCGGTGATCGAATGCGTCGGCTCACCGAAGGCGTGGTAGGCGGCCAGCCGGCCCTGTTCCATCGAGGTGGCGGCCAGCGCCGGGAAGCCGATCACATCGCCGACGGCGTAGATGTGGTCGACCTTGGTCTGATAGTTGTCGTCGACGAAGATCCGGCCCCGGTCATCGGCCTCCAGCCCGGCGCTCGGCAGATCCAGGTGATCGGTCTGCCCCTGCCTACCGGCCGAGTACATCACGGTCTCCGCCGGGATCTGCTTACCGCTGGCCAGCGTGGTCACGGTTCCCGACGTGCCGACGTCGACGGCGGTGACCTCCTCGCCGAACCGGAACGTGACGGCCAGGTCGCGCAGATGGAACTTCAGCGCCTCGATGATCTCCGGGTCGCAGAATTCGAGCATGTTGGCCCGCTTCTCCACCACGGTGACCTTGGTGCCCAGCGCGGCGAACATCGAGGCGTACTCGATGCCGATCACCCCGGCTCCGACCACCACCATCGAGGTGGGAATGGTCTTGAGGTCCAGGATGCCGTCGGAGTCCAGCACCCGCTGCTCGTCGAACTCCACCCCGGACGGGCGCGCCGGCTTGGTCCCGGTGGCGATCACGATCTTGCGGCCGCTGACGGTCACCCGTTCGGCGCGATTGGGGTCGTCGACGTGCACGGTGTGCGCATCGAGGAAGCGGGCGTGCCCGACGTAGAGCTCGATGCGGTTGCGCATCAGCTGCGAGCGCACCACGTCGATCTCTTTGCCGATGACGTGCTGGGTGCGGGCCAACAGATCGGCCGGGGTGATCTTCTCCTTCACCCGGTAACTGGCGCCATACAGTTCACGCTGGTTCATTCCGGTGAGGTAGACGACCGCTTCGCGCAGCGTCTTGCTCGGGATGGTGCCGGTGTTGACGCAGACACCGCCGAGCATCAGGCCGCGTTCGATGACGGCGACCGTTTTGCCCAGCTTGGCGGCGGCGATGGCGGCCTTCTGCCCGCCGGGACCGGAACCGATGACAACGAGGTCGTACTCCTGCATGGAACCCATGGGTGACGTTCCTACGCCGGTAACGGCCGAACCGTATGTCTGCGCCGCTAATTGCGTGTGAACAAATTCGGCACAACCGGTTCGGGAACTTCTGCGCCGCGTCGTTCGTCAGTACCGGTGTGAGACGCGCCAAGCGCAAACCCCGAAGACCCGGCCCCGACACCACATGCTGACCGCGCTGGGAATCCTCGCCGGTATCGCGGTGGTGTTGGCGATCACCGCGCTGACCGGCTACTTCGTCGCCCAGGAATTCGCCTTCATGGCCGTGGACCGGTCTCGCCTCAAGGCGCGCGCCCAGGCCGGCGATCCCGCCGCGGCCCGCGCGCTGAAGGTGACGCGCCGCACCTCGTTCATGCTCTCGGGCGCCCAGCTCGGTATCACCGTGACCGGCCTGCTGGTCGGCTATGTCGCCGAACCGCTCATCGGTGCCGGCGTCGGCGAGCTGCTCGGTGATGTGGGCGTGCCGATCGCGGTCGGTGTCGCCATCGGCACGGTGGCGGCGGTGCTGTTTTCCACGGTGGTGCAGATGGTGTTCGGCGAGCTGTTCCCGAAGAACCTGGCCATCGCCCGACCGGACGCCGTCGCCGGCAAGCTGGCCCTGTCCACCACCATCTATCTCGCGGTGTTCGGTTGGCTGATCAAACTTTTCGATGCCTCGTCGAATCTGTTGCTGCGCACGCTGCGCATCGAACCGGTGCACGATGTCGAGCATTCGGCGACCCCGCGCGACCTTGAGCACATCGTGGCCGACTCCCGGGAGACCGGTGAACTCCCCGAGGACCTGTCGACCCTGCTGGACCGCATCTTGGATTTCCCGACCCGCAGCACCGAGCACGCGATGATCCCGCGGGCCCGTGTCGACGTGGTACACGCCGACGAACCCGTGCGCGATGTCCTGGACAAGATGTCGACCGGGCATACCCGCTATCCGGTGGTGGGTGGGTCCGCCGATGATCTGATCGGTGTGGTGCACCTGCACGATCTGCTTGCCGCCACCGATCCGGACGCCACCGCGGGCTCGATGTGCCGCACCGCGGTCATCGTGCCGACCACGCTGCCGTTGCCCTCGGCGTTGCGCACCCTGAACGAGGCACGTGACGAAATGGCCTTGGTGATCGACGAATACGGAGGTTTCGCCGGGGTGCTCACGATGGAGGACTTGGCCGAGGAACTGGTCGGTGAGATCGATGACGAGCATGACGGCGAAGGGGCCGACGGCGATATCGTGGCGACTCCCGAGGGGTGGCTGATCCGCGGTGACGTCGCGCTGGACGAGGTGAGCAGGGCGGTCGGCCACGATCTGCCCGAGGGTGATTACGAGACGCTGGCGGGGCTGGTCATCGCCGAGTTCGGTGGGCTGCCCACCGTCGGCGACGCGGTGTCGGTCGAACTGGGCGTCGACCCCGCCGAGCTGATCGCCGCGGATGTGCCCGTCACGCGGCACCTGTACGCGACGGTGCGCGGTGTCGACAAGCACGTTCCGGCGAGTGTTCTGGTCGAGGTGCGATGAGTAGCCCGTGGGTCATCGTGCTCGTCAGCGCGCTGCTGATCGCGGCGAGCGCCTTCTTTGTCGCGGTGGAGTTTGCGCTCATCGCCGCGCGCCGGCACCGGCTGGAGGATGCCGCCCCGCGCAGTCGGTCCGCGCGGGCCGCGTTGCGATCGGCGTCCGAACTGTCGGTGCTGTTGGCCGGATCTCAGCTCGGCATCACCGTCTGCACGCTGGCGCTCGGTGCCATCACCAAACCCGCCGTGCACCACTGGCTGACACCCGCGATCTCGGGGTGGGGCGCGCCGACCTGGCTGGCCGACGTGGGCGGTTTCGTGCTGGCGCTGATCATCGTGACGTTCCTTCATCTGGTGGTCGGCGAGATGGCCCCGAAGTCCTGGGCGATCGCACATCCCGAGCGATCGGCAACCCTGCTGGCGCTCCCGATGCGGGCCTTCATGTGGGTGACCCGCCCGTTGATCGGGTCGCTGAACCGGCTGGCCAACTGGTGTTTGACCAGGGTCGGCGTCGATCCGGTCGACCAGGTTGCCACCGGCCAGGATCCGGCTGCCCTGCGGCACCTGGTGGAGCATTCCGCGACGGTCGGCACTCTCGACGAGCGCTATCACGGCCAACTGGTCAGCGCGCTGGAGCTGCAGGCCCTGACGATCGGTGACATGGTGCGTGACGGGGCCGCGCCCAGCGGTGTGGCCCTCGACGCGACGCCCGCCCAGATCCAGCGTGAATCGCGGGCCACCGGGCATCTGCGGCTGCTGGTGGCGGGCGACGGTGTGGTGCACGTGCGCGACACGGTGAACGCACCCGCCGGGGTTACCGCGGCCGACCTGATGCGCCCGGCACTGAAACTGTCGGTGGACACCCCGGCGTATGCCGCGCTGCGCACCATGCGGGAGACCCGCAGTCACCTGGTGGTGGTCGTCGACGAGGACCGGGTTCGGGGGCTCATCACGCTGGCCGACGTGCTGGACAGGCTGCTGCCGACCGCCGACGCGACGCGCTGAGCCCCACTTATCCACAATCTCGGGTCGGTGCACAGCATGCGGTGCGCGACGGCACCGAATGCGGATCGAGGTGGGAGCCGGCCGTCACCGTGTACGCATGACAACACAACCTCGAAATTTCGATATCGGCCGGCCGGGGTCGCTGATCGCCGCTCTGCCCGCCGTGCTGGGCTTCGTCCCCGAACATTCGCTGGTGGTGGTGACCGTCGACGCTGCCGAACTGGGTGCCGTGCTGCGCGTCGACCTGTCGCCGGAGCTGGCCGAGCACACCGCTCATCTCGCCGAAGTGGTCGGGTCGTCGGCCCCCGAGCAGGCGATCGCGGTGGTCATCGACGAGTTCGGGGCCGACTGCGCCGCCTGCGGCACCGACCACGGGGAGCTGGCCGAGGCGTTGTCGCGGTCGCTGGCGGGTCAGGGGGTCGAGCTGTCGGCCGTGCTGGTGGTGGACCGGGTGGCCGCGGGTGGTCGCTGGTACTGCGCCGACGGCTGCGGCGCCCACGGCGACGTGGACGATCCGGAGGCCTCCCCACTGGCGGCGGCCGCGGTGCTCGACGGACGGCGGCTCTACCGCCGCCGTGCCGATCTGCAGCAGGTCATCGCGGTCACCGACACCGACCGGTGTGCGCGGCTGGCGGCGGCCGCCGCCGCTCACACCCCAGCGAGGCCGACCGCGCGGAGGGCGCGTGCGGCCGTCCACACGGCGATGGCGACCGCCGCCCGCCTCGCCGACGGCACCGAACCGGGCGATGCCGAACTGATGGCGGTGGCGTGTGCGCTGGCCGATCCGCGGGTGCGCGACACCCTGTACGCGTTGGCGGTGGGGGACTGTGCGGCCGCGGCCGAATCGCTGTGGGCGCTGATGGCCCGGACGCTGCCGCCGCGCTGGCGCCCGGACGTGCTGACCCTGGTGGCCTTCTCGGCCTACGCGCGCGGCGACGGACCGCTGGCCGGCATCGCTCTGGAGGAGGCGTTGCGGATCGCCCCGGAGCACCGAATGGCCGCCATGCTGGACAGTGCGCTGCAGTCGGGTATGCGCCCGGAACAGATCCGCGAGATGGCGGTGTCCGGCTACCGGATCGCGGCGAAGCTGGGGGTGCGGCTGCCGCCGCGGCGCGCATTCGGTCAGCTTGCCGGGTGAAAAGCCAGCTGCCTCAGACCTTTTCGACCTTTACGGCGTGGGCCATGTGGTGGGGGAGTTCGACTTCCTGATGTCCCGGGATCAGGATCAGGACGCCGCCCTGTTCGGCCGGGTCATCGGTGACCTGCACGGTGACACGGGCGTTGGGCACCACGCCGGCATCCTTGAGCCGGCTGATCAGCTCGACATCGCCCTGCACGTGCTCGGTGAGCTGGCGGACCACGACTGCGACGGGGGATCCGGCGGGCAGTTCGGTGAGCCGCACCAGGTTGGCATCCTCGCCATTGCCGGTGCCGCCGAATCCCAACTCGGACAGACCGGGGATGGGGTTGCCGAACGGCGAGGTGGTCGGGTTGTCGAGGACCTGCACGAGCCTGCGTTCCACGTCCTCGCTCATCACGTGTTCCCAGCGGCAGGCCTCGGCGTGGACTTCCTCCCAGGGCAGGCCGATCACGTCGACCAGCAGTCTTTCGGCGAGCCGGTGCTTACGCATCACCGAGACCGCGAGGTAGCGGCCCTTTTCGGTGAGTTCGAGGTGTCGGTCACCGGCGACATGCAGCAGTCCGTCGCGTTCCATCCGGGACACGGTCTGGCTCACCGTCGGACCGCTCTGCTCAAGCCGTTCAGCGATCCGTGCACGCAGCGGCACCACACCCTCTTCTTCGAGGTCGTAAATGGTCCGCAGGTACATCTCGGTGGTATCGATGAGATCGTTCATGCCCTACCTTCCAGGCCCTGCCGTCAACTTCCGAGTCTAGCGGTTTGCCTCCCTGAACAGGGATGCAACATCCCCGGTGGCAGCCCCTGGACGATGTGATGCCCGCCGCAGACCGCGACGGGCATCACTGTGGTGCAGGTTTGCGCTGGTGTGACCAGCAGAACGCGGCTAGCTGGCGTATGAACGCAGGCGTTCGGCCCGGTCCCCGTTGCGCAACTTGGACATCACCTCGCGTTCGATCTGGCGGACCCGTTCCCGGGACAGCCCGAACAGCTTGCCGATCTGGTCCAGGGTGCGCGGCTGACCGTCGTCGAGGCCGAACCGCAACCGGATGACCTGCTGTTCGCGTTCGTCGAGGGTGGCCAGGACGTAGCGGATATCGGTGTGCAGCAACTCGGAGATGACCGCGTTCTCGGCCGACATCGCCTCGGAATCCTCGATGAAATCGCCGAGCGGGGCTTCCTCGTCGCTACCCACCGGCATGTCCAGGCTCACCGGATCGCGGCTGTGCTCCAGCAGGTCGGCGATCTTCTCGGCGGGGATGCCCGACTCTTCGGCGAGTTCCTCGTCGGTGGCCTCGCGGCCCAGGTTCTGGTGCATCTCCCGCTTGATCCGGGCCAGCTTGTTCACCTGCTCGACGAGGTGCACGGGGAGCCGGATGGTGCGGCTCTGGTCGGCCATGCCGCGGGTGATGGCCTGGCGGATCCACCAGGTGGCGTAGGTGGAGAACTTGAAGCCCTTGGCGTAGTCGAACTTTTCCATCGCGCGGATCAGGCCCAGGTTGCCCTCCTGGATCAGGTCCAGCAGCGGCATACCGCGACCGGTGTAACGCTTGGCCAGCGAGACCACCAGACGAAGGTTGGCCTCCAGCAGGTGCCGACGCGCGGCGTCACCGTCACGTACCACGGCGGCCAGGTCGCGCTTGCGGGCGTCACCGAGACGCTTCTTGGTGTTCAGAACGTGCTGGGCGTACAGGCCGGCCTCGATGCGCTTGGCGAGCTCGACTTCGTCGGCGGCGGTCAGCAGCGCGGTCTTGCCGATGCCGTTGAGATACACCCGGACAAGGTCAGCAGCTGGGCTCTGGGCGTCCAGATCGGAATCGAAGCGGCTTGCGGTGGCGATCGCCATTTACGGCCTCCTGCTCGGTTGAACTGTCACGACGTACAACGCCCGAGGGTGCCTGCGAGTTCCCGCTCGGTCTCAGTGGCGTACCACCTGACCTGGGGTTTTAAACCTAGGACCTGAGAATGTCCTGAGAAGTGGGAAAGGTGGCGCTACTGGGGAACGCCGGGCCCGGTGCCGGGGCTCGGGGCCGGGCGGACCGGCGGCGTCAGCGCCGGGCGTTCGGCGGTGGGGAACAGCGGTGTCCGCTTCGGGCCCGCATCCTGGTAGCGCCGCGGTTCGTTCGCGCTGCGCGGCGGCCGGTCATTGGCGATCAGCACCGCGATCCAGGGCAACGGGATCGACACCACGATGATGGCGAGCGAGATCAGCCCGTTCTGCCAGATGCCGTAGGCGGCCGCGGCCAGGATGAGCGCAGGGATGCGGAACGCCATGATCGTCAGGTACTTGCGCACACGCTCGCGGTGCTGCTCGTCGTGGGGGAGAGCGGCGCGGGTGATGAGGACCGGACGACCATCGTCGTCGAAACTCAGCTCGGGGCCGTGTTTCATACCTCCACTGTTGCACAGATCCGCCCCGCTGTGTGGGTCGGTCTCGGGCACAATGGGACCCATGCAGACCCAGACCATCGAGCGCCCAGATACCGACGAACGCGTCGACGACGGAACCGATGACGACGCCCCCAAGGTCTTTCACTATGTGAAGAAGGACAAGATCGCCGAGAGCGCCGTGATGGGCACCCATGTCGTGGCGCTGTGCGGTGAGGTTTTCCCGGTGACGAAGTCGGCCAAGCCGGGTTCGCCGGTCTGCGCGGACTGCAAGCGGATCTACGAACAGCTCAAGAAGTAGGGTTCTTTTCGGCCCGGTCCTGGATCCAGCCGCGCAGCCGGCGCGTGTGGGTGTCCGGCGCGGGCCATTCCTCTTGGATCGCGGCGTTGAGTTCCGCGCCGATCATCACGGCGAAACCGGCCAGGAACGCGAAGAGCAGGAAGGCGATCGGCGTCGCCAGCGCACCATAGGTGTAGCCGGTCGCGGTGATCCAGGTCAGATAGAACCGCAGACTGAACGTTGCGATGAGGAACACCGCGGTCGCCAGGACCGCACCGACCACCAGCCGGTGGGTGGGTAACGGACTGGGCAGCGATACCCGGTACAGCACGGTCACCGCCAGGATCAGCGCGATCACCAGCACCGGGTAATACCCGTACTGCAGGATGTGTGACCAGCTGTCCGGGATGAACTGGACGACCTTGCGCGGTCCCAGCGCGATGAACGGCGCCGTCAGGACCGCGCTCACCAGCATCACCACGTAGAGCCCGAGGGCGAAGAAGCGCTGCCGCACGGGATGGCGCAGCGGCGTCTGGTCATGGGCCTCGACCACCGAGTCCACGAACGCCGAGACCGCCGAGGAGCCCGCCCACAACGAGATCACGAATCCGAGCGAGACCACCTCGCCGCGCGCGGAGCGCACGATGTCATAGATCGTCGGGGCGATGATCTCGCTGACCACGTTCTCGGAGAAGAAGCGTTCGGAGGTGCTGATCAGCTGGTTCTCGATGGTCGGCAACGTGTCCGGGCCGAACAGCGGTGCCAGATAGGCCAAGCTGCCCAGCATCCCGAGCAGCAGCGGTGGCAGCGACAGCGCGCACCAGAACGCCGCCTGGGCGGACTCGGCGAAGATCGAGTCATCCCAGGATTTGCTGAGGGTGCGTTTGGTGATCGGCCAGACGTGATGGCGCGACGGTTTGGCCGGGGGCTGGTCGGTCATCACCGGTCCCGCACCCCCGACGGCAAACCCGGCTGTCCGGGCGCCCCGGGCGCCCCGGGCAGCCGAATCGCTAGGCGTCGACGGCGCTGACCTCGATCACGGCGGCCAGCTCGATCAGCTTGGCTTCGTGCTCGTTGGCGTGGTGCTGGCAGAACAGCAGTTCGGCGCCGGACGGCAGCTTCGCGCGTACCCGCGCGGCGGCACCACAGCGGTCGCAGCGATCGGCCCGGGTCAGTTCCGGACTGGTCAGTGTTGCGTTCACGGCACTTCCTCCGTTCAGCTTTGGTGCGTATGTCTACTGTGTCAGACGTTTTCGGTTCTGGCCTTGTTCCCTGGGTGTTCACCGGTGTGTCGTGTCTCACTGCGCCGGCGTTACCCAGAGAGCAGGGTGGACGGCATGACTACCCGCAGCGAGGTTCTTGTGCACCTGTGCGCCGATCACGAATGGCGGCATGCCGCGGCGACCGGTGAGCACCGGCCGCCGTCGCTGGCCGAGGTGGGCTTCATTCATCTTTCGTCCCCTGAGCAGGTTCATCTGCCGGCGAACCGGCTGTACGCGGGGCGAACGGATCTCGTGCTGTTGATGATCGACCCGGCGCGGCTCGCCGATCCGGTGCGCTGGGAGCCCGGTGTGCCGACCGATCCGGCATCGATGCTGTTCCCGCACCTGTACGGCCCTCTGCCCGCCGATGCTGTGACAAGTGTCACGCGTTACCTGCCCGCCGCGGACGGCTCGTTCGCCGAGTTGCCGGCGACCGACGAATAGCGCACGGCCGTCCCGGAATCCACGACGCCATCGTAGACGCGAAACCCGAGAGGTTAGGTTGGGGCGGTGAGTGCAGCCCGTCGCGTCGCGGTGGTGACCGGCGCCAGTCGTGGCGCCGGCCGGGGTATTGCGACGGCTCTGGGTGCACACGGCTGGTCGGTGTATGTCACGGGCCGCTCCATCGTCGAGTCCGGTACCGCCGACCGGGTGGCCGCTGCCGGCGGTACCGGTGTCGCGGTCCCGCTCGACCATGGTGACGATGATGCGGTGGCGCGGTTGTTCGCCCGGGTCCGCGACGAGCACGGCGGCCTTGACCTGCTGGTCAACAATGCCGCCGTCATCCACGACGAGCTCACCGGCGCTCGGCCGTTCTGGGAGAAGCCGGTCGGGCTGGGCGATGTGCTCGATGTCGGGCTGCGGTCGGGCTATGTGGCGTCCTGGCATGCGGCGCCCCTGCTGACCGCCCGCCCGCGGGGGTTGATCGTGTTCACCTCCTCGCCGGGCTCGGTCTGCTACATGCATGGGCCCGCCTACGGGGCGCAGAAGGCGGGGATCGACAAGATGGCGGCCGATATGGCCGTCGACTTCGGCGGCACCGCGGTGTCCTGTGTCTCGATCTGGATGGGGATCCTGCTGACCGATCGACTGCGCGCGGCATTCGCCGGCAACCCCGACGCCTTGGCGGCCACAGCTGCGCACGCCGAGACCCCCGAGTTCACCGGGCATGTGATCGATGCCCTGTTCGCCGACCCGGAGCTGGCGCAGCTGAGCGGGCGGACACTGATCGCCGCCGAGGTGGCGACGCGCTACGGGCTCACCGACGACGGCGGCCGTCGTCCACCGTCGCACCGCGAAATGCTCGGCTCGCCAAGGGAACCCAGTACGGTGATCATTCGCTGATTAACAAATGGCGATAACTTTGTAAACTGGCTGACTGTGGCAATACTGTCCGGCTTCGCGCCGTGGATCGTCTACTGGATTTTGGTGGGCAATGTGCCCTTCACTGCGGCCGTGCTGGTGGCATTGGCCGTCGCGGTGGCCTCGTACACGATCGGGCGGGTCCGCGGCACCGCGGCCCGCACCCTGGAGATCGGCGCCATCGCCGTTTTCGCGGTGCTGACCGTACTCACCGTGACCGTCAGCCAGGCCTTCCTGGAGCGCTGGATCCAGCCGCTCAGCGGCCTGGGCATCCTGCTGGTCGCGTTGGCCGGAGTGCTGGCCGGCCGGCCGTTCGTGCGCGAATTCGCCGAAGCCGATCAATCCCCCGAGGTGGTCAAGAGCGAGCTGTTCGCTGCGATCACCACCCGGATCACCTGGATCTGGGTCGCTGCGTTCGCCGGGATGACGGTCTCCTCGGCGATCCCGCCGATCGTGCAGGGCGACGCCACTGTCCTGGACACCACCGCCCCGTTGTCGTTCATCTGCTACTGGGTGGTCCCGTTTGCGCTGCTGGGCGCCGCGGTGCTGGGTGGCCGGGTGTTGACCGAACGGATGGTCGCGGAGGCGACCAGCCCGCACACGGTCCGCAAGTCGACCTTCGTGGCCTTCAAGGAACTCGAGATCGATCAGCTGTACTACCTGGCCCGGGAACGGGCCGAGCGGGAGGCCGGCCCGGACCTGGAGGCCTACGACGTCAAGCTGGGCAGCATCGGTGTGCCGCTGACCGGCGACGAGTCGCGCGAGTCGTGGCCGATGAGCTACAAACTGCGCGAACGTCGGGTCAAGGCCTAGTCCAGGTAGTCGCGCAGCACCTGTGAGCGGCTGGGATGCCGCAACTTCGACATCGTCTTGGACTCGATCTGGCGGATGCGCTCCCGGGTCACCCCGTAGACCTGGCCGATCTCGTCGAGGGTGCGCGGCTGGCCGTCGGTGAGGCCGAAGCGCAGCCGGACCACGCCGGCCTCGCGCTCGGACAGCGTCTCCAGCACCGACTGCAGCTGATCCTGCAGCAGGGTGAAGGAGACCGCGTCGACGGCCACCACGGCTTCGCTGTCCTCGATGAAGTCGCCGAGCTGGCTGTCGCCCTCGTCGCCGATGGTCTGGTCCAGCGAGATCGGCTCACGCGCATACTGCTGGATTTCCAGCACCTTCTCCGGCGTGATGTCCATTTCCTTGGCCAGCTCCTCGGGCGTGGGCTCGCGGCCCAGGTCCTGCAGCAGCTCACGCTGGATACGGCCCAGCTTGTTGATGACCTCGACCATGTGCACCGGGATACGGATGGTGCGGGCCTGGTCGGCCATGGCGCGGGTGATGGCCTGGCGGATCCACCAGGTGGCATACGTGGAGAACTTGTAGCCCTTGGTGTAGTCGAATTTCTCGACCGCGCGGATCAGACCGAGGTTGCCCTCCTGGATGAGGTCCAGGAAGGCCATGCCGCGACCGGTGTAGCGCTTGGCCAGCGACACCACCAGACGCAGGTTGGCCTCCAGCAGGTGATTCTTGGCGCGGTCGCCGTCGCGGCAGATCCACTGCATGTCCCGGCGCTGGGCGGCGGGCAGTTTCTCGCCCTTCTCGGCCAGTTCGGTCATCAGCTGGGTGGCATACAACCCGGCCTCGATGCGTTTGGCGAGCTCGACTTCCTCTTCGGCGTTGAGCAGCGCCACCTTGCCGATCTGCTTGAGGTAGGCGCGCACCGAGTCCGCCGACGCGGTGAGCTCGGCGTCCTTACGGGCCTGCCGCAGCGCCTCGGATTCCTCTTCATCCCAGACGAAGTCACCGGAGGCCTTGTCCTTCTCGGACGGCTCGGCGATGTCATCGTCGGCCTTGGCTGGTTTGGCCTTGGCATCGCCCGCGGTTTCCGCCTCGTCGCCGTCGGCGTCGGCCTCTTCGGGATCCTCGGCGTCGTCTTCGATCTCGACGTCCTCGATCTCCACGTCCTCGACGTCGAGGACGTCATCGGGTTCGACTTCCAGGTCGTCGGTGGTTTCGAGATCCTCGCCGTCGGTGACGCCCTCGGCGGACTCGTCTTTCTTGGCGCGGGTGCCGGCGGCCTTCTTGGCGGGAGCCTTCTTCGCCGCCCGCTTGGCCGGGGCCTTGGCTGCCGGGGCCTTTGCGGCGGCCTTGGCGGGCGCCTTCTTCGCAGGCGTCTTGGTTGCGGTGGGCGTTACCAGCTCATCGGTTGCCGGGCTGGTCTTTGTCGCTGCCACGTACACCCTCTCGGTCTTGCGGATCCGATGACGCGCACGCGTGTCACGGAAAGTTGTCGGCTGTCTCGAATATTGGCGTTAGATCTCTGCTCGGATATCCGCCGCTATCTCGGTAGGCGGCCGCCACGGACCATTGTAACGACAGTGTGGGTGAGCACCGCGCCGAGCGGTGAATTTGACTTGCCGTGCGCGTCGTGATCACGCCGTGGCGGTCTCGGTGCGGGCGTCGTGGGCGGCCATCGCGGCACCGACGATGCCGGCACTGTTGAGCAACGCGGCGGGCACCACCGGGGTGCGGTTCTTCAGCAGCGGGATCCAGCGGTCGGCCTTGCGGCTGATACCGCCGCCGGCGATGAACAAGTCGGGCCAGATCGCGTTTTCGATGGCTACCAGCACTTTGGTGACTTCCTCGGTCCAGCGCTGGTAGTTCCACTCCTTGCGTTCCTTCACCGACGACGCGGCGCGGTGCTCGGCTTCCTTGCCGCCCACCTCGAGGTGGCCGAACTCGGTGTTGGGGAGCAACACACCGTTGTAGATGACGGCGGATCCGATGCCGGTGCCGAAGGTCAGCAGCACGATCAGTCCGCTGTGGTCCTTGCCTGCGCCGTAGCGTTGCTCGGCCAGGCCGGCGGCGTCGGCGTCGTTGAGCACCGTCACCTGCTGCCCGCCGAGTTCTGCGCTGATCACCTCGGCCGCGTTGGTCCCGATCCAGCCCTTGTCGACATTGGCGGCGGTCCGCACGATGCCGTTGGTCACCACGCCCGGATAGGTCACGCCGAGTTTGCCCGTCCAGCCGAACTCGCGGACCACCGTGGCCACGGTGGTGGCCACCGCGCTCGGCGTGGACGGTTGCGGGGTGGCCAGCTTGAACCGTTCGCCGATGAGGGCGCCGGTGTCGAGGTCGACGAGGCCTCCCTTGATACCGCTGCCGCCGACGTCGACGCCGAATCCGGTGTTGGTCGATTCGGTCACTGGCACGCTCCTATGCAGGCGGCGGACAAGGCAATTCGCCACCACAATAAAGGGTTGTGGTGCGATGTAGCCATGCTGGACGACAACGATCCCCAGACGCTGCGTGCCGTGTCGGAGCAATTGGCCACGGAGGCGGCCGCGTTCGTGCGGACCAGGCGGGCCGAGGTGTTCGGGGTGGCGGGGGTGGCGCAGTCCGGGTCGGTGCACACCAAGAGCACCCCGACCGATCCGGTGACCGTGGTCGACACCCAGACCGAACGGCTGCTGCGTGAGCGGCTCGCCGTCCTCCGCCCGGGCGACCATGTGCTCGGCGAGGAGGAGGGCGGTTCGGGGCGCGCGGGGATCGGTCAGCCGGTGTGGGTGATCGACCCGATCGACGGGACGGTGAACTTCGTCTACGGCATCGAGGCCTACGCGGTATCGGTCGGTGTGCAGATCGACGGTGTGTCGGTTGCCGGTGCGGTGGTCAACGTGCCGACCGGGGAGTTGTACTCGGCCGCGCTCGGTGGCGGTGCCACTGTCACCCGCGACGGCGTGTCGAGCAGTCTGCGCTGCAACACCATCGACGATTTGTCGCTGGCCCTGCTGGGTACCGGATTCTCTTATGCCGCCGAGCAGCGTGCGCGCCAGGCCGCGGTGCTGGCGGCGCTGTTACCCGATGTGCGCGATGTGCGCCGGATCGGGTCGTGCGCCCTGGACCTGTGCATGGTGGCTGCCGGGCGGTTGGACGCCTATTTCGAGGATGACGTGCACGTCTGGGACTGGGCGGCCGGTGCCCTGATCGCCGCCGAGGCCGGGGCGGTGCTGCGGTTGCCGGCCGCGACCGGCGCTGCCCCGCAGGTATTGGTGGCCGCGGCGCCGGGGGTGGCGGCGGCGCTCGACGAGGCGCTCACGCGGGTCGGGTAGCTCAGCAGGTCGTGCTGTGGATCTTGGTCAGCAGCGCGGCATCGGGGGGCTGGGTGGCGTCCGGCCGCAGGCCCGCCAGCATGGCGTCGATATCGTCGCTGCGGCTGAACTCGGTGAACTCGGTGCCGACGGCGAGGTCCACCGAATCGTCGGTGCGGCCGTCGAGGAACAGTTCGGTGCACGGGGCCACCAGCCATACCGCGGCCGCGGCGGCCCGGCCGGTCTCACCGAAACGGATCTGTCCCTGACAGTCGAGCCGGCTGTTGGCGTAGACGGGGTCGTTGGCGGCGGTGGGTTGGGCGAAACCGAGGTCGCGCAGCGCACCGGCCACCTCGGCGGCCTGGCCGCCCCGGCCGCTGGCGTTGAGCACCTCGACCTTGGTATCGGCCAGCCGAGCGGGCATGACTTCGGCCATCTCGGCGGGTGGGACCTGCTGGCCGAGTACGGGCTGGCTGGCATCGCCGGTCGGGGGCGGGGGTGGGTTGCACGCGACGGCTTCGGGAACCTCGGTGGATTGGTTGAGTGCGACCACCCACACCACGCCGGTCACCAAGGCGAGCGCCACGAACAGGCACAGCGCGGGCACGAAATTGCGGCGGCGGAACGGACGACCGTGTTTGTCGAACGCCGTGCCCTCGGTGATGGATGCGACCACCCCTGCACCTTAGGGCCTTCCCCGGGCAAGGGTCCCTACCAGGGGTTTTGCGCTGTGATATAAATCACAGTCAATCCACGTCGATTCCGGGCACGAATCATTTGGTGCAGGCGTTCGACGCTGGTACAAAGCTCTGCTGCAAGGGTGCTGCAAACGGTACCGGAGGGGATGAATATGGCTACCGACTACGACGCTCCACGGCGAACCGAGACAGATGATGTGTCCGAGGATTCGCTGGAAGAGCTCAAAGCGCGACGTAACGAGGCTCAATCGGCCGTCGTGGACGTCGATGAATCAGAGTCCGCGGAATCGTTCGAACTGCCGGGCGCGGATCTGTCCGGCGAGGAACTGTCTGTTCGCGTTGTCCCGAAGCAGGCCGATGAGTTCACCTGCTCGAGCTGCTTCTTGGTGCACCACCGCAGCCGACTGGCCAGCGAGAAGAACGGGCTCTACATCTGCACCGACTGCGCGGCGTGAGCCGAGCGGTCAGCTGCGCAGCGCGGCCAGCACCCGGTCGGGATGACGACAGCTGACCAACCAGTACGGGGTGGGGTCGTCCGGGTCGTCGAGCACGACGAGGATCATCGGGCCGACCCACGCCTTGTGCAGGACGTAGGCGGCCGGGTCGAGTTGGCGCCCCAGCGCCGCAGACTTGGCCGAGGCGGGTACTTCCGCGGACCGTGAGATGACACTCACGGGTAGATGCGCCGGGCCCGCCCACAATTCGACGGCACTATCTGGCCCCTCCCCGTTTTGGACGACCCGGATCTCCATGCGTCCGGCCCACATCAAGGTTGCCGCCGCGACCGGCAACAGCACCGCGTAGGGCACCCAATCCGGCAGGCCCCGCACGCCCATGTTCACTTCGGCGGCGATCAGCGCCGCGAGCCCCAAACCGGGCAACCAGAACCACCACGGCAGCCGCAGCCGCTCGCGGTAGCGCACGGTTTGGGTGATAGCGCGCGTGTCGGACACGTGCCCAAGAGTAATCTCATCCGTCGTGCCCACTTCTCTGGCGGTCGTGCGATTGGATCGTGAGCTCCCCATGCCCAGTCGGGCCCATGACGGCGACGCCGGCGTCGACCTGTTCAGCGCCGTCGACGTCGAGTTGGCGCCCGGTCATCGTTCGCTGGTTCCGACCGGGATCGCGGTCGCCATTCCGCACGGGATGGTCGGACTGATCCATCCTCGGTCGGGATTGGCTACCCGCGTAGGACTTTCGATCGTCAATACGCCCGGCACCGTGGATGCGGGCTACCGTGGCGAGATCAAGGTGACGTTGATCAACCTCGACCCGCGGGAGCCGATCACGGTGCGGCGCGGCGATCGCATCGCCCAGTTGCTGGTGCAGCGGGTGGAGCTGCCCGAGCTCGTCGAGGTGTCATCGTTCGACGAGGCCGGACTGGCCGACACCTCCCGCGGTGCGGGTGGGCACGGTTCATCCGGCGGACATTCGAGTTTGTGAAAGAGGGCGAAAGCGTGACAGACGAAGCCGAAGACTTCGACGGACCGTTCGATATCGAGGACTTCGACGATCCGGAGTCGGCCAAACACGCCCGGCTGGACCTGGGGTCGGTGCTGGTGCCGATGCCCGCGGCCGGACAGGTCCAGGTGGAGCTGACCGATCAGGGGGTGCCCAGTTCGGTCTGGGTCGTCACGCCCAACGGCCGGTTCACCATCGCTGCCTATGCGGCGCCGAAGTCGGCCGGGCTGTGGCGGGAGGTGGCCGCCGAACTGGCCGACTCGCTGCGCAAGGACGGCGCCAAGGTGCGGGTCGAGGACGGCCGCTGGGGCCGCGAGGTGGTCGGTGTCGGCACCTCGGCGCCATCGGGCCAGCAGCCCGGCACGGTGCGGTTCATCGGTGTCGACGGCTACCGCTGGATGATCCGCTGTGTGGTCAACGGGCTGCCCGAGCAGGCCGATGCACTGGCCGAGGAGGCTCGGGAAGCGTTGGCCGACACCGTGGTTCGGCGCGGTGATACGCCGCTGCCGGTGCGCACCCCGCTGACCGTGCAGTTGCCCGAGGCGATGGCCGCCCAGTTGCGTGCCGCCGCCGAACAGGCCCAGGCCCAGGCGCAGGCTCAGGCTCAGGCTCAGGGGCAGGTGCCGCCGGAGCCGGCGGCACGGCGCAGCGCCGAAGGCTCGGCGATGCAGCAGATGCGCAGCACGATCACCGGCGGCTAGATATCGCGCAGGGCCGCAACACAGGCCGCGCCCAGGCGCGACGGGTCGGCGCCCATCTCGTCGAGCGTCACCGTCCGCAGCGCCGCGTGCGGGGCGGCTGCCGCCCACTCGACCGCGACATCGGCCGGGTGCACGGGATCGTCCAGGGCGGCGGCCAGCGCCAGCGGCACCGCCAACGTGCCGAGTTCGGCCACCGTGGGCGCCACGTACTGCGCGGCCTCATCCATGGCGTCCGGCAGCGCCGGCCACTGTGCCAGCCAGGATCTGGTCAGCTCGGCGGCCAACCAGCCCGGGCTGCCTGCCTGCATCGCGGCGATGGTGGCGGCCAGGCCCTCGTCGCGAAGCTGCCGGGCCGAATGTCGGGCCGTCAGCGCGGCGGGGGCGTTGCCCGGCGCCCCGGACCAGGCCGGCAGTGCGGCCAGCACCGCCACGGTGTGGCTCGGATACCGCAACGCCCATCCGGTGGCCACGGCGGCGCCGATGGAGACGCCACCGACCGCGATCGGCGCATCGCCGCGCGCGGCGTCGTCCAAGGCGTCCAGGTATCCGGCGATCAGCCGGTGCGGCTCGGGGGCGGGTGTGACGACGATCGCACCGCAGTCGTGCAGCGGCCCGGAAAAGGCCCGGTAGACGTAGTCGTCGTCGGATCCGGTCCCGGCCAGCAGAACCGTTGTCACGCCACGCAAGTTGACCGCCATCACATGATGGTGACAGTTCCGACGCAACGCCAGCGCGCGACGTGGCGAATCGGAAGCAACAGGTCTACCGTGGCGTTGGTCAGGTAGCGGATCCACGACGGATCCGCGGCAGGGAGAGGTCATGGCTACGGCCGAAGGGTATCTGCGTCGGCTCACCCGCCGATTGACGGAAGACCCCGAGCAACTCGACGTCGAGGAACTCAGCGGCGAGGCCGCCGAAACCGGCGCGCAGAAGGCGATCGACTGTCAGCGCGGCCAAGAAGTCACGATGGTCGGCACGTTGCGCAGCGTGGAATGCAACGGCAAGGGCTGCGCCGGCGGTGTGAAGGCCGAACTGTTCGACGGTACCGAAGCGGTCACCCTGGTGTGGCTGGGTCAACGGCGCATCCCGGGTATCGAGTCCGGATTGACGCTGCGCGTGCACGGTCGACTCGGCCAGCTCGACAATGGCTCCAAGGCCATTTACAACCCCCTCTACGAGATCCAGAAGTGACGGAGCAGAATTCCGAGCAAGCCACCGCCGACGCTGCCGCCGAGGAGCCGCCCAAGAAGGGCGCCCAGGCCGTTCTGGAGCAGATGGGCGGCATCAGCGGGCTGATCTACTCCTCGCTGCCGGTGCTGGTATTCGTCCCGGTGTCCACCAATGCGGGCCTGATGCCCGCCATCTTCGCCGCGCTGGGGGTGGCGGCGCTGGTCCTGGTGTGGCGGCTGATCCGCAAGGATTCCCTGCAGCCCGCGGTGTCCGGATTCATGGGCGTCGGTATCAGCGCACTCATCGCCTATCTGGTCGGCGAGTCCAAAGGCTATTTCCTGCTGGGCATCTGGTCGTCACTGGTGTGGGCCTCGGTGTTCCTGCTGTCGGTGCTGATCCGGCGTCCGGTGGTCGGCTACATCTGGGGCTGGGTCAACAACCACGATCGCAATTGGCGCACGGTGCGCCGGGCCGTGCTGTTTTTCGATATCGCCACGCTGACCTGGGTGGCGGTGTTCGCGTCGCGGTTCGTGGTGCAGCGTCATCTCTACGATGCCGATGACACCGGTCTGCTCGGCGTCGCCCGCATCGCCATGGGCTGGCCGCTGACCGGGGTCGCGGCCATCGTCACCTACGTCGCCATCCGGGCCGCGCAGCGCGCGCTGCACACGCAGACCGCGGATCAGCGCGGTTGAGGGTGTAGCAGCAACTCGCGCAGCTCGTCCTCGGCGTCGGCGGTCGCCACGAACACCAGCTCGTCGCCGCCCTCCAACGGTTCGTCACCCTCGGGCACGATGACCCGGGGGCCCCGCAGGATCGTCACCAGTGACGCGTCGCGCGGCAGGTTGAGCCGTTTGACTGCCTTACCGCCCCAGGGAGTGTCGTCGGGCAGGGTGACCTCCACCAGGTTGGCGTGACCCTTGCGGAAGCTCAGCAGCCGCACCAGGTCGCCCACCGCGACGGCCTCCTCGACCAGCGATGCCAGCATCCGGGGTGTCGACACCGCCACGTCGACGCCCCAGTTCTCGTCGAACAGCCACTCGTTGCGCGGGTCGTTGACCCGAGCCACCACCCGGGGCACGGCGAACTCGGTCTTGGCGAGCAGGCTGAGCACGACATTGGCCTTGTCGTCACCGGTGGCGGCGATCACGACGTCGAACTCCTGCAACCGCACCGATTCCAGCAGGCTCAGTTCGCAGGCGTCGCCGAGGCGCCAGTGCGCGGCGGGGATGGCGTCGACGTCGATGTGTTCAGGATCACGCTCGAGCAGGGTGACCTCGTGATTGGCCACCAGCTCACGGGCGATGGACCGGCCTACCGCGCCGGCCCCGGCGATGGCGACCTTCATTCGTTGTCCTCGTTGGGGGGGAGGGCCGAGATCGCCAGCGCCTCGGCGATATGTCCGGAGATGGCGGCGAGGAACACGTGGTCACCGGCCTGGATGACGGTTTTGGCATCGGGCAGCAGCCCGGAGCCCAGCCGCAGCATGAAGGCGACCCGGCCGCCGGTGACGGCCTCCAGTTCGGTCACCGGGTGGCCGGCCCAGTCCTCGTGCAAGGGCAGTTCGGCGACGCCGACGTTGCCGGACGGGTCACGCCATTTGGTGGTCTCGGATTCCCGGGTGAGAACGTTGAGCAGGCGGTCGGTGGTCCACGGCACGGTGGCCACGGTGGGGATGCCCAGGCGTTCGTAAACGGCGGCGCGTTTGGCGTCATAGATGCGTGCCACGACCCGCTCGATACCGAAGGTCTCGCGCGCCACCCGGGCGGAGATGATGTTCGAATTGTCGCCGGAGGACACCGCGGCGAACGCGCCCGCTTCCTGAATCCCCGCACGCAACAGCACATCCCGGTCGAAGCCCATGCCGAGCACCCGCTCACCGGTGAACTCGGGGGACAGCCTGTTGAACGCGGTCGAATCCCGGTCGATGACGGCCACTTCGTGGCCGATCCTCGCCAAACCGTCCGCCAGCGACGCGCCCACCCGGCCGCATCCCATCACCACTACCCGCACTCTCGGTCCTCTCTGGCCGCTGTCCAGGAATACCGCACCATCGAACACGCCGCTCAACCGGCGCACCCGGAACGCTACAGCCAATCCGGTTCGGGCTTACTCTTGGCACTCGTGTCCAAGCTCTCGACGGCTACCCGCCGATTGGTACTGGGTAGACCGTTTCGCAGCGACAAGCTGTCGCACACGCTGCTCCCCAAGCGGATCGCCTTGCCGGTGTTCGCCTCCGATGCGTTGTCCTCGGTGGCCTACGCCCCCGAGGAGATATTCCTGGTGCTCTCGGTGGCCGGCCTGGCGTCCTACTCCTTCGCGCCGTGGATCGGGCTGGCGGTGGCCGCGGTGATGATGATCGTGATCGCCAGCTACCGGCAGAACGTGCACGCCTACCCGTCCGGCGGTGGCGACTACGAGGTGGTCACCACCAATCTGGGTGGGACCGCCGGGCTGACCGTGGCCAGCGCGCTGCTTGTCGATTACGTGCTGACGGTGGCGGTGTCGATGTCCTCGGCGATGGCCAATATCGGCTCGGCGGTGCCCTACATCAATCAGCACAAGGTGCTTTTCGCGGTGGCGGCGATCCTGGTGCTGGCCTCGCTGAACTTGCGCGGTATCCGGGAATCGGGCACCGCATTCGCCATCCCGACCTATGCGTTCATGTTCGGCATCTTCGCGATGCTGGGCTGGGGGCTGTTCCAGATCCACGTGCTCGGTGTGCCGCTGCAGGCCGAGTCCGCAGCGTTCGAAATGCACGCGGAGAACGAGGGCGAGGACATGGTGGCGATCGCCATGGTGTTCCTCGTGGCGCGGGCCTTCTCGTCGGGCTGCGCGGCGCTGACCGGTGTGGAGGCGATCAGCAACGGGGTGCCGGCGTTCCGGAAGCCGAAATCGCGCAACGCCGCGACCACGCTGCTGATGCTGGGTGCGGTGGCGACCACGCTTTTCCTCGGAATCATCCTGTTGGCCAGGGAGACGGGCGTGAAGATGGCCGAGCGCCCGGCAGAACAACTGGTGGGCGCGCCGGCGGACTACCACCAGAAGACGCTGATCGCGCAGTTGGCCGACGCGGTGTTCCACGATTTCCCGCTCGGTCTGTACGCGATCGCCGGGGTGACGGCGCTGATCCTGGTGCTCGCGGCGAACACCGCCTTCAACGGATTCCCGGTGCTGGGCTCGATTCTGGCGCAGGACCGGTTTTTGCCCCGTCAGCTGCACACCCGCGGCGACCGGTTGGCGTTCTCCAATGGCATCTTGTTCCTGGCCCTGGCGGCCGTGGCGTTCGTCGTCGCGTTCCAGGCCGAGGTCACGCATCTGATTCAGCTCTACATCGTGGGTGTGTTCGTGTCCTTCACGCTCAGCCAGGTCGGGATGGTGCGGCACTGGACCCGCTTCCTCAAGATCGAGACCGATCCGGCTGCGCGGCGCACCATGATGCGCTCGCGGGTGATCAACGCCATCGGCTGTGCGTGTACCGGCAGCGTGCTGGTGGTGGTGGTGGTAACCAAGTTCGTCGCCGGTGCATGGATCGCGATCCTGGCGATGGGCGCGCTGTTCGTCATCATGAAGCTCATCCGCAAGCACTATGACACCGTGGCCCGCGAGCTCGACGAGCAGGAAGCCAGCCTGGAAGACATCGTGCTGCCCAGCCGCAATCATGCGGTGGTGTTGGTGTCCAAGCTGCATCTGCCGACGCGGCGGGCGTTGGCCTACGCCCGTGCCACCCGTCCGGATGTGCTTGAGGCGATCACGGTCAGTGTCGATGACGCCGAAACCCGCGAGCTCGTGCACACCTGGGAGGAGAGCGATGTCAGCACGCCGCTGAAGGTCATCGCCTCGCCGTATCGCGAGATTACCCGTCCGGTCCTGGATTACGTGAAGAGGATCACCAAGGAATCGCCGCGCACCGTGGTGACGGTGTTCATCCCCGAGTACGTGGTCGGTCATTGGTGGGAGCAGGTGCTGCACAACCAGAGTGCGCTGCGGTTGAAGGGCCGACTGCTCTTCGAGCCGAACGTCATGGTGACTTCGGTACCCTGGCAGCTCAACTCGTCGGAGCGACTCAAGACACTGCAGCCGCAGTCCGCGCCCGGTGATGCACGAAGAGGATTTCTTGATTGACCGCACCCGAGGCTGACCTGATTCTCACCACCGGGCCGGCCGCCAACGGCGGTAGTTGCGTGGCGCGCCACGATGGCCGGGTGGTGTTCGTGCGCTATGCGCTGCCGGGCGAGGTGGTGCGGGTGCAGGTGGTGGCCGAACGTGGGTCGTACTGGCACGCCGATGTCGTCGAGGTGATCGAGCCGTCCCCGGACCGCATCGACTCGTTGTGCACGATCGCCGGGCGTGACGGCGCGGGCTGTTGCGATCTGGCCTTCGCTGAACCCGCCGCGGCGCGGCGGATCAAGGGCGAGGTGGTCGCCAACCAGCTGGAGCGACTCGGCGGCCACGGATGGTCGGGGGTCGCCGAGGAAGTCGGTGACGGCGCCGCCACGGGCTGGCGCACCAGGGTGCGCCTGGACGTCTCGGAGGCCGGGCGCGCGGGTTTTCATCGGTATCACAGCGCCGAGTTGGCAGAGGATCTTGATTGCGCGCAATTACCCGACGGCTTGCTGCGCGGCTTGGACGGTTCGCGCTGGGCGCCCGGCGCACAGTTGCACGTGGCCCTCGACGACACAGGCCGGCGCCATGTGGTGCAGTCCGGGCCGCGCGGCGGCCGACGTAAGGCGAGCACGCAGGTCGTGGAGGGTGATTACGAGGCCGTCCAGCTGATCGATGGGCGGCAGTGGCGGATCCCGGTCACGGCCTTCTGGCAGGCTCACCGGGATGCGCCGCGGGTCTACAGCGCACTGGTGCGCGAGGCCGCCGAGCTGCGGGCCGGCATGACGGCGTGGGATCTCTACGGTGGCGCAGGTGTTTTCTCGGCCGTGCTGGCCGACGGGGTGGGGCCCAGCGGGCGGGTGCTCACCGTGGACACCTCCCGCGGGGCGGCGCGGTCGGCGCGCACCGCGTTGTCCGATCTGCCGCAGGTGGCGGTGGTGACCGATTCGGTGCGTCGGGCGCTGGCGGCCGAGCAGGGCCGCCCCGATGTGGTGGTGCTGGATCCGCCGCGGGCCGGGGCGGGCCGCGAGGTCATCGATCAACTGGCCGCGGCCGAGGCCGCCCGTATCATCCATATCGGTTGCGAGGCGGCATCTTTCGCCCGGGATGTGGGGGAGTACCGGCGTCACGGTTACACCGTGGAGCACCTGCGGGTCTTCGATTCGTTCCCGCTCACCCACCATGTCGAGTGCGTGGCGGTGCTCAGCCGCTGATCACGCCGCGCGGTTGACCGTGACGAGGTGCACGTCGCGGGTGAGGATGCGCAGGCCACCGGCGATCGGCGGCGCGGTCGATCGGTAGACCGCCCCGGTCGGGGTGATGTGCTCGGCGATGTGGCGGCCGGCCCGGTCGAAGTACGTTTTCACCCGCCAGCCGGGGGATTCCTTGGCGTAGTTGCACTGTTCGCAACAGCCGCGCCCGTTGAGTGCGTCGGTCTTGCCGCCTTTGGCATGGGGCTCGGCGTGGTCGATGTGCCGAATCGGTGCGTCGCAGAAGGGCGTTCGGCAGATCTGGTCACGCAGCCGGACGAGCTGAGCCAGACCGTTCGAGAACTTTCGGGCGCGCGACTCCATCGCTACCAGCGCGCCGGTGGCGGGGTTGGCATAGAGCCGGCGCAGTTCGACCCAGCCCTGCTCGTCGATGGCGTCGGTGATCAGTCTCCGGGCGACCTCCGCCGGAATCGGCTCGTAGTCCTGCACCTCAGCGGCGTCGGCGCTGCCACCGATCAACGTCTCGTCGGAGAGCACCAGGTTGACCGTCATCGGCACCGGTTCTGCGGCGGACCGCCCGGTGACACGCTCGTACAGGGTGTCCGACATCGTCTGCCCGCGCGACCGCCCGTCGGGGTTGATATCGGCCTCCCGCTTGAGGCTCGCATAGCACGCGATGCCTTGCGTCAGCGGCATCAGCGCGGTCAGGTAGACCATGTTGTCGGGTGCGGGCCGAGTGGACACGGTGCGATCCTTGGGTGCCTTGGCGGCCCTGTCGACCACGGCGTGCGGGTCGAGTCGGTAGGCAATCTTCTTTGCCTCGGCCCTGATGCGTTTGTTGCCAAGGCCGTCCAGGGTGGCGGGGTCTGCGCACATCTCATGGTCGAGGCGGCGTCGGTCATCGGCGGTCAGGCAGGCCGATTCCCGCACGATCAGGGTTGCCCGCCACTCCGAGAGCACGCCGGCCTCCAATGCTGCCAGCGTGCAGGGCATTTCGTGCACCAGCGCCTTGGCAAAGCCGAGGTGTCGATCGCCGTTCTTGGGGGACTCGCGGCGCGCAAGCGCGATCTCCGCGGCCAGCCCCCGCCCGCGCCGTGCAGTCGGCACGCCAGTACCGGCCTCCATCTGGCGGCGAACCATATCCCACTGCGCCGCGGTGCGGGCCTGCTCGGCGGCCGCGGCCGACTTCTGCCGTTCCAGCTCGGCGATGCGATCTCGCAACGCCGCTTCGCGGTCGCGGAGATCCTTCATACCGATCTGGTCGAACATGTGTTCGACACTACACCGCTTGAATCGCGCTGTCCATCAGTTCTGCACGATCGGTGCGAACAGTGCCAACAGGCGCGACTCCCAGCCGTCGTCCAGGGTTCCGCAGCGGGCTCGCCCGGCGATGTAGGCGCCGACAATCGCGTCGATCAACGTCTCGGGATCGACCTGTGAACTCAGGGCGGCGTCACTTTTCATCTCGGTGATCACGTCGATCAGGCCGGCCCGTTGGGCGACCAGCATCTCCCGGAAGAGGCCGCTGAACTCGGGGTCGTCCTCGGTGAGCAGCGAGGCGAACCCGCCGAACCCGATTCCGTCGCCGACCGCCCCGACCGCGTGCCGGATGAGCCACCGCATGCGGGCGTTCGCGTCGGTCCGTGGGGGAACCGGTGTCGCGGCCATCAACCGGGTCAAGGCCGCCCGCAACATGTCGCGTCTATCCCGGAAGCGGCGGTAGATCGTCGTCTTGGCGATCCCAGACTGGGCCTGGACCGCCTGGACGGTGACCGAGCGCGGGCCGCCGGAGCGCAACAGGTGCAGGGCGGTCTCGGCGATCCGGTCGCCGACGTCGGGCGCAGTGGTCATGGCGCCATTATGCGCTACGGTGGATGTATCGCTACGCTTCACGTAGCGTATCGGCACATGTAGGAGGGAGGAGTGCAATGCGGAAACCGTCCGGGACGACGGTCGTCTACGTGGGTTACCTGGTTCTTCTGTTCGGCCGGCGCGACACTGCGTGCCGGTTCGCGTCGGGCCCCGAACGTCTGGGCGGAACCCGTGGCGCGTGACGACGTGGATCGCTACCTGCGTATGCACCGGCGATGACCCAGGGCTGGACTCACCCGGACACCGAGCCCGACGACGTATAGGGTTGTTTTTGGTGTGCCGGGAAGTCTGGTCGGCGTCAATCCATGCTGCCCAAGGAGCCCAATGAGCAACCGTCCCAGACTCCTGTCCCTCGGGTCATGGTCGGAAACCAACCGCGTCTCGGAAGTCCTCCGTAAGGAGACCGTGGGCGGAGTCATCCTGCTGATCGCCGCTGCGAGCGCCATCGTGTGGGCGAATTCACCTTGGGCCGAAGCCTATTTCGGCCTGCGCGACCTGAAGTTGGGGGCCGAGCCGCTAGGGCTGCACCTGTATCTGTCCATCGGGCACTGGGCGGCCGACGGACTGCTCGCGATCTTCTTCTTCGTGGTCGGCCTGGAACTCAAACGCGAATTCGTCGCCGGCGATCTTCGTGATCCCGGGCGCGCCGCGCTGCCCATCGCCGCGGCCGTCGGCGGCATGGCCGTCCCGGCGCTGATCTTCGTCGCGATCGCCGCCGGGGAAGGTGACGGTGCCGCCCACGGCTGGGCGATCCCGACCGCCACCGACATCGCCTTCGCGGTGGCCGTCCTGGCGGTCATCTCGACACACCTGCCGACGGCGCTGCGCATGTTCCTGCTGACCCTCGCCGTCGTCGACGACCTGCTGGCCATCACCGTCATCGCCGTCTTCTACACCGAGACCCTGGACATCACCGCACTGGCGCTGGCGGCGATACCGCTGGGATTGTTCGCCCTGTGTGTGCAGCGCGGGATCAAGGCCTGGTGGATCCTGATCCCACTGGCGATCGCCACCTGGGTGTTGATGCACGAATCCGGTGTGCACGCCACCGTCGCCGGCGTCCTGCTGGGTTTCGCGGTGCCGGTGCACCGGTCGGTGACCCGCCGCGGCGATGACCTGGGCTCGGGGATGGCAGAGTATTTCGAGCACAAGATCCGACCGCTCTCGGCGGGCGTGGCCATCCCGGTGTTCGCATTCTTCGCCGCCGGAGTGGCCCTCGGCGGCTTCGACGGCCTGGCGAACGCCCTCGGGTCGCCGATCACCCTGGGCATCATCGCGGGCCTGGTGCTGGGCAAGCCGATCGGGATCTTCCTGACCACCTGGACGCTGTCGAAGGTCACACGCGCCGAACTGGACTCCTCGCTGCGCTGGATCGACGTACTCGGCGTCTCGATGCTCGCCGGGATCGGTTTCACCGTATCGCTGTTGATCGGCGAACTGGCCTACCCCGACGCCGCCCGTGAGGAATTCGTGAAAGTCGGGGTGCTGACCGGATCGCTGGTGGCCGCGATCCTCGCGGCGGTGCTGCTCACCACCAGAAACGCCGCATATCGCCGGATCCACGTCGCCGAAACCGCGGACAGTGATCTCGACGGAGTGCCCGACATCTATCAGCCACGACAGGACTGACGGGTGCTACGTGGCTAAACTGGCGGGATGCTTAAACAGATCCGCGGTCCCGCCGATCTGCAGCACCTGTCCCAGCCTCAGCTACACGAGCTGGCCGGTGAGATCCGTGAATTCCTGATTCACAAGGTCGCTGCAACCGGCGGACATCTGGGCCCGAACCTCGGCGTCGTCGAATTGACGTTGGCGCTGCACCGGGTCTTCGATTCGCCGCACGACCCGATCATTTTCGACACCGGGCACCAGTCCTACGTGCACAAGATTCTGACCGGTCGCGCCGACGATTTCGACCAGCTGCGGATGAAGGACGGTCTGTCGGGCTACCCGGCACGCGCCGAGAGCGAGCATGACTGGGTGGAGTCCAGCCACGCCAGCACCGCACTGTCCTATGCCGACGGGCTGTCCAAGGCCTTCGAACTGTCCGGGCACCGAAACCGGCATGTGGTCGCCGTCGTCGGCGACGGCGCGCTCACCGGCGGCATGTGCTGGGAAGCCCTGAACAACATCGCCGCCGCCAAGCGGCCGGTGGTCATCGTGGTCAACGACAACGGTCGCAGCTATGCGCCCACCATCGGCGGGCTCGCCGATCATCTGGCCGCCCTGCAACTGCAGCCCGGCTACGAGAAGTTCCTGGAAAAGAGCCGCGATGTGGTGCGCGGCGTGCCGATCATCGGCGAGGTCTGCTACCAGTGCATGCACAGCGTGAAGGCCGGACTCAAGGACGCGCTGCAGCCGCAGGCAATGTTCACCGATCTGGGCCTGAAATATGTCGGCCCGATCGACGGTCACGATGAGCATGCCGTGGAGGCGGCGCTGCGGCATGCCCGCGGCTTCAACGCGCCCGTGATCGTGCACGTCGTCACCCGCAAGGGCATGGGCTACCCGCCCGCCGAAGCCGATGAGGCCGAACAGATGCACGCATGCGGCATCATCGATCCGCTCACCGGGCAGGCGACCGCCGTATCCGCGCCCGGCTGGACCGGTACCTTCTCCGATGAGCTGATCAAGATTGCCAAGCGTCGCCGCGATATCGTCGCGATCACCGCGGCCATGGCCGGTCCGACCGGGTTGGCTGCCTTCGGTCAGCTGTACCCGGACCGGCTCTTCGATGTCGGTATCGCCGAGCAGCACGCGATGACCTCGGCCGCCGGCCTCGCCATGGGGGGCATGCACCCGGTGGTGGCGATCTATTCGACCTTCCTCAACCGTGCCTTCGACCAGATGATGATGGACGTCGCGCTGCACAAGTTGCCGGTGACCATCGTGCTGGACCGCGCCGGTGTCACCGGCCCCGACGGCGCCAGCCACCACGGCATGTGGGACCTGTCGATCCTCGGCATCGTGCCCGGCATGCGGGTGGCGGCGCCCCGTGACTCCGCGCGCCTGCGCGAAGAACTCGGTGAGGCGGTCGACGTCAAAGACGGTCCGACGGCCATCCGGTTCCCGAGAGGCTCTGTCGGAGAAGACATCCCGGCTCTCGAGCGGCGTGGCACGGTGGACATTCTGGCCAAGCCGGGCCCCGGGGCGTCCGAAGATGTCCTGCTGATCGCGGTCGGATCGTTCGCTCAGATGGGGCTTGCGGCCGCGCAACGCCTCCAGCAGCAGGGCATCGGTGTCACCGTCGTCGACCCTCGGTGGGTCTTGCCGGTACCCGAGGCGCTGCACGCACTGGCGTCGGCGCACAAGCTGGTCGTCACCGTGGAGGACAGCGGCGTCCACGGGGGTATCGGGTCCTCGGTGTCCGCTGCGCTACGGGCGGCCGAGATCGACGTGCCGTGCCGCGATGTCGGTGTGCCACAGGAGTTTCAGGCGCATGGTTCACGCAGCGAGGTGCTCGCCGATATCGGCCTGACCGATCAGCACATCGCTCGTCAGATCACCGGCTGGGTCGCGGCGCTCGGCGCGACGGCGGCAGACCACGTGGGGCAGGCGGCGGACTAGTCGGACTGTTTCGGTGTCAGTGCCGCGGTGAGCACCGGCACCGTCAGCTCGCGTTGCCACGGGCGGGCCTTGGCCTGCGCCAGGAAGTCTTCGACGGCCGCTTCGACGTCTTCGACCGGCTGCCAGTCCCAGCACAGCCGCCGCACCGTATCAGGGGTCAGCAGGTTCTCGGTGGGGACCGAAACCCGTTGCGACAGTTCGGATAATCCGGTGCGGGCCGCCTCAAGGCGTTCGGCGGCCTCCGGCTTGCGTCGTGCCCAGCGAGCCGGCGGCGGCGGCCCGGACAGTGGTTCCGAACCCGTCGGCGGATTCGGGTCCTGGCGGGCCCTAGCCAAGGCATCCAGCCACATCTGGGCGCTGCGCCGTTGTCTGCTGCCGCCGAAAACCGGTAGCGCGACGATCTTTTCGACCGTGTCGGGATCTGCCGTTGCGGCGTTGATGATCGCCGCGTCGGGCAGGATGCGGCCCGGTGCGATATCGCGTCGTTGGGCGATCTGATCGCGGGCGGTCCACAACTCGCGCACCGCGGCCAGCGCCCGGGGATCGCGCACCTTGTGGATGCCCGAGGTGCGACGCCAGCGGTCGCGGCGCGTGACGGTCGGTTCTGCGGTGCGCAGGAAATCGAATTCCTGTGCCGCCCAGTCTGATTTGCCCTGTTCGTCGAGTACGGCGGCGACCGCCGCACGCAGCTCGAGCAGCACCTCGACATCCAGGGCCGCGTAGTTGAGCCAGTCCGCCGGCAATGGCCGTTTGGACCAGTCCGCGGCGCCGTGTCCTTTGACCAGGCCGAGGCCCAGCAATCGGCGCACCATTTCGGCGAGGTTGACCCGCTCGAATCCGGCCAGCCGGGCCCCCAGTTCGGTGTCGTACAGGCTGGGCGGGGTCATCCCGAGTTCGGCCAAACAAGGCAGATCCTGGTCAGCGGCATGCAGGATCCACTCGTCGGTGCCGAGTACCTCGGCCAGCGGCGCCATCACCTGCAGGGGGTCGCCGCCATGGTTCACCGGGTCGATCAGCACGGTGCCCGCACCGGCCCGGCGGATCTGCACCAGATACGCGCGATTGGAGTAGCGGAAACCCGAGGCGCGCTCGGCGTCGACCGCGAACGGCCCGGTGCCACCGGCCAGCAGCTCGGCGGCCCGGGCGATATCGCTGGGATAGCTGGCGACCGGCGGCACCCCGTCGGCGGGTGCCAGCAGCGGGGTGGGTTCCGGTTCGGGTGTGTCCCCGGATTCGTCGTCGGGTTCGGTCATCACGCGCGGGTGCGGGAGCCCAGACTCGTCACCCCTGCTGGTGGCAGACCGGCGGCGTGCTCGAGGACTTCGCAGAAGGCCTGCACATGCGGTCCGAGCTCCAGGTTGGTCGCCGTCCAGGAGGCGCGAAGTTCCAGTTGGTGGGCACGCGGCGGACCCGAGATGTCGCCGTAGCGCACCGACGTGGTGGCGGTGACCGTCCCGCCCAGCGCGGTGACGGCTTCGCCGTGCTCGGCAAGTGCGTCCACCAGCCAGCTCCACGCCACCTCCGGCAGCAGCGGGTCGACGGCCTCGGTGGAGTCCAGGTCGGCCTGGATATAGGCGACCAGGCGCATGGTGCCGTCCCAGGCTTCGGCGCCCTCGGGGTCGTGCAGCAGGATCAGCCGACCGAAGGCATCGCCCTCGGAGCGCTCCGGCACGACCGCGGCATCGGGGTGGCGCACTTCGGCGCCCAGCGCGTAGCTGAAGGGCGCCAGGCGTTGCGGCGGACGGATCGGTCCCAGCTCGATCTCCGGCCGAACGGTGGCGGCATTCATGGCCGCAACCGCGGTGCGGAACTGAGCCGGTTCGGCGGACGTCACAGACCCCGACGCTAGACCCATCTCGTCTCACCCGTGCGCAGGCGCGCCGATCTCACCGCACATGGCACCATAGGGCTCGATGAACACCCGTCGTGACCTGCCCGAGTCGCCGTTTCTCGCCGCCGCTGCCGGCCGCCCCCCGAGCCGCACCCCGGTGTGGTTCATGCGCCAAGCCGGGCGTTCCCTGCCCGAGTACCGGGCGCTGCGTGCCAACCACAAGATGCTGGAGGCCTGCTTCGATGCGGAGCTGGTTTGCGAGATCACCCTGCAGCCGGTCCGTCGGCACGGCGTGGACGCCGCAATCCTGTTCTCCGACATCGTGGTGCCGCTGAAGGCCGCCGGGGTGGAGCTGGACATCGTGCCCGACGTCGGACCGGTGATCGAGCATCCGATCCGGTCCCGCGCCGATGTCGACACCTTGAAACCGCTGGAGCGCGCACAGGTCGCGCCGGTGAGCGACGCGGTGGCGCTGCTGGTGGCGGCGCTGGGCGAGGTGCCGCTGATCGGGTTCGCCGGGGCGCCGTTCACGTTGGCGTCCTACCTGGTGGAGGGCGGTCCGAGTCGCAACCACGAGAAGACCAAGGCGATGATGTTCGCCGAGCCCGACACCTGGCATGCCTTGATGTCCGCGCTGACCGATCTGACCATCGAGTTCCTGGCCGCCCAGCTCGACGCCGGCGTCGACGCCATTCAGCTGTTCGATTCGTGGGCCGGGACGCTCTCGCTGGCCGACTACCGCAGCCACGTGTTGCCGCACAGCGCGCGGATCTTCGCGACGCTGGCGACCCGTGGCGTGCCGATGACGCACTTCGGGGTCGGCACCGCCGAACTGCTCGGTGCGATGGGCGACGCAGGGGCCACCGTGGTGGGTGTGGACTGGCGGACCTCACTGGAAGCCGCCGCCGGGCGGGTCCGGCCCGGGACGGCACTGCAGGGCAACCTCGATCCGGTGGTGTTGCTGGCGGGCTGGCCGGTGGTCGAGCGTGCCGCCCGCGCGGTCGTCGAGGACGGTCGCGCCGCGGTGGCCGCGGGCGCGGGCGGACACATCTTCAACCTGGGCCACGGGGTGCTGCCGGGCACCGACCCCGGGGTGGTGACCGAGCTCGTCTCACTGGTGCATTCGTTGTGACACCCACGTACTGCGTTGTCGGAGGCGGTATCTCAGGCCTCACCGCGGCCTACCGGCTGCGGGTCGCGGCCGGTCCGGATGCGTCGATCACGCTGTTCGATCCGGCCGACCGGCTCGGCGGGGTGCTGCGCACCGAACAGGTCGGCGGGATGTCGATGGATGTCGGGGCCGAGGCGTTCATCACCCGCCGCCCCGAGGTCATCGCGCTACTGGGCGAACTCGGTCTGTCCGGCCGGCAGATCGCCAGCGCCGGTGCCCGGCCGCTGATCTACAGCCAGGGCGGGCTGCACCCGTTGCCGGCCGGCACGCTGCAGGGCATCCCGGCCCGGCCCGAATCGGTGGCCGGACTCGTCGACGCCGCGACGGTCGCCCAGATCGCCGAGGAACCTCGCCGTCCCTTCACCTGGCGTCCGTCCGCCGACCCGTCGGTGGGTGACCTGGTCGGTGACCGGTTCGGGGCCCAGGTGGTCACCCGCTCGGTGGAACCGCTGCTCACCGGTGTGTACGCCGGGTCGGCGGCCACCATCGGGGTGCGTTCGGCGCTGCCGGCGTTGGCGGCTGCGCTCGATCGTGGCGCCCGCAACCTCACCGAGGCGGTCCGCGCGGCGTTGCCCGCACCCCAACCCGGCCCGGTGTTCGGTGCCCTCGACGGCGGCTACCGGGTGCTGGTCGACGAATTGGCCCGGCGCGCCGATCTGCGCTGGGCGCAGGTCGGGGTCGACCGGCTGGCGCGTTCGGGGGGCGGCTGGGAACTCGTCGACGACGAGGGCGGGCATTGGCCGGCCGACGCGGTGGTGCTGGCGGTGCCCGCGCCGCGGCTGGTCCGTCTCGTCGAGCAGATCGCCCCGCGCAGTGCTGCCGCGGCCCGCCGCATCGGGGTGGCCTCGACCGCGCTGGTGGCGTTGGCGCTGCCCGGCGGCACACCGCTACCGGATCAATCCGGGGTGTTGGTCGCCACCGGAGAACGCTTGCACACCAAGGCGATCACCCTGACTTCGCGCAAGTGGGGGCGGCACGGCAACGTGGAACTGGTGCGGCTGTCCTACGGCCGCTTCGGGGACAACGTGGCCCGTAGCGTCGGCGACGACGAGTTGCTGAACTGGTCGCTGGAGGACCTGCAGAACGTGTTCTCCGTAGCCGCGGACCCGGTGGACTACCGGGTGCAGCGCTGGATCGATGCGATGCCCCAGTACGGTCCCGGCCACGCCGATCTGGTCGCCGAACTGCGGTCCGGATTGCCGCCGACGCTGGCGGTCGCGGGCGGATATCTGGACGGTATCGGAGTGCCGGCATGTGTGGGATCGGCCACCAGGGCGGCCGCGAAACTGCTGACCTCCGGCGTGGCACGATAGGGCCATGGCCAAGCTCGATTACGACAAGCTCAACTCGATGACCCGGTACATGATGATCTCGGTCTTCGCCGTCCAACCCGAGGCGCTGGACGAGGACCGGGCTGCCGTGATCGACGAGACCGCGACGTTCCTCAAACAGCAGGAGGACAACGGCGTGGTGGTCCGCGGTCTGTATGACGTCACCGGGTTCCGTGCCGACGCCGACTACATGATCTGGACGCACGCCGAGCGGGTGGAAGACCTGCAGGCCACCTACTCGGCGTTCCGGCGCACCACACTGGGCCTGGCCAGTGAGCCGGTGTGGAGCGTGGTGGCGCTGCACCGCCCTGCCGAGTTCAACAAGAGTCACGTCCCGGCCTTCATCGCCGGGGAGGACCCGGGGGACTACATCTGCGTCTACCCGTTCGTGCGCTCGCTGGAGTGGTACCTGCTGCCCGAGGACGAGCGGCGCAAGATGCTCGTCGACCACGGGATGGCGGGCCGGGAGTACCCGGACGTGCGGGCCAACACCGTGCCGGCCTTCGCGCTCGGCGACTACGAGTGGATCCTGGCCTTCGAAGGTCCCGATCTGGGGCGCATCGTCGAACTGATGTGGAAGCTGCGCTACACCGACGCACGCAGGCATGTGCGCGAGGAAACACCGTTCTTCACCGGACCGCGGGTCACGGTCGAGCACCTCCTGACGAAGCTGCCGTAAATTACCGCGCCGAGTTCCGGGGCTGCGCCAACCGAACTTTGCTAGCGTTCGGGAATGCCCGTCGTGGGTCGGATCGGGGCAGTGGCTACGGTTGCTACCTTGGCCTTCTGCGTCTGGCTGCTGGGCGGCTGGGGCTCGCCGGAATTCCGCATCGCGTTCGAGGACATCGCTTTCGTCGTACTGGCCCTGTTCGCCACCGGCTGTGCCGGGTTCAACGCGTGGCGATCTCGCGGCAGGGCGCGGATCGCGTTGTCGTTCATCGCGATCGGGTTGGCCGGCTGGACCGTGGGTTCGGTGCTGTGGGTGTACTTCGAATGGTGGCTGCAGCAATCGCCGTTCCCCTCGGTAGCCGACATCGCATATCTGATGTTGCCGTTGTGCCTGTGCATCGGGCTGCTCATCGCGCCGGTCGGGGCCTCGGGTTACACCTACACGCGGCTCATTCTGGACGGGTTCATCCTGACCGCGGCGCTGTTTCAGATCGGCTGGTTGACGGTCCTGGGCGGGTTGTTCGAGGGTGGCGGGGCGAGCCGTTTCACGGTGGGGCTGGCCCTGGCCTACCCGATCGCCGACCTGTTGGCACTGACCGTCGCGATGTTGTTGCTCGGGCGGGTGCGATCGGCATACCGGCCGGCGCTGACGAAGCTGACCATCGGCATCGCGTTGATGGCCGTCGCCGACGCAATTTTCGTCTACATGAACGCGCACAACGATTTCAGGCTGACCGCGTACAGCAGTGTGGGGTGGGCGCTGGGTCTGCTGCTGATGGCGTTGGGGGTCTTGACCCCGGTGGTTCGGCGCCGGCCGCGCCAGCGGGATCAGTCGGTATCGCAGGTGGCGACGTGGCTGCCGTACCTGCCGATCGTGGTGGCCATCGGCGTGACGGTGCTGCAATTCGGCAGGACGCCCGGGATGCCGCCGGCGCTGTTCACCTCGGTGTTGCTGATCGTGCTGGTCATGCTGCGCCAGTTCATCGTGGTGGCCGAGAACCGCAGGTTGCTGGCCGCGGTGGCGGCGCAAGCCATGAGCGACCCGCTGACCGGACTGGCCAATCGGGCACTCTTCCAGGACCGGCTCGACCACGCGTTGGCACTGCACCAACGCGATAAGACGCAGTCGGTGGCCGTGCTGTCGTTGGACCTCGACGACTTCAAGCTCGTCAACGACGGCCTCGGACATCCCGCAGGCGATCAACTGCTGGTGCAGGTGGCCGCCCGCATTCTCGGTCGGGCCAGGTCCAGCGACACGGTGGCACGCATCGGCGGTGACGAGTTCGTCGTGCTGATGGAGGGCGATGAGAGCGTCTCGCGGGAGGTGGCCCACGAGGTGCTGCGGGCGTTCGACGAACCCTTCGTCGTCGACGGCCATGACCTGTTGCTGCGCCCCAGCGCCGGGCTGGCGGTGGCATCGGCCGACGACCCGGAAACACCACCAGAGGTGCTGCTGAAACAGGCCGATATGGCGATGTACGCGGCCAAGCGCTCACGAACCGGCGGTGTGCACATCTTCAGCACGACCGATATGTCGGAGGCGGACGCGTCCGAACGCGACCGCCCCTCCTCGGCGAGGGCGTATGACAGCGCGGTGGCCTACCGGTTGCTGGGGCAGCTTCGGAACGCCATCGACAACCAGGAGCTCACGCTGGCCTACCAGCCGAAGTTCGCGCTGACCGACGGTGCCATCGTCGGGGTGGAGGCACTGGTGCGCTGGCCGCACCCGGACCGCGGCCTGCTGGCCCCCGACCAGTTCCTGCAACTGGTCCGCGATCACGGGCTGATGCGGCCGATCACCGAACTCGTGTTCGCCGAGGCACTCGACCAGATCGCCGAATGGCGCGATCTGGGTCTGCTGGTCCCGGTCGCGGTCAACGTGTTCGCCCCCTCGCTGAGTGACCCCACGCTCCCGGAGACGGTGAGCCGCGCGTTGCGCCGGCGCGGTCTGCCGCACGAGTCGCTGACCATCGAGATCACCGAGGATCTGCTGGTGGGCAACGCAGAACGCGCCCGTGCGGTGATCCAGCAGCTCCGCAAGTCGGGTGTGCGGGTCGCGATCGACGATTTCGGCAGCGGCTATTCGGCGCTGTCCTACCTACGCGAGCTGTATGTCGACGAACTCAAACTGGATCGCGGGTTCGTCACCACGATGCTGGTGGACAAGCGCGCTGCCGCGATCGTGCGCGCGGTCATCGACCTGGCCAACGAACTGGGCCTGAACACGGTGGCCGAGGGCGTCGAGGATCCCGAAACAGCGGCGCTGTTAAAGGATTACGGCTGCCAGGTGGCGCAGGGCTATCTGTACGCCGCGCCGCTGACGCCGGCGGCCATGCTCACTCTGCTGCAGTCGTCTCGGCTGGCACCAGACGCAACGATATCGAGTTGATGCAGTAGCGCTGGTCGGTCGGGGTCGGGTAGCCCTCGCCCTCGAAGACGTGCCCGAGGTGGCTGTGGCAGTTGGCGCAGATCACCTCGACACGGGTCATCCCCAGCGAATCGTCGCGCTTGAGAATGACCGCGTCGGAGTTGGCCGGGTCGAAGAAAGACGGCCAGCCGCAATGGGATTCGAACTTCTCGGTGCTACGGAACAGTTCGGCGCCGCAGGCGCGGCACTGGTAGATCCCGGCGGTCTTGGTGTCGGTGTACTCCCCGGTGAAGGGACGTTCCGTGCCTGCCCGGCGCAGCACCGCGAATTCGGCGGGGTTGAGTTTCTCGCGCCACTGGTCGTCGGTCAGCTCGAGTTTGGGACCAGGGGTTGTCATGATTTCACGCTAGCGCGCCGAAGCTCATCCGTCATCCACGGCGGATCGATACCGGAGTCCAGCCTGCCTTCGGCCTTGGCGTCCAGGTAGCGGAAGTACAGCACGCAGAACACCACCACCAGCAGCAGCGACCAGCCGTAGGTGATCTTCATGTATTCCAGGAACCGTCCCGTGGTGGGCCAGTGCCCGAGCAGCCAGCGGTCCATCGTCATGAACCCGTACACCGCCAGCCAGGCCGGCCAGTTGTGCAGCACCGAGTTGCGCAGCACCACCGTCATCAGGAACGGGAACAGCATCGTCGAGTAGTAGCCCTGGCCCAGCGAGAGCACCAGGAAGGAGGCGGTCAGCAGCACGCCCGACGAGGTCAGCAGCCAGAACAGCGGGTCGCGTTCGCGGTAGTACTTGTAGAGCAGATACATGCTGCCCGCGGCCAGCAGGGTGAATCCGATCCGAAGGGCCAGGATCAGCCACATCGGCAGCCCGTAGTAGATGCCGTTGCCCAGGATCGAGGAGTTGAAGTAGTCGCGGGTCTCCAGGATGTAGGGCACGGTGCGGTGCACGAAATTCATCGGGTCCGACACCAGCGGCCAGGCGGCGGCGTTGAACACCAGCGGCACCCCGAACGCCGTGATCAACGTGTAGAACTGGCGATTGAGCACCGGTAGCAGCAGCAGCGGCAGCAGGGACGGCTTGACCACCAAGGTAAGCCCGATCGCCGCGCCGGCCAGCAGCTCCGCGCGTACCCCGCCCTTGAGCAGGAACTGGAAGAACAGCACCGCGCCGAGCAACATGCAGCCGTTGATATTGGTGAAAACCAAGGTGTTGGTGACGGATTCGGTGCAGAACATGGCCAGCACCAGCGCCGGTGCGGCCACCGAACTCAACGTGTAGTTGAACATCCGCAGCAGCAGGTACGCCGCGATCAGGAAGGCGATGACGTTGAAGGTGATGTACCAGTAGCGTGCGGCGTCGACCGGTAGATAACCGAACGGTGCCAACAGCAGGGTCCCGCCGGGCGGGTACAGGTAGTGCGGGTCGACGTGGTTGAAGTTCTCGTTGTAGATGTCCCAGCCCAATTTGAAATTGACGACGGCTCGGTAGACCGGGCCGAAATCATCGGTGATGTAACCGTTGGTGCCGAGCACATAACTGCGGTGGATCACCGACAGGATGGCGATGGGCCACAGGATCGACCGCAGGATCGTTGCGGTGCTGGGTGGTGTGGTGCTGGGGCGGAAGGCGTTCAGCACACCGGAAGGCAGGAACGACACCTGCGCACCGTACACCGCAGCGTCCCGCCGCCGGATCAGGCGGGGCAGAACGTGTCGGTCTCGGGCAGCTTGCCGCTGTCCAGGTAGCCGAGGACGGGCGGCAGCGCGCATGGCGAGTAGATGCTGGCACCGTGTCCGATGCCCTGCCAGATGACCCGCTTGCTGTTGGAACCGGCGTTGATGACGGTGGCGGCCACCGCGGCGACGCCCTCGTTGCCGACGATGGGGTCGTTTTGGACGCCCAGCAGCATCACCGGGATCTTGAGGTCCTTCGGATCCTGGGGGGCGCTGCCGCTGGGCCAGCTCAGGCAGTTCACCATCCGCAGCGCGCCGACGGTGCCGAATTGCGGGTACGACCGGTCCCAGGCGACGACGAGTTCGCGGACCCGGTCCGGGGTGGGCCGGTTGAGCGCGTCGCTGCAGCTGTTGACGAACTGGCCGTCGGTCTGGCGGGTGGTCTCGGCCCGGGTGATCAGGTTGGTCATGGCGGTGGTGTCGCCGGCGCGGGCGGCGGCGATGGCACCGGCCAGCGCATTGGTGGCGCCGACCCGGTCCCCGCGCGGGAAAGCCAACGCGGTGACGATCGCGTCGGTCACCGCGGCCACCGACGCGCCGCCCGGCCCGTTGCCGTTGCGGGCGGCGGTCAGCAGCGCGTCGACCGCACCCTTGGGGTCGGGCCCCAGCGGGCAGTTGGTGGCGGCGCACTGCGCGGCGAACGCGTCGAGAGCGGCCTGCTGGCCCTTGACCTTCTGTTCGGTGGCGGCCTCGGCGCCGATGGCCAGCGGCAGCGGAGAATCCAGCACCAGCCGCGACACCTTGTCGGGGTGAGATCCGGCGTAGGCCAACGCGACCTGAGCCCCGTTGCCGATGCCCATCAGGGCAATGGTCGGGACGTCCCAGGTGCTGCGTAGCCGCTCGATGTCCTCGGCGGCGTGGGCGTTGTCGTAGGCCGAGTCGCCGGGGGCGATGGAGTCGGTGCACGTGGTGGTGGCGGTCTGCACGACGGCGCTCAGCTTGGCCACCGGGTCGTCACCGGGTTCGAACTGGGTTTGGTCGATCATCTCCTGCCGGTCGAACAGGTCGCGGCAGTCGATGGCCTCCGACATTCCGGTGCCGCGCCGGTCGACCGCGACGATCGGGTTCTTCTTGAGGATGTCGGCGCCGGCGCGCGACAGCCACACCGGCAGCTGCGCCGACGACGGCAGGTCCGTGCCGGTGGTCATCACGATCGGCCCGGCGTCGGCGGGGGTGTCCGCCGCGGTGGCCCGCACCACCCCGATGTTGAGGGGGCTGCCACCGGCCCCCTTGATCGGGTCGAGGTCGGCGGCGTAGCTGGCGCAGTCCAGGGTGATTCCCGGCGGTGCCGGCACTGCGGCGTCGCCGAACACCCGGGAGGTGCAGTCCTGCCAGGCCAGGTCGTTCTTGGGGGCCTCGATCGAGGGCGGCCCGTCGGCCTGTGCGGTGGTGGTCGGTGCGCCCTGCGGGCCGGCGCCGTCATCGGTGGCGTAGCGCGGGTTGGCGGCCAGCAGCGGGGCACACGAGGTCAGCAGCACCGCGACCGACGACAGCGCGATCGTCGGCAGAATCCCCACACGCATGCCGACCACAGTAGCGATCGTCGAGGCCGGATCAGTCGCGGCTGTAGCGCGTGTACAGATAGCCCTCGTCATCGGTGAGCACATGACGGCGCCGCAGCCGGGTGATCAGCTCATGGTGCGCGTCGGCGATCCGTTTGGACCCGCCGCCGACCACGGTCGGTGCGATGGTCAGGCACAGCTCGTCGAGTAGGCCGTCGGCGATGAAAGTGCCGAGCAGGCTGGGACCACCCTCGGTGAGCACCCGGGTCAGGCCCAGGCCGGTCAGGGTGCGCAGGGCGGCACCGAGATCGACGCCGGCGGTGTCGGTGCCCGAGCAGTCGTACACCTGTGCCAGGTCGGCGAACCGGGCGCGGGCATCGGCGACGGTGTCGCGGGCGGTGAGCAGCAGCGGGGGGACGGAGGTCTGGGTGAATACGGGCAGGTCGTGGTCGAGGTCGGCGGAGCGGGTGACGATGGCGATCGGCGGTACCTCTTGCTGTCCGCGCGTGCACCGGCGTTGCCGTTCGGGGATGCCGAGCTGGGCCCCGGAGTAGCTTTCGACGCGCACGGTGCCCGCCCCGACCACCACCACATCGGCGAGTTCGCGCATCAGCAGGAACATTGCCCGGTCCCCGGCGCCGCCCAGCGCGCCCGAGCGTCCCTCGGCGGTCGCGGCGCCGTCGAGGCTGCTGATGAAGTTGGCCCGCACCCAGCAGCTGCTCAGGTTTTCGGGGTAGGCGTAGTACTGCTCCAACCGGCTTTCCTCGACGGTGGAGACCGGCCCTAGTGCTGTGAGATCCGTCCCAGCGGCGCTATCCGACATGGGCAACATTGCAGCACGTCGCTAGGGTGCCTGACATGCAAAGCACGGGCGATGTCGCCGGTTTGGTCGATCGGAGACCCAGCGTCACCCCGGAACGGCTGGTCGCGCAGCTGGTTCCGCCGCCCACCTTCGCCGATGTCAGCTTCGACACCTACCGTCCCGACCCGGCCGAGCCGTCGCAGGCCGCCGCCGTCGGGCACTGCCGCACCTTCTGCGAGCAGGCCAGCGCGCGCCGGGCCGGGAAGAAGAAATTGTTCGGCAAGCGCGAGGTACTTCCGGGGGTGGGCATCTACCTCGACGGCGGGTTCGGTGTCGGTAAGACCCACCTGCTCGCGTCGACGTATTACACGCTGTCCGACGGCGAGGCGCCCACCGCGTTCGCGACCTTCGGTGAGCTGACCCAGTTGGCCGGGGTGTTCGGGTTCACCGAGTGCATCGACCTGCTCGCCGATTACTCGGTGGTGTGCATCGACGAGTTCGAACTCGACGATCCGGGTAACACCACGCTGATCTCACGGCTGCTGTCGGCGCTGGTGGAGCGCGGCGTGTCGATTGCCGCAACGTCGAACACGTTGCCCGAGCAGCTCGGCGAGGGCCGGTTTGCCGCGCAGGACTTCCTGCGCGAGATCAATACGCTGTCGGCCATTTTCACCACCATCCGCATCGAGGGCCCCGACTATCGGCACCGCGGATTGCCGCCGGCCCCGGAGCCGCTGACCGATGACGAGGTGCGTACCGCGGCGGCCACCAAACCCGGTGCCACCCTTGATGATTTCGACGCGCTGTGCGCGCATCTGGCCACCATGCACCCGTCGCGCTATCACGCGCTGATCGATGACGTGACCGAGGTGTTCATCACCGGGGTGCACCCGATCAACGATCAGAGTGTGGCGCTGCGGCTGGTGGCGCTCACGGATCGGCTCTATGACGCCGGTATCCCGATCCTGGCCTCGGGCACCAAACTGGACACCATCTTCAGCGACGAGATGGTGGCCGGCGGGTTCCGCAAGAAGTATCTGCGTGCGACATCGCGCATGCTGGCGCTCACGGCCGCGGCGCAATCGCAGGCGAGCTGAACCTGCTCAGGCGGTACGCACCATCACGTAGTCGTGCTCGATGGTGGCGCCGAGCCGGAATGTCTTGGTGCCGCTGACCCGGAAGCCGGATTTGGCGTAGAACCGTTGCGCCCGCTCGTTTTCCTGGTTGACGCCCAACCACACGCAGGCGGCGTCGCCGCTGTGCTGCAGGCATGCGGTCATCAGGGCCGTCGAGACGCCGGCACCGTGCACATCGGGCAGCGTGTACATCTTGGACAGCTCGACCGCCGGGCGTAGCGGCACCGCCTGCTGGACGTCGGCGTCGTCGGGGACACCGCGAATTAGCATGGCGTATCCGAGAATTCGGGTGTCGTCGCGGGCCACCAGGACCACCCGGTCGGGATCGTCGAGATAGCCGGCGAACGCCTGCGCGGACAGGTGGGTGGCGACGAATGCCGCCACATTGTCCGCGCTCGCCCCGGGCGGACAGGCCAACGGGAAGGTGCGGGCGGCGACGGCGGCGAGTTCGCTCAGATCGGCCGGCCCGGGTACCTCGACGCGCACGACGATCAGGGCAGCGGAGCGCCCGGCTGCCAGATGTTCCACTGGGCCAGGTGCGTGCCGGTCTGCGGGTTGATCATCACCACATTGGTGACCAGCGCGCGGTAGACGTCCCAGTAGACGCCGCCGTTGACGGTGGCACCGGGCGGCGCGTTCAGCAGTGCCTTTTCCAGCGCGTCGGGCGCGTCGGTGTGTTTGGCGGCGTAGGCGTCGGCGTAGGGGGTGACACCGCTGAAGGTGGTGGCGATGGCCAGCTTGTACGGGTTGGGGGCGGAGATGACGTGCACCGTCACCCCGGCCCGCCACGGGCCGCCCTGGGCGCGCCAGCGGGGGGAGCCGTTCCAGCCCCAGCCGGGCGGCACCGGCACGGGCAGCACGTCGTGCACGGTGACGTCGGCGACGAAGTCTTCGTACTGCACGCGCAGCGTCTCACCGAGGTTGCCGATGGGGGTGAGTGCCGCGCTGGCCGGCGACGCGATGCCGACCGCCACCGCGGCGGTCAGGCTCGTCAGGAGTACCGCGAACCAGGTGCGGACCTTTGCCAATCGCATGCTTGGCATCTTGGCACATGCCCGGCGCACGCTCGGTGCTTCGCCGGTTTACGCGATCCAGGGCCCCTGGCCGCCGACCGACTGGATGCGGATTCTGGTGAGGAAACCGTCGGGGGCGTCGGCGGGTGGGAAGTGCTCGTCGGAGCCCAGCAACGCGGTGGCCAGCCCCTTGAGCAGGTCGCGGGCACCGCCCTCGACGATGCGCGCGGTACCGGTCACCGAGAGGTACTGCCGCTGCTGACCGGGCTGGGCCGGCGCCAGGATGGTCGCGGTGACCCGCGGATCCCGCCGCACATTGCGCACCTTCTGGTACTTGTCCGACAGGTGCGCGGCGACCAGTTCGTCACCGTCGGGGCCGGATTGCAGCGCCACCCAGACCAGTGAGGCCTGCGGGCTGCCGTCGGGGTTGACGGTGACCAGGGTGGCGTCGACGCCTGCGCCGATGAGTTCGTGGGCGGCCGCGTTCAGTTCCATGCGCTGTTCTACAGCGACGGGTCCGTTTTCATTCCCGTGAGGGAGGCGAGCAGTTCGACGAGCTTGGCGCATGCGCGGTCCTTCTCGACGCCCAGGCGGTTCAGCGGCCCGTCGCCCTCCTCGGACTCCAGCAGTGCCAGCAGCAGGTGTTCGGTGCCGACATAGTTGTGGCCCAGGCGAAGTGCCTCGCGGAAGGTCAGCTCGAGGACCTTCTTCGCCGGGCCGTTGAACGGGATGAGGTCCAGTGTCTGGCCGGTCGCGGGCGGCAGCGTGATCGCGGCGCGGATCTGGTCGGGCGTGACGCCCTGGGCTGCCAGGATGGCGATCGCCAGGGATTCGGGGTCGCCGATCAGGCCGAGGGTCAGGTGTTCGGGCCCGATCTCGATGTTCTGGGCGTCGCGGGCGGCGGTCTGTGCGGTGACGACGGCGGTGCGGGCCCGCGGGGTGAAGCGGGTGAATCCCTCGTTGGGGTCGATGGTGTCGCTCTTGGGGACGAACCGTTTCTGGGCGGCTTGTTTGGTGACGCCCATGCTGGCACCGATCTCGGTCCAGGATGCGCCCGAGCGTCGGGCCTGGTCGACGAAGTGGCCGACCAGGTGATCGGCCACTTCGCCGAGATGTTCGGCGGCCAGGACGGCGTCGGTGAGTTGTTCGAGGGCGTCGCTGTGGACGGCTTTGATGGCGCGGATCAGATCGTCGAGGCTGACGGATGTGGTCATGCGTCAACCGTAGGTTGACTGTCCGGGTTCGTCAACTGCAAGTTGACGTCAGGGTTTCGGGTAGCCGCGCCGGACCGTGCGGTCCAGGATGCCCAGGGTGGCGCGCAGCGCGCTCTCCGGGATCACCGGGAAGATGCCGGCCTCGCGCCATTTGTCGGTGATCTCGGACCAGTCGTAGAACGAGGTGACGAGGGTGCCACCGTCGACCGGTTCCAGCCGGTAGCCGTACACATGGCCGATCTGCGGCTTGATCTGGCCCAGGATGGTCCACGCGATCAGCCGGTCCTGTTCGTACTCGGTGATGTCGACGGTGACGTCGTATCGACCCATCGGAAAGTCGTTCAGCGCTTCGCGATCCATGTGCACGACGAACTGGTCACCGGCTTGGCGTGCCGGTTCCCCGGTGGCGTCCTGCAGCATCCCGGAGGCATCGATGGCGACGTGGCCCTGCGGGTCGGTCAGCACCGCGAAGATATCGGCGGCCGGCGCGGCGATGGTGCGCTGCACTTCGATGCGGTCGGTCATGGGCGGGTGCTCCTCAGCTGACGGATGCGGGTTTGCGGGCGATCAGATACCCCTGCGGCGTCGATTCCACACCGTCGCCGTCGGGTTCGCGGACGAGTCGGGCGTGCACCGGCAGGCCGGCCTCGCCCAGCAGCTGGGCCACCGTATCCGGACGGCGGCGGTGGAATGTCAGGTCGACGGGTTCGCCGAACGCCTCGGTGAGGTGGCGGGGACGGTCGCCGACCTGGAAGGCGAGCAGGGCCACCCCGCCGGGCGCGAGCACCCGATGGAACTCGGCGAACACCGCGGGCAGGTGCTCGTCCGGGATGTGGATCACCGAATACCACGCGCACACGCCGCCGACGGAGCCGTCGGCAAGCTCGAGACCGGTCATCGACCCCACCGTGAACTCGATACCCGGGTGCAGCCGGCGCGCCTCGGCAATCATGTTGGGGGACAGATCGATCCCCGACACCTGCGCGCCGCTGTCGCGCAGGATGGCGGTCGCCGCCCCGGTGCCGCAGCCGATGTCGATGACCCGCTGGTTCGGCGGCACCATATCGGTGAAGGCCCGCAGCATCGCATGGTCGAGCGGTTTGTCGTCCAGATGATGCTGGAACGCGGCGACGTAGCCCCCCGCGGTGCGGTCGTAGCCGTCGCGGGTGCGGTCCAGGAACGGGGTGTCGGCCATCGCCGCCGAGGTTACTGTCGAGGGATGCGTATCGCGGTGTTGTGCATCGGAATCGTCGTCGCCCTGTTCGGGACGCTGTTCGCGTTCCAGGGATTCGGGGTGGTCGGCGGCAGCCCGATGAGCGGTACCACCACCTGGTCGATACTCGGCCCGATCATCGCGTTGGTCGGGGTGGGCATCGCGGGCTACGCCTGGCGTTCCAAGCCCTGACTTTTGACCTTCGCCGTCCGCGGTGTAGCCTGACCGACGTGAACATCCGCGTGTGCGCCGGCTATTGGCGCTTTATCGAGGCTCCGGGCGGAGCCGATAAAGCGCAGCACTAAGCGACGCATCCACCCGGAGCCCAGGCAGTGACCCCGTAGGGGCGCTGCCTTTCGTCATTCAAGGGCGCCGGGATGTCACGTCGGTGCCCACACCAGAAAGGCACCACCGTGAACCTGGCGCAGACCGCCACCGCACCCGCGACCTCGGACCGGCGGATACGCAGTTTCAGCGAGATCCCCAGCCCGCACGATGTGCTCTCCGAGTTCCCGTTGGGCGCCCGCCGCGCCGAGCGCGTCGCGCGTGATCGCGAGGAGATCGCCGACATCCTGGCCGGCCGCGACGACCGGCTGCTGGTGGTGGTGGGCCCGTGTTCGGTGCACGACCCGGAGGCGGCGCTGGACTACGCCAGCCGGCTGGTCAAGGTCGCCGCCGAACTCGGTGACCGGCTGAAGATCGTGATGCGGGTGTATTTCGAGAAGCCGCGCACCACGATCGGCTGGAAGGGCCTGATCAACGACCCCGGCATGGACAACACCTTCGACGTGACCCGCGGACTGCGCACGGCGCGCCAACTGCTGCTCGACATCATCGATATCGGCCTGCCGGTGGGATGTGAGTTCCTCGAACCGACCAGCCCGCAGTACATCGCCGACGCCGTCGCCTGGGGCGCCATCGGGGCCCGCACCACCGAGTCCCAGGTGCACCGCCAGCTGGCGTCCGGACTGTCGATGCCCGTCGGATTCAAGAACGGCACCGACGGCAATATCCAGGTGGCCGTCGACGGCGTGAAAGCCGCTGCCGCCCAACATGTCTTCTTCGGCATGGACGATATGGGCCGCGGCGCGCTGGTGAACACCGACGGCAACGAGGACTGCCATGTCATCCTGCGCGGCGGCACCGCAGGACCCAACTACGATGCCGACTCGGTGTGGGATACGGCGGCCAAACTGACCGCCGCCGGACTGCCCGGGCGCGTGGTGATCGACTGCAGCCACGCCAATTCCGGTAAGGATCACATCCGGCAGGCCGGGGTGGCTGCCGAGGTGGCCCAGCTGGTGCGCGACGGCGCTCCGGTCAGCGGTGTGATGTTGGAGAGCTTCCTGGTCGCCGGTGCCCAGGCGCCCGAGGCGCGTCCGCTGACCTACGGCCAGTCGGTGACCGACAAGTGCATGGACTGGGGTGCAACCGATCTGGTGCTGCGGGAGCTCGCCGCGCGCTGAGGCCACCCTGCCGTCTGCGGATCCGGTGCGGCGCAGCGACTAGCATTCGGCGCATGGCAAAGCTCGAACTGTCCCGTGAATTGTCGCTGGACCCGCAGACGGCGTGGGATCACGCCTCGAATCTGAACGAGCTGGGGGACTGGCTGGTGATGCACGAGGGCTGGCGCGGCGACGTTCCCGACCAGCTGGCGGTGGGCACCACCCTGGTCGGGGTGGCCGGGGCCAAGGGCATGCGCAATCGGGTCACCTGGACGGTGCGCACGTGGGATGCGCCGCGTCTGCTGGAGGTCGTGGGCAAGGGCGTCGGCGGCACCAAGTACGGGCTGAAGCTGAGCGTGAAGCCCACCGCGTCGGGAAGCAGGTTCGCGGTGACCCTCGAGCTGGGTGGCCCGCCGCTGTTCGGGCCGATCGGATCGGTCGCGGCCCGCACGGTCAAGGGCGATATCGAACGCTCCATCGAGAAGTTCGAGACGCTGTACACCTGACGCCCTTAAGCTCGCGGGAATGAGGGGGCGATTCACCGCGACGTTGCTGGCGGTTCTGCTCTGCGCGCTGGGCCCGGCGGTCGAGGCGCAGGCGGAGCCACCGGCCGCCCAGATCGACTTCGGGGGCCTGCAGCGCAGCTACTACCTGCATATCCCGCCCGGGCCGCCCAGGGGCTTGGTGGTCAACTTGCATGCGGCCGGGCAGACCGGGCAGCAGCATGCGGCGCTCACCCATTACGACGCGGTTGCCGATGCCCACGGGTTCGTCGTGGTGTACCCCGACGGTATCGACTTCAGCTGGGCCGACGGCCGCGGCGCGTCGGTGCCGGACCGCACCGGTGTCGACGATGTGGGTTTCATTGCCGCCCTTGTCGATCGGCTGACCGCCGAGTTCGCGATCCCGCCCGGGCGGGTGTTCGCGACCGGGCTGTCGGCGGGTGGGTTCATGGCCAACCGGCTGGCCTGTGATCGCGCGGATATGTTCGCCGCGATCGCCCCGGTCGGGGCGACCCTCGGTGATCAAGTGGCGTGCAACCCGTCGCAGCCGGTGTCGGTGCTGACCTCACAGGGCACCGTCGATCCGATCGTGCCGTTTCACGGCGGCCCGATGGTCGGGCGGGGCGGGTCGAGCACCATCCTGGCGGCCTACGCGGTGGTGGACCGCTGGCGGGAAATGAACGGATGCGCACCGGACCCGGTGATCGCACCGATGCCCGGCGCCGGGGACGGGACCAGCGCCGAACGCGTCAGCTATCAGTGCGAGGTGGGCACCGAGGTGGTCTTCCTGCGCGTCGACGGCGGCGGGCACACCTGGCCGGGCGCACCGGAAATCCTGCCGGCGAACCAGGTGGGGCCGGCCACCCGGGCGTTCGACGCCTCGCAGGTGTCGGCGCAGTTCTTCGACGCGCACGGGCGGTAGTTCGTTTCCCGGTGTATCCGCGGACGCGTTTCGAACATATTATCGAACAGTGGGTGAGCTGCAGAGCCTCGGGCACGGCGGGCAGCCGGTGCGGGAGGTCTTCCGCCGGGTCGATCCGCCGCGCACCGTGCTGGTCGACCTGGCCGCCCTGTTTCCCCGGCAACCGCACTGCCGGTGGGGCCGCTACCACCCGTTCGGGCTGCAGATGCACAAGGTGGTCGAGGGCACGCTGACCTGCTGGGGGCTGTGCGAGCAGGGCGCGTGGTGGGGCCTGGTCACCTACTCGATCGCCTTCGGTGCCACCGAAAGACCGGTGACACACTGGATTCCGGCATGGATGCTGACGGAGAAGCCGTGATTGGCTAGTGTCCGGGCTATGCAGCAGCGCCCGGAGAGCGAGGAGCCGACCGGTTACCTGGCCGACGCCGCTGCGCCCACCGAGCTGGCCGGCGTCGCGAGTGCCGACACCCAGGCCGCGCACGCGTGGGCATTCGACCCCGTCCGCGACCTAGAGCCGGAGCCGCGCTTCACTCCGGGCCGGATCACCGCGATGGCGGTGGGTGCGGCAATGGTGGTGATCGCCGCCGCCGCGGGGGTTGCGGTGTGGTCTCTGCGCGGCGACGAGCCGGCGCCCGCGCCCGCGGCCAGGCCCGACCTGCTCGACGGCCTGTACCGCGTGCAGTACCACTGGGATCAGGCCACCTATCGCGAGGTGGAGGGCAGCACCGACTGGGGTGCGGGCGCGGGCGGCCCGGCCCAGGACTGGCTGACGTTGACCTCGGCCTGCACCGACACCGACTGCATCGCCACCGGCGAAGTGCTGAGCGCAGACCGGGCGCGGCTGCCCGGAGCCCGCACGCTCAAATTCCAGCTCGTCAACGGCACCTGGCAGGACATCGCTCCGGCACGGGTGAAGTCGACCTGCACCTACGACGACGGATCCGTCGCCGGGCAGTCGTGGACGACGGTGACACTGGGTTTCACCCCGCGCCCGGACGGCACGTTCACCGGCGAGCTCACCACGGTGGTCGACACCGACGAGTGCGGCGACCAAGGCAACACGGTGGTGACACCGCTGACCGCGGGGCGGGTGGGGGAGGCGCTGTAGCGCCGGATGCCGGTCGAACTATGGCCCAAAGACCCTAGAGGTCCAGGCGGTATCAGCGTTGATTACCAGGTATGAACGCGAAATTGTTGATCGGCTGGAGCGCAGTAGTCATCGGTGTGGTCGCCGCGGTGTCGGCATTCGCGGTCAGCTCGACGCTGGCCGGGCGCGGACTCGCATTTGGGTTCGCAGCATTCATCGCCTTCTTCGGCGCCCTGTCGGTGCTCGCCCGCAACCGGACCCCCGATCATTGGGGCCTGGTGGTGGTCGGACTGGCCATGTTCGTCATGCCGTTCATGACCAGCGGCTACAACTACGACCCGGGTGCCGCCTGGACATGCTGGGTGGCCGGGGCGCTTGCCCTCACCCTCGGTGGCATCGGCTGGACACGCGACAAGGCCGAGTCCCAGGACGTGATGAGCGAGTGGGGTGACAGCCAGCACCTGCGCAACGGCTGGAGCCTGTGGATCGGGCGGTCGGCGCTGGTCGTGGGTTTCGCCAGCATCGTGGCGGGCGTCGCGGTCCATTCGGCACCGGCCGGCACCGCCGTCACCATCGGGTTCGGCGCCTTGATCGCCGTGGTGGCCGTGTGGTCGCTGCTGGCGTCGGAGCCGACCCACGATTTCCTGACGCTGTCCACCGTGGGGTTCGCAATGTTCCTGTCGCCGTGGGTGGCTGGATATGCGGGAACCAGCATCGCGTGGCCGGCCTGGGTGGCCGGCGCGCTGGCCACGGCGCTCGGCGTGGCGGGCTACCTCAAGGATGAGCGGATGGACTTCGCGACGGCGGTCCGTGCGGATTCGGCTGAGCGGTACCGGGCACAGTTTCGCTGAGGCGGCGATGGCGCAGCGAGGACCAGCGATGCGGAAGCAGAGCTGCGCACCAAGCCCTCATTCGAAGAGGCGCGACAGCAGTACCGGGCGGCCATCGAGGGGTGGCCCGCCCAAATCGCCTCGATGTCACCGGGATTGACCTGGCGTGTGAAAGAGGACAGCTGGGGCGCGTGCAGCGGTGACTACGCCGACACTGCCGGGGTGCACACCTACACGTATGTCGTATTCTCCGGGCCGGGGCCCGTCCGGGTGCATCGCCTATCCGACGGCGGCGGAGCTCAGCGAAGCGAGCACGTCGAAGTCGAGTCCCGACGCCTTGGCCAGGTAGTTCTGTTGAGACGTGTGGTGCGCAGTGAGTCGCTGCGCACCACGCGGTCCTTCGAACTCCACTTCATCGGCGACCCGGCACAGCTCGCGAACCGATGAACCTCCAGCTGTTTTCGTCAGAGCCGCCAGAAGATGGAGCCCCTCGTAACAGGATTCGGCCATGGTGCCCACCATCGGCGCCTCAGGCCCGAACCGACGGGAATAGCGCGCGGTGAAGTCCAGACTGCCCTGGGTGGGCAGGGCCGCGAAGTAGGCGGCGCCGACGTACAACTGCTCGGAGGCTGCCGCGCCGGTGGCCAGCAGCATGTTCTCGTCCATCAACGGGCTCAGTCGCACCATCTGCTGGTGCAGGCCGCGTTCGGCGAATTGGCGGTGGAAGTCGACCGCGTCCTGGCCCACCAGCAACACCACCACGCCGGCCGCCCGTGATCGCTCCAGACGCATGAGGGCTCCGCCGAAATCGCTGCAGCCTAGCGGAACATACGCCTGGCCCGCCAGGGCCCGGTGGTCGGCGGCCAGGTGCGCCTGGATCTGCCGCGCGGTGGACCGCGGCCAGACGTAGTCGTTGCCCACCACGAACCAGTCGCGAACCCGATACTCCTGCTCCAGGACCGTCAGTGCCGGCAGCAATTGAGTATCGGGAGTCTCGCCGGTGACGAAGACCCCCGGATCGCGCTCACCGCCCTCATAGAGCGACGTGTACACATAGGGCACCCGCCCAGCCAGCGCCGGCGCAACTGCCTTCCGCACCGCAGAGGTGTGGGTACCGATCACCGAATGAACCTGGCCGCTGGACACCATCGCGTCCAACTCGGCGGCGATCACCGCCGGCGTCAGGCCGCCGTCCACAGTCACCAGCCGCAGCTCGCGGCCCAGGATGCCACCGGCGGCATTGATCTCCTCCGCGGCCAACTGGGTGCACAGCTGCGCGGGAGGTCCGATGATTCCCAGCGGACCCTGAAGCGGGTTCACCACGGCAACGCTGAACGCGTTGTAGCGGGCTGATGTGTTCATCCTGCTGACCTTTGACTAGTGGCACGGTTTTCATGAGGTCCGATGTGACATGGGGCGACTAGGGTCGCCACCAACGGTGGTGTGCCACTGGCGCCCACGGTAGACCGATCGAAGGGACCCGGCAATGGGAACGGCATCGCAAGTTGCACTGCAGGCCGACGAGCTCGTCCGTATGTTGCGCGCCAGAGTGGAGGCTCTGCTCGCAGTCCAGGAGTGCTCTCTTGACGAGTGGCGCGTTCTTGATCATGTGGCTGGGCGGGGGCCATCGGTGATGTCGAAGATCGGCAAGGGTGCCGGTCTGGCGCCGTCGGTGCTGTCGAAATTGGTCGACCGGATGGTGACCAACAACCTGCTCTACCGGCGCATCGATCCCGCCGACCGACGCCGGATCAATGTCCATCTGACCGCTCGTGGCAAGGCGGTGCACCGGGACTGTGCCGACGTCCTCGACCGGGCCGACGCTCTCCTCGACACCGAGGTGCGCGACGCGCTCGTGACGCTGCACGCGGCGGTGGAGAACACCCTCGGAGTCCTCGACGCCAGCGAATCAGTTTCTGAGGAAAATGTTTTCTGGACTGCGAAAGCACCAGTTCAAGACCACATACGAAACATTGCTGAAACATAACGTCAGGTTCTTTAACACAACAGAAACCTGAATCGAACTCAAACGACGCGCGGCACTTCTAGCGTTGCGGACGTCACCAACTGAAGCGGTGGCAGCGACGACGTTGTGAAGGAGAACCGTGTCGGAGACGACGTACCGGGTTTCAGCAGTCCAATTCGAGCCGCTGCTGTTCGACAAGCAGGGCAACATCGCCCGACTGGTGGAACTCGTCCGACAGGCTGCAGCAGGGGGAGCCAAGCTCATCACCACACCGGAGATGGGCCTGTCCGGGTATTGCTTCTTCGACACCGCCGAGGCGGAGGCCATGGCCGAACCGGTTCCCGGGCCGAGCACCGGTGTCTTCGCCGAACTGGCCGCAACACTGGACTGCCACATCGTGATTGGCATGCCGGAACGCGACCGGGAATCGGGCCTCCTGTACAACTCGGCCGTACTGATCGGGCCCGAAGGCATCGTCGGTACCCACCGGAAGACCCACGGCTACATCGCCGAACCGAAATGGGCCGCACCAGGGGACCTCGGGCACCAGGTTTTCGACACCCCATTGGGGCGGATCGCGCTGCTGATCTGCATGGACATCCACTTCGTGGAGACCGCCAGGGTGGTGGCCCTCGACGACGCCGACGTGATCTGTCACATCAGCAACTGGCTGGCCGAGCGCACACCCGCGCCGTACTGGATCAGCCGGGCCTACGAGAATGCGTGCTACCTGGTGGAGAGCAACCGCTGGGGATTGGAACGCGGCGTTCAGTTCAGCGGCGGATCATGCATCATCGCACCGGATTCGCAGGTCTTGGCCTCCCGTGACACCGGTGACGGCGTGGTCACCGCCGAGATCGACCTCACGGCCGTGCGCGCCGCCAAAGTGAGGAAACTGGCTGGACGCCGTCCCGAGTTGTACCGGGACCTGCAGATCAACACCTACCTGTGGAATCCGAGAGACTTCTTTACGTTATACGGCAACAACCCGATTCCGCCCGGCCGAGCGTCGGTGATCGCAGTGGCCCAGCACGACAGCACCGCTGACACCGACGCCAACATCGCACAGATCTGCGAAACGTTCCGCGAGGCCGCCGCCGCGGGCGCTGACCTGGTGGTCTTCCCCGAACTGAGCGTCTGCGGTCCGCCCATCTCCGCCGGTGACTATCCGGAAAGCCTTGACCCCGAAGGGGTCTTGCAACCCGTGTTGGATGCCGCAGCCGGCTGCGGTAGCTACCTGGTGGTCGGCGTCGCCGAACGTGCCTACGCCGGAGCTGCTCCCTACAACAGCGTCGTGCTCATCGGCCCAGAAGGCATCGTTGCGATCCACCGCAAGATCCATCTCAGCGGGGACGACGAGAAGTACTTCGCGGCAGGGGATTCCTGGACGCAAGCCGACATCAGGGTGGGACGCGTGGCATTGCTACACGGTGATGACGCCCTACTCCCGGAGTCCTGTCGCGTGATGGCGCTGCGCGGGTGCGACGTGGTCGCCGTGCCCGCACGGATCGCCGACACAGTGCACCACGGGCACCAGGGGACACAAGTGCCCTTGAACTATCCGATTCCCCACGGCGCGAGTCACCTGCATTGGCATCACATGCGGGTGCGAGCCGGTGAGAACAACGTGTACCTGGCCTACTCCAATCCGCCCGAGTTCGGTGGCCGCAGCGGTATTTTCGGGCCCGACACCTTCGAATTCCCTCGTCGCGAGCGAGTAGCGGGGACGGCGAATGAAGTGCTGCTGGCGCCCATCGACACCAGCGACGGAACCGGACCGTACAACGCGAATGTGGTGCGGCGAAAGGATCTGGTGACCATGCGCCTGCCCCACCACTACCGCAGTCTCTCCACTGCTGACGCCACTTTGGTCAGTGTCCGCTGACCAAACCGAGGAAAGGATCGCCAACACCGATGAAAGAAATCCAGATCAGCCACGGCTATACCGAGCCGCCACCATACGCACAGCTCCGGATCAAAGCGGTGCAGTCGCTGCTGGTCGAGAAGGGCATCATCGACCCCGACTCGTTCAACGAAGTGGTCGACATCTACGAGAACCGCATCGGCCCTAAGGACGGCGCCGCGGTGATCGCACGAGCCTGGGCGGAACCGGAGTTCAAGGCCAAGCTGCTCGCCGACGGCACGTCCACCCTGGCCGAACTCGGCATGACCGGGTTCGAGGGCGCGCACGTCATCTACGTCGAGAACACCGACGACGTGCACAACGTCGTGGTCTGCACGCTGTGTTCGTGCTACCCCTGGGCCGTCATGGGGCTGCCGCCGGCGTGGTACAAGGCGCCACAGTACCGCTCTCGAGTGGTGTTCGAACCCCGAGCTGTGCTGGGCGAGTTCGGAACCACACTGCCTGACGACGTCGAGATCCGGGTCTGGGACAGTACCGCGGAGATCCGCTACATCGTCATCCCGCAACGACCCTCTGGCACGGACGGTTTCACCATCGAGCAGCTCGCCGAGCTGGTCAGCCGCGACGCCATGATCGGCACCAAACTGGCCACCGCACCCGAAGGAGCAGCAGCGTGAACGGAATCCACGACGTCGGAGGAAAGGACGGCATGGGCACCGTAAAGACCGAGGACAACGAGGTGGTGTTCCACGGTCCTTGGGAGAAGGACGTCTTTTCGGTGATCGGCATGTACTTCGCCGCAGGCCTGTGCCCACTCGATGAATTCCGGCACTCCATCGAGATCATGGATCCTGCCGAGTACCTCAGCACTCCCTACTACGTGCACTGGCTGCGTGCCGCGGAGAATCTCGGCTTCGCCAACGGCTTGTTCACCAAAGAGGAACTGGAGAAGCGGATCGCCGAGTTGTCGGGTCTACAAGAAAAGGAAACCGTCTGACATGCAGAAACTGGCTCCTGCCGAGGTGTTCGGCGCGATCCGTACCCCTGGTGACTTCACCAGGCCCGTCACTGCCGAACCACGCTTCGCCGTCGGTGAAACCGTGGTAGTGCGTAACCACAGCCCCATCGGACACACCCGCCTGCCCGGATACGCCAAGTTGCACGTCGGGGTGGTCGACCGTCATCACGGGTTCTTCATCTACCCCGACACCATGGCCCACGGCCGGGGCGAGAACCCCGAACATCTCTACAGCATCAAGTTCAGCAGCCACGAGCTGTTCGGGGAGCGCGGCACACCCAACTCCTGGATCTACATCGATCTGTGGGACAGCTATCTCGATCCCGGGCAGGTGAAGTGAACGCACTGCTGTCCGCCGATGAAGATCCCGAAGTCACCTTCGAAGAGCCCTGGCAAGTCGAAGCCTTCGCGACCGTGGTGGCACTGACCCGACAGAAGCTGTTCACCTGGACCGAGTGGGTGGACGAGTTCTCCGGGGAGATCAGCAGCGCGCCGCGACGCGATGACGAAACAGTCACCGAGTCTTACTACCGGCAATGGCTGACCACTGTGAGCCGGATGATCGACCGGCATGCCGGACTGTCCGCCTCGCTGGTCGAGGAACGACACGAAGAATGGCGCCTGGCTTATCTGGGCACCCCACACGGCCAGCCCGTCGAGCTGGTGAATCACACTCGGGTGCCGCCGCATTGCCCGACCCCGACGCACGATCACGATCATCCGATGACCCCGCTGACGCAGATCCGAGACCGGATCAAGCCCATCGCGGTGCACGGCGGACGTTCCGCCGCAGCGGTATAGAAGCGCCTCTTCCTCTTGATACATCCCGTCTGCATGGCGGGTTCCGGCCGGTGAAAGGCGCCGGCCGGGACCTGTCATGCCCAGAACAAGGAATCCACAATGAACGAACGCGCCGCGGCGACCCTGGTCGTCGGTGTTCTCGGTGCCGCATCATTTCTCGTCACCGTCTACCTGGTGACTGTGCCGATCTGGGCGCTGTTCATCGCCTGGGCGTCCTTCGTGGCGGCCGGCGGCGGTGTCGCCGGAGTGCGTAGGTCGCTGCCCATGGCGATAGTCGGCATCGCCAGTGCCACCGCCACACTCCTGGTGGCGCATGGTCTCGGTGGCGGCCCGTGGGCGACCGCGCTGTGCATTGTTTTCGGCGCCGGTGGGCTGGTGGCGCTCGGTCGTTTCACACTCTTCGACTTCACTCCGGCTTCATTCTTCGGCTTCGCCTCGACGGTGGGAATCATCGGAGTCACGGGCCGCTCCATCGCCGACGCGCCGTCCATCTCCCATCCTGTTGCCATCGCCGTGACGGCCATGGTGCTCGGAACAGCATTCGGGTTTGTCGCCGAACAGGTGGCCGGTGCGTTGAGTCGGGTCACCACATCACCAAAGGTCGCGGGCAATGCACATAGCTGAAGGCTTCTTGCCGCCCGGACATGCGCTGATGTGGACGGCGGTGGCCGCGCCGTTCGTGGTGCACGGCGCCGTCGCGGTGGTCAAGCAGGTGCGCCGGCATCCGGAGTCGCGGCTGCTGCTCGGTGCAGCCGGCGCGTTCACCTTCGTGCTCTCGGCCATCAAACTGCCTTCGCTGACCGGAAGTTCCAGCCACCCCACCGGCGTCGGCTTGGGTACAGTGCTGTTCCGGCCGCCGGTGATGGCTTTCCTCGGCACGCTGGTTCTGGTGTTCCAGGCGCTGCTGCTCGGACACGGCGGGCTCACCACGCTGGGGGCCAACACCTTCTCCATGGCAGTAGTGGGCCCGTGGGTCGGCTACGGGTTCTGGCTTCTGACAAGACACTTCGGAACATCAGTGGGTATCTTCGCCGCGATGGCCACCGCAGACCTGGCGACCTACTGCACCACCTCGATGCAGCTGGCGCTGGCATTCCCGGACGGCGCAAGCGGCTTCGAGGGTGCCCTGGTGAAGTTCCTGTCGGTGTTCGCCATCACCCAGATTCCGCTGGCGATCATGGAAGGCCTGCTCGGAGTGCTGGTCTTCCGCGTGCTGACCACCGTCGCCTTGCCCGAGCTGACCCGGCTGGGAGTGGTGCGTCGAGCGCCCCGGGAGACCTCCAATGCATAACTCACGCGTGATCAACGCCGCATTGCTGGCGGCCATCGTCGCGATTTTCGTCGGCTGCCTGACGCTGGGCTGGTCGGAGTCTTCGGACGAAGCCTTCGTTGGAACTGACTCCGCTGCCGTCAGCGCCATCGAGACCGACCATCCGGACTACCAACCCTGGTACGACGGGCTTTTCGCCCCACCATCCGCGGAGGTCGAGTCGGGCCTGTTCGCACTGCAGGCGGCGCTCGGCGCCGGGGTGCTCGGGTACGCACTCGGCGCCCTGCGGCGCAGGCAGTCCACACACGCGGCTGGCAACGGGCAATGACTGCGCTCGACGGCGCGGCCTGGCAGAGTCCCTGGCGGTCGAGGTCAGTGGCAGAGAAAGCCGCGCTGTGCTTCGGGCTGCTGACCTGTGCGGTGCTGCTGCCCGTCTGGCCGACGGCACCGCTTGTCCTCCTCGTCGTGGGTGTCGCAGCCAGGCATGCCAGGCTGCCCCGCTGGCACCTGGTCCGCGCACTGAGGGCTCCCGCAGTGTTCATCGTGGTGGCGGCGGCATCCACGGCGGTGACCGTGAGCCCTGCCGTCGGGATCTCCGCACCGGGTCTCGTCGAGGCTGTCCAGACCGCGGCTCGTGCGGTCGCAGCGACCTCGGCCACAGTCCTATTCGCCTCCACCACCCCGGTGTCGGCGTGGGTGGCTGCACTGCACCGCCGGGGGGTGCCTGCCGCTTGCACCGAGGTGATCACCGTGATGTACCGGATGGTGTTCCTATTGCTGGAATCCCTTGCGGTGGTACGTCAGTCTCAGGTGGCCCGGCTCGGGTACCGCACGCCGGCATTGTCAATGCGCTCGGCGAGCTTGATGGCGGCCGCGGCCTTGACCCGGGCCTGGTCACGAGCCCAGCGCCTCGAAGAGGGCCTTACGTCACGCAGCTTCGGCGACGGCGGAGTTCAATTGCCCGGGCCGAAAGCGTCCTTCTCCTTCATGACCACCGCGGCCGTCATCGTCTACATCGTCGCGTTCTGCGGATGGCTTGGAGGAGCACGATGAGCCACCTCGAACTCACCGCATCCGGACTGTGCTACGCCTATCCGGACGGGCGCTCCGTGCTGCGCGATGCCGACTTGGTCGTGCCCGCCCGCTCCAGACTGGCACTGCTGGGCGCCAACGGTTCCGGCAAGACCACCCTGCTGCGCTGCCTGGCTGGGGCGCTCATCCCCAGTGCGGGCACCGTTGCGATCGACGGGCGGGTGCTGCGGCACACCCGACGCGGACTGCGCGAGCACCGCACGGAGGTTCAACTGGTTTTCCAGGACCCGGATGATCAGCTGTTCTCCGTCGATGTCGCGCACGACATTGCTTATGGTCCAACGAATCTCGGATTGCCCGTGAACGAGATCAACGACCGGGTGGACGAGGCGATGGAACTGCTGGCCATCACCGGACTGCGAGATCGCCCCATTCATCAACTGTCGTTCGGTGAGCGCAAACGGGTGGCAATCGCGGGCGCGGTGGCCATGCGCCCCGGCATCCTGCTGCTCGACGAACCCACTGCAGGCGTCGATCCGGCCGGGATCGACGAGATCTTCACGGCGCTGGAGCGGTTGGAACGCAACGCCACCACCGTGGTGCTGTCCACCCACGACACCGCGCTGGCGCTGGAATGGGCGACCTCGGTGGCAGTGATGCATGGCGGCTGCGCGCGGCAGGGGAGTTCCGCTGAATTGCTCGGCGACGCCCGCCTGGTGGCGCTTGCCCGGCTGCGGATGCCATGGCTGCTGGAGCTGGCGCACCACATGATCGCCGACGGAACCCTGCCAGCAGGGGACTTGCCGACCACGGTGGAGGAGCTTCGGAAGGGACTACTTACAGGGCCCACGGTCAGCTAGTAAAGGCGCTGCAGTACAAGTGATTCCACTGGCGTGTTCCCGCTGAATGAGTCCGACCAGTTTTAGAGTCCTGTGGCCCGATGTCGGGCCGGAAGGGACGATGAACACATGGCTGGTCGGAAGCGGAATTCCGCGGAGGACATCGTGCGCAAATTGCGCCGGGCAGATGAGTTGGCTGCCGAGGGTAAGACCGGCGAGGAGATCGCCGCCGGGCTGGCGGTCTCGCCGGCGACGCTGTACAACTGGCGGCGCACCTACGGTGTCATGGACACCGACGCTGCCAAAGACCTCAAAGGCGACCCATTCATCCAGCACCTGCTGGGCCACCTTCAGATTCTTGAAAGGCGCTCTCCCGCTGAGATATTCCGCTCGAAGTCTCCGATGAAACCCTTCAATTTTGCCGGTCGTGGTCGGTGACCGTGGCTGAGTCAACACATGCTCAATACCGTGCTCGCGGCAGATCGCGTCGAAGAGCACCTCGACCGGCGGATGGTTGAACCGGCCGGTGAACACCCTGCCGTTGTCGGTCAGGATCTGACTCGGCGCACCAAACGCCTCCAATGCGCCGCGCAACCCGTCACACACCGCGCGAGTGCGCTCCCGGGCCATCAACCTCGCACGCACGCACATCCGCGGATGATCATCAACGCCGGTCAACGCCTTGGCCGAGGTGCCATCGGCAAGCGGGAAACCGCCCACGACATCCATCTGCCACAACTGCATCGCCGCCGCGCGTTCCCAGCGTTTCCACTTCCGCGACCGCCGGTCACGCGCATGCGGATCGCGATCATCTGAGCCACCGCCCCGTGGGGGTGACGGTATCGCCGCCTGTCTGCCGCCGCACACATGTTGACCGACGCGCCTATGCGTACCGGCGCGCATAGGCGTAAACATGCTGTGCCACGTGGTAATTCGATTATTCAGAGTTGTCGTCACCGTCATGACCATCACACCGATTCACCCGACGGACCCATCCGCTTTGATCGCCGCCGCGGGGTGCCCGCGACCCGGCCGACTGAACTCCTACCTGGCGGCCTACGCTGATGTGCCCTAGGGTTGGTGGTGTCGCCAGGCTTGGTTTCAGGCCACGGGTTGGGCGGATTGGTGTAGCAGTTCGAACTCTATCGGTGTGCGCATGCCGAGGGCGGAGTGACGCCGTTGGCGGTTGTGGAAGATCTCCAGGTAGTCGAAGATCGCATTGGCGAGTTCGATCCACGTTTTCCAGCGTTTTCGGTTGAGTAGTTCGGTTTGCATCCTGCCCCAGAATGATTCGATCATCGCGTTGTCGTAGCAGTCGCCGATCGAACCCATCGATGGGACCAACCCGGACCGTTTGGCCCGATCAGTGAAGGCCCGGGAAGTGAATTGCCTGGGTGATCCGAATGAATGATCCCATCGGCCTGCGGGTCACGGTTAGCGATGGCCATCCCCAGGGCATTGGTGACCAAGGCTGCGGTCTGACTCGAATCGATCGACCAGCCGACCACGCGCCTGGAGAACGTGTCCAGCACCACCGCACAGAACACTTTTCCTTCGTAGGTGCGATGTTCGGTGATATCGTTGGCCCACAACCGATTTGGGGCATGACGGGTGAACATTCGCTCGACCAGGTCAGTCGCCGTGGGAGTCTCGTGACGGGGGCGTGGACGGCGGGTACCCGGTAGGCCCTTGATGGTCGCGCGGGCCATCAGCATCTCTACCTGGTTGTGGCCGACTTGCAGACCCAACCCAAGGGTTAGTTCGGCATGAACCTGGCGGGCGCCGTAGGCGCCCCGTGAGGCGGTGTGCACGGCTCGGATCTGCTCGGTCAGCCACGCGTGGCGCAGCGCCCGTTGGGATGGAGCCCGCGATCGCCACGCGTAGTAGCCAGAGTCGGTCACCTCCAACAGCCGGCACGCGACCTGCACCGGAAGTCCTTCTGCGGCCATCGTGGCTATGGCCGCGTACCGCCTTTTGGGTCGTGCGGCTCCCGCAGCAGCTCACGGGCCCTTTTGAGGATGGCGACCTCAGTCTCCAGCTCGCGGATGCGTTTGTTGGCCGCATTGAGCTGGGCCAGTTCGGCGCGGTTGAGTCCGGGCAGCTGGCCGGTGTCGATCAGCTCCTGCTTACGCCAGCCGTAGATCGTCTGGTCACTGATATTCAGATCGGCGGCGATCTGCGCGATCGGGCGCCCGGCGGCGACAAGGTCGAGCACTTTGCGGCGGAACTCTTCGGGATAACGCTTGGGCATGGACACGGCTCCTTGGGCGGATGTCGTGACCCGAAGTCAAGCAAACCGACCCCATGCAACCCAGGGCACATCAAAGTCTCCGGACTCCCCGGGGCGGTTCAGTTCAATGGATCGCCAAGGGGTTGTGTGGGGGTTGTGGGTAGGTTCTGGCAATTGTGTTGTCTGCCTGCCGATTTTCTGTGGTTTGGGTGGCTGACTTTCGGGGCTTTTGTCCCTTCCTCCTTTATTGGCTAGTTGCTCGGCCTAAGCGCCGGATCAGCACTGTTCGTCTTGGTCCGGCGCTTTTTCGCGTAGTAGGTTCTTACGCCTGCCCGCCTCGAATCGCTCCCACTGTTCCGGCGTATAGATGCGCGGATACGGAGTTGTCTGCTCATTACGGTGAGCGAATAGCCACCGACGCCGCTCAACGTAGGCGGCGATGCGGCGCTTAGCAGTCCGCGCATACCTGATAGGTCTCATTCGACGCTCGGATCGGGCACCTAAACCGTTCGCAGAGTGCCGGTACCGCGACTGCACCAGTTGTCCCGGCGAACTAGGCGCGGGCAACAATTCCAGTTCCCACGCAATTCCATTGGCGTCGAAAAAATAAAGCCAATAGCGCGCACTGATTCTGTACAGGTGGTACTTGACCGTAAATCTTTCTGCAGAACCTGGAATTAATCGACTTCGTTCGTCACCGATAGCATAACGGATATTCTGCGCGCCGCCTCCACCGCTGAAACCTAGCAACTGTTGTTTGTGATCCACCATTTTGTACGCGCCGTGGCCTCGCCACTTCATAAAGTTTGGGTTTGAATCGGGGCCAAACTGCACTTCGTCCTTTGTTTCCATTTCATCATTCGCCAGCAATGATTTATTGAAATCTTTTTCCACGACGAATAGCAATTCGAGCGATATGGGCTGCTCGGAGTCGTTTGTGACTGACACCTCAAACACGTCGTTTGGTTCGGGGTGCAGGCTGCCACGAATCAACCGTGCCTGCGCCTCGCGCTTCTTTCGGGCGTCTAGCCGATAGAACACCAAAGCCGATATTGCTGCGCCACCAGTCGATAGCGCACCGATCATATCGGCCACGGTGCCCCAAACTTGAGCCGAAAACATCGCCCCCGCCAATGTGCGTCAGAAGTCACTGTCGAAGCGGATAGTAGACGCGCATCGCGGATCACTCGCTCTGGCGCGCCGCCTGACGCTGAGTGGTGGAGTCGCGAGTCGGCAATGGGCGTTACGGCGGGGAGTGGCTGCGTTCGCCCCTGATACGCACTCAGAGGTCAGTTCACGTTTAGTTCACGAAACAGAAAAGGTCCGGCGTAAACCGGACCTGAACTGCAAGAACTGTGGTGCGCGATACTGGGATTGAACCAGTGACCTCTTCCGTGTCAGGGAAGCGCTCTCCCGCTGAGCTAATCGCGCCGGGGGTCGAACTTTGGAGGTGGAGACGGGAATCGAACCCGTGTGCACGGCTTTGCAGGCCGTTGCCTCACCACTCGGCCACTCCACCATTGGGGTTGATGCCACTGCACCTTCGAGCGGATGACGGGATTCGAACCCGCGACCCTCACCTTGGCAAGGTGATGCGCTACCAACTGCGCTACATCCGCGTGCCTCGGGTGAGATCGTCACCCGGTGCGGATCAGAACATTAGTCCAACGATGCGAGTAACTACAAATCACTTGAAACGCCCCGGCAATCGGCGCTAAAACAGCTGGTAAACCTGGCGTGAGAGCGCGAAGCCGTGACCAGTGGTGCGGTCGAGACAGGTGATACCGGTCTCCGCGCTGTCGCATCGCAGCTCCCCCCGGACGATCGATTGCCCATACCCCAGCGGGTGGGACCCGCCCAGCGTCGTATCGCCGGCGCACACGAAGCCCGCGCGCCCGCCGGGCTCCAGCGCGATGCCCTGGCCGTAGTCAAACTCACAGTCCGCGGGCCGGGCCGGGGGAGCCCAGTCCCGGTCGGCGATATCGCAGCGCACGTAATCCACGTCGAGCACGCAGCCGACGTTCCCGCTCGGCGAGGTGAAATCGACGAAACCCTCCGCCCCGGCCGGCGCCGCACACCACGTCGCCACGGCACCGGCCGCGGCGACGATCGTGACCAACCGAACGATCATGGGCCGACCTTAACGGGCCAGCTCAGACCGTGAGCACCATTCGGTAGCGGGCCCGGCCACTGTCCATCGCGGCGTACGCCTCGGCGGCCTGGGCCAGCGGCAACTCCTGGATGCGAGCGCGCACCCCGGACTGCACCGCGAACGTCATGGTGTCCTCGACATCGCGCGCGGTCCCCGACGGATGCCCGGTGATGCTCACACCGGGACTGATCAGCTGCATCGGGCTGATCGGCAGCGGGTCCGGCGTCACACCCACCACGATCAACTCTCCGCGCGGTAACAGTCCGCCCACGGTGTCGGCCATGGCCTGGGAATTGGCGGCCGTCGCCAACACCACCGACACCCCACCGAGCGCCCGCAGCGCCTCGCTGACATCGCCGGCCTTCGAGTCGACGTAATGGTGCGCACCCAGATCGAGGGCATCCTGCTTCTTGTCCGCACCGCGGGCGATCGCGACCGTCTCGAAACCCATCGCCCGCGCGAACTGCACCCCCAGATGCCCCAGACCGCCCACCCCGAGCACCGCCACCCGGTCACCCGGCTTGGCCCTCGTCTCGCGCAGCCCGTGGAACACCGTCACCCCGGCGCAGGCCATCGGCGCGGCCTCCGCGAAGGACAGCCCGTCCGGGATCCGCGCCAGCGCGTTCGCCGGTACGGTCACCGACTCGGCGTATCCGCCGGGGTAATGCCAGCTCGGGATCTGGCCGTTCTCGCAGTGGATGAAATCGCCCTTGCGGCATTGGGTGCAGTGCCCACAGTTGCCGCCGAACCAGCCCACCGCCACCCGGTCACCCACCGCGAACTCCTGAACGCCGTCGCCGATCTCGGCGATGGTCCCGGCGATCTCATGCCCGGGCGTCACCGGCCAGGTCAGGCCCGGGAACCCGCCGTTGACGAACGCGTGGTCGGTGCCGCACACACCGCAGGCCTGCACCGCGATGCGCACGTGATCGCGACCGGGCGATGTGGTGTCCATCTCGGCGAGCTCCAGCGCCGCACCGGCCGAAGCCACATGAACCGCTCTATGACGTGCCATCTTCAATCCTCACTTTCGGGGCGTATGCATCCATGTCTACCCGCGCATGGGTGCATCGACCGCCTGCATTGAGTCAAAACGCACGCCACCGTGACCAGCCAATTCCAGCTACCCGGTAGCCGCGTGCTAGTCTTCGTCCTCGTTCCCCGGTCTCGTAGCTCAGGGGGAGAGCGTCCGCCTCACACGCGGAAGGTCACTGGTTCGATCCCAGTCGGGACCACAAGCAAGAGCCGCCTTCGGGCGGTTCTTTTGCTTTGTCGGGCCGACGGAGAGGGATGTCATGGCAGGCGCCGGAGCCCACTTCTACCGGACCGCCGACGGCAGCGGGCTACCGCACGATCCGTTCAACGCCATCGTCGGGCCGCGGCCGATCGGCTGGATCTCCACCCAAGACCGCGACGGTGTGCGCAACCTTGCGCCCTACAGCTTCTTCAACGGGTTCAACTACCGCCCGCCGATCGTCGGATTCGCCTCGGTCGGCTGGAAGGACAGTGTGGCCAACATCGAGGCCACCGGAGAGTTCGTCTGGAACCTCGCCACCCGTGCCCTCGCGTCCGCCATGAACGAGACGTCCGCGCCGCTGCCACCCGGTGACGACGAATTCGACCGGGCCGGGCTGACCGCGGTGGACTCGGCCACCGTCGCGGCGCCGCGGGTGCTGGAGAGCCCGGTGAACTTCGAATGCCGGCTCACCCAACTCATCCAGCTCACCGACGTCGACGCCGCGCCGGTCCAGACCTGGATGGTGCTCGGGCAGGTGATCGCCGTGCACATCGACCGGCAATGGTTGGTCGACGGCGTGTACGACACCGCCGGTCCGCGACCCATCCTGCGCGCCGGTGGGCCGGCCGGCTACACCGAGATCGGGCCCGAGGGCAGCTTCTTCATGCACCGCCCCGGATGACCGGCGCCCTCACATCGCGTAGTCGGGCAACTCGATATCGTCACGCAGGCTACGGCTCAGAAAAACGTCGGCCAGCACAGGCACATTCATGGCGCGCATCGCCAGATTCCGCGCGCGGATACCGAGCGCGGTGCGGGTGGCGAAGAACGACACGAATTTCCGCGCGCCGTCCTGCTTGCCTTCGATGAAGGGCCGCAGCCGGGTCTCGTACCCGGCGAAGGCCCGCGCGTGATCGCCGCCCGCGCGGCCCAATTCCCCTGCCAGCACGTACGCCTCGGTCATCGCCAGGCCGGTCCCTTCCCCGGCGAGCAGTGACACGCACGCGGCCGCATCGCCGATCAGCGCGACGCGCCCGCGTGACCACCGGTCCATCCGGATCTGGCTGACGGCATCGAAGTAGATGTCATCGGCATCGTCGAGGGCATCGAGGATCTGCGGGCACTCCCACCCGCCGTCGCCGAACTCGCGCCGCAGCCGCGCCCGGCAGGCGGCCACATCGCCGATATCCTCGGGCTGCTCGCAGCGGAACACGAACAGGAACAGTGTTCGGTTGCCGCGCAACGCGAATCGGCCGACCTGGCGGCCCGGAAGATTGTGGGTCACGTACACCAGCTCGTCGCGCGGCCGGTAGCCGTCGACGACGCAGGCCGCGACCTGGCAGCCCAGGTAGCGCTCGAACCGTGCCTGTGGGCCGAAGACCAGATCTCGTACGGTGGAGTGCAATCCGTCCGCGCCGACCAACAGGTCAACATCGCGGTCAGCCCCGTGCTCGAATTCCAGCCGCAGCCCGTCCGGGCGCTCATGCACCGCGCTGATGCTGTCGGAGAAGACGGTGTCGACCGAGTCCTCGACCGTGGAGTAGATCGCGGCGGCCAGATCGCCGCGCGGCAGGCTGGTGTATTTGCCGCCGGTGGCCCGCAGGATCGCGTCGGTGCGGATATCGGCGTGGACGCGGCCGTCCGCGCCGACCGAGCGCAGCGACTGCACCTGGTAGCCGGCCTCGCGGACCGCGGATTCGATGCCCATCTTCTCCGCGATGCGGTACCCGACACCCCAGAAGTCGATGACATAGCCGCCGGTGCGGAAATGGGGTGCCCGCTCGATCAGCATCGGTTCATGCCCGCAGCGGTGCAGCCAGTACGCCAGCGCCGGTCCGGCCACCCCGGCGCCGCTGATGGCGATCCTCATGATGGCGCCCTCGATGTCCCCGCCTCACCCGCGGCGTTGCGCAGCCGGGGCAGGACGGACTCGTAGGTGATCCACCCGACCAGGGCGGTGCGCTCGTCGTTGAGCACGGGCAACCCGGTGCCACCGCGCCCGCTGAGTTTGGTGAGCACCTCGTCGGAAGACGCGCCGGCGCCGACCGCGACCGGCGGTGCGACGAGCGGCCCGATATCGGGTGGGTGTTCGCCGTCGGCGAGTGCCGCGGCCACGTCCTGGGCCGTCACGCAGCCGAGGTAGCGCTGGTCATCGCCCAACACCGGCAACATGCCGAACGGCGATGCCGCCAGGGCGGCGGCCGCCGCATCCAGGGACATGTGCGCGCGCAGCGGATCGGGTACGGCGACGGCGACATCGGCGGCGGTGAAGGGCGGATGCCCGCGTAAGGCGGCATCCAGATCGACGCCCCGGCGCCACAGCTTTGCGGTGTAGATCGTCCTCTTGGACAACAGGTTTGCCGTTCCCGCCGCCATCACCACGGCAATCATCAGCGGCAGGATGATCGAATACTGCCCGGTCAGCTCGAACAGCATGACCACCGCCGTGATGGGTGCGCCGGTCGCCCCGCCGAGGGTGGCGCCCATCCCGATCAGCCCATAGGCCCCCGCCGATTCGGTGGCGCCCGGGAACAATTGGTGGGCGACGGTACCGAACGCGGTCCCGGCCATGGCGCCGATGAACAGCGTCGGCGCGAACACCCCGCCGGATCCGCCGATGCCGATGGTCAGGCTGGTGGCCAGCATCTTCGCCAACATCAGTAGTAGCAGCATGCCGATCAGATAGTCGCCCTGCACGGCGTTCTCCAACACCGGATACCCGACGCCGTACATCTGGGGCACCGCGATGAGCAGCCCGCCCAGCACCAGGCCGCCGACCGCGGGGCGGGCCCACTCCGGGCCGCGCCACACCCAGTCGCAGAGGTCCTCGACCAGATAGAGGATCTTCGAGAAGAACACCCCGGCCACACCGGCCGCGATACCGAGCGCCGCGTAGAGCAGATACTCCGGGGGAGTGTGCACGGCGAAGGTGGGCAGGTCCAGGAACGGTTCGTCGCCGAGCATCGCCCGGCCGACGATCCCGGCCGTCACGCTGGACAGCACCACCGCCCCGAAGGATTCGGCGGCGAAGTTGCGCAAGATCAGCTCCAGCGCGAAGAACGGGGCGGCCAACGGTGCGTTGAACGTCGCCGAGATCCCCGCCGCGGCGCCGCAGGCCACCAGCAGGCGCATTCGCGGGACATCCAGGCGCAGCACCTGGGCCAGTGTCGAACCGGCCGCCGACCCGATCTGCACGATCGGACCTTCCCGGCCCACCGAGCCCCCGCCGCCGATGCACAGCGCCGAGGCCAACGCCTTCACCAGGCTGACCTGCGGGGCTATCCGGCCGCCGCGATGGCTCACGGCGTACATCACCTCCGGCACGCCGTGCCCGCGGGCCTCCGGGGCAAACCGGTGCACCAGCGGCCCGTATATCGCGCCCGCGACGACCGGCGCCAGCAGCAGGAACCAGAATCCGAGTTGCGGCCAGTGGGCGCTGGGGACCCGGCCCAGATCGGAGTAGTCGTCATATCCGGTGAACAGCTGGGTGAAGGCCGTGACGAGCCACCGGAAGCCGACCGCACCCACACCGGTGATCGCGCCGATCGCAATCGCCAGCGGCACCAGGGCCGACGGGGCTTCCCGCAGCCAGCGACCCCAGGCCGGTACGCGTGCGACGCGGATCGCTCGATTTCCTGCTGCACCCCGGATTGACACTGTTGCAGTATGCAATAGTTGCTCATGGCTGGGAAATCGACGGATGGGTAACCCCGATGTCAGCGGAGAATAAACCGATGCCCCACGCACGCGATAACGATGCCGACGACTCGGTCGACGAGATCACCGATGCGCTGCTCACGGCGTCGCGGCTGCTGGTCGCGATCTCGGCGCGCTCGATCGCCGGGGTCGACGACACGCTGACCATCGCGCAGTTCCGGACACTGGTCCTGCTGTCCAGTCGCGGACCGGTGAAGCTCGCGACGCTGGCCGGCCTGCTCGAGGTGCAACCCTCGACCACCGGCAGGATGGTGGAGCGCCTGGTCGCCGCCGGCCTACTCGACCGCAGGCAGAACCCCGACTCGCGCCGCGAACTGGTGGTCGACCTCACCGACCGCGGGCGTGAGGTCGTCACCGCGGTCACCGCGGCCCGACGCCGCGCCCTGGCCGAGATCGTGGCGCGGATGCCGCATACCGACCGGCGCGGCCTGGTGCGGGCGCTATCGGCATTCGCCGACGCCGGCGGGGAACCGGCGGCCTCAGCGGATCTGCCGAGTTTCCTTGCCTGACAGAGTCATTGGCCTGCCGCCCAGCTCTTGGCCGCCTCCAGCTCGTCCAGGCCGAACACCGCGACCTCGCCGGGCACCATCCAGCCCAGCGCGTGCATGGTGTGGCGCACCCAGTCCTTGTCGGAGACCACCGCGATCCGCTTGAACGCCGCATGGTGGTGCAGCAGCGTGCCGAATCCCATCTTGAGATCCTCGGCCAGGCCACCCGGACCGAAACCCTCGTAGTCGGGCGCGATCACCTCGACGATCCGGATTTCCTTGGCGGCGCCGAGCGCCTCCATGGTCGGCGCGAACGCCCGGAAATCCTCCCCGCTGATGCGCCCCGAGGCCCGGATACCGGTCACCCCGTCGGGCATATCCGTCAGTACCTCGATCATGGCGGTCTCCTTTCGACACGATCCAGGATCCTCTCCTGCTATGACATAGGGGTGGAAATGGTGGCCACCGCGCCTGCGGCCCTGGGGCCTGCCGCCATCGGCGCCTGGGCCGCGCGCGCCGAACGCCTCGGCTTCGACACCATCCACGTCTCCGAGACCATCCACGACCCATTCACCGTGGCGGCGTTCGCCTTACAGGCCACCACCGCGATCACCGTGCGCACCAGCATGGTGCTGGCCTTCCCGCGCAGCCCGATGATCACCGCGTACGCCGCGTGGGATCTGGCGCGCTACTCCGGCGGCAGATTCCAGCTGGGCATCGCCTCCCAGGTCCGCGGCAATATCGTCGGCAGGTTCTCCACCACGTGGTCAGAACCGGTGGCCCGGCTGGCCGACTACATCCGCGCGCTGCGCGCCATCTTTCATGCCTTCCAGACCGGTGAGCGCCTCGATTACGTCGGCACGCACTACACGTTCGACACTCTGCAGCCCTACTTCAATCCCGGCCCACTGGAGCATCGGGCACCGACCATCTGGACCGGCGGCGTCAACGTGCGGATGGTCACCATGGCCGGGGAGCTGGCCGACGGCTTCGTCTGTCACCCCACCAGCTCGCACCCGAGGATCCTGCGCGGGCATACGCTGCCGGCGCTGGCGGGCGGCTCGCCACGGGTGATCGCCAACCCGCAGCCGGTGATGGCCGCCACGAGCGACGGTGTGCGGGCACTGTGGGCCAGCCGCCGAGGCGAACTGGAGTTCCTGTACAGCACACCCGCCTACCGTCGACAGCTGGAACGGATCGGCGTCACCGATCTCGGTGCGCTCGAAAAGCTGTTGCCCACTGGCACTTACGCGGAGATGCCCGCCCTGCTCGGGCAGTGGTACGCCGGCCTGTGCGACGGGTTGACCATCGCAGTGCCCGACGGGGACGACGACGCGCTGGCCGCACTGGTGCGCCAATGCCGGGACATCCCGACCCTGTCGCCGTGAAAACGCGCGGTGTCAGTGCGCGGGCGTCTCGCGCACCGGCATCGCGGCCACCAGCGGCGTGTCCACGCCGACCGGGCCGAGGCCGTGCGCACCGCCCGGAGAGCCCAGCGGCGCGTCGCGGCCGGGCAGCACCGTGAGGAAGAAGTCGGCATTGTCGGCCAGATGCGCCAACTCTTCCTCGGGCAGGTCGGTTTCGTACTCGATGGCGTCGAGGCGGCAGGCGATCTTGCAGGCGCCGCAATCCACGCACTCGTTGGGATTGATGTACAGCGAGCGGGCACCCTCGTAGATGCAGTCCGCGGGGCACTCCGCCACACAGGATTTATCCATCACGTCAACGCATGCCGAGCCGATCACGTAGGTCATGGCAAAACGGTAAGAAATCGACTGTGCACTGCGCCGGAGTCCAAGGCCCCCGGCGGAGGGGACTTTGGTCCTTTCTCAGGACAGAAACCGCTGCGAATAGTCGGCGAATCGCGCCCGCAGGTCGTCCTCGTCCAGGCCGAACATCTGCGCCGACGTCGCGACCCGGCCGAGTCTGCCACGGCGATGACCGTCCAGGTAGTCGACGATAGCGCGGCGCGCCGGTTCGTCGAACGGCTCACCGGCCAGCGCGTACAGGCGCTGCGCGGTGCCGAGTTCGTCGGCCATGAACTCGTCGAACCGGATATCCACGGACCGCCCGGCCGGGATCGTGTCGCGTTGGCGCACACACTCGCCGAGCAACTTCTCCAACCGGTTCACCCATCCGGCCGCGATCCTGGCGACGTCCACCCGGTCGCGGTGCATCCGCTCGCTGTAGGTGATCATCGCGATCATCGACAGTGCCACCGGGACCGGGTCGCGGTGGGTGAACGCGACGACCACACCGGGGAACACGGCATCGAGCACGCCGAGCTGGCCCAGGTGCTGCGGCGATTTCAGCACCCAGCGCCGCCCGCCCCGCAGGAACTGCAGCGCCTGCAGTTGGGTGCGCAGATACTGATACGAGCTGGTCTGGTCACGCGACCAGTAGTACTCACTCCACCGCGGCACATCGGCGAGCGTTTCCATCAGCATCGTGGAGAAATCGTTGGCCAGCAGCTGAATCTCTTCGTGCACATGCTCGGTGGTCATCTCGTGCATCAACGCGAAATGCGGCATCAGGGTGTCCATCACCTGCACCGCCATGTCCATCCGCGTCATGCGGGGGTCGGGGGACAGCCCGGCCTCCGCGGCGAGCGGGAACGGTTCCACACCCTCCCAGTACGGCAGGCTGCGGAATGTCGGGGGAGCCGCGAGCATGTTGTGCAGGTGCGTGGTGCCGGTGCGGGGCAGCCCGGCGATGACGACCGGTGGCAGTACCTCGATCTCGTGGATCTCGGGATGCCGCGCCAGCAGATCGGTCAACAGCAGCCGATTCTTGAGCCACTGCACCAGCTGCGCATGGAAGTTCACCACGCCGGGGGCGTGCATCTCGATCTCACGCAGTTCGGCGACGTAGCGGTCCAGCCGTTCGCGGTAGTCCTCGGGCCCGAAGTCGTGCAGGCCGGTCTCGGCGCGGGCGCGGGCGTGCAGCACGTCGACATCCAGCGGGCAGTCCGGTGCGACGGCGGCCATCATGTCCCGGATCTGTTGGGCCGCAGCGCTGTACCGCGGCTCGGCGAGATCGTCCAGCTGCACTGTGGTGTCGGTCACAGCGACTTATGTTACTGTGAGTTTCGTAATGACGACAGAGATTGGCCGACCCCGTAACCCGCGGATCGACGACGCCGTGCTGCGCGCCACCGTCGAGCTGATCGGCGAGCTGCCCTACGCCGAGCTGACCGTCGGTGCCATCGCCACCCGTGCCGGCACCAGCAAGCCCGCCATCTACCGACGCTGGCCCAGCAAGGCCGCACTGGTGCACGAAGCGGTGTTCCCGCTGGATGCCGGCACCGAATTGCCGCACACCGGAATGCTGTTCGGTGATATCCGGGAGATGGTGCGACGCACACTGACCGTGTTCGCCACCCCCGCCGCCCGCGCGGCACTGCCCGGGCTGATCGGCGAGATGGCCGCCGACCCGACGCTGCACAACGCCCTACTGGAACGTTTCGGTGACATCATCGTGCGCGGTCTCGGCGAGTACCTGCAGGCCGCCGTGCGCCGCGGTGAGCTGCGCGCCGAGGTCACCGCCACGGATCTGGCCGAATCGATCGCCGGTATCACCTTGGTGGCGATACTCGCCCGCGGCGCCGTTCCCGACGATGCCTGGATCGAGCGCACCGCCACCCTCATCGTGAGAGGTATCAGCACATGAACCATGAATCCACCACCGCCTGGCGGGAATTGCTCGACACCCTGCGCGATCTGGACCGCTCCTTCCTGGAGGGCGACAAAGCCGTCACCGACGACCGCCAGATCGCCGACGGGTACCGCATGCTGGCCACCACCCTGGGGGTCGCGCTGGACACCTACCTGTTCGCCGACCCCAGCCGCCCGCAGTGGCTGGAAGTCAACTCACCGTGGCGCCCCGATCGCCGCTGGGGCGGAGACAACACCGATGCCATCTACTACATCTGCCCGGTCGATCCGCAACGCCGCTACCGGATCAGCGGCAATCGCGGTGACAGCGTGTACTTCTCGGTCACCGCCTACAACGAACCGGCACCCGGCGCGTGGTCGGACCGCATCGTCGCGCTGTTCCGCGACGAAGACCTCGATATCGACGCCGACGGAAACTTCACCTTCGAATTCGGCCCGCAGCCCGACGCCGCGGTCCTGATGACCCGCGACTACCAAGTCGACCCGCACACCGGCAGGGCGGTCACCTGGCGCATCGAAGCGCTGGAGCAGCCCGAACCGTTTCGGCACGGCGACGCCGAGACGGCGTCGGCGCTGCGCGCGAGTGCGGCCTGGATGCGCACCATGTTCGCGATCCTGCCGCTGGCCGTCGGGGTCCGAAACGCCGACGCCCACCAACTCGGACACCAAACGGCGATGGCGGCCAACGATTTCGCCGCACCCTACCGGGTGCCGGATGCCAACTTCGGCTGGTCGGCGCGCGACGCCTGCTACGCCTACGGCAGCTTCGATCTCGCCGAGGACGAGGCGCTGGTGATCACCCACCGGCCACCGAACTGCCGATTCTGGAATCTGGTGGTGTGGAACCAGTTCATGGCGGTGCCCGGGGTGCGGGACGCGCGCAGTTCGGTCAACGGGCACACCGCGGTCCCCAACGGCGACGGCTCGGTGACCGTGGTGCTGTCCCGCGGTATGACGGAGCATCCGAATTCGCTGACCACACTTGGTTACCCCCGCGGCAACCTGGCGTTCCGGTGGTTCCTGTCCGACGCCGTTCCGGACCGGCCGCAGGTGACGCTGGTGAAGGCCGGGGACGCGCCGACAGCCGTCCGGGCGCCGTAGCGTCAGTCGAGACGCTCCCAGGTCCAGCCCGAGATGGCCGGGTCGTCCTCACCGTGCTCGCGGGTGTACCGTCGGGCGGCCAGCCGGGCATCCACCATTTCCTGCCGCAGACCGGCGGCATTGCTGCCCAGCCCGTCGACCCGGTCGATCACATCCATCACGAGATGGAACCGGTCCAGGTCGTTGAGCATCACCATGTCGAACGGCGTGGTGGTGGTGCCGCGCTCCTTGAAACCGCGGACGTGCAACTGACTGTGGTTGGCGTGCCGGTAGGCCAGCCGGTGGATCAGCCACGGATAGCCGTGGTAGGCGAAGATGATCGGGCGGTCGGTGGTGAACAGCGCATCGAACTCGCGATCGGTCATGCCATGCGGGTGCTCGGACTGCGGCTGCAACCGCATGATGTCCACCACGTTGACCACCCGGACCGCGAGGTCGGGCAGCCTGCGGCGCAGAATGTCCGCCGCGGCAAGGGTTTCCAGTGTGGGGATGTCTCCGGCGCAGGCCAGCACCACGTCGGGGCCGCCGGTCGCGCGCTCCGAGCCGGCCCACTCCCAGATGCCGGCACCGCGCGTGCAGTGCGCGATGGCCTCATCCATGGTCAGGTAATTCAGCGCCGGCTGTTTACCGGCGACGATGACATTGATGTACTGACGGCTGCGCAGGCAATGATCGGCCACCGAGAGCAGGCAGTTGGCGTCCGGCGGCAGATACACCCGGACCACCTCGGGGCGCTTGTTGGCGATGTGATCGATGAAACCCGGATCCTGGTGCGACGCACCGTTGTGATCCTGGCGCCACACATGGGAGGTGAGCAGATAGTTCAGTGACGCAATCGGCCTGCGCCAGGGCAGTGCGTTCGTGGTGGCCAGCCACTTGGCGTGCTGGTTGGCCATCGAGTCGACGATATGGACGAACGCCTCATAGCAGCTGAACAGGCCGTGCCTGCCGGTCAGCAGGTAGCCCTCCAGCCAGCCCTGACACATGTGCTCGGAGAGCACCTCCATCACCCGGCCATCCGGTGAGAGCTGTTCGTCGTCGACGGATTGCTCTGCCTGCCAAGCCTTGTCGGTGACCTCGAACACCGCGGACAAGCGGTTGGACGCCGTCTCGTCGGGGCCCATCAACCGGAAGTTGTCACCGTTGCGGGCGATCACATCGCGCAAATAGGTGCCCAGCACCCTGGTGGCCTCGCCGGTGCCGGCGGCCGGACTCTGCACCTCGACGGCGTAGTCGGCGATCGGGGGCAGGTCGAGCTCGCGCAGCAGCAGCCCGCCGTTGGCATGTGGGTTGGCGCTCATCCGCCGGTCGCCCACCGGTGCCAGCGCCCGCAGCTCCGGTCGCAGCGCGCCGCTCTCGTCGAACAACTCCTCGGGCCGGTAGCTGCGCATCCACGCCTCAAGCGCCCTCAGATGCTCGGCGTCGGTGCGGGTCCCCGACAGCGGCACCTGGTGCGATCGCCAGGTGCCCTCGACCTTCTTACCGTCGACCTCACGGGGTCCGGTCCAACCCTTCGGGGTGCGCAGGATGATCATCGGCCAGAGCGGGCGCCCGGTCTGGCCGTCCACCCGCGCCGCCCGCTGGATCGCCCCGATCTGGTCGAACGCGTCATCGAGCGCGGCCGCCAATTGCCGATGCACATCGACCGGATCGTCGCCGGCGACGGTGATCGGCACATACCCGTAGCCGCGCATCAGCGACTCCAGCTCCTCGGCCGGGATGCGGGCCAGCACCGTGGGGTTGGCGATCTTGTAGCCGTTGAGGTGCAGGATCGGCAGCACCGCGCCGTCGCGCACCGGGTCCAGGAACTTGTTGGAATGCCAGCTGGCCGCCAACGGGCCAGTCTCGGCTTCGCCATCGCCGACGACCGCGGCCACCACCAGGTCCGGGTTGTCGAACGCGGCGCCGTAGGCGTGCACCAGCGCGTAGCCGAGCTCGCCGCCCTCGTGGATCGAACCCGGGGTCTCCGGCGCCACGTGGCTGGGGATGCCGCCGGGGAACGAGAACTGGCGGAACAGCCTCCGAAGCCCCTCGGTGTTCTCGGCGATCCCGGTGTACACCTCGGAGTAGGTGCCCTCCAGATACGCGTTGGCCACCAGGCCGGGCCCGCCGTGGCCCGGGCCGGTGACGTAGACGACGTCGGCGTCGCGTTGCCTGATCACCCGGTTCAGGTGCGCATACAGCAGGTTGAGGCCCGGCGTGGTGCCCCAGTGCCCGAGCAGACGAGGTTTGACGTGTTCGGGCACCAGCGGCTCGCGCAGCAGCGGGTTGTCCAGCAGGTAGATCTGGCCGACGGAGAGGTAGTTGGCGGCCCGCCAGTAGGCATCGAGCGCGGTGACGTCGGCGTCGGAGAGCGGTGCCAGTGGTGTCGAGGTAGCCATGCCTACGGTCTACCCGTTATCCAACGGTTGAACATGCACCGGACGGACCCCCCAAATCTCGTCGCAGTACTGCTCGATGGCGCGGTCGGAGGAGAACTTCCCGCTGCGCGCGGCATTGAGGATGGACATCCGCGACCAGGCGTCACGGTCCTGCCAGGCCGCGCTCACCCGATCCTGGCACTGCACGTAGGACGCGTAGTCGGCGAGCACCAGGAAAGGATCGTCGTAGGTGAGATTGTCGATCAATGGCCGGAACACCTCGGTGTCCCCGTGCGAGAAGTGGCCACCGGCGATCAGGTCCAGCACGGCACGCAGTTCCGGGTTCGCGGCGATATAGGAGCCGGGGCGGTAGCCGTCCGCCTTGAGCGCCTCCACCTCGTCCACGGTCAGCCCGAACAGGAAGAAGTTCTCCGCGCCGGCCTCCTCGCGGATCTCGACGTTGGCGCCGTCGAGGGTGCCGATGGTCAGCGCCCCGTTCATCATGAACTTCATGTTGCCGGTCCCGGACGCCTCCTTGCCCGCGGTCGAGATCTGCTCGGACAGGTTGGCCGCGGGGTAGATCAGGTGCGCGTTCTGCACGTTGAAGTTCGGCAGGAACACCACCTTCATGTACCCGTTGACCTCGGGATCGAAGTTGATCATGTCGCCGACCGCGGTGATCAGCTTGATGATGCGTTTGGCCAGGAAATAGCCGGGCGCGGCCTTACCGCCGAAGATGAAGGCCCGGGGCGCCATGTCGAGGCCCGGGTTGTTCTTGATGCGCAGATACTGGGTGACGATGTTGAGCACGTTGAGGTGCTGGCGCTTGTACTCGTGGATGCGCTTGACCTGGATGTCGAACAGCCAGGTGGGGTCGAGATCCACCCCGGTCGTGGCGCGGACGAACTCGGCGAGCCGAGCCTTGTTGGCCCGCTTGACATCCCGCCACTCCTGCCGGAAGGCGTCCTCCTCGATGAAGGCCTCCAGCCCGCGCAGCCGGTCCAGATGGGTCAGCCAGCCGTCACCGATCCGGCGGTCGAGCAGCTGACGCAGGCCCGGGTTGGACAGCGCGACAAAGCGTCGCGGTGTCACGCCGTTGGTCTTGTTCGAGAATCGCTCCGGCCACAGCTCGTAGAAATCCTTGAGCACGCTGTCCTTGAGCAGCTCGGAGTGCAGCGCAGCCACCCCGTTGATGGCATGGCTCCCGACGGTGGCCAGGTGCGCCATCCGCACGGACTTGGCACCGTCCTCGCCGATCAGCGACATCCGGCGCACCCGGTCCTCGTCGCCGGGGAACTTGGCGCGCACCTCGTCGAGGAACCGGTTGTTGATCTCGTAGATGATCTGCAGATGCCGCGGCAGGCACGCGCCGAACAGGTCCAGCGGCCACTTCTCCAGGGCTTCCGGCAGCAGCGTGTGGTTGGTGTAACCGAAGGTGGCCACGGTGATGGCCCAGGCTTCGTTCCACTCCAGCCGGCGCTCGTCGACCAGGATGCGCATCAGCTCGGCCACCCCGATCGAGGGGTGGGTGTCGTTGAGCTGCAACGCGAAACGCTGCGGCAGATCATGCAGGGAGGCATCGGCCAGATCGTCCATGATGTGCACGACGTGCTGTAGCGAGCAGGACACGAAGAAGAACTGCTGCAGCAGCCGCAGCCGCTTGCCGGCATCCGGTTCGTCGTTGGGATAGAGCACCTTGGTGACGGTCTCGGCGGTCACCTCTTCTTCGACGGCCTTGTAGTAGTCGCCGGTGTTGAAGGCGTCCAAGGCGAACTCCTGGACCGCGCGGGCGCTCCACAGCGTCAGCACGTTGCAGGTCTTGACGCCGTACCCCTGGATCGGGGTGTCATAGGCCACGCCCTTTACCACCCGGCCCGGTACCCAGCGGATACGGGCCACGCCGGCGTCATCGTGGTAGTGCTCGGTGTGTCCCTCCCAGCTGACCAGGTAGCTCACATCCGGTTTGGCGATCTCCCACGGATTGCCGGCGTCGAGCCAGTTGTCGGTCTTCTCCACCTGCCAGCCGTCGTGCAGTTCCTGATCGAAGATGCCGAACTCGTAGCGGATGCCGTACCCGATGGCCGGCCGCTCCAAGGTCGCCAGCGAGTCCAGGTAGCACGCCGCCAGCCGGCCCAGGCCGCCGTTGCCCAGCCCGGGCTCCTCCTCGCACGCCAACACCTCGTCGAGGTCCTGGCCGAGCTCGGCGAGGGCTTCGCGGGCGGCTGTCTCGATCCCGAGGTTGAGCAGGTTGGCGCCCAGCTGCGGGCCCATCAGGAACTCGGCCGACAGATAGCAGGTGACCTTGCTGCCCAGGTCGAGCGATGTCTGGGTGGAGGCAACCCGGTTGTCCTGCATGCGGTCCCGGACCGCGAGGGCCAACGCCCGATAGTAGTGCTCGGGCCGCAGTGCGGCGGCCGGACGGCCGATGGAGTACCGCACGTGGTCGATCATCGCTCGGCGCAGGGCGTCCGCGGACAGGCCGGTGCGGGCGCGTTCGACGGTGGCGGGGTTGGCAACAAGATCGGTCATGACCAGAAGTCTGGCAGGGGTTCGTGCACATCGCGCGCGCAATGAGCGTCGGCCGGGTTAACGGATGTGAGACGCTGCCGAGATGTCCGGTGTACCCGAACTCGTCGACGTCCTGCCTCAGCACCGTTTCGACGAGGCGGCCCTCGCCCGATATCTGGGCGCCCACGGCATCGACGGCCCGTTGCAGATCCGCCAGTTCCAGGGCGGGCAGAGCAACCCGACCTTTCATATACGAAGCGCCGCAGGAGAATTCGTGCTGCGTAAGAAGCCGCCGGGCGCTCTGCTGCCGCGCGCGCACGACGTCGGCAGGGAGTACCGGGTGATGTCGGCGCTGGCCGACAGCGAGGTGCCGGTGCCGCGGATGCGCACCATGTGCACCGACGAGACGGTGCTGGGCACCCCGTTCTTCGTGATGGATTACCTGCCGGGCCGGATCTACCCCGACCGGGTCCTGCGCGACGGCACCCCCGCCGAACGCGCGGCGGTGTACCGCGACCTGGCCCGGGTGCTGGCGCGGCTGCACACCGTGGACTGGCGGGCGGCCGGCCTGTCCGACTTCGGCCGGCCGGACGGTTACCTGGCCCGCCAGGTGGCGTTGTGGACCAGAACCTGGGAGACCGTGAAGGTCGAGGACTGCGCCGCGATGGACCGGTTGGCGGCGTGGCTGCCCGCCCACCTGCCCGACGGGGACCAGGCGTGCATCGCCCACGGCGATTTCCGGTTGGGCAATGTGCTGCTGCACCCCACCGAGCCGCGCATCGTCGCGGTGCTGGACTGGGAGCTGTCCACCATCGGCCATCCGCTGGCCGATCTCGGGTATGCCGCGATGACCTATCACCTGCCCGGTGACACCGATCCGCTGATGGGGGTGGCGGGTGAGGATCTGGAGGGCACCGGGATTCCCGACGAGTCGTCCTTCGTCGCCGAGTACTGCCGCCAGGCTGGCCGCGACATTCCCGACGATCTGCCGATCTTCGTGGTGTTCTCGATGTTCCGGTTGGCCTCCATCGTGGCCGGCGTGTGGCGGCGCGGGCTGGACGGTAACGCCGCCGACGCGCGGGCGGGCACCGACCTGTTCCGGGACCGCTACCGCGGACTGGCCGACCGAGCGTGGGCGCTGGCCGCCGAGGTGTGACAAACGCCCGTCTGGTAGTAAAGTTCTGGCCATATGAGAATTGGATTCTCCGGAAAGGATAGGCTCCTCTCATGGATGTTCGGCTGACCAGTGAACAGCAACAACTGCGGGACGCGGCCGCAAAACTGGCCGACGACCTCGGGCCGGGAGCGGTCGGCGAACTTGACGACGACGGTCGGGTCGCCCGCCTGGAGAAGACCGTCGCGGCCACCGGCTGGCGCTCACTGCGCTCCGACGGTGCCTCCGGTGTGGAGGTCGCGCTCGTCGCCGAGGAATTCGGCCGCGGACTGGTCGACGTACCGTTCCTCGGCCCGGTGCTGGCCGATGACCTCGGGCACGGGGAAGCCACCGTCGTCTTCGGCGATCTCGCCCCCGACGCGCGCGGGCTGCGCCGCGGCGTCTGGCTCGACGGCGACAGCATCACCGTCGCCGAGTTGGGGGACGCCAGCCCCGGCGTCGACCTGACCCGTTGGGCGGCACCGGTGTCCGGCCCCACCGCCGTGGTGGGGGAGAGGGGCCCGCAGCGCGCCCGGGCGCTGGCGCTGGTGGTGACCGCCGCCGACATCCTGGGCGCGGCCCGCGGCGCATTCGATCTGGCCTGCGATTACGCGAAGGTGCGCGAACAATACGGCAAGGCCATCGGGTCCTATCAGGCCATCGCCCACCTGCTCGCCGAGAGCCTGGTGCTCATCGAAGGCTCGGTCAGCATCCTGCGGTACGCGGCCTGGGCGGTCGACGAGGAGGAACCCGATACCGCGCTGGAGGCGGCCCGCGTCGCCAAGGTGTACTGCGCGAAATCCGCACACACCGTCTGTGAGACGTCGATTCAGGTGCACGGCGGCATCGGCAACACCTGGGAGTGTGCGGCCCACGTCTACCTGCGGCGGGTATTGGTGTCCACCGGCCTGTGGCCGGTGTCGTTGAAGGAGATCTCCGTTGGACTTTCGTGACTCCGACTCCGAACTGGCCTTCCGGGAGCGCCTGCGGGCCTGGCTCGCCGAGCAGGCACCCACCTTCCCGAAGACGACCCAGGAGTACTGGGCGCGTCAAGGGGAATGGCACCAAGCACTGCACGCGGCAGGGTTTTTCGGCGCCACCTGGCCCAAAGAGTTCGGCGGGCTGGAGCTGCCCCCGGTCTACGACGTGATCGTGGACGAGGAACTGGCGCGGGTCGGGGCACCGCCCCGACCGAGCCTGGGCTACCTGGTCACCGGGCTGGGTCGGCACGCCAGCAAGGAACTGCAGCAACGGTTTCTGCCCGGCATGATCGACGGTACCGAGCGCTGGTGCCAAGGCTTCTCCGAGCCCGGCGCCGGATCGGATCTGGCCTCGCTGACCACGACGGCCACCCTCGACGGCGACGAGTACGTCATCAACGGGCACAAGATCTGGACGAGCTACTCCGATGTCGCCGACTGGTGCCTGCTGCTGGCCCGCACCGACAAGGATGTGCCGCGGCACAAGGGCATTTCGGCGTTCCTGATCTCCATGCACCAACCCGGTATCGAGCAGCGGCCGCTGACGATGATCAACGGGGTGAGCAACGAATTCGGTCAGGTGATCTTCGACGGGGCGCGGGTGCCGGCGAGCCAGATGGTCGGGCGTCCCGGCGACGGGTGGGCACTGGCGATGACCGTGGTCGGGCACGAGCGAGAGCCGTCCACCCTCGGATATGCCGCCCGCTACGAGAAGACGGTGAATCAGCTCGCTCACCGCGGCGCCCCCAGTGACGAATTGGCTTGGGCCACAGTGCAGGTGCAGGTCTTGCGGCAACATGTGCGGCGCCGGTTGTCCGAACAGCTCGACGGCATCTCACACGGGCCGGAAGGCTCGATCGACAAGCTGCTGATGACCTGGGTCGAGCAGTCGGTGGGCCACGCGGTGCTGGCGCAGACCGGTACCACCGACACCGACCTGTTCAACACCTACCTCTACAGCCGCTCGCAGAGTGTCATGGGCGGCACCTCGCAGATCCAGAAGAACATCATCGCGGGCCGAATCCTCAGAATGGCGGTTTGACAATGTACGACATGCCCACCGAGATCCAGGTCGAGGCCGACGGCCCGCTGCGGATCATCACGCTGAACCGGCCCGACGAGCTCAACGCCGTCAACGACGATCTGCATGTGGGCCTGGCCCGAATCTGGAACCGGCTCAGCCTGGACCCCACCGCCCGGGTGGCGGTGATCACCGGTGCGGGCAAAGCGTTTTCGGCCGGCGGTGACTTCAACTACATCAAGGAACTCAGCGAGGACGTCGACCTGCGCACCAAGACGATCATCGACGGGCGCGAGATCGTGATGGGCATGGTGCGCTGCCGGATCCCGGTGCTCGCGGCCGTCAACGGGCCGGCCGTAGGTCTGGGCTGCAGCGTGGTGGCGCTGTCGGACGTGGTGTACATGGGGGAGAAGGCGTTTCTCGCCGACCCACACGTCCAGCTCGGTCTGGTGGCCGCCGACGGTGGGCCGCTGGTGTGGCCGATGCAGATGAGCATCCTGGCGGCCAAGGAATACGCGCTCACCGGGGCGCGCATCCCCGCGCAGAAGGCGGTGGAACTCGGGTTGGCCAATCACGTGGTCGCCGATCCGCTCGGCGAGGCGGTGGCCGCCGCCAAAAAGATCCTGGAGCTGCCGCAGAAGGCGGTCGAGTCCACCAAACGCATCCTCAACATGCAGCTGGAACGTCAGGTGCAGATCACCCTGGACTACGCCACCACCGCCGAGGAACTCACGTTCGGCACGCCCGAACTCAAGGCGAACGTGGCGCGGCTGCTACAGGGCGGCACCTAGTCACACGGACTTCAGATAGCGGCGGGTGATGATCCGCTGCGCCAGCCGAGTGATCGGTCCGCCGAGACGGCTCCACCACGTGGCATGCCGCGCGAACGCCGTCACCTCGGCGTACACCGTGCCGTCGGCCGGGTCGTAACGGACCGCGAACAATTCCTCACCCGACTCGGGATGCCCGGGCAGCGTGCCGTAGGCGAACCCGCGCCGATCAGCCTCCTCCACCACGTACACCACCCGGCACGGCGCGCGCAGCGGCCACACCCCCACCCGCACCTCCGCCCCGACACCGGCGACGGCGGTATCGGCGCCGACCAGCACGCCGGCCCCGCGTTGCATACCCCAGTGCAGGACGGCGTCGGCGGCCTCGTCGAACCGCGCGCGCCCATGCCCGATCACCGCGGCGACGCGCACGTGCTGGTAGCCGCTCGGCAGCGCGCCCCGGGTGGCGCCGACTTCGGGGTAGGTCAGATCCACACCAGCCACTATGGCATCCGTGCAATAACGTGGCGGTGTGACAACCGGTGCCGTGCATACAGGGGGCGGGTTCAACCCGCCCGAACCCACCGACCGGGGTGGCCCGGATTACGGGCGTTTCATCGAGGCGGTGCGCACCCTGCAGGATCACGCCCGCGCCGCGGACGCCCCCGACCAGGTGATCTCGGAGGCCGCCGACCTGGTGGAGAAGGTGTCGGCGCTGCTGGCGCCCTACGAGGCCGACGAATGGCATTCGCCGTCGGGGCGGCGAATGGACCTGCCCAACCGCGGCAACATCATGTCGGTCCCGGTGGACCTGCACGTCACAGCGGACGACCGGATCGGCGGCACCGCCTGTTTCCGGCGGTATCACCTCGGCCGCAACGGCGCCGTGCACGGCGGAGTCCTCGGCCTGCTGTTCGATTCACTGCTCGGCTACACGGCCGCCAAACTCACCAAGAGCCCCTACCAGCGCACCGCGCACCTGGGGATCGACTACCGCAAGATCGTGCCGATCGGCAAGCAACTGCAGGTCGACGCCGGTATCGACCGCATCGACGGTCGCAAGATCTTCGTCAGCGGCCGGGTGCTCGACGACGGCGTGGTGCTGACCGAGGGGGACGCATTGTTCGTCCGGCTCAAGCCGGGGCAGCCATGAGCGACGCTTGCGGAGCGAATCGACAGGCAGCATGCGAGGCCCGAGCTTGCGAGGGGATCGCATGAGCGACGGGAGCGATCGGCAGCGTAGCGAGCGCGCGCGGTCATGGGCGCGCCGGCGCGACAAGCTCCGTGATCGCCCGGCCGTCGACCTGGGCTACCGGATCATCGTCGGCGTGGTCGGCACGGTCGTCTTGGTGGTGGGCATCATCGCCATCCCGTACCCGGGGCCGGGCTGGGCGATCGTGTTTCTCGGCCTCGGCATCCTGGCCACCGAGTTCCGGGCAGCGCAGATCGTGCTGCACCGGGTGCGGGCCGGCTACGACGTGCTGATGGCCTGGTTCGTGCGCCAGCACTTCGCGGTCAAGGCGCTCGCTGCACTGCTCACCGCCGCCCTCGTCATCGTCACCCTCTGGCTGTTCGGAGCGCTCAGTCTGGTCGCCGGCTGGGTCGGCTTCGATTGGGCCTGGCTGAAGAGCCCGATCGGCATCGGGTCCTAGCTTCCCGCGAGGGCCACCCCGATAGCATGGTCGCGATCACAGCAGCATTTCCGCGCCAATCTCGTCGTTTAGGAGATCCACCGATGACCGCCGCCGCCAGTTCCGCCCCCGCAGCCCTGATCCGGGTCGCTGCCGGGACCACCGCCGGGGCGGCGGTGCGCGAGGCGGGACTGCCGGAACGGGGTGCCCCGAACGCCATCGTCGTGGTGCGCGACGGGGACGGCCGGCTGCGCGACCTGAGCTGGGTGCCCGACGCCGACGTGCAGGTCGAGCCGGTGCCCGCCGACACCGAGGACGGCCGCAGTGTCATCCGGCATTCCTGTGCGCATGTGCTGGCTCAGGCCGTGCAGGATCTTTTCCCGCAGGCCAAGCTCGGCATCGGCCCGCCGATCACCGATGGCTTCTACTACGACTTCGATGTCGCGGAGCCGTTCACGCCCGAGGATCTGGCCAAGCTGGAAAAGCGGATGGCCAAGATCGTCAAGGACGGCCAGCTGTTCTCCCGGCGCGTCTACGAATCCAAAGACCAAGCCCGCCTTGAACTTGCCGAGGAACCGTTCAAGCTGGAACTGGTCGACGACAAGTCCGGCGACCCGGACGTGATGGAGGTCGGCGGCGACGAACTCACCGCCTACGACAACCTCAATCCCCGTACCAAGGACCGAATCTGGGGCGACCTGTGCCGCGGCCCGCACATCCCGACCACACGGTTCATCCCGGCGTTCAAGCTGACCCGCAGCAGTGCCGCCTACTGGCGGGGCAACCAGAACAACGCCAGCCTGCAGCGCATCTACGGCACCGCCTGGGAGTCCCAGGAGGCACTGGAGCGCCACCTCGAACTGATCGAGGAGGCCCAGCGTCGCGATCACCGCAAGCTCGGCGTGGAGCTGGACCTGTTCAGCTTCCCCGACGAACTCGGCTCGGGCTTGCCGGTGTTCCACCCCAAGGGCGGCATCGTGCGCAAGGAGTTGGAGGACTACTCACGGCGCAAGCACGAACAGGCCGGCTACCAGTTCGTCAACACCCCGCACATCACCAAGGAGAACCTGTACATCACCTCGGGCCACCTGGAGTGGTACGCCGACGGCATGTTTCCGCCGATGCACATCGACGCCGAATTCGACGAGAACGGCGACGTGCGCAAACCGGGCCAGGACTACTACCTGAAGCCGATGAACTGCCCGATGCATCACCTGATCTACCGGTCCCGCGGGCGGTCCTACCGCGAATTGCCCTTGCGGCTTTTCGAATTCGGCTCGGTGTACCGCTACGAGAAGTCCGGTGTGGTACACGGTCTGACCCGGGTGCGCGGGATGACCCAGGACGATGCGCACATCTACACCACCCGCGAGCAGATGCGTGACGAGCTGAGCTCGCTGCTGGGATTCGTGCTCGATCTGCTGTCGGACTACGGTCTCGACGATTTCTATCTGGAACTGTCCACCAAGGACCCGGAGAAGTACGTCGGCTCCGACGAGGTGTGGGAGGAGGCCACCGCCACGCTTCGGGAGGTCGCCGAGGCCTCCGGGCTGACGCTGGTGCCCGATCCCGGTGGCGCGGCGTTCTACGGGCCGAAGATTTCGGTGCAGGTCAAGGATGCGCTGGGCCGCAACTGGCAGATGTCGACGATCCAGCTCGATTTCAACATGCCCGACCGGTTCGAGCTGGAGTACACCGCCGCGGACGGATCGCGGCAACGCCCCGTGCTGATCCACCGCGCGCTGTTCGGATCCATCGAGCGCTTCTTCGGGGTGCTCACCGAGCATTACGCCGGCGCCTTCCCGGCCTGGCTGGCCCCGGTGCAGGTGGTCGGTGTGCCGGTGGCCGACGCACACCTGCCCTATCTGGAAGATGTTGCTGCCCAACTACGCTCCCGCGGAGTTCGGGTCGAGGTGGATGGCAGCGACGACCGGATGGCCAAGAAGATCGTCAACCACACCAACCAGAAGATCCCGTTCATGCTGCTGGCCGGGGACACCGACATGCAGGCGTCGAGTGTGTCGTTCCGGTTCGGGGACCGCAGCCAGGTCAACGGCATCCCGCGCGATGCTGCCGTGGACGCCATCGTGGACTGGATCGCCCGGCGCGAGAACGCCACCCCCAATGCCGAGTTGTTCAGGGTGGACCCGTGAGCGACGCCGAAGGCATCGTCGACACCGGTGCGGGGGAACCGGACCACCTGCAACGGCTGTGGACGCCGCACCGGATGAGCTATATCGCCGAGTCGCCGATGAAGAAGGGTGCGGGTTCGGCGCAATCCAAGGAGCCGTTCACCGATATCCCGGCGATGTCCGACGAGGACGGTCTGATGGTGGCGCGCGGCGAACTGGTCTACGCCGTGCTGAACCTCTACCCCTACAACCCCGGTCATCTCATGGTGGTGCCCTACCGGCGGGTGTCCGAACTCGAAGACCTCACCATCGATGAGACCGCCGAGCTGATGGCGTTCACGCAGAAGGCGATTCGGGTGATCAAGGGCGTGTCCCGGCCGCACGGATTCAACGTCGGTCTCAACCTGGGCACCTCGGCCGGCGGCTCGCTGGCCGAGCATCTGCACATGCATGTGGTGCCGCGCTGGGGCGGGGATGCCAACTTCATCACCATCATCGGTGGTTCCAAGGTCATCCCGCAGCTGCTCGGCGAGACCCGCCGGCTGCTGGCCGCCGAATGGCATCGTCTCGACGAGGCCGCGACGGGGAACTCCGAGCCCGGGGCGTGCGGAGCGACGGGGAACTCCGAGCCCGGGGCGAGCGGAGCGACGGGGAACTCCGAGCCCGGGGCGAGCGGAGCGACGGGGAACTCCGACCAGTGAGCAACTTCTATCTGATGACGCGGGCGGCCTACACCAAGCTGTCCCGTCCGATCGCCCGGGCGGCGCTGCGCACCGGCCTGACCCCGGACAGCATCACCATCCTCGGGACGGCGGGTTCGGTCGTCGCGGCCCTCACCCTGTTCCCGATCGGTCAGCTGTGGTGGGGCGGGGTCGCCGTCTGGTTCTTCGTGCTCGCCGACATGCTCGACGGGGCGATGGCCCGGGAACGTGGTGGCGGCACCCGGTTCGGTGCGGTGCTCGACGCGACATGTGACCGTATCGGTGACGGGGCGATCTTCTGCGGGCTGGCCTGGTGGGCCGCGTTCGGCATGCACAACGCCGCACTGGTGGTCGCCATCCTGATCTGCCTGGTCACCTCGCAGGTCATCTCGTATATCAAGGCGCGCGCCGAGGCCAGTGGACTGCGCGGCGACGGGGGCATCATCGAGCGTCCCGAGCGCCTGGTCATCGCGCTGACCGGGGCCGGACTGTCCGGGCTGTTCGGATTGCCGCTGCTGCTGGATATCGCGATGTGGCTGCTGGCCGTGGCCAGCCTGGTCACCCTGGCGCAGCGACTGCACGCCGTGCGTACCTCACCGGGCGCGATGGACCGGATGCCCACCGAACCCGCGGCGCCGACGGCCGAAGGGGACGCCGGGTGAGCACACCGACGTCGGGGCTGCCCCGCTTCGGCGGCTTCCGGGTACCGCTGGGCGGGCAGCTGTCGGATCTCGGTTATGCGACGGGCTGGCGCATGGTGCGGGCCATGCCGGAGTTCGCCGCCCGCAACATGTTCGATGCCGGGGCGCTGTACGCGGCGCGCGGCGGCGGGCCCGAACAGCTACGCAAGAATTTGGGCCGAGTGCTCGGCGTGCCGGCCACGCAGGTGCCGGCCGGTCTGGTGCGGGCATCGCTGGCCTCCTACGGGCGGTACTGGCGCGAGGCGTTCCGGCTGCCGTCGATGGACCACCGGGCGGTCACCGCGAAGGTGCAGGAATTGGTCGAGGGCGACCACCACATCGGGCAGGGGCTGGCGGCCGGTCGCGGGGTGGTGCTCGCGTTACCGCACAGTGGTAACTGGGATATCGCCGGGGTGTGGCTGACGAACACCTTCGGGCCGTTCGCCACCGTGGCCGAGCGGCTGAAACCGGAGTCGCTGTACAACCGGTTCGTCGCCTACCGCGAGAGCCTCGGATTCGAGGTGCTGCCGCTGACCGGGGGCGCCCGGCCGCCCTCGGAGATCCTGGTCGACCGCCTCAACGCCAATGGACTGGTCTGCCTGATGTCCGACCGCGACCTGACCCGTTCGGGCGTTCCGGTCGACTTCTTCGGTGAGCAGACCCGGTTACCGTCCGGTCCGGCGAAGCTGGCGGTGCAAACCGGGGCGGCATTGTTGCCGGCGCACACCTGGTTCGAGGGCGATGCATGGGGTCTGCGGATCCACGCCCCGGTGGACACCTCCGGCGGCGACATCGGCCGCATCACCCAGACGTTGGCCGATCACTTCGCCGCCGGTATCGCCGAATTCCCGGCGGACTGGCACATGCTGCAACCGCAGTGGGTCGCCGATCTGTCCGCCGAGCGCCGCATCCGCCTGGAGGGCTGATGCGGATCGGGATGGTGTGCCCGTACTCGTTCGATGTGCACGGCGGTGTACAGGCCCACGTGCTGCAACTGGCCGAGGTGTTCCTGGCCGACGGCCATCACGTCAGCGTGCTGGCGCCCTCCTCGGCCGATGCGGGTTCCCGGCTGCCCGATTTCGTGGTGTCCGGCGGTCGCGCCGTCCCCATCCCGTACAACGGCTCGGTCGCGCGGCTGCGGTTCGGCCCCGCCACCCATCGCAAGGTCAAGAAGTGGCTCGTCGAGGGGGATTTCGATGTCCTGCACCTGCACGAGCCGAACGCGCCCAGTGTGTCGATGCTGGCGCTGATGATCGCCGAGGGGCCGATCGTGGCCACATTCCACACCTCGACCACGAAATCGTTGACGCTGAGCGTGTTCCAGGGCATGTTGCGGCCGCTGAACGAGAAGATCGTCGGTCGCATCGCGGTATCGGATCTGGCCCGGCGCTGGCAGATGGAGGCGCTGGGTTCCGACGCCGTCGAAATCCCCAACGGGGTGCCGGTCTCGGAGTTCGCGTCGGCGCCCCTGCTGGACGGTTACCCGCGCCCGGGGCGCTCGGTGCTGTTCCTCGGACGCTTCGACGAGCCGCGCAAGGGGATGGCGGTCCTGCTGGCCGCGCTGCCCCGGCTGGTGGCGGCATTCCCCGATGTCGAGGTGCTGGTGGTGGGCCGCGGCGATGAGGACGAATTGACCGCCCAGGCCGGCCGGTGCGCGGCCAACCTGCGTTTCCTGGGCGCCGTGGACGACGCCACCAAGGCCTCGGCGCTGCGCAGCGCCGATGTGTACTGCGCCCCCAACACCGGCGGCGAGAGTTTCGGCATCGTCCTGGTGGAGGCGATGGCGGCCGGCACCGCGGTGGTGGCCAGCGATTTGGACGCCTTCCGGCGCGTCCTCAACGATGGCGAAGCCGGCCGCCTGGTGCCGGTCGAGGACCCGGATGCGTTGGCCACCAGCCTGATCGAACTATTGGGCGACGACCAGGCGCGCAAGCGCTACGTGGGGGCGGCGTCGGTGGCGGTGCAGCGCTACGACTGGTCGGTGGTGGCCGGCGAGATCATGCGGGTGTACGAGACCGTGAGCGGTGTCGGGGCCAAGGTGCAGGTGGCCGGGTCATGACGGTCGCGCTGATCGTGCTCGCGGTGCTGGTGGGCGCCGTGCTGTTGCTGCTCGGCAGCTGGGCCTACCTGACCGCCAACCGGTTGGACCGCTTGCACGTGCGCTACGACCTGTCCTGGCAGGCATTGGACGGGCTGTTGGCCCGCCGGGCGGTGGTCGCGCGTGCGGTCGCCGTGGATGCCTACGGGCGCGCACCGGAGGGGCGGCGGTTGGCGGCCCTCGCCGATGCCGCCGAACGCGCTCCCCGCGCCATGCGGGAGGCGGCGGAGAACGAACTGTCGGCCGCGCTGGAAAGTGTGGACCCGCTGTCGCTACCGGTCGCGCTGGTGGCCGAGCTCGCCGATGCGGAGGCGCGGGTGTTGCTGGCCCGCCGCTTCCACAACGACGCCGTGCGCGACACGCTGGCCCTGCGGGAGCGGCCGTTGGTGCGGCTGTTGCACCTGGGCGGCACCGCGGCACTGCCCACCTATTTCGAGATCGCCGAGCGGGCCGGTCCGGCGGCGCGGGATTCCGGGCAGGTCAGCCGGCGGGTGTCGGCGCGCGTCATCGTGCTCGACGAGGCCGGCCGGGTGCTGCTGTTCTGTGGCTCCGACCCGGCCCGCGGTGCTGTCGAGGCGCCGCGCTGGTGGTTCACCGTCGGCGGGGAGGTCGAACCGGGGGAAGAACTGGTGGAGGCCGCGGTCCGGGAGTTGGCCGAGGAGACCGGTCTGGCGGTGTCCCCGGCCGAACTGGTGGGCCCGGTGTGGCGCCGGGAGGCCCTCATCGACTTCAACGGAGCGCTGATGCGCAGCGAGGAACTGTTCTTCGTGCACCGGACGGCGCACTTCGAGCCGGTTACCACGGGTCACACGGACCTGGAGCGCCGCTACCTTCACGGTCATCTCTGGTGCGATGAGACAATGATCGGCGAGCTGGTCGCCAAGGGGCAAACCGTCTATCCGCTGCAGCTCGGCGAACTGCTGGCACAGGCCGGCGAGCTTGCCGATGTACGGGGCGCCGGGCCTGGTACGCAGCCTCAGCTGATCCGCTGAGACTGCGGATCCAATTGATTTGGCACCACCCCTACACTGAATCGGTAGCGATGTGAAGGAGATACTGATGGAAACCGCACCGGGTTCCGGTACTCAGACCGGTACCGCGCGGGTGAAGCGCGGGATGGCCGAGATGCTCAAGGGCGGTGTCATCATGGACGTCGTCACCCCCGAGCAGGCGCGTATCGCCGAGGCCGCGGGCGCGGTGGCGGTGATGGCGTTGGAGCGTGTGCCCGCCGACATCCGCGCCCAGGGCGGTGTCTCGCGGATGAGCGACCCGGACATGATCGAGGGCATCATCGCCGCGGTCACCATCCCGGTGATGGCCAAGGTGCGCATCGGCCATTTCGTGGAGGCCCAGATCCTGCAGAGCCTCGGGGTGGACTACATCGACGAGTCCGAGGTGTTGACCCCGGCCGACTACACCAATCACATCGACAAGTGGCGCTTCACCGTCCCGTTCGTGTGCGGGGCGACCAACCTCGGTGAGGCGCTGCGGCGCATCACCGAGGGCGCGGCGATGATCCGTTCCAAGGGTGAGGCCGGTACCGGCGACGTCTCCAACGCGACCACGCACATGCGGTCCATCGGCGGCGAGATCCGCCGGTTGGGATCGCTGAGCGAGGACGAGTTGTTCGTGGCGGCCAAGGACCTGCAGGCGCCCTACGAGCTGGTGGCCGAGGTGGCCCGGGCCGGCAAGCTGCCGGTGACCATGTTCACCGCGGGCGGTATCGCTACCCCCGCGGATGCGGCGATGATGATGCAGCTGGGCGCCGAGGGCGTGTTCGTCGGCTCGGGCATCTTCAAGTCCGGTGACCCGGCGGCGCGCGCCGCGGCGATCGTGAAGGCCACCACCTTCTACGACGATCCCGATGTGTTGGCCAAGGTCTCGCGCGGGCTCGGCGAGGCCATGGTCGGCATCAACGTGGAGGACATCGCGCAGCCCCACCGGCTCGCCGAACGAGGCTGGTAGTCACCACCGATGTCCATCGAAGAAATCCTCGACCTCGAGCAACTCGAAGTCGACATCTACCGCGGTGGGGTATTCAGCCCGGAATCCGGTTTTCTGCAGCGCACCTTCGGCGGCCACGTGGCCGGGCAGTCGCTGGTCTCGGCGGTACGCACGGTCGACCCGAAGTTCCAGGTCCACTCGCTGCACGGCTATTTTCTGCGCCCCGGCGACGCCCGCTCACCGTCGGTGTACCTGGTGGAACGCATCCGCGACGGCGGATCGTTTGCCACCCGCCGGGTCAGCGCCGTGCAGCACGGCCAGACGATCTTCAGCATGTCGGCCTCGTTCCAGACCGATCAGAGTGGGATCGAGCATCAGGACGCCATGCCCGCCGCACCCGGACCCGACGATATCCCCGGGTTCAAGACCAACTCGAAGGTCTTCGACGACGCCAGCTTCCGGCAGTTCGACGAGTGGGACGTACGCATCGTTCCCCGCGAGAAGGTCAATCGGTTGCCCGGCAAGGCATCTCAGCAGCAGGTGTGGTTCCGTCACCGCGACCCGCTGCCCGATGATCCGGTGCTGCACATCTGCGCGCTGGCCTACCTGAGCGACCTGACCCTGCTCGGTTCGGCGCAGGTGAATCATCCCGACGAGCGTAAGCATCTGATGATCGCGTCGCTCGATCACGCGATGTGGTTCATGCGGCCGTTCCGCGCCGATGAATGGCTGCTCTACGACCAGTCCTCGCCGTCGGCGTGCGGTGGACGTGCGCTGACCCAGGGCAAGCTGTACAACCAGTACGGTGAGATGGTGGCGGCCGTGATGCAGGAGGGTCTGACCCGCTATCAGCGCGGCTTCACCCCAGCTGCCCGGTGAGTGTCCGGGTCGGGGTGCTCGCCCTGCAGGGCGATACCCGCGAGCATCTGGCGGCGCTGACCGAGGCCGGCGCCGAGGCAGTCACGGTGCGCCGGCTCGTCGAGTTGAAATCCGTTGACGCACTGGTCATTCCGGGCGGCGAGTCGACCGCGATGAGCCATCTGCTGCGAGAATTCGAGTTGCTGGAGCCGCTTCGCGGGCTGTTACGTGACGGGCTGCCCGCCTACGGGTCCTGTGCGGGCATGATCCTGCTGGCCCACGAGATCCTGGACGCCGGGGTCCCCGGGCGCGAGGCGCTCCCGCTGAGCGGCATAGACATGACGGTGCGCCGTAACGCGTTCGGTCGTCAGGTCGATTCCTTCGAGGAAGACCTGACGTTCACCGGCCTCGACACTCCGGTGCACGCGGTGTTCATCCGCGCCCCCTGGGTGGAACGGATCGGCCCCGAGGTCGAGGTGCTGGCCACCGCGGCCGGACATCCCGTCGCGGTACGCCAGGGCAAGGTGCTGGCCACCTCATTTCACCCCGAGGTCACCGGCGACCGCCGGGTGCATGCGATGTTCGTGGATATGGTGGCCGGCCGCTAACTCGGGGCGATTGCGGCGATCAGGTTGTCGCTGAGTTCCTCGGCGGTGGTGTGCCATTTGTCGTTGCTGAGCAGGCCACTGGATTCCAGGCCTGCGGCGCCATGGGCACCGGTCAGCAGCAGAGCGGAGCAGCGCTGCGCGGCCCGTGGGTCGACGGTCATGGCGACGATGGCGGTGAATTCGTCGCACATGTGTTGTGCGGCACGGGCTACCGCGGTGGGGTCTCCCGCCGGTGCGCTGAACATCAGTTGATACAGATACGGCTGCTGCCTGCTGATCTCTATGATGCTCAGCAGCGCCGCGCGCAGTTTGTCGGCGGGTAGCAGCTGCGTGTCGGTCCGTAGCGTGGACATGCGATCACCGATGCGCTCCCAGCCTTCGACGGCAACCGCCGCCAGCAGGGCGTCCTTGTTGGCGAAGTGGCGGTAGGGCGCGCCACGGCTCAGGCCGGTCCGCGAGCCGACCTCACGAAATGTCACGGCGTCGGGACCTCCGAGCTCGAGCAGCTTTGCGGCATCGTCGAGCAGGGCGCGGCGTGTCGCGGCGGCCGATTCAACGCGGGTCACCATGGGTGTCATCTTAGTTGACAGTGTCATCTGGAGGCGTAGTGTTGTCGAGATGACATCGTCATCTGAAATCTCCGAGTTGGTGGTCGTGACGGGTGCGTCCGCGGGAATCGGCGCCGCCACGGCACGCGCGCTGGCCGAGCGGGGGTTCCATGTCCTCGCCGGTGTCCGGCGCCAGCAGGACGGCGACGCGATCCGGGCGCCCGGTATCGAGCCGGTCATCCTCGACATCACCAACGCGGACCACATCCGGGCGCTGGGCGATCGCGTGAACGACGACCCGCAGGGCCGGTCGGTGCGGGCGTTGGTGAACAACGCCGCCATCCAGGCCAACGTGCCGATCGAGGTATTCGCGATCGACGAGTGGCGCCGCATGTTCGAGGTCAACCTCTTCGGTCAGGTAGCCGTCACCCAGGCGCTGCTGCCGGCGCTGATGCTCGCCAAGGGGCGGGTGGTCAACATCAGCTCGGTCGGCGGCCGGGTCGCGATGGCTGCCTATGGTCCCTATGCCGCAACGAAATTCGCGCTCGAAGCCGTCAGCGATTCGCTGCGACGCGAGATGGCTGCATTCGGTGTCGGGGTGGTGGTGATCGAACCGGGGGCCGTGCGCACGGAAATGCTCGAGCGGGCAATCGCCACGGCTGGTGAGCTGGTGTCGACCATGACAGCCGAGCAGAGTGCGCGCTACGGCGCCCTGGTGCGCGCGGTGAACGGCCAGGCCGCGTCGTCCACCGAGTCGGGTGTGCCCGCCGACGCCGCAGCCAAGATCATCGTCAAGGCGGTGACGGCACGCAAACCCCGTACGCGTTATCCGGTCGGCCGCGAAGCCGCCCTGATCCGCTGGTTACCGTTGCTGCCCGACCGCACGCTCGACCGCATTCTCGCCGCCGCGCTGCGGCCGCACTATCCCGCGGGGGACGTGCGGCACCGGGCCGCCGTGGTCTAGGTCTGGGCGGGCAGCACGTGGTCGGCGACCTTGTCCGTCGACAGGCACAGCGAGCAGACGAACGCGTCGTGGGTCGCGCACTTCATCATGTCGGGTCGCTCGTAATCGTGATGGCACACATGGCATTTGAGGTGCTCGCCCGACGGGTTGCCCAGCTCGTCATACATCGGCAGATCGATACCGTCGTCGGAGCGGCGCAGGTAGTACTTGCCCTTGGTGGCGACGGCGATGATCGGCGGAAGTACCAGTCCGAGCACCATGGCCACCAAAGGTGAGTACGGCCTGATGGCCTCGCCGAGGACTCCGAAGAAGGTCAGCAGCGACACCCCGGCCGCGATGAACAGGGACACGAACCCCACCGGGTTGATGGCGTAGAGCATCCCGCGGCGGAATTCGGGTGCCATGGGGGAGAGCTTCAGCAGGTACTTGTTGAACACGATGTCCGAGGCGACCACGACGACCCAGGCGATACCGCAGTTGGCGTAGAACCCCAGGATGGAGTTCAGGAATGCGAACATGTTGGCTTCCATCAGGATCAGCGCGATCAGCAGGTTGAACGCCAGGAACACCAGACGGCCTGGGTAGTGCTTGGTAACCCGGGTGAACGAGTTGGTCCAGGCCAGCGATCCGGAGTAGGCATTGGTGACGTTGATCTTCACCTGGCTGATCACCACCAGGATCACCGCCAGCGTCATCGCCAGCCACGGTGGCAGGAAGTTGCGATAGATCTCCAGGAACTGGTGCACCGGCTCGTTCGCGCTCGCCACCGCGCCGTCGAAGACGTTGGCGATCAGGTACACCGCCAGGAAGAGGCCGATGACCTGTTTGATGGCGCCGAAGATCACCCATCCCGGTCCGGCCAGGAACATCCACGTCCACCAGCTGCGGTTGTTCTCCGGCGTGCGGGGCGGCATGAAGCGCAGATAGTCGATCTGCTCGGCGATCTGGACGATCAGCGACAGGCACACCCCGGCAGCCAGCAGCGTCATACCGAGGTCGAAGCCCGCGGTGCCGCTCTCGCCCCGATAGGCGAAGAACTCGCCGACCGACTCGGGGTGGCTGACAACCAGATACACAAACGGCGCGACCATCAGCACCAGCCACAATGGTGTGGTCCAGACCTGAAGGGTGGAAAGCACTTTCATGCCGTAGATGACCAACGGGAAGATGATGATCGTCGAGACCGCATAGCCGACCCACAGGGGTATGCCGAGGCCGAGCTCGAGGCCCTGCGCCATGATCGAACCTTCGAGCGCGAAGAAGATGAACGTGAACGTCGCGAAGATGACGTTGGTGACCACCGAGCCGTAGTAGCCGAATCCGCTACCTCGGGTGATCAGGTCCAGGTCCACGTTGTAGCGCGCCGCGTAGTAGGCGAGCGGGAATCCGGTCACCATCACCACGACCGCGAAGATCAAGATGCCCCACAACGCATTGGTGGTGCCATAGGCGATACCGATGTTCGCGCCGATGGCGAAATCGGCGAGGTAGGCAATGCCGCCGAGGGCGGAGATGCCGACCACCCGGGTGGACCACTTGCGGTAGCTGCGCGGGGCGAAGCGCAGCGTGTAGTCCTCGAGCGTCTCCTTGGTGGCGGTCAGCCGGTCAAGATCAGTGTCGAGGTCCGCACTGCGCACCTCATCGCCGAGCTCCTGTGTCATTCGGCAAAATTAGGCCGACAGTGTTTCTCTGACGTGACGGGCGTGTTCCGTCCCGAGGCCACGTTGATGCGCGAAATTGACTCTGGTGTAAGTAATTTCAGCGGATCGGCAGCCCGGTGATCGCGCGGCTCATCACCAGGCGCTGAATCTCGCTGGTCCCTTCGAAGATGGTGAAGATCTTCGCGTCGCGGTGCATCCGCTCGACGGGGTAGTCGCGGGTGTAGCCGTTGCCGCCGAGGATCTGGATGGCCTCGTCGGTCACGTAGACCGCGGTCTCGCTGGCCACCAGTTTGGCCATCGACCCCTCGGCATTCTCGAATTGCTTGCCGTTGCGGGCCATCCAGCCGGCCCGGTACACGAGCAGCCGGGCGGCGTCGATGCGGGCCTTCATATCGGCGAGCTTGAATGCGACGCTCTGGAAATCGCCGATCTTGCGACCGAACTGCTCCCGCTCACAGGCGTAGTCGAGGGCGTATTCGTAGGCGGCGCGGGCCACCCCGACGGCCATCGCGCCGACGGTGGGGCGGGTTCGCTCGAAGGTCGCCATCGCGGCCTGGCCGGCGGCCTTCTTTCCCTCGCGCACCTTGGCGATCTTGGCCTCGAACTTTTCCTTGCCGCCGACGATCAAATGGCCGGGGATGCGGACATCGTCGAGCACGACCTCGGCGGTGTGTGAGGCGCGGATGCCGTGCTTGAGGAACTTCTGGCCCTGGCTGAGTCCCTTGGTGCCCGGCGGGATGATGAACGAGGCCTGGCCGCGGGTGCCGAGCTCGGGGTACACCGACGCGACGACGACGTGCACGTTGGCGATCCCGCCGTTGGTGGCCCAGGTCTTGGTGCCGTTGAGTACCCACTCATCGGTGGCCTCGTCGTAGCGGGCGCGGGTGAGGATCGAACCCACATCCGAGCCGGCGTTCGGCTCGGATGCGCAGAACGCGGCGACCTCGGGCTTGTCGACGGTCCCGAACATCTGCGGCAGGAACTCGCCGATCTGCTCGGGGGTGCCGGAGCCGGCCACCGAGGCGGCCGCCAGACCGGTGCCCAGGATGGACAGCGCGATACCGGCATCGCCCCAGAACAGTTCCTCGAACACCACGATCATGCCGAGGCCGGTGGGTTCGGCGGATTGTTCGGCGAACATCTCCAGGGAGTAGAGGCCGACCTTGGCGGCTTCGGCGATGATCGGCCAGGGGGTCTCCTCGCGCTCGTCCCACTCGGCCGCGGCGGGACGGACGACGTCGGCAGCGAACTCGTGCACCCACTTCTGCACGTCGAGCAGGTCTGAGGGCAACTCCAGGGAGAAGGTCATGCCGGCTACCTTACTTTGGAGTAAGTTACCGGGACAGTGAGTGTGGCTCAGTTAACAGCCGTCAGGGCGGGCAGCAGTAGCCGCGAGGACGAGTACACGGTGTTGCGGCTGCTGGTACCCACTGTGGCGTGCCGAAAGTTCATGATCGCCGGCGTGCCGGGAATCTGATCGTCCCCGGCGATCACCAACCGGATTCGGTGCCCGGCGGTGAACCGTCGGGCATTCGGCACCAGCGGTATCCGGTACTCGACCGGCTCTCCGATCGGGACCGCAACGGGAACCCGGCAGGGCAGGACGGGGGAGCCCGGTGCGCTGAGGGCCTCATCGACCGTGCGCAGGGTCGCCCGCAGCCATCCTGCGGTCACATCGGTAACCGTGCCGTCGGCTGCCACGTCCTGCAGGGTGGCGATCCACCCGGTGTCCGCGGCGGTGGCCGCGGCGATCAGCCGCAACTCGATCTCGCCGACGAGGTCCACATCTGAATCCAGCGGGGCTGATGTCCAGGTCAGGCTTGCCGGCGGGTCGAGCGCGCTGGCCGTGACCCGACCCGTTCCGGCACCCAGCGCCATGAATTGCCTTGTGCCACTGTTGCCTTCATCGGTATCCAGGATGCCGTCGGCGCGTAGCGCGAACTCGCGGTGCCGTACCGGTGGGGGCCAGGAGTGCGCGGCGTGCCATCCCGGGGCGCCCGGCAGCGCATACCGTACCCGTTCGCCCTGCAGGATTCCGGTGTCGCGCCCCTTGAGCCAGTGGTCGTACCAGGCCAGGGCCTCTTCGTGCAGGCTTTCCCACGGCCAGGTCAGGCCGAACTTGTCGAGCAGGCCCATCTGAACATTGGGGTTGTGCGCCAACGCTTTCCATGCGATGAACGTGGACGGCAGGTGTAACGGGACGTTCTCCCAATCGCAGCCGAGGTACACCGGGATGTCGATATTCTCCAGCAATGGCGTGAGATCTCTTTCGTCCCACCACTCGTCACGCACGGGGTGGTCGACGAAGATATCGAGCCACAACTGATCCCAGGGCTGCGGATCGTGCGGCAGCTTGAGCAGCTGGCGCAACATGGTCACCGCCGCCTCGCCGTTCATCGTGCCGAACTTGCGGTGTAGCGGAGCCAGATTGAGGACCTTGCGGGCCAGGTGCAGCGGCGCGCTGCGCCAGAAGGCGTCACTGCGCGCAGCGGTCAGGCCCATCATCGACAGGAAGGGTGTGCAGAAGGCCGAGCTGACCAGGCCGTGATGCGATGCGGCCTCGAAGAGATCGGCGGTGACCGCCAGCGGGAAGATCGCCTTCAGGTGTGGCGGGCGCTCGACGGCCGCCTCCAGCTGCGTCATCGCGAAATAGCTGATGCCGATCATCCCGACGTTGCCGTCACACCAGGGCTGGGCGGCCGCCCACTCGACGAGATCGTGCATATCACGGCGCTCATTGGCGTCGAAGAACCCGAATTCGCCTCCGGAACCCCCGGTTCCGCGGACATTGGCGATGACATGCGCGTACCCGCGGGTGACCCAGAAGTCGGTATTCCCGGCCTCGATGAAGCCCATCGGCGCGCCCAGATTCTGAATCTGGCGTGGGTACGGAGATGCCGCGATGAGCGCGGGAAACCGGCCATCGGCGTCGGGTCGGTGGACGTCGGCCATCAGCGAGATGCCGTCGCGCACCGGCACGGCCACGTTGATGTCGTGGCGGATGGCATGTTCGGGCTCGCTGAGATTGTCGAACGTGCGGCCGGTGGTCTGGGGACCGTTCAAGGTCATGAGTTTCACGCTACGTTGAAACTAGTCTCAACGCAACGTGAAACTCTTGGTAGTGTTCCGGCATGCCGAAGAAGCCGCCGCCCGGCCCGCGAGACGACCGGGGTGTGCTCTCGGCGCGCATCCTCGACGCTGCCCGCGAGGAATTCGCCCAGCACGGCTGGGCCGGCACCACGCTGCGGGCCGTCGCGCGGCGCGCCGATGTCGACCCGGCGCTGATCTACCACTACTTCGGGTCCAAGGCGGCTCTCCTCGACGCGGCGACTACGCCACCGGCGCGCTGGCTGGAGGCGGTCGCCGCGACCTGGGCCACGCCACCGGACCACCTGGGCGTGGCGCTGCTGCGGCTGATGCTCGGCGCCTGGGCCGACGAGGAGATCGGCCCGGTGCTGCGGGCCATACTGCTGACCGCCGCGCACGAGGAGTCGACGCGGGAGAAACTGCGCAGGATCGTCGAGGCCGCTCTGCTGGGTACGTCTCGGGTCGGCGCCGACGACCGTGACCGGCGTGTCCGCAGTGGGCTGATCTCCTCGCAGATCATGGGCCTGGCGATGATGCGCTACGTGTGGCGGGTCGAACCCGTGGCCTCGATGAGCGATGACGATCTGGTGGCCGCGATCGCGCCGAACCTGCAGCGCTATGTCGACGGGGACTGGCCGTGACCGATCACCGGTGCCCGTAGACTGTGCAGTCGACGTTTCACCAGAAAGAGGGCGTACCTGCATGAGCGGCCATTCCAAGTGGGCCACCACCAAGCACAAGAAGGCCGTCGTCGATGCCAAGCGCGGCAAGATGTTCGCCAAGTTGATCAAGAACATCGAGGTCGCGGCACGCACCGGCGGTGGCGACCCGGCGGGCAACCCGACGCTGTATGACGCCATCCAGAAGGCCAAGAAGTCCTCGGTGCCCAACGACAACATCGAGCGGGCCCGCAAGCGTGGCGGTGGCGAAGAGGCCGGCGGCGCCGACTGGCAGAACATCACCTACGAGGGTTACGGCCCCAACGGTGTCGCGGTGCTCATCGAATGCCTCACCGACAACCGTAACCGCGCCGCCGGCGAGGTGCGCGTCGCGATGACCCGCAATGGCGGCAACATGGCCGACCCGGGGTCGGTCTCCTACCTGTTCTCCCGCAAGGGTGTCGTCACGCTCGACAAGAACGGTCTGACCGAGGACGACGTGCTCGCCGCGGTGCTGGAGGCCGGAGCCGAAGAGATCAACGATCACGGCGAGAGCTTCGAGATCATCTGCGAGCCCACCGACCTGGTCGCGGTGCGCACCGCCCTGCAGGACGCCGGCATCGACTACGACTCGGCAGAATCCGGCTTCCAGCCCTCGGTCAGTGTGCCGGTGGACCTCGACGGTGCCCGCAAGGTGCTCAAGCTCGTCGACGCGCTGGAAGACAGCGACGACGTGCAGGACGTCTACACCAATATCGACATCCCCGACGATGTCGCCGCCCAGCTCGACGAGGACTGATCCTCACGGTAGGTCTGCCGGTACCGCAGGGGTGACATGCCCACCTCGCGTTTGAACGCGTTGGAGAAGGCGCTCTCGGCCGCGTACCCGAGCTGGTAACCGAGAACGGCGACGGCGACGTCGGTGTCGCGCAGCGCGCGCTGCGCCAGCAGCATCCGCAACCTGCTCAGGTAGGTCATCGGCGGCACACCGGCCGAGGTGCGGAACCGCTCGGCGAACGAAGTCCGCGACATCGTGGCGATCCGCGCCAATTCCGCCATCCGCCAAGGCTTTCCGGGCTCGGCGTGTATCGCGGCCGCGGCCGTCCGCAGCTGATCGTCGGTGAGCAGCCGCAGCAGCCCCGGCGGTAGCGAATCGGCCCGGTTCAGACGGCTGCGCAGCACCGCCAGCACCAGCAACTGCGCGAACTGAGCGACGGCGAAGTCACTGCCGATTCGTGCTGCGGTCATCTCCGCGTAGACCCTCGATGCCAGGTCGTGCAGTTCGGAGGCGTCCGGGGCGGTGGCCCGAACGTGCAGCAGCGGCGGGAGAGCGGTGCGCAGCAGTTGACGGCCGACTTCGTTGACGCCGATGTGCCCGCCCAGCATGACGTCCTGCTCCGCGTCGCCGATCCGCACGAGCGGTTCGTTCGCACTGAGTTCGAAGACGACCGGGACGGCACCGTCGGGGATATTGGACAAGGTCACCCGGCGCCGGTGATTGAGGATCACCACGTCGCCGGTGCCGGCGTACACCGGGCTCACCCCGTCGGCGTGGATCCGCAGACCACCGCGTACGACCGCGATGAACTTCAGCGGCTCGGTGATCTCGGCGGCGGTGCTCCAGGCTCCCGCGGCCGCCACCCCGCCGGACACCGCACCGCGAGCTTCCACCAAGCGCAGCACCGCCGAGAGCGGGTCGCGGCCGACTTCCGGACGATCGCGCATGCCTTGCGGACTCATGACGATGGAAAGTCCGCCGGCCCGGGCGTTATTCCGGGCATGACGCATAAACAACACCCCATCGGTTCAGGTTTCACCGCAGCATCGTCGGCCACGGATGTGCTGGCCGGTATCGATCTCACCGGACGGCAGATCATCGTGACCGCCGGGCACGTCGGCCTCGGATTGGAAACCACGCGGGCGCTGAGTCGCGCGGGTGCCTCCGTCGTCGTCGGGGCGCGCTCGCCGGAACGCGCCGCGGCCGCGGTGGCTGATCTGCCCGGCGTACAGGTGCACCGCCTCGACCTGCTCGATCCGCGGTCGGTCGCTGATTTCGCCGCCGGTTATCTCGCCACCGGCCGTCCACTGCACACGCTCATCAACAACGCCGGCATCATGGGCGGGCCGCTGGTTCGCGACGCCCGCGGATACGAGGCGCAGTTCGCCACCAACCATCTGGGCCACTTCCAATTGACGAACGCGCTGTTGCCGGCGCTGCGAGCGGCGACCGGTTCGCGGGTGGTGGAGCTGTCGTCATGGGGTCACCACCTATCCGACATTCTCTGGGATGACCCACATTTCGAGGACGAGAGCTCCTATGACGGCATGCTGGCCTACGGTCAGTCCAAGACGGCCAACGTGCTGTTCGCCGTCGAACTGGACCGGCTGTGGGCTGATGACGGCATCCGCGGCTACGCGCTGCACCCCGGCGGCATCGTCGACACGAACCTCGCGCCGTGGATGCCCGACGAGGGGTGGAAGCTGATGGGGTTGATCGACGACCATGGCAATGCGGTCATCGATCCCAACCGGGACCAGAAGACACCGCAGCAGGGCGCGGCCACCACCGTGTGGGCCGCGACCAGCCCGCTGCTCGACGACATCGGCGGGGTGTTTCTGCAGAACAGCGACATCGCCCCGCTGGAGGATATCGACGAACCGGTGGCCGTGCAGTTCGGCACCGGGCCGTTCGAGACGACCGTTGGGGTGACCCGGTACGCGGTGGACCCGGAGTCCGCGCAGCGCCTGTGGGGGCTCAGCGAGAAATTGCTGGCGCTGTGACCTAGAGGGCCTCGTTGATCGCCGTCTCACCCGAGATGACCTCGAAGGTCCGTCCGGCGGTGGCGGGGGAGTCCAGTACGGCCAGCAGGACGGCGGCGACGTCGGCGCGCGGGATCGTGCCACGGCCGGTCGATTCGGCGATTGTCACTCGGCCGGTGCCGGGCTCATCGGTCAGCCCGCCGGGCCGCACGATCGTGGTCTGCAGGCCGGCGCGGGCGCGTACGTCCGCGTCGGCCTCGGACTTGGCGTGCATGTAGGCGCGGAACACCTCGTCATAGCCGGCGTCGAGGCTGCGGTCGTCGGCGGCCATCGCCGACACCATGACATAGCGGCCCACACCCGCGGCTTCGGCGGCATCGGCCAGCAAGATCGCGGCGTCGCGGTCCACCGTCTGCTTACGCGCCACCCCGCTGCCCGGCCCGGCGCCGGCGGCGAACACCACGGCATCGGCCCCGGCCAGCGCCTCGGTGACCCGCTCGAGGGAACTGTCCTCCAGGTCCAGCACCGCGGCCTGTGCGCCGGCGGCCGCCAGGTCCGCGGCGTGCGCGGGATTCCTGATCAGGCCGACCGCCGTGTCACCCCGCTGCGATAACAACTGCTCCAGGATCAACGCGATCTTGCCGTGTCCGCCCGCTATCACCACTCGCATCAACCCATGGTGGCACGGCAAGATGTCCGCGTGTCCCTGTGCTGTTGTGTCGGGCCCGACCGTTACGCTATCGAACACGTGTTCTGATCGGTGAAGGGGCTGGCGTGCGGGTAATGGGAGTCGATCCCGGGTTGACGCGCTGCGGATTGTCGGTGATCGAGACCGGTCGCGGCCGGCATGTCATCGCCCTGGATGTCGACGTCGTGCGCACCCCGGCCGGTGAGGCGCTGCAGCGACGCCTGCTCACCATCAGCGACACCGTCGAATACTGGATGGACACCCACCGTCCCGACGTGATCGCCATCGAGCGGGTGTTCGCCAACCAGAACGCGAACACCGCGATGGGCACCGCGCAGGCCGGTGGCGTGATCGCCCTGGCCGCCGCCCGCCGCGATATCGACGTGCACTTCCACACGCCCAGCGAGGTCAAGGCCGCGGTCACCGGCAACGGCCGCGCCGACAAGGCCCAGGTGACCACCATGGTCACCAAAATCCTCGGGCTGCAACAGAAACCGACACCGGCTGATGCGGCGGATGCGCTCGCGCTCGCGATCTGCCACTGCTGGCGGGCCCCGATGATTGCCCGGATGGCAGCGGCGGAGGCCAAGGCTGCGCAGGCCAAACGCACCTACGAGTCCAAGCTGAAGGCGGCCCGCGCATGATCGCCTCGGTGCGTGGCGAGATCATCGAGATCGCGCTGGATCACGCGGTCGTGGAGGCCGCCGGTGTCGGCTACAAGGTGATGGCCACGCCGTCGACGCTGTCCACCTTGCGACGCGGTGAGCAGGCCCGACTGATCACGGCGATGATCGTGCGCGAGGACTCGATGACGTTGTACGGCTTCGCCGACGGCGAATCGCGCGACCTGTTCAGCACACTGCTGGGGGTGTCCGGCGTCGGCCCGAAGATCGCGCTGGCCACCCTGGCGGTGTACGACGCGCCCTCGCTGCGCCAGGCGCTCGCCGACGGCGATATCACCGCGCTGACCAGGGTGCCGGGCATCGGTAAGCGCGGGGCCGAGCGCATGGTGCTGGAACTGCGCGACAAGATCGGTGCCGTCCCCGGCGGCGGTGGTGCAGCGACGGCCAGCGGGCACGCGGTACGCATGCCGGTGGTGGAAGCCCTTGTCGGCCTTGGCTTTGCGGCAAAGCAGGCCGAAGAAGCCACCGACAAGGTGCTCGCCGATGATCCGAACGCCACCACCTCGAGCGCGCTGCGGGCCGCGCTGTCCATGCTGGGTAAGAAGTAATGGGCCGTTTCGATTCGCAACCCGGCGATGACAGCGAGGAGCGGGATGTCTCGCCGGCGCTGACCGTCGGCGAAGGCGATATCGACGCCAGCCTGCGGCCCCGCACCCTTGGCGAGTTCATCGGTCAACACCGGGTGCGCGAACAGTTACAGCTGGTGCTGGAGGGCGCCAAGAACCGCGGCGGCACACCGGATCACATTCTGCTGTCCGGACCGCCCGGGCTGGGCAAGACCTCGCTCGCGATGATCATCGCCGCAGAACTCGGCTCGGCACTGCGGGTCACCTCCGGTCCGGCCCTGGAACGTGCCGGCGACCTCGCGGCGATGCTGTCCAATCTGGTCGAAGGCGATGTGCTGTTCATCGACGAGATCCACCGCATCGCGCGGCCCGCGGAGGAGATGCTCTATCTGGCGATGGAGGATTTCCGGGTCGATGTGGTGGTCGGCAAGGGCCCGGGCGCCACGTCGATACCGCTGGACGTGGCGCCGTTCACGCTGGTCGGTGCGACCACGCGGTCCGGCGCGCTCACCGGCCCGCTGCGGGACCGGTTCGGTTTCACCGCGCACATGGATTTCTACGAGCCGGCCGATCTGGAGCGGGTGCTGCACCGCTCGGCGGGCATCCTCGGAATCCAGCTGGAAGCGACCGCAGGCGCCGAGATCGCGCGGCGCTCGCGCGGCACACCGCGGATCGCCAACCGGCTGCTGCGCCGGGTCCGCGACTACGCCGAAGTCCGTGCCGACGGCATCATCACCCGCGATATCGCCAAGGCGGCGCTGGAGGTCTACGACGTCGACGAGCTCGGCCTGGACCGACTGGACCGTGCGGTGCTCTCGGCACTGACCCGCAGCTTCGGCGGCGGGCCGGTCGGGGTGTCCACCCTGGCCGTGGCGGTCGGGGAGGAAGCCACCACCGTCGAGGAGGTGTGTGAGCCGTTCCTGGTGCGCGCCGGGATGATCGCCCGCACGCCGCGCGGTCGGGTGGCCACCCCGCTGGCATGGACACACCTGGGTCTGCAACCGCCGGCCGCCGGATTCGGGCAGACCGGGCTGTTTGAATAGTCCCCATGCTCACCGCCGGTCTCGTCGTCGCCAGCCTCGCCGCCCTGCTGCACGTGTACATCTTCGTGATGGAGTCGTTGACCTGGACGTCGCCGCGTACCCGGGCGACCTTCGGGCTGTCCGCCGAGCAAGCCGAGGCCACCAAGGAAATGGCGTTCAACCAGGGTTTCTACAACCTGTTCCTGGCGATCGTCACCGGTGTCGGTGTCGGAGCCACCGGCGCCGGGCACGCCGCGGTCGGCTCGGCGCTGGTGCTGGCCGGGGTGGGGTCGATGCTGGCCGCGGCGCTGGTGCTGCTGGTGTCGTCGCCGGACAAGGCTCGCGCCGCCGTCTCCCAGGGTCTGTTCCCGTTGATCGCCGTCCTCCTGATCGTCATCGGCCTGGTTAACGCCTGATGGAGGTGGGTAGTCCCTTGGCATGACCGAGGAGGCCACCATGTCCGAAACCCGCACACGTCGCGCCCGGGGCGGCAGACTGGCGATAGCGCGCAGCCGCGGAGCGCTCAGTGGATTTCTGTTGATCGTGCTCGGAGTGTGGGGTGCGTTCATCCCCTTCGTCGGGCCCTATTTCGATTTCGCCTACACCCCCGACTCGCCGTGGACCTGGACGCTGGGCCGGGGCTGGCTGGAGGTGCTGCCCGGTGCGGTGACCGTTCTTGGTGGCCTGTTGCTACTGGTGTCGCGCAACCGCGCCACCGCCATACTGGGCGGATGGCTGGCAGTGGCCGCCGGCGCATGGTTCGTGGTCGGCCGCGCACTGGCCGCGCCGTTGGCACTCGGGAACGTCGGCAGCCCGGTGGCAGTCACCGAGGCCAAAACGGTGGTCCTGGAGCTGGCCTACTTCTCCGGACTGGGTGCCGTGGTGATCTTCCTGTCCGCCGTCGCGGTGGGCCGACTGTCCGTGCGCAGCGTCCGCGACGTGGCGATCCACGACGCCGAGACCAGCGAGCCGGTCATCGCGACGACGGGTTCGCAGCCCGTGGCGATGCCCGACCAACGCACCGACGTCATCGAGCCCGCCGAACAGTCCCGCCCCCGTCGAAGCTGGCGGGCGATGTTGCGCGGCGGGGACCGCAAGAACGAACTCGCGCACCACTGACCGTCACTGGTGTGCGACGTCGGCGGCGTGGCAGACCCGATTCCCGCCGGCCCGTTTCGCGGCGTACATCGCTCGGTCCGCGACGCCGAGCAGCTCGTCCAGCGACTCCTGTGAGGACGGCAGACGCGGCGCGCATGCGGTGCCCACGCTGGCGGTGACCCCGTCCGGCAGCTCGTCGATCTCGGCGCGTACCCGATCGGCGAGGTGGCGGACATTCCGGTCGCTGGTGCTGGCGGCGATGCAGAACTCCTCCCCGCCGATGCGTGCGACCACCGCATCGCCGCCCGCGGCCCTGCGCAGGACCATCGCGACCGCTTTCAACACCTCGTCGCCGGCGGCATGCCCCAGGCTGTCGTTCACCTGCTTGAAGGCGTCCAGGTCGACCATCACCAGCCCCAGCATCCCGCGCCCACCGACGATGCGGCCCGCCCGGTGCACCACGGCCCGGTAGAAGCCGCGCCGGTTGTGCAGCCCGGTGAGGGCATCGACATCCGAGTTCACCGCGTCCGCGCCGAGCAACTGCACCAACACCTGGCCCATCATCGGCACGGTGAGGATGCTGGCCAATATCAACAGCAGCTCGCTGACCGCCAGCGCGGTATCGCCCACCATGGCGACCCGCACCCCGCAGGTGACCGCGGTACCGGTGCCGATGGCGAGCACCAGCGCCAGGAACCGGCTGTTCTGGGTGAAGGCCACCAGGCCGCCGATCGCCGAGAAGATGGCGCACGCCAGCAAGCCCTGCTGCGGTGCCAGGACGGTGAGGTTTGCGGCCGCGACGCACACCGCGGACAGCAGCGCGAAGACACGCGACGCCCGCCGGGAGGGCCATCGAATCAGCCAGGCCACCGTCATGCTCCAACACAGCATCGTCGCCGAGACCGCGACGACGATGGTCGGCCAGTCGTTCGGCACCGCCGGAGTCCACAGCAGAAGCAGCGGAACGAATCCCAGCGCCGTGACGGTGGTGGCCATGATCACTTGCAGCGGCCAGCGCAGCTGCTGGGACTCCAAGTACACCGACAGCCACTCATAGCGGTCCGGTTGCCGCCACCATCGGCGAATCGTGTCCATCGCGCCAGTTCGTTCGAAAGAGCAAGAGTGTGTCCAGTGTCACTCTACGTCGGCGCCACCGTCGCCCGGCACGGCAGTGCGCGGGGAATGGCGAGGCTAGCCGGCGGGAACCTCGTGCTCGCTGTGGTTGACCCGATTGCCACCGGCGCGCTTGGCGTCGTACATCGCGCCGTCCGCTGCCGCCACGAGACGGTTGATCAGCTGCGTGACCTGTGCGCCGGACAGCTCGCCGACCGCCGCGCGCGCGGTGCCGATGCTGACGGTGATCCCATCGGGCAGCCCGGCCACATGGGCGCGGATCCGCTCGGCCAGCGTGGCCGTCGCGGTGTCGTCGAGAGGGCCGCACACCAGGAACTCCTCCCCGCCGAAACGCGCGGCGACGATGTCGTCACCGGCGGCCAGCGTGCGAAGGAACTCGGCGACCGCGATCAGCACCATGTCGCCCGCGGCGTGCCCGCGGGTGTCGTTGATCCGTTTGAACCCGTCGAGGTCCACCATGATCAGACCGATCGCACCGCCGCGACGACCGGCAACACAGACCACATCGTATGCGGCACGACTGAATCCGCGCCGGTTCGAGATGTTGGTCATGGCATCGACATCGGATTGGGCGGCGTCGCTGCCCAGCAGCCGCACCAGCACCTGGATGGACGCGGGGACCGCGAGGACACCGACCAGGATGATCAGGAACTTGCTCACCGCTGCGGCGGGGTCGCCGGCCAGGGCGAAGCGCGCGGCATTGATCCCGGTGACGGTGACGGCCAGGCCGACGACCACGATCAGATAGGGGCTGGTGTGAAAGAACGCCACATAACCGGCCATCGCCGCGAAACAGGCGCACCCGAGCAGGCCGGCGGCGGGATCGCGGTCGAGCAGGCAGGCGGTGGCGATGCACAGCGTCGCGATGACGGAGAACGCCGTTGACTGTGCGCGGGTCGGCCAACGCCGCGCCCACGCCGCCGCCATCCCCGCGGTAAGCACCGCCACCAGTACCGACAGCGCGGTCGGCAGACCGTCGGCCGGTCCGCCGGGGCTCCAATGCATCAGTACCGGCGCGAGACCGATCAAGACGATCACCGCCACCATCATCAGCCGGGCGAGGCCGCGTAGCCGCTGCGCCTCCAGATAGCCCGACAGCCAGTCGAAGTGGTCGGGCTGGCGCCACCATGCACGCAACACGGCCAAAAGCTCGGTCATCGAAGCGGATGCTACCTATCCACACCCGCCGGTCGAGACCAATCGTCAGGACAGTTGACGCAGGGCCGCTTCCAGCACGTCGAGTCCCTCATTGAGCAGGTCGTCGCTGATCACCAACGGTGGCAGGAAGCGCAGCACATTGCCGTAGGTGCCGCACGACAGCACGATGACACCCTGGGCATGCGCGGCCGCGCACAGCGCCTTCGTCAGGTCCGGATCGGGTTCGGATCCGCCTGACTTGACGAGTTCCACGGCGATCATCGCCCCGCGCCCGCGCACGTCACCGATCCGGTCGTCATCGGCCTGCAGCCGGTGCAGCCGGTCCTTCATCAGGGTCTCGATCGCGGCGGCCCGCGCCACGAGCCCCTCGGCCTCGATGGTCTCGATGGTGGCCAGGGCTGCGGCGCAGGCCACCGGGTTACCGCCATAGGTGCCGCCCAACCCGGACACGTGCGGGGCGTCCATGATCTCGGCGCGGCCGGTGACCGCCGACAGCGGCAGCCCGCCGGCGATGCCCTTGGCGGTGACGATCAGGTCCGGTTCGATGCCTTCGTGCTCGCAGGCGAACATGGCCCCGGTGCGGGCGAACCCGGTCTGCACCTCGTCGGCGATGAACACCACGTCGTTGTCCCGGCACCAGGCCAGCAAGGTGGGCAGGAAACCGGGGGCGGGAACGATGAACCCGCCCTCACCCTGGATCGGTTCGATGATGACGGCGGCCAGATTGTCCGCTCCGACCTGCTTGTCGATCACGCTGATCGCCCGCCGCGCGGAGAGTTCGCCGTCGGTGGCCAGCTCCTTGCCGAATTCGGCGTCGCGGAAGGGATACGACAGCGGCGCCCGGTAGATCTCCGGCGCGAACGGTCCGAAGCCGTGCTTGTAGGGCATCGATTTCGCGGTCAGCGCCATGGTGAGGTTGGTGCGGCCGTGGTACGCGTGGTCGAAGGCCACCACGGCCTGCTTGCGGGTGTACGAGCGCGCGATCTTGACGGCGTTCTCGACGGCCTCGGACCCGGTGTTGAACAGCGCAGAGCGCTTCTCGCCGGCGCCGGGGGTGAGCCGGTTGAGCTGCTCGCAGACCGCGACGTACTGCTCGTAGGGGGTGACCATGAAACAGGTGTGGGTGAACTCTGCGGCCTGGGCGGCCACCGCTGCGGCGACGCGGGGGGCGGCGTTGCCGACGGTGGTCACCGCGATGCCCGAGCCGAGGTCGATGAGCCGGTTGCCGTCGACATCCTCGACGATGCCACCGCCGGCGCGGGTGGCGTAGACGGGCATGGTGGTGCCGACACCGCGGGACACCGCCGCCGCCTTGCGGTCGATGAGGGCCACGGACTTCGGTCCCGGGATGGCGGTGGCGAGGTGGCGGGTCTGGGCGACGGCAGTCATGGCTGACTCCTGATCGGAAGCGGACGAAAACGGCAGCTGATGCGCATGTGGTCTACGGATCGCGCATATTGACTGGCATTGTGTCACGAATTCAGTTGGCCTGAAACCCGCTGTCGGGTGAGCGGACCGGGCCGAGCAGCGCTAATGGCACACTGGTGTGCCGTACCCGCTGAACAACCGCGAAGGACAGCAGTTTCATGGACCTGGTCGTATTCCTGCCCCTCATCCTCATCATGGGCGCTTTCATGTTCTTCGCATCTCGCCGGCAGAAGAAGGCCATGCAGGCCACCATCGACCTGCACGAGTCGCTGACCATCGGCGACCGCGTGCACACCACATCGGGTCTGCAGGGCACCATCGCCGGCATCACCGATGACCACGTCGATCTCGAGATCGCCCCCGGTGTCGTCACCACCTGGATGAAGCTCGCCATCCGGGACCGCATCGAGGACGCCGACGATGACGACGAGACGGACAGCTACGACGACGAGTCCACCGCCGTCGAGCTGACCGACCGGCCGACTCCGAAGACTGACAGCAACTGACTCAGCTTCACCGCGTACCCTCCCGGTAGCGCTGCGCATGTGATTAGTCGGGCAGTGCTGCATCCCAATCCCTGATCGTTTCGAGGAGACCCAAGAACCGTGGCTTCGTCTTCGGCGCCGGTCCACCCTGCCCGCTATCTGTCGCTCTTCCTGGTACTCCTCGTCGGCGTCTACCTGTTGGTCTTCCTCACTGGGGACAAGAAGGCCGAACCCAAGCTGGGCATCGACCTGCAGGGCGGTACCCGCGTCACCCTCACCGCGCGCACGCCGGACGGATCGAAGCCCTCCCGGGAATCGCTGCTGCAGGCCCAGGAGATCATCAGCTCCCGGGTGGACGGGCTCGGTGTCTCGGGCTCGGAAGTCATCATCGACGGTGACAACCTGGTCATCACCGTTCCCGGCGACGACGGCGCCGAGGCCCGCAGCCTCGGACAGACCGCGCGGCTCTACATCCGTCCGGTGATCCACGCCATGCCCGCGCAAGCCCCCGGCGACCCGGCCGCACAGGCGCCACCCGTTGGAGCACCGGGACTACCAGGGATGCCGCCCGGCGGTGACCCCGGCGCGCCGCCGCTGATCGCGCCCGCCGAGCCGGAGGCGCCGATCCGTACCCCCGGCGAACCGGCCGCCGAGCCGGGCGCACCCGCGCCACCACCGGCGCAGCCGCGGCCCTACCCGCTGGAGCCCGCACCGTCGCCCGGCCCGGACCAGCCATCGCCGGCGCCGACCCCCGGTGCACCCGATGGGGAGGCCGACCTGGCCCAGCGCATCGCCGACGAGAAGCAGCTGCGCCAAAGCACCGACCAGAGCATCCAGTTGCTGGCCCTGCAGTTTCAGGCCACCCGCTGCAACGAAGAGGATGTGCTGGCCGGTAACGACGACCCCAACCTGCCGCTGGTCACCTGCTCGGTGGACCACAACACCGTGTATCTGCTCGACAAGTCGATCATGAGCGGTGAAGAGATCAAGACCGCCGGATCCGGACTGGACCCGCAGCGCGGCGATTACGTCGTCGACGTCGAGTTCAAGAGCGCCGGCTCCAAGATCTGGGCCGATTTCACCGCCGCGAATGTCGGCACCCAGACCGCGTTCACCCTCGACTCACAGGTGGTCAGCGCCCCGGAGATCCAGGAGGCGATCCCGGGCGGGCGCACCCAGATCACCGGACAGTTCACCGAGGCTTCGGCGCGCGAGCTGGCCAATGTGCTCAAGTACGGCTCGCTGCCGCTGTCATTCGAGTCGTCAGAGGCCGAGACCGTCTCGGCCACACTGGGTTTGACATCGCTGCGGGCAGGTTTGATCGCCGGTGCCGTCGGACTGGCGCTGGTGCTGGCCTATTCACTGCTCTACTACCGGGTGCTCGGGCTGCTGACCGCGCTGTCGCTGATCCTGGCCGGCGCGATGGCCTACGCGCTGCTGGTGTTGCTCGGCAGGTACATCGGCTACACGCTCGACCTGGCCGGTATCGCCGGTCTGATCATCGGCATCGGCACCACCGCCGACTCGTTCGTGGTGTTCTTCGAGCGCATCAAGGACGAGATCCGTGAGGGTCGCTCCTACCGCTCGGCGGTGCCGCGCGGCTGGGCCCGGGCCCGTAAGACGATCCTTTCCGGAAACGCGGTCACCTTCCTGGCTGCCGCGGTGCTCTACTTCCTGGCCGTCGGCCAGGTGAAGGGCTTCGCGTTCACGCTGGGCCTGACCACAATCCTCGACGTGCTGGTGGTGTTCCTGGTGACCTGGCCGCTGGTGTACCTGACCTCCAAGTCGGCCACGCTGGCCAAGCCGGCGTTCAACGGCCTCGGGGCGGTGCAGCAGATCGCGCGCGAGCGGCGCGCCGTGCACTCGACAGGACGGGGTTAGGCAATGTCGGCCAAGCATTCCGCCGAAGAGACCACCGTGGTCGAGACCGCATCCGGTGGGCCACAGCAGCACGGGTTCTTCGTCCGGCTCTACACCGGCACCGGCGCCTTCGAGGTCATCGGCAAACGCAAGCTCTGGTACGCCGTCAGCGGGGTGATCGTCGCGATCTCGCTGCTGGCGATGTTGCTGCGCGGATTCACCTTCGGGATCGACTTCGAGGGCGGCACCAAGGTGTCGATGCCCGTCGACGGCGCCAAGGGCCAGGCCACCACCGAGCAGGTCGAGACCGTGTTCGGCAACACCCTGGGCAAGGCCCCCGAGACGGTCGTCATCGTCGGGAACGGCCCGTCGGCCACGGTGCAGATCCGCACCGAGACGCTGTCCAACGAGGACACCGAGAAGCTGCGGGTGGCGCTGTTCGATGCCTTCGAACCCAAGGGATCCGACGGCCAGCCGAGCAAACTGGCGATCAGCGACTCGGCGGTCTCCTCGACGTGGGGCGGGCAGATCACCCAGAAGGCGCTCATCGCCCTGGTGGTGTTCCTCGTGCTCGTCACCATCTACATCACGGTGCGCTACGAGCGGTACATGGCGATCGCCGCGCTGGCGGCGCTGTTCTTCGATCTGATCGTCACCGCCGGCGTGTACGCGCTGGTCGGCTTCGAGGTCTCGCCCGCCACGGTGATCGGCCTGCTGACCATCCTGGGATTCTCGCTCTACGACACGGTCATCGTGTTCGACAAGGTGGAGGAGAACACCGACGGGTTCGAGCACACCACCCGGCGCACGTTCGCCGAACAGGCCAACCTCGCGGTCAACCAGACGTTCATGCGTTCGATCAACACCAGCCTCATCTCGGCGCTGCCCATCATCGCGTTGATGGTGATCGCGGTCTGGCTGCTCGGCGTGGGCACCCTGCAGGATCTGGCCCTGGTGCAGCTGGTCGGTGTGCTGGTCGGTACCTACTCGTCGATCTACTTCGCCACGCCGTTGCTGGTGAGCCTGCGGGAGCGCACCGACCTGGTGAGCAAGCACACCAAGCGGGTGCTGCGCCGCCGTGCGGCCACCGCCGCGAAGTCGGGCGCCGACACCGACGCCGAGGACGACACCGGCACCGAGATCGCCGAGGAGGCGGTGAGCACCAGCACCGCTCCCGCAGCGCCGGCACCGGACAAGCCCGCGCCCGGGGCGCGTCCGATCCGGCCCACCCGACCGTCGGGCAAACGGCGGACCTAGTGTCCCGGCACGTGCTCCAGCGGACCGGCACGGCGGCGGCTGCGCTGTCGGTGGTCGTGGCGCTGGCCGGCTGCTCGCCGGGGTCCGACGACGTCATCGACTACGCCGTCGACGGCACGCTGATCACCTACAACACCAACTCGGTGGCCGGTGCCGCCTCCGGTGGTCCGCAGGCCTTCGCCCGGGTGCTCACCGGTTTCACCTACCGCGGACCCGACGGTCAGATCGTCAGCGATCGCGACTACGGCACCGTCTCGGTGGTGGGCCGGGCGCCGCTGGTGCTCGACTACGAGATCAACGCCAACGCCGTCTATTCCGACGGCAAACCGATCACCTGCGATGACATGGTGCTGACCTGGGCGGCCCAGTCGGGCCGGTTCCCGGCCTTCGACGCGGCCAGCACCGCCGGCTATCGCGATATCGCCACCATCGACTGCGTTCCCGGGCAGAAGAAGGCCCGGGTGTCCTTCGCGCCGGATCGCGCCGTCGTGGACTACGGCCAGTTGTTCGGGGCGACCGCGATGCTGCCCTCGCACGTGCTGGCCGACGAGCTGGGTCTCGGCGACGGCGGGGTCACCACCGCCGTGCAGACCAGTGATGTCGGCGCACTGGACCGCATCGCGCAGGCCTGGAACACGACCTGGGACCTGACCGCCGACACCGATCTCAAACGGCTGCCCTCCTCCGGGCCCTACAAGGTGGACTCGGTCAGCGAGGACGGGGCGGTCACGCTGGTGGCCAACGACAAGTGGTGGGGCGCCAAGCCCGCCGCGCCGCGGGTGACCGTGTGGGCCCGCGGCGCCGATATCCAGGACCGGATCAACAACGGGTCCTTCGACGTCGTCGACATCTCGGCCGGGTCCTCGGGCACGCTCAACCTGCCCGCCGGCTACTCCCGCACCGACACCGCATCGGCCGGTATCGAGCAGCTGATCTTTGCGGCACAGGGGCCGATGGCCGCTCCGGCGGCGCGACGCGCCCTGTCGCTGTGCACACCGCGGGACACCATCGCCCGCAATGCGCAGGTCCCGATCGCGAATGCCCGGCTCAGCCCCACCACCGAGGACGCCGTCTCGGCCGCCGAAAGCGCGGGCGAGGCAGGGCAGTTCACCGTCTCGAACATCGAGGGCGCCCGGCAGGCGCTGGACAACCAGCCGCTCACCGTCCGGATCGGGTACCAGAGCCCCAACCCTCGGTTGGCCGCCACCGTCGGTGCCATCGCCGCGGCCTGCGCCGCCGCGGGCATCACCGTGACCGAGGCTGCCGGGGACGCCGTCGGCCCGCTGAGCCTGCGGGACAACACGATAGATGTCCTCATCGCGAGCACCGGGGGTTCCCCGGGCAGCGGTTCGACGGGTTCCTCGGCGCTGGACGCCTACGACCTGCACACCGGCAACGGCAACAATCTGTCCGGGTACAGCAATGAACGCATCGACGGCATCATCGACGCCCTGGCGGTGACGGCCGACCCCAAGGAGCAGGCCCGGCTGCTGGGGGAGAGCGGGCCGATCCTGTGGGCGGACGTCCCCACCCTGCCGCTGTACCGTCAGCAGCGGACGTTGCTGACCTCCAAGCAGGTGAGCGCCGTGAGCAGCAACCCGACCCGATGGGGAGCGGGATGGAACATGGACCGATGGTCCCTGACGTGAGGGCCGGTTGCCGACGTGACTGATACCAGGCGGCAAGCCGCCGCGCTCATCGACAGCCTGACCCGCCACGTCGCCGATTTCCCCATCCCCGGGGTCGAGTTCAAGGACCTCACCCCGGTGTTGGCCGACCCGCGCGGATTGGCGGTGGTCACCGACGCACTGGCCGAGGCCGCCGACGGGGTGGACCTGATCGCCGGGGTGGACGCGCGCGGCTTCCTACTGGGTGCCGCTGTCGCACTCAAGATGGGTACCGGGGTGCTGGCCGTGCGCAAGGGCGGCAAGCTGCCGCCACCGGTGCACACCGTGCAATACGACCTCGAATACGGGTCGGCGACCCTGGAGATCCCCGCCGACGGTATCGATCTGGCCGGCCGCAGCGTTCTTGTCATCGACGATGTGCTGGCGACCGGTGGCACGCTTGCCGCGGCGGCGCAGCTACTCGGCAAGAGCGGTGCCCGGGTGGCCGGCGCCGCGGTGGTGCTCGAGCTGACCGCGCTGAACGGGCGCGCCGCGGTCCAACCCCTGACGGTCACCAGCCTCATCACCGACTGAGGGCTATTGTCGAAGTCCAGCGGTGTGGGTCGAACTCCGAACAGCCAGGAGGTGAACATGGCCGACGAATCCGGCAGCGGACAGGTCGTCGCGTCCGCGCCTGCAGCGGACGCCACCTCGCCGGACACCTCGAAGATCAGCGCGTCGCGCCGCGTGCGGGCGCGCTTGGCGCGACGGATGACATCGCAGCGCAGCCTCGTCAACCCGGTGCTCGAACCGCTGGTGGCGGTGCACCGGCAGTTCCACCCCAAGGCCGACCTGGCGATCCTGCAACGCGCCTATGACGTCGCCGAAGAGCGTCATGCCGACCAGCTGCGCCGCTCCGGAGATCCCTACATCACCCACCCGCTGGCGGTCGCGAACATCCTGGCCGAGCTGGGTATGGACACCACCACGCTGGTGGCGGCGCTACTGCATGACACCGTGGAGGACACCGGCTACTCGCTGGAGGCCCTGACCGAAGACTTCGGCAGCGAGGTCGGCCACCTCGTCGACGGGGTGACCAAACTCGACAAGGTGGCGTTGGGGAGCGCTGCCGAGGGCGAGACCATCCGCAAGATGATCATCGCGATGGCGCGTGATCCCCGGGTGCTGGTGATCAAGGTCGCCGACCGGCTGCACAACATGCGCACGATGCGTTTCCTGCCCCCGGAAAAGCAGGCCCGCAAGGCTCGCGAAACGCTGGAAGTCATTGCACCGCTGGCGCATCGGCTCGGCATGGCGACGGTGAAATGGGAGCTGGAGGATCTGTCGTTTGCGATCCTGCACCCCAAGCGCTACGAGGAGATCGTGCGCCTGGTGGCCGACCGGGCCCCCTCGCGCGACACCTATCTGGCGCGGGTGCGGGCCGAGATCGGTTCATCGCTGGCCGCCATGAAGATCAACGCCTCGGTGGAGGGCCGGCCCAAGCATTACTGGTCGATCTACCAGAAGATGATCGTCAAGGGCCGTGACTTCGACGATATCCACGATCTGGTGGGTGTGCGGATCCTGTGCCACGATATGCGCGACTGCTATGCCGCCGTCGGTGTGGTGCACTCGTTGTGGCAGCCGATGGCCGGCCGGTTCAAGGATTACATCGCCCAGCCGCGCTACGGCGTCTACCAGTCCCTGCACACCACGGTGATCGGCCCCGAGGGCAAACCGCTGGAAGTGCAGATACGCACCAACGAGATGCACGATACCGCCGAGTTCGGTATCGCCGCGCACTGGCGCTACAAGGAAGCCAAGGGGCGCAACGGTTTACCGGCGGGAAACACATCCGCCGAGATCGACGAGATGGCCTGGATGCGTCAGCTGCTGGACTGGCAGCGGGAAGCCGCCGACCCCGGTGAGTTCCTGGAATCGTTGCGCTACGACCTTGCCGTGCAGGAGATCTTCGTCTTCACCCCGAAGGGCGATGTCGTCACTCTGCCCACCGGATCCACCCCGGTGGACTTCGCCTACGCCGTACACACCGAGGTGGGGCACCGTTGTATCGGCGCCCGGGTGAATCACCGTTTGGTGGCGCTGGAGCGCAAGCTCGAAAACGGGGACCAGGTCGAAGTTTTCACCTCCAAGGCCGCCAACGCGGGCCCGTCCCGGGACTGGCAGACCTTCGTGGTGTCACCGCGTGCGAAGGCCAAGATCCGGCAGTGGTTCGCCAAGGAGCGTCGCGAGGAGGCACTGGAAGCCGGTAAGGACGCCATCGTCAAGGAGGTGCGCCGCGGCGGACTTCCGTTGCAGCGCTTGATGAACGCCGATTCGATGAGTGCGCTGGCGCACGAATTGCACTATGCCGACGTCTCCGCGCTCTACACCGCGGTCGGTGAGGGCCACACGTCGGCCCGGCATGTGGTGCAGCGTCTGCTGGCCCAGCTCGGCGGCGACGAAGAAGCCGAGGACGAGATCGCCGAGCGGTCCACCCCCGCCACGATGCCGGTGCGTCAGCGCACCAACGATGACGTCGGTGTGTCGGTGCCCGGCGCGGTCGGTGTGCTGACCAAGCTCGCCAAGTGCTGCACCCCCGTGCCCGGTGACGCCATCATGGGCTTCGTGACCCGCGGCGGCGGCGTCAGCGTGCACCGCACCGACTGCACGAACGCGGAATCCCTGCAGGAGCAGTCCGAGCGCATCATCGAGGTGCACTGGGCCCCGTCGCCGTCCTCGGTGTTCCTGGTCGCCATCCAGGTCGAGGCCCTGGACCGGCACCGGCTGCTCTCCGATGTCACCCGGGTGCTGGCCGACGAGAAGGTCAACATCCTGTCCGCGTCGGTGACCACCTCCAACGACCGGGTGGCGATCAGCCGATTCACCTTCGAGATGGGTGATCCGAAGCATCTCGGGCATGTGCTGAACGTGGTGCGCAATGTCGAAGGCGTCTACGACGTGTACCGGGTCACGTCAGCGGCATAGGTGCGATACTGCGCGCATGCGCATCGCCGTCCTGATCGTTCTCGCGTCGCTGGGCCTGGCGGTCAGCGGCTGCGGATCCACCATCAAACCCGAGGGTGCCGCGCAGTCGGTGACCGACCTGGTCTCCAAGCAGACCGGATTCACCCCGAAGGATGTCAGCTGCCCGGACGGCGTCAAGGCCGAAGTGGGCTCCGAATTCGAGTGCACCTTCACCGGGCCGGATGGTGACTACGTCGCCGAGGTCCGGGTCAACAAGGTCGAGGGGGAGAACGTCGAGTTCTACATCCGGTCCAAGCTCAAGGACAGCTGACGGTTCGCCCTAGCGCACCCGGACCGTCTCGATGGTGACGGAGGTGGCCGGGGTGCCGTCATCGCCGCCGTCGGTGACACCGCCCGCGGCGATGCGGTCGAGCACCGCGAGTCCGGCCTCGTCGACGGTGCCGAACACCGGATAGGTGGGCGGCAATTCGGAGTCCCGGTACACCAGGAAGAACTGGCTGCCGTTGGTGCCGGGGCCGGCATTGGCCATGGCCAGGGTGCCCCGCGGGTATCGCACCGGCAGCCGCACCGAAGGATCGGCCAACCGGTACTGGTTGGTCGGGTATTCGTTGGGGAACTGATAGCCCGGCCCACCCATCCCGGTGCCCGACGGATCGCCGCATTGCAACACCCCGAGTTCGGCGGACGTGGTCAGCCGGTGGCAGTCGGTGCCGTCGAAGAACCCCTGGGCGGCCAGGCTGGCGAAGTTGTTCACCGTGCACGGCGCCTGCGCGTTGGTCAACTGCAGACCGATCGCACCGCGGTCGGTCGTGATCATCGCGGCGATGCTCGCCGGCGTCGTGGGCACCCTCCCCGTCCGGGGCGGCCGGACCGGCCTGCTCGCCGGCTCCGAGGTTTTCAGGTACTGGCAGTTCGAGCCGGGGGGCGTCGGCGGCTTGAACGGCGGCAGTTCCCCGGTGGGCTCCCCGGGCAGCCCGGGCGCCGCGGTGTAGCGCGGCGCGTCGGGGTCGTACTCGCGGATGTCCTGCACGATCGCGCGGGTCACCACGAACGTGAAGACCAGCACCAGGACCCCCAGCACGGTGAGCAGATATCCGATCACCAACCCCGCGATGGCCATGGCGCGGCCGTCCTCGCCGCTGCGCTTGATCTGGTGCAACGAGATGTGGCCGAACACCACGCCCAGCGGGGCGATCAGGAAGGCGCAGATGAGCGAGGCGATGGCCAGCGCATTCGTCGGTCTCGGCGCGGGCGGATAGCCGTAGGCCGGGGGATAGCCGGGCGGGTAGGAACCGTACGGCGGGACGCTCATCGGCTCAGTCCAACTGGATCGACTTCACCTGCACCTTGGTGGCCGGCGGACCGTCCGGCCCGCCGCCCTCCACCCCGGCGGCGGCGATCTTGTCCAGGGTGGCCAGGCCCGTCTCGTCGATGGTGCCGAACACGGTGTAGTTCGGCGGCAGCTGCGAATCCTTGTACACCAGGAAGAACTGGCTGCCGTTGGTGCCGGGGCCGGCGTTGGCCATGGCCAACGTGCCGCGCGGATACAAGACCGGCTTCTGCAGCGCCGGGTCATCCGGCTGATATTGGTTCGTCGGGTACTCGTTGGCGAATTGGTAGCCCGGGCCGCCGGTGCCCTTGCCGGTGGGGTCACCGCACTGCAGCACCGACAGGCTGTCGGTGGTGGTCAACCGGTGGCACGGGGTGTCGTCGAAATAGCCCTGTCCGGCCAGGCTGGCGAAGCTGTTCGCGGTGCACGGTGCCTGGGCGTTGTTCAGCATCAGGCCGATATTGCCCTGATCGGTGGCCATGCTGACGCTGATCTCGGCCTCGTCCATGGGGATCTTGCCGGTGCGCGGCGGGTTGACCTTCTTGCTGGCCGCACCGGCCGCCGGGTACTGGCAGTCCTGGCCGAGGCCGGCAGGCGCCACGAACGGGGGCAGCTTGCCGTCGGCGGCGGGCTGGGTGGCCGTCGGATCGGCGCTGGTGGTGGTCGAGGCCGACGCGGTGTTCGCGGAGTCCTTGTTGGTGATCACGACGGTGGCCACCACCGCGCCGACGACGACGAGCACACCGGTCACCGACGCGATCATGGTGATCAGGCGCTGGCGCTTGGCGCGCTGCGCTCGGCGTTCGAGTTGGCGTTCGAGCTTGCGCTTGGCCGCTGCCCGTCGCTGTTCGTTGGTCGGCACCGCCGCTGTCCTCCTCGGGTCTGCGCAGCGTCGGCTGCGCGTTCACATCGGCACCGAGTGTGCCAGGCGTTTCTGAGCGCAAGCCGTGCGACCCGCGCGAATACCGGACTCGAACGGGGACGTGGGAAACTTGCCCGGTGTTGATCACCGGATTCCCGGCGGGGGTGCTGGCGTGCAATTGCTATGTGCTGGCACCGCACCCCGGGGCCGACGCCGTCATCGTCGACCCCGGCCAGTCGGCGTTCGGCAGACTGCGCGCGATCCTCGACGAGTACCGGCTCACCCCGGCGGCGGTCCTGCTGACCCACGGACACCTCGACCACATGTGGTCGGCGCAGAAGGTGGCCGACAGCTACGGCTGCGCGGTGTACATCCATCCGCACGACCGCATGATGTTGACCGACCCGATCATGGATCTCACTGCGGCTGGACGTGCGCAGTCGCTGCTACTGGGGTTCGGTAAGCGCGCGGTGTCCGCGTTTTTCTCCGAACCACGCCAGGTCGTCGAGCTGGTCGAGGACGGCGTGCAACTGGACCTCGGCGGTATCGCCGTGACGGTGGACCACACGCCCGGACACACGCCGGGATCGGTCTGTTTCCGGGTCGATGGGATGACGTTCACCGGTGACACCCTGTTCAAGGGTGCGATCGGGCGAAGTGATCTGCTCGGCGGCAGCGGCCGTCAGCTGCTGACCTCGATCGTGACCAAACTGTTGGTGCTCGACGACGACACCGTGGTCCTACCGGGCCACGGTGAAAAATCCACCATCGGCATCGAACGCCGAACCAATCCCTTTCTCGAAGGTCTGACTCTGTGAGTGAATGCTGTGGCTGATTCCTTCAAGGCGCCCAAAGGGGTGCCCGACTACTTCCCGCCCGACTCCGCGGCATTCGTGGCGGTGCGCGACGGCTTGCTCGCCGCCGCCCGGCGGGCCGGGTACGGCGACGTCGAGTTGCCGATCTTCGAGGACACCGCGCTGTTCGCCCGCGGCGTCGGTGAGTCCACCGATGTGGTCAGCAAGGAGATGTACACCTTCGCCGACCGTGGTGAGCGTTCGGTGACATTGCGCCCGGAGGGCACCGCAGGTGTCATGCGCGCGGTCATCGAGCACGGCCTGGACCGGGGACAACTTCCGGTCAAGCTGTGCTACGCGGGTCCGTTCTTCCGCTACGAGCGTCCACAGGCCGGCCGCTACCGGCAGCTGCAGCAGGTCGGTGTGGAGGCGATCGGGGTGGACGATCCGGCCCTGGACGCCGAGGTGATCGCCGTCGCCGACGCCGGGTTCCGGTCCTTGGGGCTGGACGGTTTCCGCCTGGAGATCACCTCGCTGGGCGACGAGACCTGTCGACCGCAGTACCGGGAGCTGCTGCAGGAGTTCCTGTTCACCCTCGACCTCGACGAAGAAACGCGGACCCGGGCCACCATCAATCCGCTGCGGGTCCTCGATGACAAGCGTCCCGCGGTGCGGGAGATGACCGCCGGTGCCCCGCTGATGCTCGATCACCTCTCCGAGGTCGCCAAGGTGCATTTCGAGACGGTGCTGGCTCACCTGGACGCGCTCGGGGTGCCCTATGTGGTGAATCCGCGGATGGTGCGTGGACTGGACTACTACACCAAGACGACGTTCGAATTCGTCCACGACGGGCTGGGTGCGCAGTCCGGTATCGGTGGCGGCGGACGCTATGACGGCCTGATGGGTCAACTCGGCGGGCAGGATCTGTCCGGTATCGGGTTCGGGCTCGGGGTGGACCGTACCCTGCTGGCATTGCGGGCCGAGGGCAAGACGGCCGGTGCGGCCAGCCGGGTCGACGTCTACGGTGTGCCGCTGGGACAGACGGCCAAACTCGAACTGGCAAAGCTGGCTGCAGCCTTGCGCGCCAACGGTGTCCGGGTCGATCTGGCGTACGGAGACCGCAGTCTGAAGGCGTCGATGCGCGGCGCCGACCGTTCGGGCGCCACGATCGCGCTGGTGGCCGGGGACCGCGATGTCGAGGCCGGCACCGTCGGGGTGAAGGATCTCGGCACCGGCGAGCAGGTCGACATCGCGACCGACACGGTGGTCGCCGAGGTGCTCGGTCGGCTGACGTAGTCCGGGGCCGCCCGGGGCGGGCCGGTGCTCAAGGCATTTTGGCCACCCGCAATGGGCATATCTGGTCCGGATCGGGGTACCCCGTCTGACATGCGAGCGGTGTTCTCGGGGATGTTGGCCGTCATCCTGACGGCCACCGGCTGTTCGGCGGCCGGGCACGAGGTCCGCGGCACCGATATCGCGCGCGTCACGATCAACGGATCCGAGATCGGTGAGCCGCTCGTCGTCGGGTGCAACCAGGCCCAATGGGTGTGGTTCATCGAGTCCACACAGGATGCTCCGGGCTTCACCGCGCAGGTCCGCACCGGAGCCAGCGTGGATGGGCTCTTGGTGCGGCTGCAGGGTCTCGGTGGCTTCACCGGGAGCGCATGGAACGCGACCGGGGCCGACACCCGCGTCGACGCCGAGGTCACCGACGGCACGTTCACGATCTCCGGTACCGCGACCGGCTCCTATGACGACGATCCTGCGGCGACCGCCACCGCGAACTTCGAGATCCGCACCAACTGCTGAGCCCCCGGCTCAGCCGGCGGGCCAGCGGCGGGCCAGCGCCTCCCGCACGAGGTGGGCGAGCCGCTCCAGGCGATCTCGGTCGGTCTGGTCAAAACCTTCTCGCGCGAAAGCGTTTTCGAGCCGTTGCAGGCGCTCTTCGATCGCCTTGCGGTCGGTCGGCAACACCACCACCCAGGCGAGTTCACGCAACATCGCCAGCAGGCGGGCCGCCACGGCGGGGTCGCTGCCACCGTAGATCTGCGGTTGATCGCAGACCAGGTCCAACAGGGCGGGCAGATCGGGACGGGCCAGCACCACCCGCGGCACGCCGTGCTCGTCTCGCAACGTCCGCCGCCCCAACCGATATCCGGCCAGATCGCACAGTGCCGCGCTGCACGAGTTCAGTCCGTGGATGGCCGTGGTGGGGTCGTTGATCCCCGGGCTCAGACCCCGCACCACCACATCGGTCAACTGGCGCAGCCCGTAGCCGATGTCCTGGGTGGCGGTGCGCTCGATACCGGTGCACAGGGCGCACGCCACCCGCTCCCGCAGCGCGCTCAACCGTTCGTCGTCCAGGGCGCCCCCCGATGACGCCGCGGACCAGCACAGTGCCGCGGGCACACCCGCCACCACGTCGGATCCCACCGGGACGTCGATCAGGATCACCGCATCCGCGTCGACGGCGGCCGCGAGCAGGGCTTGCTCGTCGACCTCGATGAGAAACCCCGAGGACGCGGCGGGAATCGTCGCCGCGGCTGCCGGCGGCGTCGGCGCAAAGTCGTGGTCAGGGCAGTCTTCGAGCGGCTCGAGCAATCGACGGGCATTCCGTTTGATGTCGGCGACGACGTGCTCGAGCATGGTCTCGATGCGGATCTGGCGGACCAGATGTCCCAGGAACAGCACCAGCCCGAACGTGCTGACCATGGCCAGCAGGTAGGCGACGGTCACGGCGACCTGGGGAACGTATTCCGCACCCGCGTCGCTCTCGTTGCGCACGGTCCGCAGCACCGTGAGTGCATAGACGAAGGTGGCAAGAAACAGCGCCAGGGTGCGCTGGACGAATCGATCCGAGACGAACGTCCGCAGCAGACGTGGCGTGTACTGGCTGCTGGCCAATTGCAGTGTGACCACCGTCAACGAGAACGTCAGCGATGTCACGGTGATGAGCGAGGTCGCCACGGCGCCGAGCACCTCGCGGGCCGCGTCGGCGCCGCCGCCGAACAGATAGGTGGACAGCACGCGGGGCATCCCGTGATCGAGCGCGCTGTCGAGTTCGGGCAGAGCGACCCCGGCAATGATCGCGACCACGACGCCGAGCGCAGGCACCGGCCACAGCCGGCTGCGCCAGGCGTCGAGCAGCCGCCTGCGACGCTGGTTGACGGTGCCGACTATGCCGGGCTGGTCCATGAACGGTCTCCTCACCGTGCCGCGACAGCCGTGTACCGCCGGCCCATCAGAAGTACCCGATCTGCGGTCGGTATACCTATCCGCGGCAGTGGGAACCCCAGCCGCGTGAAACTCGACGTGCTGTTGGCGGTCGTCGGCCTTCTCGCGGTCATCGTGGCGACCGTGTCGGCGAAGATGCGCAGCCTGCCGATCTCCGAACCGCTGCTCGGTCTGCTGACCGGGATATTGCTGGGGCCGCAGTTCTTCGATGTGCTGTCGATATCGACGCTGGTCGACGAGCAGACGGTGCTGCACGAGATGAGCAGGATCCTGCTGGCGATCTCGGTGATGGCGGTGGCGTTGCGTTATCCCTTCGCCGATATCCGGCGCCACGGCAGGGCACTGGCGATGCTGCTGCTGATCGTGCTGCCGACGATGGCCCTGGTGTCGGCCGGCCTGGGGTGGGCCATCCTGGGGATGCCGCTGGCGGCCGCGGCCCTTTTCGGCGCGGCCGTCAGCCCGACCGATCCGGTCCTGGCCTCCAGCGTGGTCACCGGGGAGGCGGCCGAGAAGACGCTGCCGGCGCGTGATCGCCAACTGTTGTCCCTCGAGTCGGGGTCCAACGACGGGCTGGCGTTGCCTCTGGTTCTGGTCGCGATGGCACTGGCGGGACCGCTCAGTGCGGGTTCGGCGATCGCCGAATCGCTGTGGCAGGTGGGTGGCGGCGTCGTCCTCGGGGCGGGCGTCGGCTGGCTGGGCGGGAAGGCGCTGCGCCTGGGCGCGCGGCACGGCGCCACCGCCAGCGCACCCGCGCTGTTCTTCACCGTGGTGCTTGCGCTGGGAATAGTCGGCGCTGCCGGCTTGGTGCGCGTGGATGGTGTGCTGGCGGTTTTCGTCGGTGGGCTGGCCTTCAACTTTGTCGGCACCGGCAGCGAGCGCGCATCGGAGGTGCCGATAGACGAGGCGGTCAACCGTTTCGCGGTGCTGCCGCTGTTCGTGCTGTTCGGGGCGTCGTTACCGTGGCAGCAGTGGCGCGAACTCGGTTGGCGGGGCGCGGTGTTGGTGTGCGCGGTTCTGGTGCTTCGCCGGATTCCCGTCGTCGCACTCATGAAGCGGCCGCTACGCCTGCGTACCCGCGATGCGCTGTATCTGGGGTGGTTCGGCCCGGTCGGAGTGTCGGCGCTGTTCTACCTGACGATGGAGGCCGAACGGCTGGGGGCCGATGCGGAGGTACTCGCCGCGGGGTCATTGGTGATGGCGGCGAGCACGATCGCGTTCGGGGTCACCGGTGTCTTCGGCCGGGTGCTCTACCAGCGGGCTGCGGCGCGCAGAACCGACTGAACCGATCCGCTCGATCCGTCGCCGAGCTCAGCGTTCGGCGTCGAAGATCGCGGTGGACAGGACCGCGTCCATGCCGTGGATGTGCCCGCCGAACGGGTTGCCGCGTTTGAGGATGAACGTGCCGGTGGGCGTGACGGCGACGAGTTTCGGCGAGCTGGAACCGATTTGGAACCGCCGTTCGAACCGCACCTGGTCCAGTCGCCCGACCACCTCACCGCCGCGGTCGCGGTAGGTGCCGTCCTTGCGGTCGAACACGGCCACCGGAACGAAGTCACTCAACGGTGCCGACCGGATCCGCTGCAGCGACCGCAGTGTGTAGAGCAGCGCGGCTACCGCGGCGAGCCCGACGGCGAAGATCACCAGGCCCAGCACCAGCGGCGGGCTGTCGTGACCGCTGCGGATCGACATCGCGATGGACACCATGCCGAATCCGCCGAACACGACGGCGACGACCACCAGCACGAACGCGGTGACCTGGGTGAGCCCGCTACCGCGGTCGATCACCAGGACATGCGGTCCGTCCTCGGCGACCACCAGACCGCCCTGCTCGGCGATGATCCGTGGCCCGCCCGGTGACGTCATGACAACACTCTAGGGTCGGTGCCATGCGAGTCCTGGTTCAACGGGTGAATGTCGCGCGGGTGGTGGTCGACGGCGTGACGGTGGGGGAGATCGATGCCTCGGCCCGGCCCGGTGGTCACGGCCTGCTGGCGCTGGTCGGCATCACCCACACCGACGATGCCGCTCTTGCCGCCAAGATGGCCGAAAAGCTGTGGCGATTACGGATTCTCGACGGCGAGCAGGCAGCCGCCGACACCGGTGCGCCGATCCTGGTGGTCAGCCAGTTCACCCTGTACGCGAACACCGTCAAGGGGCGGCGCCCGTCCTGGAACGCCGCCGCGCCCCGACCGGTCGCCGAACCGTTGGTCGAGGCGTTCGCCGATGCGCTGCGCGCGCTGGGGGCGCCGGTGAGCACCGGTGTGTTCGGGGCACACATGGCGGTCGAACTTGTCAACGACGGCCCGGTGACGCTGATGCTGGAGCTCTAGATAGCCACGACGGCGGTGCCGTCAAATCGCCATCGCCGCACGGACCTCGGCCTCGGACGCCGTTCCGCCGGTCCCGCTGGAGGTCACCCGGCCCGCCTCCAGGATGTAATAGCGTTGCGCCGATTCCAGTGCGAAACCGATGTGCTGTTCGACCAGCAGCACGCCCAGATCGCCGCGCGCCGTCAGCGCGGTGATCGCGGCCTCGATCTCGGCGACCACGGACGGTTGGATGCCCTCGGTGGGCTCGTCGAGGATCAGGCACTTCGGGGTGGTGATCAGGGCGCGGGCGATGGCCAACTGCTGGCGTTGTCCGCCGGAGAGCAGGCCGGCGCGCCGGGCCAGCAACTCCTTGAGGGCGGGGAACAGGTCGAGTTGCTCGTCGATCAGCGCCTTGCCATTTTTGCGTCCGTCGGCGACGACTTGAAGATTCTCCGCGGTGGTCAACTGGCCGAAGGACTGCTGGCCCTGCGGCACATAGGCCAGGCCCTTGGCCACCCGGGCGCTGGGGCGCAGCTTGGTGATGTCCTCACCGTCGAAAAGCACCTTGCCCGCACTGCATTTCAGCAGACCGACCGCGGCACGCAACAGGGTGGTCTTGCCCGCCCCGTTGTGGCCCATCACCGCGGCCACCCCGTCGGAGGGCACCTCCAGGCTGGCCCCGTGGATGACTTCGGAGCGACCGTAGCCGGTGCGGATGTCGACGAGCTCGAGCATCAGGATTCCTCTTTCAGATCGTCGGCGCCGGCCGCCGCGGTGCCCAGATAGACCTCCTGCACCCGCGGATTGGCCTGGACCTCGGCCACCGTGCCCTCGGCGATCACCTGTCCGCGTGCCAGCACGGTCACCGATGTGGCGAAGGCGCGCATGAAGTCCATGTCGTGCTCGACGACCACCACGGTGCGTTCACCACCGATTCGGCGCAGCAGGTTTCCGGTCTCCTCACGTTCCTCATGGCTCATTCCGGCGACAGGTTCGTCGAGCAGCAGCACATCGGCGTTCTGCACCAGCAGCATGCCGATCTCCAACCACTGCTTCTGGCCGTGGGCCAGCACACCGGCCGGCTTGTCGGCCAGCGCCGTGAGACCCGTCGTCTCCAGGGCTTCTTCGATCGCGGGCAGGATCCCGGAGCGTCGCCGCAGCAGCGCCCAGGCCGACCTGCCCGCGCCCGCGGCGATGTCGAGGTTCTGCAGCACGGTGAGCTGCTCGAACACCGTCGCGGTCTGGAACGTGCGCCCCACCCCGCGACGGGCGATCTGATGCACCTTCTTGCCCAGCAGTTCCACGCCGGATTTGCTCACCGACCCGGTGGCGGGCACCAAGCCGGTGATCGCGTCGATCACCGTGGTCTTACCGGCTCCGTTCGGGCCGATCAGGAAGCGCAGGTCCCCCTGAAACAAGGTCAGATCGACATCGCTGACGGCCTTGAAACCGTCGAAATCGACGGTGAGGCCCCGGACTTCCAGGTACTGGGTGCCCATTCCGGCGTTGCCGCCGGCGGCGGGTTCGGGGTGGGCCTCGGTCTCAAGCTCTGTCATGCGTTGGCTCCGGCCTTCTCGGGTTCCGGGTCGGGATCGGGTAGGGAAGCCGGATCGGGCTTGTTCTTGCGGCGGCGCAGGAACACCCCGAGCCCGGCAAGGCCGGCGGGGAAGAAGCCGACAACGACGATGAACAACAACCCCTGTGCGTAGGTCCACTCCGAGGGAAAACGCTCCGACAGCAGGGTCTGAGCCCAGGCCACCCCGATGGCGCCGAGCACCGGTCCGAGCAAGGTGGTGCGCCCGCCGATGGCCACCCCGATCAGGAACGCGATCGAGGGCAGGATGCCCACCTGCGACGGGGCGATGAACCCGACGATCGGGGCGAACAGGGCGCCGGCGATGCTGGCGAACAGTGCGGCCACCACATACGCCACGACTTTGATGTTGGCCGGGTCGTACCCCAGGAAGCGCACCCGCTCCTCACCGTCGCGCACGGCGACCAGCAGTTCCCCGTAGCGGCTCTGCATCAGCTGCCGTGCCACCGCCACCGAGAGCAGCAGCACCGCGGCGGCGATGAAGTACAGCATCTGTTTGTTGACCGGATCTTTGAGCGAGAACCCGAAGAACGTGCGGAAGTTGGTCAGCCCGTTGCTGCCCCCGACGCTGGTCTGCCCGATCAGCAAGATGGCCAGTGCGGCCGCCAGCGCCTGCGACAGGATCGCGAAATAGGCACCCTTGACCCGGCGCTTGAACACACCCAAACCCAGCAGTGCGGCGATACCGGTCGGGATCACCACGATGGCCGCCAACGTGACGACCGGTGAGGCGAACGGCTGCCAGTAGCCGGGCAATTCCCGCACACCGGCGATCTGCATGAAATCCGGCACATCCTGGTTGGTCAGCGCCGCATCGGAGATCTTCAGATGCATGCCCATGATGTAGCCGCCGAGGCCGAAGAAAACCCCCTGCCCGAGCACCAGCATTCCGCCTCTGCCCCAGGCCAATCCGATGCCGACGGCGACGATCGCAAAGCACAGGAACTTCGCGAACAGACCCAGGCGGAAATCGGACAGCACGGCGGGTGCGAGGCCGAACAACACGATGGCGCCGACGCCGAAGCCGGCCCATGTCTGCCAACGACCGATGAGGTGTTTCACACCAGACTCCTCGTCCGAACCGTGAACAACCCCTGCGGACGGACCTGCAGGAAGAACACGATGATCACGAACAGAATCACCTTGGCCAGCGAGGCCGTGGTGTTGTACTCGATGAACGAGTTCAGGAAGCCGATCCCGAGCGCGGCGATGACGGTGCCCTTGATCTGTCCCAAACCACCCACCACCACGACGAGGAAGGCGTCGATGAGATAGCTCTGCCCGGTGGTCGGGCTGGTCGAGCCGATCAGCGTGAGCGCCACCCCGGCCACCCCGGCCAGGCCGGAACCGATGAAGAACGTGGTGATATCGGTGCGCCGCGAGGAGATTCCGCTGGTTTCGGCCAGATCCCGGTTCTGCACGACGGCGCGGATACGCCGGCCCATCGGGCTGGCCTTGAGCGCGGTGGCCAGTGCCACCACGGCCACCGCCGCCAGCACCAGGATGAAGATGCGCGTCTTGGGCACCACCGCGCCGAAGATCTCCACCCCACCGGACAGCCAGGCCGGTGCGACGACGTTGACCGCAGGGGCGCCGAAGATGTCGCGGGCGACCTGCTGCAGGATGAGGCCGACACCGAAGGTGACCAGCAGGGTGTCCAGCGGTCGGTCATACATCCGCTGGATCAGCGTGACCTCCAGCAGGACACCCATCGCGCCACCGACCACGAAGCCGACGACCAGTGAGATCAACAGTGAGGCACCGGTGTTCGAGACGACCTGCTGCACCACGTACGCGGTGTAGCAGCCGGCCATGATGAACTCGCCGTGCGCCATGTTGATGACGCCCATCTGACCGAAGGTCAGTGAGAGTCCCAGTGCAGCGAGCAACAGGATCGAGCCCAGGCTCAATCCTGTTGCCAGCTGTCCGATCAGGACATCCATGCGTGATTATCCGGACAGCCCGGCGGCCCACGGGTAGGACTTCAGGTACGGGTCGGGCTCGATCGGGCCGGGGGACTCCCACACCGTGTAGATGAGGCCGTCGGGCTTGATCTCGCCGATACGTGCCGTCTTGGTGATGTGGTTGTTCTCGCCGTCGATCGTCACTGTGCCCTCGGGAGCGTCGAAGCTGACCCCGCCTGCATTGTCCTGAATGGCCTTGACGTCGAAGGATCCGGCCTTCTCGACGGTGTTCTTCCACAGGTACACCGAGACGTAGGCGGCCTCCATCGGATCCGAGGTCGGCTTGTTCTCGCCGTAGGCCTTCTTGTAGGCGGCCACGAACGCGTTGTTCACCGGCGTGTCGATGGTCTGATAGTAATTCCACGCGGTCAGTTGGTCGGTGATGTTCTGCACGCCGATACCGCCGACCTCTTCCTCGGCGATGGACACCGACACCACCGGCATCTCCTGCGGGGTCAGGCCGACGTTCTTGTACTCGCGGAAGAACGCCACATTGGAGTCGCCGTTGAGGGTGTTGAACACCGCGTCGGCGTCGGCCGTGCGGACCTTGTTGACGATGGTGGAGAAATCGGTCGAACCCAGCGGCGTGTAGTCCTCGCCCTTGATTTCCATTCCGTTGGCCGCCGCGTACGCCTTGATGATGCGGTTGGCGGTCTGCGGGAAGACGTAGTCACTGCCCACCAGGTAGAGCGACTTGGTGCCCTTTTCCTTGAGGTAGTCCAGCGCCGGAACGATCTGCTGGTTGGTGGTCGCGCCGGTGTAGAAGATGTTCTTGCTGGACTCCAGGCCCTCGTACTGCACAGGGTAGTAGAGCAGCGCGTTGTTGCTCTCGAAGACCGGCAACATGGCCTTGCGGCTGGAGGAGGTCCAGCCGCCGAAAACGGCTGCGACACAGTCACTGCTGATCAGCTTCTCGGCCTTTTCGGCGAATACGGTGGGTTCGGAGGCGCCGTCCTCGCCGACGATCTCGATCTGCTTGTCCAGCACACCACCGTCGGCGTTGATCTCGTCGACGGCGAGCTTGATGGCATCGCGCACGGTGACCTCGGAGATGGCCATGGTGCCCGACAGCGAGTTCAGGGAGCCCACCTTGATCGTGGAACCCGAGGTGTCGACGCACGATTCGGCGCCAGACGCCTCGGTTTCGCTGGCCTTGCTGCCGCAGGCAGTGAGCAGCATCGACGTGGTGACCACGACGCTCCCCGCTATCAATGCTGATCTGTTGAACATCGGTCGGGGGAGTCGCATCTACGGCCTTTCCTTCGATTTCAGTGCATCGTCAGAACTTTGGAGAACCCGAGTGGGTGTCGAATCGGCACGTTAGGGCGCCTAGGTTTCTGCGAAATTTCTCTATGTGACGAACAAATTAACCTGTGACTCGACGGGTGTTATCCGTCGATTCACCGGGTACAAGTGGCCGCCGGGCGGCGCTGACCGGTCGGGTGTAACGATCCGGTAGCGTCCGGCGATGTGATGGGCATGCGAAAAACCACGAGCAAGGTAGGAGCTGTCGCCGGCGCCGCGGCGATGGTGGCGGGCGCTGCGCTGGCTTTCGGCACCGCGACGGCCAGCGCTGAGCCGGACGGTCAGGTGGTGCGCTACACCCTGACCTCGGGGGCGCCCTATCAGTTCCAGGTGTTCTACCTGACGGCGCAGCCGCCGAGCATGGAGGCCTACAACGCCGACGCCTACGCCTTCGCCAAGCGCGAGACCATCACCGTGGGTCCCGGGGCCCCGTGGGTGTTCGAAACCACCCTCGCCGATCCGCAGTGGGCCATCCTGCAGGTCAGCAGCACGACGAAGGGTTCGGTCGGTCCGCCGAACGCGCATTGCGATATCGCTGCCGGTGACCAGATCATCGCCGCGCAGGACAACCCGTACAGCGTCACGTGTCAGGGCACCCAGTGGTGACCGTTTGACCGCTTGACATCCCCATCGAACAGATGTTCGATGGGGGCATGCGATGGGCCGGGCAGAGTGTGGGCGCCGATGACGGTGCGCTGCCGGGTTTGGCGCGGCTCGGTTTCGTCCGCAGCGTTCGCACGCCGGAATTCGACGCGATCACGTTCCACGAGATCCTGTGTAAGTCGGCGCTGAACAAGGTGCCGAATGCGGCGATGCTGCCGTTCCGGTACACCGTCAACGCCTACCGTGGCTGTTCACATGCGTGCCGGTACTGTTTCGCCCGACCGACCCATGAATACCTGGAGTTCGACCCCGGGGCGGACTTCGACACCCAGGTGGTGGTGAAAACCAATGTGGTCGAGGTGCTTTCCCGTGAACTGCGTCGCCCGTCGTGGACCAGGGAGACGGTGGCACTGGGGACCAACACCGATCCCTACCAGCGCGCCGAAGGCCGTTACCGGCTGATGCCGGGCATCCTCACCGCGCTCGGCGAGTCCGGCACCCCGTACTCGATCCTGACCAAGGGCACCCTGCTGCGCCGCGATCTGCCGTTGATCGCCACGGCCCACCACGACGGCCCGGGCGCCAGTGTGTCGATCTCGCTGGCGGTGATCGATCCGGAGCTGCAGCGTGACCTCGAACCCGGCACACCGTCACCGCAGGCCCGGCTGGCGCTGATCTCGGCCATCCGAGACGCCGGCCTGAACTGCCACGTGATGATCGCGCCCGTGCTGCCCGGGCTGACCGATTCCACCCGGCATCTCGATGCGCTGCTGCGCGCCATCGCCGACGCCGGCGCCACCGGCGCCACCGTGTTCGGGCTGCACCTGCGCGGTTCGACCCGCGGCTGGTTCATGGCGTGGCTGCAGCGGGCACATCCCGAACTCGTTTTCCGATACCGCAGCCTGTACCGGCGCGGGGCCTACCTGCCGCCGGAGTACCGCGAGGAGTTGCGCGCACGGGTAGCGCCGCTGCTCGCACGGTACCGATTGACTGGGCGTGGGCCCATGGCGCGCGCCGGTGCCGTTTCCTCCGAAGTCACGGCACCGGCGCACCCCACCCTGTTCTGACCCGGCGGTGGTGCGGCGAGCCCGGTGCGCACGGCGGCGGCCACCGGGCTCGGATGCTCGGAATCCAGGTCGAGGTCACCGGTGGGCTCCAGCGGCGGCTGAGCCATGAATCGCGGGACGACGCCTCGGTGGGCGGTGCCGCTGTGCACGAGGAACGGGTGGCACAAATAGACGTCGCCGATGCGCCCGGTGGCCGAGACGATCTCGCAGTTCTCCGTCGCCGGGACCACCCGCTCGCAGACCGACATCCAGGGCGCGCCGTCGGATCCATACTCGGCCAGAACTTTTGGCGCGGCCAGATGAGAGCCGACGCGAATCGCGGTAGGTGCGTCCTGCGGGCCGACATCGGAGTAGAGGAACAGCATCAGCAGCGCCCGCCCGCGGGAACGCAGACTCAGCCGCGGGCCCGCCGCGTCGGAGAACGACGCCTCGACATGCCAGCCGGCCTCTCGCGGGGGCTCGGTGCTCGGAAAGCGCAACACAAAGGTCCCCATGCCCAGCCGCGGCCGCCAGCCCGACGGCCCGACGAGCGCGTCGAACGCCGCGGTGAGAACGTCGGTGTTGGCCGAGGCGGCGAACTCGGGTGTCGCCATGGCGGGCACCCGGATCAGGGGCTCGGTCCAGGCCGCCGGGTCGCCCGGGTCCAGATCGACGGCCCGCCACAGCTGCTGCTGGCAGCGCAGGCCGAGCTCACGATCGAAGGCGGCCTCGATCTTGACGAAGCCGTCGGCCATGAACTGCTCGACATCGAGTATCGCGGGCACATCGGCGATCATGCTGGCGGTCGGCGCCCACGTGCAACTGGATTTCCGGTCAGTGTGCGGTGCCGCGCCGCACCCGGGTCCCCGCCGTGCCGGTGACGATATCGGCGATCTGGGTGAGTGAGCCGATCACCGCCTCGTTGCCGGTGGCACGCGAAAACTCGCCCGCGGCTTGAGCTTTCGGCCCCATCGACCCGGCCGGGAGATCCAGCGCGGCGAGTTGGTCGGGGGTGGCGCTCGTGACACGGGCTTGGTGCGCGGTGCCCCACCCGCGGTACACGCCGTCGACATCGGTGGCGATCACCAGCAGGTCGGCGCCGAGTTGCTCGGCCAGCAGCGCCGCCGCGAGATCCTTGTCGATGACGGCCTCGATACCGCAGAGGTCACCGTGCTCGTCGTACCCGGTGGGGATGCCGCCGCCACCGGCGCAGATCACGATCACCCCGTGCTCCACCAGATGTCGGATGGGCTCGATTTCGAAGATCCGTCTCGGTTTCGGACTGGCGACCACACGCCGGAACCCGGCACCGTCGGGCGCGATGGTCCAGCCGTGTTCGGCCCGGAGGCGCAGCGCGGTGTCGCGATCATAGACCGGTCCGATCGGCTTGGTGGGGTGATCGAACGCTGGGTCGTCACGGTCGACTTCGATCATCGTCAGCAGGGTGGCCAATGCCTGGCCGGCGGGCAGCAGGTTGCCGAGTTCCTGTTCGATGACGTAGCCGATCATCGCCTCGGTCTGGGCGCCGAGCACGTCCAGCGGATAGGGGTCCACCTCGTGATAGGCCGCCGCCTGCAAGGCGAGCAGCCCCACCTGCGGGCCGTTGCCGTGAGCGATGACGATGTCATTGCCGGGGGCGATCGCGGCGATGGACTGCGCGGCCACCCGGATATTGGCGCGCTGGTTCTGCGCGGTCATGGGTTGGCCGCGCTGCAGAATCGCGTTGCCGCCGAGTGCGATCACGATCCGCATGGACGTCAGCCCAGCGCGGCCACGAGGACCGCCTTGATGGTGTGCATCCGGTTCTCGGCCTGTTCGAAGGCGATATTCGCCGCGCTTTCGAAGACGTCGTCGGTGACCTCGATCCCGTCGGCCAGCCGCGGGTATCGTGCTGCGATCTGCGCCCCGATCTCGGTGTCGCAATTGTGATAGGCGGGCAGGCAGTGCATGAACTTCACCCGCGGATTTCCGGCTGCGCCAAGGAGTTCGGAGTTGACCTGGAAGGGCAGCAGGAGATCGACGCGTTCACCCCAGGCGTCCATCGGCTCACCCATCGAGACCCAGACGTCGGTGTAGATGAAGTCGGCCCCACTGACCGCCACGGCCGGCTCGTCGGTGACGGTGATCCGCGCGCCGGAGTCGGCGGCGAAATTCTGGCACACCGCAAGGTGATCCGCGGCCGGGGCCAGCTGCTGCGGAGTGCCGATACGCACATCCATCCCGAGTTTCGCGGCGACCAGCAACAACGAGTTGGCGACGTTGTTGCGTCCGTCGCCGACGAAGGCGAAAGCGATGTCGGTCAACGGTTTCGGGCAGTGTTCGGTCATGGTGAGGATATCGGCGAGCATCTGCGTCGGGTGGAATTCGTCGGTGAGTCCGTTGAACACCGGAACCCCGGCATACTCGGCGAGTTCTTCGACGGTTCGCTGGTCGGCCCCGCGGTACTCGATCGCGTCATACATCCGCCCCAGCACCCGGGCGGTGTCCTTCATCGATTCCTTGCGCCCGATCTGGGAGGAGGACGGGTCGATGAACGTCACGTGTGCGCCCTCGTCGTACGCGGCGACCTCGAATGCGCAGCGGGTCCGGGTGGAGGTCTTCTCGAAGATCAGGGCGATGTTCTTCCCGGTCAACCGTGGCTGCGCGAACCCGGAGTATTTGGCGTTCTTGAGATCTCGGGACAATTGGAGCAGATAGAGCAGATCGCGGTCGGTGTGATGGACGAGGCTGAGTAGGCTGCGGTTCCGATTGTTGAACGCCATGGCCGGATTCCTTCGGGACGAGGGTCAGGTGTAGAGCGGATCGCGCAGGATCGGGCAGGTCATGCACCGGCCGCCGCCGCGGCCCCGGCCGAGCTCGCTGGCGTCGATGGTGACGACCTCGACACCGGCCTTGCGCAGCGCAGTGTTGGTCAGTGTGTTGCGGTCATAGCCGATCACGACGCCCGGCTCCAGCGCGACGACATTGTTGCCGTCATCCCACTGTTCGCGCTGGATCCCGTACACGTCACCGGCGGTGGTGACGATGCGGAAGTCGACGCCGAGTGCGTCCCCGATCGTTTCGACCAATCCTCGCCTCTCGCGGCGAATGTCCAAGCCGGATGGGGCCGAGTCGTCGGGTCGCAGACTGATCGCCACGATGCCGTCGACCACCGGAGCGAACGCCGTCACCAGGTCGTGATCGCAGAAGGTGAACACGGTGTCCAGGTGCATGGCCGATCGCGTCTTCGGCAGGCTCGCGACGATCACCCGGTCGGCCGCCCCGGCGGCGAACAGGTTGCGGGCGACCTGGGTGATCGCCTGATGCGATGACCGCTCGCCCATACCGATCACCACGAGGCCCTTACCGATGGGCATCACGTCGCCGCCCTCCAGGGTGGCAAGCCCGTGGTCGGCGGGTCGTCCGTCGGTGTCTCCCAGCCAGATGTCGAACGTGTCGTCGGCGAACACCGGATGGAACTTGTAGACGGCGGTGGTGAGCAGTGTCTCCTGGCGCCGGGCGGGCCAGTACATCGGGTTGAGGGTGACTCCGGAGAAGATCCAGGAGGAGTTGTCCCGCATGAACTGCGTGTTGGGCAGCGGCCGGATGACGAACCCGGCCGGGTCCAACGCGGTGAACAGCGAAAGGAAGCTGCCATCGACCTCGTCGACCACGTCCTGGTAGGAGACACCGCCGATCAGCAACTCCGCCAGCCGATCCGATGATTGTTCGGTCAGCCAGGCCCTGATCTCGTGGGCCAGCGCGGGTCCGACGAGGTCGTCGGTGATCTTGCGGTCGAGCAGCCAGCCCAGCGCCTCGGGCTGCGCGACGACATCGGCGAGCAGATCCTGGAGTTCGAGGACCTCGACGCCGCGGTCGACCATTTTGGCAACGAAGTCGAAATGGTCGCGGCGGGCCTGCTGCAACCAGATGACATCGTCGAACAGCAATTCGTGGCAGTTGTCCGGGGTGAGCCGCTGATGGGCCAGGCCCGGGGCACAGACCATCACCCGTCGTAACCGTCCCGCCTCGGACCAGACGCCGAGCCGGGAGCCGTGCGCGTTCACAGGACCGACAGGTGGCCGGTGGCCATCAGGGTGACGGCCAGCACCGCTGTCAGGGTCACCACCGCGAAGACGGCCCACTCGGGTTTGGCAAACGCCGGCAGCCGGCTCTCCCGGCGTGCCCACAGGTACAGCGCCGTGCCCACGAGGTAGAACACGGCCGCCACCAGCAGGTACTGCCAGCCGCCCGCGTACACCAGCCAGACCGCGTAGCCGAGGGCGACGGCACCGATGGTGAGGTCGCGGGCGCGTCGGCGCCCGGACTCGTAGGTCTCGCCGCGGATCGCCAACAGCACCTGATAGGCGGCCGACCACAGATAGGGCAGCAGGATCAGCGATGTCGCCAGATACACCAGGTTGGTGTAGGTGCTCGAATTGGCCAGGGTCCACAACAACAGCGCCTGCACGCACAGGTTGGTCAACCACAGCGCGGTGGCCGGCGCGCCATGAGTGTTCTCGCGGGCCAGCGCTTTCGGCAGCACGTGCTCGAGCGCGGGTAGACGCAGGATCTCCACGCACAGCAGCACCCAGGCGATCAGTGCACCCAGCAGCGAGATGACCAGACCGATCGAGATCAAGCCCGCACCCCAGCTGCCCACCTGGTTCTCCAGCACACCGGCCATCGACGGGTCGGGGACGCCGGCGAGTTCGGCCTGCGCCATCAGGCCGTAGGACAGCAGGTTGACCAGCAGCAGCAGCGCCAGCACCCCGATGAAGCCGAGGACGGTGGCCCGGCCGACGTCGCGGCGCTTGGCGGCCCGCTGGGAGTAGACCGACGCGCCCTCGATGCCGATGAACACCCAGACCGTGACCAGCATCATGTTCTTGACCTGTGACACGGTGTCACCGAGGGGTGCGCCGTCGATCTGTGTGCTCGTGCCCCAGAAGTCGGCGGAGAACAGTCCCGCCTTGAATCCCACCGCGGCGACGGCGATGAACACCAGGATCGGGACCACCTTCGCCACCGTCACCACGACGTTGACGAACGCCGCGGTCTGTACGCCCCGCAGCGTCATGGCATGCACGACCCACAGCACCAATGACGCCCCGATGATCGCGGGAACGGTTGCCCCACCTTCGAATTGAGGGAAGAAGTAGCCCAACGTCGAGAACAGCAGGACGAGGTAGGCGACGTTGCCCACCCACGCCGACACCCAGTAGCCGAAAGCCGAGGTGAAGCCGATGTAGTTGCCGAATCCGGCTCGGGCATAACCGTAGACGCCGCCGTCGATATCCGGCTTGCGGCTGGCCAGCGTCTGGAACACGAACGCCAGCGTCAGCATGCCGACACCGGTGATCACCCACCCGATGAGCAGGGGACCCGGTGCGGCACTGGCCGCCATCTGCGACGGCAGCGCGAAGATGCCGCTGCCGATCATGGAGCCGACGACGATCGCCGTCAGCGCGGCCAGACCGAGCCCGGTGCGTCGGCCCGTCGGGCGGGTCTCGGGCGACGGCGGGGGAGAAACCAGCGTGTCGGACATCGTCGTCCTTCCTGTCGGCGGGCCCGTTGCGATAGACGCCACGGCCTCGACGCTATGCGTCCGACGCGCAGCCACGAGGAGACTTAAGTCCTCAATACCGCCGAGATAGGTCCCGACCGGTCCCCGCAGGCTCTGCTGATCGGGAGATCTTGGAAGGGTGCAGTCATGACCGAATTCCTGCGCGGCAGTGACGCGTTCACCTGGGCGATGGAAAGTGACCCACGGCTGCGCTCGACGGTCGTGACGTTGGTGATCATGGACAGGGCACCGGCCTGGACCGAGCTGCGCGAGCGATTCGCCCACATCAGCCGTCGGCTGCCGATGATGCGGCAACGGGTGGTGCAGTCACCACCGCTGACGCCCCCGCGCTGGGAGGACGCGCCGGACGTCGATCTGGGCTTCCATCTGCGCCGGGTAAGAGCCACCGCACCGGGGGACCTCGCGGTGGTGCTCGAGATGGCCCGCCTCGCCGAGATGGAGGACTTCGATCGGGCCCGTCCGCTGTGGTGCGTGACCCTCATCGACGGTCTCGCCGACGGCGGGGCGGCCCTGCTGTGCAAATTTCACCATGCCCTCACCGATGGTGTCGGCGGTGTCCAGATCGCGATGATGCTGTTCGACCTGACCGAACACCCCGACCGTGGCGCGCCGCCGCCGGCGGCGCCGCGGGAGACACCGCGGTCCTGGCCGGCGGGCTACGGCGAGCTGCTCGGTGTCGACCTCGGTGCGGCCGCCGCGGCGGTGGCGGGCGCGATCAGCACGGCGCCGCAGCTGTTGGCGCACAGTGTCCGGCACCCGCTGGGGACCGTCGAAACCGTCGCGGGCACCGGCGCTTCGATACTCCGCACGGTGCGTCCCGTGCGCCGCACCGGATCGCCGCTGATGACGCAGCGCTCACTGATCCGCCGGCTGGGCGTGCACCGTGTGCCGATGCCACGGCTGCGACTGGCCGCGCACCGTGGCGGCGGCGCCCTGAACGACGGATTCGTGGCGGGCCTGGCCGGTGGGCTACGTCGCTACCACGACCTGCATGATGTCACGATCGGCGACCTGCACCTGACGATGCCGATCAATCTGCGGACCGAACAAGACGCCGTGGGGGGTAACCGGATCGGGTTGATGCGCTTCGATGTGCCCGCGGGGATCGTCGATCCGGCAGAGCGGATACGCGCCGTGCACGACGTCACATCGAAGGTGCGCGGTGAGCGATCGCTGCCCTTCACGCAGTGGATAGCGGGCGTGCTCAATCTGATGCCGCGCTGGTACATCGGCTCCGTGCTGCGCCACGTCGATTTTCTGGCCAGCGATGTCCCGGGCGTGCCGGTGCCGGTGTTTCTGGGTGGCGCACGGGTGGTCGATCAGTACGCCTTCGGCCCGACGATCGGTGCGGCCGTCAACGTGACGCTGCTGACCTATGTCGACACGTGTGCGCTGGGTATCGATGTCGACACCGGTGCCATCGGCGACTTCGAGGCCTTCCATGACTGCCTTGTCGCGGGGTTCGACGAGGTGCTGGCGCTGGCCGACTGATCTGCGCGGGCGCCCGCTCAGGTCTTGTTGCGTTTGACCTGGTTGAACGGGACGCCGCGGTCGGCGGCCGGTTCACGGGGAAAGCCGAGCACCCGTTCGCCGATGACGTTGCGGGCCATCTCGGAGCTGCCGCCCCCGAGCGACCCGGTTTGCCGGGACAGGTAGCGCACACCGATGTCGAGCAGACCGCTGCCGTCGTCGACGACGGCAGCGGTTCCGGCGATGGCCAGCGCGGTGTCGATCTCGAGTTCGGTGGTTTCGGCGTGGAACAGCCGGATCAGTGTGCCGGCGTTGGGTGGGAGTGAGCCGTCGGCGATGGACCGGGACACATGCTCGATGAGCTGCTCTTTGACGATGCGGCGAGCCAGCGCACGCCCGGCCAGATCCTGGATCCGCGCATCACCGCCCTGCCCGGTCGCCTCGGCCAGCCCGACATGGTCGGGCGGCATCTCGCTGGCGTTCTCGGCTCCGGTGCCGCTGGCGAATTCGGATCCGCCGCCGACGGCACGCCGCTCGTGGTGCAGCTGCCGCGAAGCCACGGTCCAGCCGTCGTTGACCGCACCGACCACTGCATCGTCACCGAGTTCCAGGCCGTCGAAGAACTCCTCGCAGAACTCCTCGTTTCCGTTGACCTCGGTGATCCGGCGCATCGTGATACCGGGTGCCGACAGCGGCACCAGGAACATGGTGAGGCCCTCGTGTTTGGGCACGTTCCAGTCGGTGCGGGCCAGCATCAACCCGTAGTCGGCGGCGAACGCGCTGGTGCTCCAGGTCTTCGCGCCGTTGATCACCCACGTGTCGCCGACCCGGTCGGCGCGGGTGATCACCCCGGCCAGATCGGAACCGCCGCTCGGCTCGGACAGCAACTGGCACAGGATCTCCTCGCCGCGGATCGCCGCCGAGATACGTTCGCGCTTCTGCTGCTCGCTGCCGACGTCCAGGATGGTCGCCGAACAGATGGTGAACGACGGGGTATTGAGGATCAGCGGCATCTCGTAGGCGCGGCACTCGGCGTTGAACGCCTTCTGGTAGGCCACATCCAGTCCCAGCCCGCCGTACTCGCGGGGAAAACAGATCCCGGCGAACCCGCCCGCATACAGCGTGCGCTGTAGTTCCTTGGCGCGGTCCCAGGACTGCTGTTCGGCGCGCACCATGAACGGCGGATTGTCCGGGTCGATGGGCGGCATGTTCTCGGCGAGCCAGCTGCGGGCCCGGGCAGCGAAATCGGCGACCGACTCCGCGGTGCCGGTGCTCACGGCGGTGTCGGTCATGCGGGCACCTTTCGGCTCATGTCGAAGATGATGCGGTGGTGGTCCTCGGGGGAGCCGAACATGGCACGGTTGAGCGCCGCCCGGCGCAGATAGAGGTGCAGGTCGTGTTCCCACGTCACGCCGATGCCGCCGTGCAACTGGACACAGTCCTGCAGCATCACCGGGGCGCGTTCGCCGACATAGGCTTTCGCGACGCTGACCAGCTTGGCTGCCTTGGGGGATCGCGCGCCGACGGCTTCGGCGGCACCGGCGGTGGTGGCGCGGGCGGCCTCGAACCACAGCTTCATATCGGCGAACCGATGTTTGAGCGCCTGATAGGAGGCCAGCGGCCGACCGAAGCTGTGCCGGTCGAGCAGCCATTGATGCGTCATGGCCAGTACCGCGTCCAGGATGCCGACGGTTTCGGCGCACTGCAGCACCAGCGCCACCTGACGCTGGCGTTCGATGATCGCCGTGGTGTCTTCAGCGGTCCCCAGCACGGCGTCGGCGCGCACCTCGACACCGTCGAATGTCACCCGGGCGTAGCGGCGCACCATGTCCAGCGAGTGCTGGGTCTGGATGTGCACCCCGGCGGTGCCGCTGGGCACCACGAACTGGCGGGGCCGGCCCTCAAGCGTCGCGGTCACCAGCAGCACATCGGCGGCATCGCCGGAGTCGACGCGGTCCTTCACCCCGTCCAACCGGTATCCGCCGGCGGTGGCGACGGCGGTCAATGACGGGGTGAGCGGTGAGAAGCCGGCTTCGGGTTCGTACACCGCCCAGCTGGCCACCGTCTGGCCGGATACCAGCGATTCGATGAGGGCCTCGTGGTGTTGCGGCGCTTCGACCAGTCCGGCCAGCACCACGCTGACGGGATGCAGTGGGCCGGGCGCGACCGTACGACCGGCCTGTTCGGCGAGCAGCGCGAGGTCGGCGACACCGTCACCGGAAACGCTGCCGCCACCGAGCTCCTCGGGTACCAGCAGGCTTGCCCAGCCCAGCTCGGCGGCGCGCTGCCACCACTGCGCATCGAAAGAGCCACCGCTGCTGTGGATTTCGCGCACCTTGCGCAGTGACGCTTCTTTTTCCAGGAACGCCTGGGCGGTGGCGGTGAACAGCATCTGTTCCGGATTGGTCGCGGCGGTCATGCAGATCTCTCCTCAGGCGAACGTCATCGCCGGCACATCCGGCTTGTGCACGATCGTGTTGGGAACCTTGAACAGATCGATCATGTTGGCGCCCATGACCTTCCGGATGCCCTCGGCGTCGAGGCCGTGCTTGTCCAGATCGTCGACCAGGTTGATCGGGTCGGCCAGGCCCTCCGGATGCGGCCAGTCCGAGCCGAAGATCACCCGGTCGATACCGCAGAGGTCGGCCATCTTCTTGAAGTCGTTCTCCCAGAACGGTGCCACGTACACGCCGCGCCTGAACGCTTGGATCGGGTCCTCGGGAAACTCGCCCGGCATCTTGGAATAGACGTCGGCGAATTGGTGGAACAGGTAGGGCACCCAGGACGCACCGTTCTCCACCGACAGAATGCGCAGGTCCGGATTGCGGCTCAGCGCGCCGTGGCACACCATGGCCGCCATGGTGTCCTCGATGGGCCGCTTGCCCATCGCCACCATCCGGAACGAGGTCGGTTTGAAGGGCAGGTATTCGTCGGCGGGTTCCCAGTCGTTGAGGTATTGGGCGTAACCGCTGTCGGAGGCGTGCATCGCCACCGGGATGCCGGCCTCGGTGCAGGCCTTCCAAAACGGGTCGAACTCCGGCAGCCCCATCGATCGGGTGCCGCGGTAGCCCGGCACCGGGGCGGGGCGCACCAGGACGGTCTTCGCCCCGCGTTCCAGACACCACTGCAGTTCCTCGAGGGCGCGGTCGACGTTGGGCAGGCTGATGACCGGGGTGGAGAAGATGCGGTCCTCGTAATTGAACTGCCAGGTCTCATACATCCATCGGTTCAGCGCGTGGATGATGTCGTGGATCAGGTCCGGGTCGTCCTTGAGTCGTTCCTCGACCAGGCTGGCCAGCGTGGGGAACATCAGGGTGTAGTCCAACCCGAGCGAGTCGAGCACCTCGAGGCGGGCCGCCGGGTTGCGGAAGGCGGGAATCGCCTTCATCGGCTTGCCCATCACCTCGCGGTAGCTCTTGCCGCCGCTGCCGTGCCGGAAGTACTCCTCCTGGGCACCCGGCCGGGCGACGACCTCGAAGGTCGGGTTGGGGATGTAGTCGCTGATGTGGTTGCGCACCATGATCTTGGTCCGCCCCCGCACGTCGATGTAGTCGATGACGCCCTTGCGGTGCTCCGGCAGGAACTGCGTCAGCGCTTCTTTGGGCTCGTAGAAATGGTTGTCGGCGTCGAACACCGGATACGGCAGCGTCCTCGAGGGCATTCCCGACTCCTGAAAGCAAGATTACCGTTATGTGGTAATGACGTTACCACGGCTTCAGATCGGTTGGTCGGCGTCGCGCAGCAGGCTTCGCACGCAGAACTCGAAGATGTGCCGGCCCTCGACCGGACTGCCGTTGAGCTCGGCGCCGAGCACGCGCAGCCGCAGCGCCCCGAGCACCGTCTGCATGATCAGTGCGGCGGCGGTGTCGGTGTCGGCGGCGCGGAACACGCCCTCGGCGGCGCCGGCGGTGATGATGTCCTTGATCAGCGCGTGCAGCGGTGAGAGCACGCGGGCGTACTCGCGTGGCAGCGTCTCGGCGAGATGGTCGTTGTAGAAGGTCAGGCCGCGGTTGATGCTGTCCTGTTTGGTCGATGCGGCCGGCGCGCTGATCCGGGCGATGAGGGTGCGCAACGCCGAGATGGCATCCATGCCCGCGATATCGGCGCGCCAGCGTGCCGACGATTCCGCCATGATCTTGTCGACCAGCGCGAGCAGCAATTCATCCTTGGTGGAGTAGTGCTGATAGAACGATCGCAGCGAGGTCTTCGACCGTTCCACGACGGCCAGCACCGTGAAATCGGTGCGGCCGGTCTCGCCGAGGATCTCCAGGGCCGATTTCATGAATCGCGCGGTCCGCGATTCGGGCTCCTCGGCGCGTGCGCTCGATCTGCCCATCACGAACCCCCTCGGGATCGGAGCATTGTGCAACCCGCGAGAATGACGTTACCGTTTTCGCAGAGCCACCAGGAAGGGGCACGATGACGACATCGGACACCGCACAGCAGCAGACGCTGTGGACGCTGCAGGGGCTGCTCGACCTTTTCGAGCCGCAGCCCGACGGCGACAATCGCTTCATTGCCCAGACCGGGCTCGCCGGTGCCGACGACCGACAGGTCGTGGAGGGGACCCAGGTCCTCGCCCAGGCGATGGTGGCGGTCGCCAAACGCTTCCCGGACAAGTCGCTGCGATCGGCATACGCCGTGTTCGCCCGTGTGGTGCTGGTGGGGCCGCCGGTGGAACTCGATATCGACGTGCTGTCCGAGGGCCGCTCGACCGCGACCGCGGTGGTGACCGCCTCGCAGAACGGTAAGCGCTGCATCACCGTCACGGTGCTCGCCGATGTGCCTTCCGGTGACGTGATCCGCCACCACGTGCCCAAGGCCGATGTGGTGGGCCCGACGGCCGCCCAGCCGCCCATCATGCCGATGCGCGGGCGCGAGATCCGGCTCGTCGATATCGTCGACGTCAACAGCCCCGACGAGGTCGGGCCGCCGGAACTGTACGCCTGGCTGCACTACGACCCAATCCCGGAGCGGGACGATCTGGCCAAGGCACTGATTGCGTATTTCACTGGACACCTGGGGATTTCAACCACCATGCGCGCACACGACGGTATCGGCACCGCACAGGCACACCAGACGGTGTCGACCGCCCCGATGACGATCTCGGTCAGCTTCCATGAACCCGTGCAGTGGCGGGGCTGGTTGTTGTACGGCCACGAAAGCACCCAGGTCGGGGCCGGCATGTCCCATGTCCGCGGCACCGTGCACACCGAGGACGGCGAGCTGCTGGCCTCGTTCAGCCAGGACGCGCTGATCCGGCCGCTGCGCACCACCGACACCGGTATCAAGGAGCAGGCGCGGCTGTAGCCTCACCCGCCGACCGTCTCGGTCACAGCGCGCCGGGAGCGAATGTGTCGCACTGGTTGGGGTCGCCGGTGCGATAGCCCTGGGTGAACCACTGCTGGCGCTGCTCCGAGGAGCCGTGGGTCCACGCCTCCGGGTTCACCCGGCCGGTGGCCTGTTTCTGGATGCGGTCATCACCGACCGCCGACGCCGCCGACAGCGCATCGGCAATATCCTTGTCGCTCAACGGTTCCAAGAAGGGCTCGCCGGTGCTCTCCTGTTTGGTGATGGACGCGTAGTGCGCCCACACCCCGGCGTAGCAATCGGCCTGCAGCTCGGTGCGCACCCCACCGCCGGTGGGGCCCTGCGGATCCTGCTGGGCGCGCCCGAGCTCGCCGAGCAGGTTTTGCACATGGTGGCCGAACTCATGAGCGACGACGTACTCCTGAGCCAACGGTCCACCGCTGGAACCGAACTGGTCGACCAGCACATCGAAGAAGTCGGTGTCGAAATACGCGGTCCGATCCGACGGGCAATAGAACGGGCCCACCGCGCTGTCGGCCGGCCCGCAGCCGGTGTTGACGGACCCGCTGAACAGCCGGATCTGGGGACGCTGGTATCCCTGCAGCTGCTGCGCCCAGACGGCATCCAGCGAGTTGCCGGTGGCCACGACCCGGCATTGCACGATCGCATTGGCATCGGCGCCGGTCTTGCACTGGCTCAGGTCGAATCCGGACGCGTCGACCCCCCGGGTGTCCATGCCGGGGTTCTGGTCCTGCGGCAGGACGCTGCTCGGGTCGACCCCGAGGAACAGCGCGATCACCACCAGCAGGAGCCCGCCGATGCCGCCGCCCACGGCGATACCGCGTCCGCCCCCACCCCGGCCGCCACTGCTGGAGGTGGTGCTCGTGTCGATCTGCATGCCCTCGTTGAAGGTCAACGTCCTCACCAACCCCATCTGCGTGTCGGCATCGCCACCTGGTCCAAGCCGCGCTCAGCTTTTCACACTACGATTCGGGCGTGCCCCCTGTCGCCGAACTGACGACGATCGTGGCGACCGCGCACGGCGTGCTCCGCGGCACCACCGAGGGCGGGGTCGGAGTCTGGCGCGGTGTCGCGTACGCCGAACAACCCGTCGGCGACCTGCGCTTCGTGGCGCCCCGACCGGTCCGGCCGTGGACGGGCGTGCGCGACGCGGTCCATCACGGCCCGCTGCCGCCGCAGGGTCGTTCCTTTGTCGGCGGCGGCCGCGATGACCCCACGATGCGCGACGAGGCGTGCCTGACACTGACCGTCTGGTCACCCGATGTGTCCGGGTCGTTGCCCGTCATGGTGTGGATTCCCGGCGGTGCCTTCGTGTACGGGGCGGGCCAGTTGCAGCTCTACAACGGTTCTCGGCTGGCGGCCAACGGCAACGTCGTCGTGGTCAACCTGACCTATCGGTTGGGTGTCTTCGGCGGATTCGAACTCGGTGATCTCGGGCCCGGCTTCGACGACAACCTGTGTCTGCGTGACCAACTCGCCGCGTTGCGCTGGATCCGGCAGAACATCGGCGCGTTCGGTGGTGACCCGGACAAGGTCACGGTGTTCGGCGAATCGGCGGGGGCGACCTCGGTGCTGGCGCTGTTGGCCAGCCCGGCCGCCGACGGGCTGTTCCACCGGGCCATCGCGCAGAGCCCGGCACTGCCGCTGATCGCGGACCGGGACACCAGGGCGCGCCAGTCGCAGGAGTTCCTGGCCGAGCTCGGGGTGCCGGCCGCCGAGCTCAAGGCCCTGCCGCAGCGCCGACTGCGCCGCGCCGCGGGCGAGATCCAACTGCAGAGCGCGGCCCGGACACCGGTTTTGGCGTACGGATTGACCCATGGCGTGGAGCTGCTCCCGCAGCATCCCATCGCGGCGGCCCGCACCGGCGCGGTGCTGCGGGTGCCGCTGATCATCGGCACCAACAGTCACGAGGCGTCGATGTTTGCCTGGGGTAAACCGCCCATGCTGCCCACCACGCCCGCCGGCATCGATGCCTTCTTCGCCCGCAGCGCGCCGCGGGCCCGTGATCGGGTGCTCGCGGCGTATCCGGGGTTCCCGCGTCGGCGGGCCTTGGTCGATTTCGGGTCCGATGCCATGTTCGGCGCGCCGACCTGGGCGTTCGCGGATGCCTACAGCGGAGATGCACCCACGCACGTGTATCGCTTCGATCACACCGCGTGGACGCTGAAGATGCTCGGTCTCGGGGCGACCCACGGCAGCGAGATCGTGCATATCCAGCACAGCTACGGGTCTTACCTCGGCCGAAAACTGCATCCGCTGGGGCGCCGGGTGCAGCCCGCGGTGGGCCGGCGGATGCAACGCACTTGGCTGGACTTCGCGACCGACGGGCTCAGCGAATGGCCGCGCTATGACGCGGAGTTCCGGCGCACCTTGGTGATCCGTTCGACACGCGATATCACCGTGGCCGACCCGGACGCGCGCCGGCGCGCCGCGTGGGAGGGCGTGTACTAGCACCACGACAGTATTACTTGATATTTTCAAGCATGATTGGTTATATCAAGTGATCTGTCGAGAGGGGAACACGGTGGCGGTGCGACAACGACCGGACTGGGTCGACGATGAGCTGTTCCCCTTCGAGAGCCGATTCGTCGACATCGGTGGGCACACCGTGCACTACGTGGACGAAGGCGCCGGGCCCACCCTGCTGTTCCTGCACGGCAACCCCACCTGGTCGTTCGTGTACCGCGATGTGATCAAGGACCTGCGCGACGACTTTCGCTGCATCGCCGTCGACTACCCGGGGTTCGGGCTGTCGGAGGCGGCGCCAGGGTACGGCTACCTGCCGGTCGAACACGCACAGGTGATCACCGATTTCGTCGACGAACTGGCGCTGAGCGCAGTCACGCTGGTGGTGCACGACTGGGGCGGGCCCATCGGGCTGGCCGCGCTGGCCCGGCGGCCCGCGGTCTTCGAACGGTTGGTGTTGGGTAACACCTGGGGATGGCCGACGGATGCGCTGCACGTGCAGATCATGTCCCACCTCATGGGCGGCCCGCTGGGGCGACTGCTGATCAGGCAGTTCAACCTGTTCGTCAACGTGATGGTGCCGGCCGGGCACCGGCTCCGAAAGCCCTCCGCGCTGGAGATGTCGCACTATCAGCGGGCATTGGCCGGCGCGCAACGCCGCGACGCATCGGGGATCTTCCCGCGTGAGCTCACCGCCAGCCGGGAGTTCCTGGCCGGGGTGGCCTCGACACTGCCGACGATCTCGGCAGTGCCGACCCTGATCATCTGGGGCACCGGCGATATTGCCTTCGGCGACCGCGAGCTCACCAGGTGGAAGCAGACCTTCACCGACCACCGCGTGGAGTTGATCGCCGGGGCGGGTCACTTCCTCCAGTCCGACGCGCCGCACGAATTCGCCGCGGCGATCCGGGCCTGGCGCTAGCGGTACCGCTCGTCGGTGTAGCGACGAAGATTGTTCAAAAACCGCTGGAACATCCAGGCCATCACCGGTTTTCCCGCCGTCATGCCCAGCCGGGCGAGGGTGCCGTTCGGCTTCATCGCCATCACCCAGGTCAGGTGGCAACCCTGCGCATCCGGCACGATCCAGTAGTCCTCGGCGAATGCGGCGATGCTGGTGGTGGACGCTTCGTTGAAGCGAAAGGCCATGTGGCTGTACGGTTCCCAGGCCAGGAACTCCTCGTCGCCGACGATTCCGCCGCGCATCGTGACGGTGCGGGTGGTGCCGATGTCATAGGGCTGCGGGCTGGTCCAGCGCACATCGGTGATGACGCTGGCCCACTGCGGCCACGAGCCGGCGTCCGAGAGCACCTCGAACAGCTGCTCGGGGGTGATGGCCAAGTCGACCGTGCTGACGAAGCGGAACGGGGCATCGGAGATGAAATCCAGATCGACGCGCTCACACGGGTACATTTTCGTCACCCCTGGACCCTAACCGGCCCATCACCAGCCGTGGACTGCGGTCGCTGGTGTGCGCGGGCACCCCACTAGACTGTGCTGTCGTCTCACCCATCTTCATGAGGAGTTTTCGTGCTGCGCACCCACCCCGCCGGATCGCTGCGGTCCACCGACGCCGCTCAGACGGTGACCCTGGCGGGCTGGGTGGCGCGCCGTCGCGACCACGGTGGTGTCATCTTCATCGACCTGCGCGACGCATCCGGGACCTCGCAGGTCGTCTTTCGGGACGCCGCCGTGCTGGAGCAGGCGCACCGGTTGCGTGCCGAGTTCTGCGTCGCGGTGACCGGGGTCGTCGAGGTGCGTCCGGAGGGCAACGCCAACACCGAGATCGCGACCGGGGAGATCGAGGTCAACGCCACCGAGCTGACGGTGCTGGGGGAGAGCGCCCCGTTGCCGTTCCAGCTCGACGAGACCGCGGGCGAGGAGGCGCGCCTCAGATACCGCTATCTGGATCTGCGCCGCGAGGGTCCCGGCAACGCAATCCGGCTGCGTTCCAAGGTCAATGCCGCCGCCCGCGGAGTGCTGGCCGATCTCGACTTCGTCGAGATCGAGACCCCGACACTGACCCGCTCGACGCCGGAGGGCGCCCGAGACTTCCTGGTGCCCGCGCGGCTGCAGCCCGGGAGCTTTTACGCGCTGCCGCAGAGCCCGCAGCTGTTCAAGCAGTTGCTGATGGTGGCGGGTATGGAACGCTACTACCAGATCGCGCGCTGCTACCGCGACGAGGATTTCCGCGCCGACCGCCAGCCCGAGTTCACCCAGCTGGACATGGAGATGAGCTTCGTCGACGCCGACGATGTCATCGCGGTCGCCGAAGACGTGCTGCGGGCGGTGTGGGGCACCATCGGCCATGACCTGCCGACCCCCATCCCGCGGATGTGTTACGAGGAGGCGATGGGCCGATTCGGCACCGACAAGCCCGATCTGCGATTCGCGGTCGAACTCGTCGAGTGCACCGAGTACTTCAAGGACACTCCGTTCCGGGTGTTCCAGGCGCCCTATGTCGGTGCCGTGGTGATGGCCGGTGGCGCGTCGCAGCCCCGCCGCACACTGGACGGCTGGCAGGAGTTCGCCAAACAGCGCGGGCACAAGGGTCTGGCATATGTGCTGATCGGCGCGGACGGCGAACTGAGTGGCCCGGTCGCCAAGAACCTGTCCGACTCCGAACGCGCGGGGTTGGCCGCCCATGTCGGCGCCGCGCCGGGTGACTGCGTGTTCTTCGCCGCCGGTACCCCCAAGGGGGCCCGGGCCCTGCTCGGCGCGACACGCATCGAGATCGCCAAGCGCTTGGATCTCATCGATCCGAATGCGTGGGCGTTCACCTGGATCGTGAAATGGCCGCTGTTCGAGCCGGCCGACGAGGCGACGGCGGCCGGCGACGTCGCCGTGGGTTCGGGCAACTGGACCGCGGTGCACCACGCGTTCACCTCGCCGATGCCGGAGTCGGAGGCGACCTTCGACACCGATCCCGGCTCGGCGCTGGCCAACGCCTACGACATCGTGTGCAACGGCAACGAGATCGGTGGCGGGTCGATCCGTATCCATCGCCGCGATGTCCAGGAGCGGGTGTTCGCGATGATGGGCATCGACCACGAGGAAGCCCGGGACAAGTTCGGATTCCTGTTGGACGCCTTCACCTTTGGTGCGCCGCCGCACGGCGGTATCGCGTTCGGCTGGGATCGCATCGTGGCACTGCTGGCCGGGGTGGACTCGATTCGCGAGGTTATCGCGTTCCCGAAGTCCGGTGGTGGGGTGGACCCGCTGACCGAGGCACCCGCGCCGATCACCGCGCAGCAGCGCAAGGAAGCCGGTATCGACGCCAAACCCGAGGCCAAATAGCCCCGGACCAATCGGCCCCCGGCGCCGTGCGGGTGAGGTTACGATCCGCGCGTGCCGCTTGCCCGTGCGTCCCGTCGCGCCACCGTGCTGACCTCGGTGGTCGTCGTGATCGCGGCGTACGTCGCCTCGCTGATCGGCTACGGTGTGCTGGAGCAGACACCGCAGCAGTTCGCCTTTCCCGAAGAGTCGGTGACCGGCGACACCGCCGTCATCGTGCGGTTGCGGCAGATGGATGCCGTGCAAAACCGCCTTGACGTCGATGTCCTGGTGCACCCCGGTGCCGAGTTACGCTCGCAGCCAACACAGTTCACGGTCCGGCTGAGCTCCTGGACGCAGTCCGGTGCACTGATCTTCGTGCACGACGACCTCGTCGGCAACGAGGATACGATGTCGTTCGCAGCCATCGGCGACCCCGATGATTGGCCCTTCGACCGCTATGTCACCGACCGGATCGGGGTCGAGCTGTTCGCCGGTACGCCACTGCGGCGGGTATCGGCACCCATCGTCGTCGGTGGCTCCATCAACGGGTGGACCGTCGAGAGCCGGGCCGAGATGCTGCCCGAAGGTATGCCCGGCATACAACTGGAGATGCACCGCACCCGTGAAGCGCTGGTGCTGATCACGGGAATCCTGCTGGTGTTGCTCGCCCTGCCCGCCGCGGCGCTGTTCGTCGCCGTGGAGACGGTGACCGGCCGACGCAAGCTACAACCACCGTTCATCACCTGGTTCGCGGCGATGCTGTTCGCCGTGGTGCCGCTGCGCAACGTGCTGCCCGGTGCCCCGCCCGCGGGCGCCTGGATCGACCTCGCGGTCGTGGTCTGGGTGCTGGTCTCGCTGGCCGCGGCGATGGTGCTCTACATTGCCGCCTGGTGGCGGCAGACCCGACCGGAATATTCGGCGGACCGCAACGGCTGACGCTGTCATGACCGAATCCCAGGATGATGTAGACAAGGACGCGCTCCTCGCCGACACCGCGGCGCTCGACGAGTTCAACCGCCAGATCGTCGAGGAATTCCGCGCCAACGCCGGCAAGGTCGGCGGACCGTTCGAAGGCGGGACCCTGTTGTTGCTGCACACCGTCGGCGCCAAGTCCGGGCAGCCGCGGCTGTCGCCGTTGGCGTATCTGGAGATCGACGGCAAGGTCCTGATCGTCGGCTCCTATGCGGGCGCGCCCAAGCATCCGGCCTGGGTGCACAATCTGCGGGCCAACTCGAGGGCGCATATCGAGATCGGCACCGAGGCCTACGACGTCACCGCCAGGGAACTACCCGACGACGAGCGTGACGCGATGTACCCGAAGATCGTCGCGCTGGCGCCGGTGTTCGCCGAGTACCAGTCCAAGACCGCGCGCGCCATCCCGCTGTTCGAGCTCGTCCGCACGTAGCGCGGGTGCGAGCTGCGTCACGGCTTTGCCAAACCCGCACGGCGACGCATAGCTGGACGTACTCTCACCCCCGATACATCGGGCTTCGGGGGTTTGTCTTGGCGGTAGTGGCGCCGAACACGGTCGACTATATGGACCATGCGTCCTATATCGCATTGCGCGCGCTGCGCCGCGGGCCGGTCGGACAGTCGGTGTGGATCTATGACCGCGGAGTCGACATGGACGGCCTGCGCCGTTTCCACCGCAACCTGGAGAACACCTTGCTCGGCCGTCGGATAGAGCGGTCGCCGCTGCCGTTCGGCAGGCCCCGATGGGTGTCCGGCGCGCGCTCGGGCGGCATCGCCGTGAGCGCCACCGAACGCGCCCGTTCGCAGGTCTGGGACTGGGCCAACGAGCGAGCCAAGATCCCGGTAGATCCGGAAACCGGCCCGGCCTGGCACCTTGCCGTGCAGCCGTTGGTCGGCGGCGGTTCTGCGGTGTCGCTGGTGTTCTCGCACACCATCGCCGACGGTGCCGCCTCGACGCTGTCGATCGTGTCCGCCGTGCAGGGCCACGGCTGGGACCTCGGCTACCCGGACCCGGGATCCCGGAGCTTCGGCCGGGCGCTGCGCGAGGACCTCGGCACCACCGCCCGCCTGCTGCCCGGCATCCCGTCCGCGCTGATCGGGACGGTACGGCTACAACGCCAGCAGGCCGCGGCGAATCCCACGCCGAAACGCAGGACGAAGAAGACGGTGGCCGGCCCGGACGTACCGGTCACGGTGCCCATGGTGGCCGCCAGTATCGATGTCGACAGCTTCGACAAGAAGGTCGCCGAACTCAGCGGCACCCGCAACGCCTTCGTCGCCGCGCTGGCGGCCCGGCTCGGTCATGCCCTGGGCCGAGTCGACGATGACGGCATGGTGATGCTGACCTTTCCGGTGAGCGAGCGTACCGACGGCGACACCCGCGGCAACGCGCTGAACGTCATCACGGTGACGGTCGATCCGAACACGGTGGTGTCCGATCTGGGGCCGTTGCGCAAGGCCGTCAAGGACGCCCTCGTCGAGATGACGGCGAACCGGGACGCGATCATGGCGCCGCTGCCGCTGATCCCGTTCGTGCCCAAGTTCCTGATGGCGACGGTGGAAAAGGCTGTGCTGCAAGAGGGGCAGCCGATCGGCTGCTCCAATGCCGGTGACATGCCGCCTGCGCTGACCCGCATCGACGGCACCGAGGCGGACTTCTTCATCGGCCGGATGATCGAGAACGGGGTCACCGAAGCCGCTTTCGCGCGCCGCGGTGGACATCTGGCGCTCGGCGTCACGATCTCGAACGGCACCGTGGCGATCAGCATCGCGTCCTGGAAGGTCGGCGGCCCGAACTCGGCGCCGGCCCTGGCCGATGCCGTCGCATTGGCCTTCGCCGATTTCGGGCTGGCACCGACGATCCAGTGGTGAGCGCTACAGCCGTTCGATGATGGTGGCGTTGGCCATGCCGCCGCCCTCGCACATCGTCTGCAGGCCGTAGCGGGCGCCACGGTGCTGCAGTGCGTTGACCAGGGTGGTCATGATGCGCGCACCGCTGGCCCCGAGTGGATGGCCGATGGCGATGGCGCCGCCGTGCACGTTCACCTTGGCGAGAAGATCGCCCCGGTGGCCCGCTCCAACCTCATCGGCCCAGCTCAGCACCACCGGTGCAAACGCCTCGTTGACCTCGAACAGGTCGATATCGGCCAGCGTCAGCCCGGCGCGGCGCAGCACCTTCTCGGTGGCCGGGATGACACCGGTCAGCATGTAGAGCGGGTCGGATCCCACGACGGTGGTGGTGTGGATGCGCGCCAGCGGGCGCAGGCCCAGTCGCGTGGCGGTCTCGCCGCTGGTGATCATCACCGCGGCGCTGCCATCGGACAGCGGCGAGGAGTTGCCCGGGGTGATCTCCCATTTGATCTGCGGGAAGCGCGCGGCGTAGGCCTCGTTGTAGAACGCCGGGCGCAGGCCGGCAAGGGTCTGCACCGTCGTCCCGGGCCGGATGGTCTCGTCGGCGCTCAGCCCGGCGATCGGCGCGAGTTCGGCCTCGAAGAGTCCGGCCTTGGTGGCGGCCGCCGCCTTCTCGTGGCTGCCCGCGGAGAACTCGTCGAGTTGGGCGCGCGACAGCTGCCATTTGGCGGCGATGAGTTCTGCGCTGATGCCTTGTGGGACAAGGCCTTCAGGGTATCGGGCGGCCATGTCGGCGCCGAACGGGTCGCTGCCGGGAAGTACCGAGGAGCCCATCGGTACCCGCGACATGGATTCCACGCCGGCGGCGATCACGATGTCATAAGCGCCCGCCAGCACGCCCTGGGCGGCGAAGCTGATGGCCTGCTGACTGCTGCCACACTGACGGTCGACGGTGGTGCCGGGCACGGATTCGGGGAACCCGGCGCCCAGCAGCGCGTTGCGGGCGATGTTGACCGACTGGTCACCCACCTGTGTCACCGCGCCCGCGATGACATCGTCGATCTCGACCGGATCCACCCCGGTGCGCGCGATCAGCTCACGCAGACTGTGGGCCAGCAGGTCCGCCGGCAGCACCTCGTGCAGTGCACCGTTGGTCTTGCCCTTGCCGACCGGTGTCCGGACAGCACCGACGATGACGGCGTCCCGACCCGAAAATCCTGACATTGTGCGCTCCTTGTATCTCATTGCCGACAGTCTGAGTAACGATCTCTATACTCAGATGTAACGCCTCGGTATGGGCGCAACAACCCAGCATCGGAGTGATCTGCATGACAGTGCTGCCCGGCCCACTGTCGATCGTGATTTTTGGTCGGCGGCCCGCCGCGGTTTGCTGAAAAAGCGGCCCTGCCGCGCAACGGGTCAGCATGAACGCCAGCAGAGCGTGCTCACCCGGGCGAGCGCGAACTTCCCGCCGGTGGAGTGGGCGGTGTTCGGATGGGTCGCACGCATCTGCCCTCCGGCCGGCCGCCGACGCTCACGCACCTGGGCTGCGATGCGAACGTTCCTGTCGAGATCATTTGCGAAAAAGGGCATTCGGTGAATTTTGACGAGTTGGGCAGGTGGCCGGCCCGCGTGGCCCGGCGCCCGCGCCCGACCGCCGGTAGCCACGCGCCGACGGCATGTGCGGGTTATGGTCGTTGCCGTTCCACAGATTGCCGCCACAAATATTGACTTGTCCGTTAAAATTTGTTCGCTACGCCGATCCGGTGTACGGGGGCCGCGCATCCGGCACTCCGCGACAAGAGAGGCCCGGCATATGACGTACCCAGCTGACAACACCCTGGCGTATATGGACCAGGGGTCCTATCTGGGTTTACGAGCGCTTCGGCGCGGACCGGTGATCCAATACACCTGGATCTACGAGCGCGGCGTGGACCTGGACGGGCTGCGGCGCTTCCACCGCAACCTCGCCGACGGTCTGTTGGGCCGCCTCGTCGAACGCTCGGTGATCCCGTTCGGCCGCCACCATTGGGTGTCCGCGGGCGAGCCGGGCGGTATCGACATCTCCGCCGCCGAACGGCGGCGCGACGAGGTCTGGGACTTCGTCAACGAACGGGCCGAGGTACCGGTGGACCCGGAGCACGGCCCGCCCTGGCATATCGGCGTGCAGCCGCTCGTAGAGGGCGGTGCCGTCGTCACCCTGGTGGTATCGCACACCGTGGCCGATGCCGGCGCGTTGATCGAATCCATCACCCACGCCGTGAACGGAACCGGCAGAGATCTCCGGTATCCGCGTCCGCGGGCCCGCACCCGCGCCCAGGCACTGCGGGCGGACGCCCGCACCACGGCGCGCGCGCTGGCCGAGGTGCCGGCCGCGGTGCTGGGTGCGGCCCGGATCGCGCGTGAGCAGTCCGCCGCCCTGTCGGAGTCGGCCAAGGCGGCGGCCCCGGCCTCGGCGGTGCACTTCCCCCAGCGTGCGATTCATCTGCCGACCATCGCGGTGCGCGTCGACCAAGGTGAGTGGGAGGCCCGGGCCGCGGCGCTCGGCGGCTCCAACAATGTGCTGCTGGCCGGGATCGCCGCGCGCATCGGCACCATCATCGGCCGGGTCGACGCCGACGGCAGGGCGATGCTGTCGCTGCCGGTCAGCGAACGCGTCGCCGGGGACACCCGCGCCAATGCGCTCAACACCATCACCGTGCTGGCGGACGGGCGGCGGGCGAGCGGTGATCTCCGCGAGATCCGGGCGGGTATCAAGGCGGCGCTCAACGAACTGGCGGACACCCGAGAACGGATCCTGGCCCCGCTGCCGCTGGTGCCGTACTCGCCGAAGTTCCTGCTGCGCCGGCTGGAGAAGCTGGTTCTCAAAGTGGGAAAGCCCATCGGATCGTCGAACAGCGGCGCTCTGCCCGAGCAGGTCAATCGCCCGGACGGCACCCCGGCGGACTTCTTCGTCGCGGGTTCACCGGAGCCCGGTCTCACCGCGGGTGACCTGGAGCGGATGGGCGGGCGGATGCTGGTCGCGGCGGGCACCGTCGGCGGTGCGGTATGCATCTCGGTTGCTGCCTGGGAGCCGGGCGCACCGAATACCAAAGAGGCCCTTATGCAGTCGGTCAAAGAGGCCTTCTATGATTTCGACCTGACCGCGGTGATGGAGTAGCGCACCCAAGCACGTGCAATGCGGTCCCGCGCTACCTGTGATGGGATCGGACGCTATGGGAATCAAAGTGGCGCTGGAGCACCGCACCACCTACACGTTCGACAGGTTGGTCGACGTGCATCCACACGTCGTGCGGTTACGCCCGGCCCCGCACTCACGCACCCCCATCGAGGCATACTCGCTGCACGTCGAACCGGCTGACCACTTCGTCAACTGGCAGCAGGACGCATTCGGCAACTTCGTGGCGCGGCTGGTCTTCCCGAACCGGACCCGCAGACTGAGCATCACCGTCGGGCTGATCGCCGATATGAAGGTGATCAACCCGTTCGATTTCTTCATCGAAGAATGGGCCGAGACATTCCCCTTCGAATATCCCAAGGACTTGCTCGCCGACCTGGAGCCGTTCCTGCGGCCGGTCGACGAGGACGGGCCGGGATCGGGGCCCGGTGACCTCACCAAGGCCTGGGTGCAGAACTTCACCATCGTCCCCGGCACCCGCACCATCGACTTCCTGGTCAAGCTGAACACCGCGGTCCGGGCGGACGTGGGCTACAGCGTCCGCATGGAACCCGGGGTCCAGACACCGGATTTCACGCTGCGCACCGGCATCGGGTCCTGCCGGGACTCGGCGTGGCTGCTGGTCTCGATCCTGCGCCAGCTCGGCCTGGCGGCGCGCTTCGTCTCCGGTTATCTGGTGCAGCTGACCTCGGATGTCGAAGCTCTCGACGGTCCGTCCGGGCCGGCCGCCGACTTCACCGACCTGCACGCCTGGACCGAAGTCTTCATCCCCGGCGCCGGCTGGATCGGCCTGGACCCCACCTCGGCGCTGTTCGCCGGGGAGGGACACATCCCACTGTCGGCCACCCCACACCCCGCCTCCGCGGCACCCATCACCGGGGCGGTCGGGCCCTGCGAATCGACGTTGGATTTCAGCAACACCGTCACCCGCATCCACGAGGACCCGCGGGTGACCCTGCCGTACACACCGGAAGCGTGGGCGTCCATCAACGCGCTGGGTGCGCAGATCGACGAGCGGATGGCCGCCGGCGACGTCCGTCTGACCGTCGGTGGTGAGCCCACCTTCGTCTCGATCGACAACCAGACCGACCCGGAATGGCTCACCGCGGCCGACGGTCCGCACAAGCGCGAGCGGGCATCGGTGCTGGCCGAACGGTTGCGCAAGGTGTGGGCACCGGGCGGCCTGGTGCAGCGCAGCCAAGGCAAGTGGTACCCGGGAGAACCGTTGCCGCGCTGGCAGATCAGCCTGTTCTGGCGCACCGACGGTGAACCGCTGTGGACTGATCCGGCGCTGCTGGCCGATCCCTGGGCGGTGCCCAAGCCCGAGGCGACCCCTTCGGATGCCGGGGCCAAACTGCTCGCACTGATCGCCGACGGACTGGGTCTGCCCCCCGCGCAGGTACGGCCCGCGTACGAAGACCCGCTGGAGCGCCTGGCCGCCGCGGTACGCCGACCCGCCGGTGACCCCGTCGACCCGCAGGATGACCTCGCCGAAGACGATGCCGCGCGGCGCGCGCGGCTGCTGGCTCGGCTCGACGAATCGACCGATGAGCCCGCGGCGTATGTCCTTCCGGTGCACCGCCGCGACGACGACACCGGGTGGGCCAGCGCGGACTGGCAGCTGCGCCGCGGCCGAATCGTGTTGCTGGCCGGTGATTCGCCGGCGGGGCTGCGCCTTCCGCTGAACTCCATCAGTTGGCGCGCGCCCCGGACGGACTTCGATGCGGACCCGACCGCGCGGCGCACCACGCTGCGTACCGCCGCCGTGGCCGAGCCGCCGGCGCCGGTCGAGGAGGCCGACGAGGCACCCACCACGGCGCTGGTCGCCCAGGTGCGCGACGGTTTTCTGCACGTGTTCCTGCCGCCCACCACCGACCTGGACCATTTCGTGGACCTGGTCGCCCGGGTGGAACAGGCCGCGGCGGCGGTCGCCGCGCCGGTCGTCGTCGAGGGCTACGGGCCCCCGCGCGACGGACGGATCACCTCGATGAGCGTCACCCCCGACCCCGGCGTCATCGAGGTCAACGTGGCGCCCACCGCCAGCTTCGCCGAGCAGCGGGCGCAGCTGGAGACGCTCTACGAAGAAGCCCGCCAGGCCAGGCTGTCGACCGAGGCATTCGATGTGGACGGCACCCATGGCGGCACCGGCGGCGGGAACCACATCACCCTCGGCGGTGTCACGCCGGCCGACTCGCCGCTGCTGCGCCGGCCCGATCTGCTGGTCTCGCTGCTGACGTATTGGCAGCGCCATCCGGCGCTGTCATACCTGTTCGCCGGCCGCTTTGTCGGTACCACCTCCCAGGCCCCCCGGGTGGACGAGGGTCGCGCCGAGGCGCTCTACGAACTGGAGATCGCCTTCGCCGAGATCGCCCGGCTGGTCGAGGCCGGCGCGGACAAACCGTGGGTCACCGACCGCGCCCTGCGTCATCTGCTCACCGATATCACCGGCAACACCCACCGGGCCGAATTCTGCATCGACAAGCTCTACAGTCCGGACAGCCCGACCGGTCGGCTCGGCCTGCTCGAACTTCGCGGATTCGAGATGCCGCCGCACTACCAGATGGCGATGGTGCAGTCGCTGCTGGTGCGTTCGTTGATCTCGTGGTTCTGGGACGAGCCGCTCAGGGCACCGCTGATTCGGCACGGCGAGAACCTGCACGGCCGATATCTGTTGCCGCACTTCCTGATCCACGATATCGCCGATGTGGCCGCCGATTTGCGGGCGCACGGCGTGAACTTCGAGACCAGCTGGCTGGACCCGTTCACCGAGTTCCGCTTCCCCCGCATCGGCACCGCGGTGTTCGACGGTGTCGAGATCGAATTGCGGGGCGCCATCGAACCCTGGAATGTGCTCGGCGAGGAGTCCTCGGCGACCGGGACCGCCCGCTACGTCGACTCGTCGGTGGAGCGCATCCAGGTGCGGTTGGTGGGGGCCGACCGGCACCGCTACATCGTCACCGTGAACGGACACCCGATCCCGATGCTGGCCACCGACAAGAGCGATGTCCAGGTCGGCGGGGTGCGATACCGGGCCTGGCAGCCGCCGAGCGCGCTGCATCCGACGATCACCGTCGACGGCCCGCTGCGCTTCGAACTCGTCGACACCATGACCGCGACATCGCGCGGTGGGTGCACCTACCACGTGGCGCACCCCGGCGGGCGGGCCTATGACACCCCTCCGGTCAACGCGGTGGAGGCCGAATCCCGGCGCGGCCGGCGGTTCGAGGCGACCGGGTTCACACCCGGCCGGGTGGATATGTCGGATCTGCGGGAGAAGCAGGCGCGCCAGTCGACCGACACCGGCGCGCCCGGCATCCTGGACCTGCGCCGGGTGCGTACCGTGCTGCGTTGATGGTTCTCCGCACGCACGGCTCAACCGAGCCCGACCCCGGGCTCTCCGGCGCGCCGACACGCGCCGTCGATGTGCTCGCCGGGTACCGCGCCAGTCGCACCCAGCAGGCGCTGTTCGATGTCCGCGGCTCCCGCGGCACCGGCTACGACGAGTTCATCGACGCGACCGGCGATATCCGCCCGCCCTGGCAGGAACTGGCCGAATGCGTCGCGGAGCGGGGGCGCGAAGGGTTGAACCGGCTGCGCACGACGGTGCGCAACCTCGTCGACGACGATGGCATCACCTTCGTGCACGTGGACCACGACGCACTCACCGACGACGCGGTGGCCGAACCGTGGCGCCTGGACGGGCTGCCACTGCTGGTCTCCACCACCGACTGGGACATCCTGGAAGCCGGTCTGGTGCAGCGGTCCCGGTTGCTCGATGCCGTGCTGACCGACCTGTACGGCGAGCGCCGATCGATCACCAGCGGCGTGCTGCCCGCCCAGTTGTTGTTCGCGCACCCGGCCTACGTGCGCGCCGCGCACGGTATCGAGGTACCCGGCCGCCACCAGCTGTTCCTGCACGGCTGCGATATCAGCCGGGCCGCGGACGGCGATTTCCGGGTCAATGCCGACTGGACGCAGGCGCCCTCGGGCGCCGGGTACGCCCTGGCCGGCCGCCGCGTCACCGCGCACGCGGCACCCGACCTCTATGAGCGGGTCGCTCCGCGCCCGGCCTCGCCGTGGGCGCAGGCGCTGCGGCTGGCCCTCATCGACGCCGCGCCGGAGGCCGCCGAGGAGCCGGTGGTGGTGGTGCTCAGCCCGGGCACCCAGTCCGAGACGGCGTTCGACCAGGCCTACCTGGCCAACGTGCTGGGCTTCCCGCTGGTGGAAAGCGCCGATCTGGTGGTCCGCGACGGCACCCTGTGGATGCGCTCGCTGGGCACCCTGAAACGTGTCGACGTGGTGTTGCGCCGCGTCGACGCGACCTATGTGGACCCGCTCGACCTGCGCGCCGATTCGCGCCTGGGCGTGGTCGGACTCGTCGAGGTGCTGCGCCGCGGCGCCGCCACGGTGGTCAACACACTGGGCAGTGGAATCCTGGAAAGCCCTGGGCTGCTGCATTTCCTGCCCAAGTTGGCGGAGATGCTGGTGGGGGAGACGCCGCTGCTGGCCTCGCCGCAGACCTATTGGGGCGGTGTCGACGTGGAGCGCTCGCATCTGCTGGCGAACCTCGCGACACTGCTGATCAAGTCGACCACCGGCGGCAAGACCATCGTCGGTCCGACGTTGACGGCGGCCGGCCGCGAGGAACTGGCCGCGCGCATCGCCGTCGACCCGTGGCGCTGGCTGGGTCAGGAACTTCCGCAATTCTCCACGGCGCCAACCGATTACTACCCGGGCGGGGTTTCGGCGGCCGACGTCGGCATGCGGCTGTTCACGGTGGCCCAGCGCGGCGGATACGCACCGATGATCGGCGGGCTGGGCTTCCTGCCCGCCCCGGGAAACGCCGCCTACACCCTGGATACCGTTGCCGCCAAGGATGTCTGGGTGCGCACCCCGGACCGGGCCAAGGCCGTGCCCACCCCGTCGGTGGATCTGCCGGTCATGACCCCGAGCCCGACCCGCGCCGTCAGCTCGCCGCGCGTCCTGTCCGATCTGTTCTGGCTGGGCCGCTACGCCGAGCGTGCCGAACACATGGCCCGGCTGCTCACCGTCACCCGGGAGCGCTACCACGAGTACCGCTACCGCCAGGACACGGAGGAGAGTCAGTGCGTTCCGGTGCTGCTCGGCGCCATCGGCTCGATCACCGGAACCGACACCGGTGCCGGCGATGACGATCACGAGGCGATCGCCGTGGCGCCCAGCACACTGTGGTCGCTGACAGCGGACCGGCGTCGGCCCGGATCGCTGGCGCAGTCGGTGGAGCGGCTGGGACTGGCCGCCCGCGGCGTGCGCGACCAGATGTCCAACGACACCTGGATGGTGCTGGCCGCCGTCGAGCGCGCGGTCGTGCACCGCGGTGACGGAACCTGGAACAGCAGCACGCCACCGGAATCGCAGACGGTCGGGGATGCCTACCTGCTCACCGCGCAGTCGCAGACCCTGGCCGGGATGCTGGCGCTGTCCGGGATGGCCGCCGAATCGATGGTGCAGGACATCGGCTGGACGATGATGGACATCGGCAAGCGGATCGAGCGCGGCCTCGGCCTGACCGCGCTGCTGCGGGCGACCCTGACCACCGTGCGCCGGCCGGGGGCCGAACAGACGGTCGCCGAGTCCATGCTGGTGGCCTGCGAGTCATCGGTGATCTATCGGCGCCGCACACTGGGCAAGGTGAGCGTGACCGCGATCGCGGACCTGGTGCTCTTCGACGAGGAGAACCCTCGGTCCCTGGTGTTCCAGCTGGAGCGGCTGCGCGCGAACCTCAAACGGCTACCGTCCTCATCGGGCACGTCTCGACCGGAGCGGTGGGCCGACGAGATCGCCGCCACCTTGCGCCGCGTCGACCTGGCAGACCTGGAAACCGTCGGACCCGACGGTCGCCGCACCGAACTGCTGGACCTGCTCAGCCGTCTGCACGCCGACCTGCGGGAGCTGTCCAACCTGATCACCACCGCACACCTGTCGTTGCCGACCGGTATCCAGCCGCTGTGGGGCCCCGATGAACGGAGGCTGCTCCCATGACCGGGCCCAATACGCGGACCTACGAGATCACCCATCGCACCACCTACCGGTACTCCGACGATGTGACCAGTTCCTACGGCCGGGGCTACCTGACCCCACGGGAGACCGGCAGCCAACGCTGCCTGTCCCACGAGCTGGTGATCAGCCCGGAGACCGCGGACAGCACCACCAGCCGCGATGTCTACGGCAATCTGAGTTCCTATTTCCACGTCACCGAGCGGCACCGCACGCTCATCGTCACCAGCCATTCGATCGTCGAGGTCGACGCGCCGGCGCCCGACCTCTACGGCGGCGGCTCCGCGCGCGCCCCGTGGGAGATCGCCCGCCCGGTCGGCCAGGACGGGGCGCTGGCCACCGAGTTCACCCTGGACCTGGCCTCGGCGGAGATCACCGATGAGGTGCGGGCCTACGCGGCACCGAGTTTCACCCCCGAGCGGCCGCTGATCGAGGTGTTGCGCGATCTGAACGCGCGCATCTTCCGCGATTTCACCTATCGGTCCGGCTCGACCACGGTGTCCACCCGGGTGGCGGAGGTACTGGCCGCCCGGGAAGGCGTCTGCCAGGATTTCGCCCGGCTGGCCATCGCCTGCCTGCGCGCCAACGGACTGGCCGCCAGCTACGTGTCGGGCTACCTGGCCACCGATCCGCCGCCGGGACGGGAACGGATGGTGGGCGTCGACGCCACCCACGCCTGGGCGTCGGTGTGGACCCCGCAGAACCAGTGGCTGGGGCTGGACCCGACGAACGACCAGATGGTCGACGAACGGTACGTCGTCGTCGGCTTCGGCCGGGACTACGCCGACGTCCCGCCGCTCCGCGGCATCATCTACACCGATTCGGAGAGTAGCGTGATCGATGTCTCCGTCGACGTCGCGCCGTATGTGAACGGTGCGCCGTCCAACGTGGTTTAGGCGTAAGCCGCACGGGGCACCTTCAGGCGGTCGTGGATCGGGCCGCGTCATCGGCCGCACAGGGGAAGAGACGGATATGCGGGATTTCAACTGCCCGAATTGCGGACAGCGACTGGCCTTCGAGAATTCGAAATGCCTGTCGTGCGGTTCGCGGCTCGGATTCTCCCTCGACCATATGGCGCTACTGGTCATCGCCCCCGAAGAGGAAAGCGAGCATGCCGGCGCAGTGGACGAAAAACAGTATCGGTTGTGCGCGAATCTGCATCTGGCCGAGTGCAACTGGCTGGTCGAAAAGGGGCCGATCGTCAAGCTGTGCGAATCCTGCGCGCTGACCCGCACCCGGCCCCACGACGCCGATGCCGATGCCCTGGCGAAATTCGCCGCCGCCGAGAAGGCCAAACGCCGGGCGATCGCCGAACTGCACGAACTCAAGCTGCCGATCATCGGGCGCGATGAGGACCCGCAGTACGGGCTGGCCTTCGACCTACTGAGCAGCGTGCAGGAAAAGGTCTTCACCGGTCACGCCGACGGGGTCATCACCCTCGATCTCGCCGAGGGCGACGATGTGCACCGCGAACAGTTGCGGGTGTCCATGGACGAGCCCTACCGCACCCTGCTCGGGCACTTTCGCCACGAGCTCGGGCACTACTATTTCTACCGGCTGATCAGCCCGTCCCCGGAGTACCTCGCCGGCTTCAACGAACTGTTCGGCGATCCCGACCTGGACTATCAGGCGGCGCTGGACCGGCACTACAGCGAGGGCGCCCCGCAAGGCTGGCGCAGCGACTACGTCTCGTCGTACGCGACCATGCACCCGGCCGAGGACTGGGCCGAGACGTTCGCCCACTACCTGCACATCCGCGACACCCTGGACACCGCGGCGGCGTTCAGTCTTGCCCCGGCCGGCGCCACCTTCGACCGACGGGCCCTGGGGCCCAGCGGTTTCGACACCATCATCGAGATGTGGCTGCCACTGTCGTGGGCACTGAACATGGTGAACCGCTCGATGGGCCGCGACGACCTGTACCCGTTCGTGCTGCCGGCGGCGGTGCTGGACAAGATGCGGTTCATCCACACCGTGATCGACGAGATCACCTCGTCACCGGCGAAACTGGCCGCGGTCAGCGGCTGAGCGAGCCGGCCAGCAGGCTCGACGCAGTCGCTGTCACCGCATCGGCCGCCGGACGGGGGTGCCAGCCGAGTTGCTCGATGGCCTTGGCGGCCGACACCCGTTTGGGAGCCCCCAGCAGCCCGACGAACACCTCCAGCTCGGGCCGCTTCGCCGCGGCGGCCCGGATCTCTTCGTCGGTGGCCACGTCCACCGGTACGTGCGCGGCGGCCGCGCCCAGGCGTTCACGCAGAGTGGCGGCGATCTCGGGCAGTGTCATCGCCGCACCGGCGGCGGCCAGATAGCGCTGTCCGGCCGCCACCGCAGATGTCATCGCCCGAATGTGCAGATCGGCCACATCGCGGACATCGACGACGGCGAAAGAGGCGCGCGGCAGCGGTGACGGTCGGCCCGACAACAGCATCGCGATGATGCCGACCGAACTCGACAGCCCGGATCCAAGCGCGGGCCCGAACACGCCCACCGGGTTGATCACCGTCAGCTCCGGGGCACCTGGATGTGTGGCCGTGAATTCCCAGGCCGCCCGCTCGGCGAGTGTCTTGGACAACACATAGGGACTGTTGTCCTGGGCCGGGTCGGTCCAGTCGGACTCGTCATAGGGCAGGTCCGACGGCTTTGGGCTGTAGCCGATCGCGGCGAACGACGATGTCAGCACCACCCGCTGCACCCCGTGCCGCGCCGCGGCACGCAGCACCCGCAGGGATCCGTCGCGTGCGGGTCCGATGAGTTCCTCGGGATCATCGGGCTGCTCCGGCGGGAAAGGTGACGCCATGTGATGGACGTACCGGGTGCCGGATACGGCATCGTCCCAGCCGTCATCGGCAGTCAGATCGGCGATCGCGAAGCTCAGCGCGCTGATGTCGGCACCCGCCCGGACCAGCGCGTCGGTGAGTTCGTCGCGGCGGCTCGCCGACCGCACCGTGGTGCGCACCCGGTGGCCCGTTTCGAGCAGCTGCAGAATCGTATGGGCGGCAAGGAATCCGGACCCTCCGGTGACGAGGATCGGCGAGGGTTCACTGGCCATGGGGGGCCTCCTGATTCAGTAGTTGGTTGCCCAACTCGACAATTGTGGGGATGAGCCGTTGTTCTTCGTCGGTATCGCCGTCGCACCGGGCCTGCCACAACTGGGCCTTGGCCGCGACGTAGCGCTGCCGCACCTGCAGTCGGGTGATCTCGTCGCCCAATCGCTGCGCGTGGTCGGCGAACAAGCGCTGCTGCGCCTCGTTCGCGTCACCGTCCTGCATGTTGGTCACATAGGACCGCATGTCCTGCACCGACATTCCGGTGCCGCGCAGGCAGGCCAGTGACTCCACGTCGGCGACCAGGTTCGGCGGGAACCGGCGGTGACCGCTGCTGTCATCGCGGGGTACCGGGTCGATCAGCCCGATGCGCTCGTAGTAGCGCAGCGCGGACTCGGTCAGCCCGGTGCGCCGGGCCACCTGCTGGATGGTGAGATCGGCGGTCACCGGGTCGGACAGGTTGATGGCCATGGCACCACTCTGCCGAACTTGAAGCGCTTGAAGTCAAGAGTGATCCAGGCAACGGCGCGATCACGATCCCGCACCGCAGGCATGTCGCAACCGCGATCCGGTGGTGCCGGTTCCTAGCATCGCGCGGGTGACTGATCGTTACGGTTCCGACATCCTGGCCCGCAATCCCCACACCCCCACTCGGGTCCGCTCCGTCGAGCACCCGGCCGATAAGGGCCTGGTGGTGGAGGACCCGTCCAGTGATTTCGTCGGCGCGGTGGTGCGCATCGAGAACGGCCGCGTCGAGCTGGAGGACCGCAACCGGCGGGTGCGGTCGTTCCCGCTGGGGCCCGGGTTCCTGGTCGAGGGCAAGCCGGTGATCCTGGTCAAGCCGAAGGCGGTGGCGGCTACGACGGCCCGCACCGCCTCGGGTTCGGTGGCGGTGTCGGGCGCCAAGGCCCGGGTGGCGCTGGCCAGCCGCATCTACGTCGAGGGCCGCCATGACGCGGAGTTGGTCGAACAGGTGTGGGGCGCGGACCTGCGCATCGAGGGCGTGGTCGTCGAGTACCTGGGTGGGGTGGATGACTTGAGCGCCGTCGTGGCGGAGTTCCAGCCCGGGCCCGGTCGGCGCCTCGGGGTGCTGGTCGACCACCTGGTCGCCGGTTCCAAGGAATCCAAGATCGCCGATGCCGTCCGGCGCGGCCCCGGCGGTGAGCACACCCTCGTGGTCGGGCATCCGTATATCGACATCTGGCAGGCCGTCAAACCCGCGCGGCTGGGGTTGAAGCAGTGGCCGGTGATCCCGCGCGGTATCGAGTGGAAGCACGGCATCTGCGAGGCGCTGGGCTGGCCACACGCCACCCAGGCCGATATCGCCGGCGCCTGGCAGCGAATCCGCGGCCGGGTGCGGGACTGGAACGATGTGGAGCCGGCGCTGATCGGGCGGGTCGAGGAGCTCATCGACTTCGTGACCGCTTAGCGTTGAGGGGTGGCCGACAGTCTGTTCGACATGCCCGGAGATTCCCCTCCTGGTGACGCGCTGCCGACCGCCGCCAGTCCGCTGGCCGTCCGGATGCGCCCGGCCACCCTCGACGACGTCGTCGGCCAGCAGCATCTGCTCAAACCCGGTTCCCCGCTGCGCCGTCTGGTAGAGGGTTCCGGCGCGGCCAGCGTCATCCTGTACGGCCCGCCGGGCACCGGTAAGACCACGCTGGCCTCGCTGATCTCCGGTGCCACCGGACGGCGCTTCGAGGCGCTGTCGGCGCTGTCCGCCGGGGTCAAGGAGGTCCGCGCGGTCATCGAGGAGGCCCGCCGCGCGGCCATCCGCGGGCAGCAGACCGTGCTGTTCATCGACGAGGTGCACCGGTTCTCCAAGACTCAGCAGGACGCCCTGCTGGCCGCCGTGGAGAACCGGGTGGTGCTGCTGGTCGCGGCGACCACCGAGAACCCGTCCTTCTCGGTGGTGGCCCCGCTGCTGAGCCGGTCACTGATCCTGCAGCTGCAGCCCTTGGGCGCCGACGATGTGCGGGCGGTGCTGCAACGGGCCGTCGCCGACGAGCGCGGTCTGGCCGGCACCGTCGCGATCGACGACGACGCGCTGGACCTGCTGGTCAAGCTCTCGGCTGGGGATGCCCGCCGGGCGCTGACGGCGCTGGAAGTGGCCGCCGAGACCTCCGGCGGCGCGGGTTCGACCATCACCGTCGAGGTGGTGGAGCAGTCGCTGGATCAGGCGGCGGTGCGCTATGACCGGGACGGGGACCAGCACTACGACGTCATCAGCGCCTTCATCAAGTCGGTACGTGGGTCGGATGTGGATGCCGCGCTGCACTACCTGGCCCGGATGCTGACCGCGGGGGAGGACCCCCGGTTCCTCGCGCGCCGGCTGGTGATCCTGGCCAGCGAGGACATCGGGCTTGCCGATCCGATGGCGTTGCCGACGGCGGTCGCCGCGGCGCAGACCGTGGCACTGATCGGCATGCCGGAAGCGCAGCTGACGCTGGCGCACGCGACGGTGCACCTGGCCACCGCCCCCAAATCCAACGCAGTGACCACCGCACTGGGCGCGGCGATGGGTGATATCCGGGCGGGCAAGGCCGGGCTGGTGCCACCGCACCTGCGTGACGGGCACTATTCCGGTGCCGAGAAACTGGGCAACGCCGTCGGCTACAAATACGCCCACGATGCCCCGGGTGGCGTTGCGGCACAACAGTATCCACCCGATGAGCTGGTGGGCGTCGACTACTATCGGCCCACCGGCTACGGCGCCGAACGCGAGATCGCGACCCGACTGGAGAAGCTGCGGGCCATCATCCGACGCAAGCGGTAGGCGGGTCGAGACCCGCCGACTCAGACGAGTTCCGGCACGCGCAGGTGGGCGATCACGAGTTCGAACTCACCCTCGTCCACCGCGCTGGCGCCCGCCGCGCGCATCGACTCGGCCTTCAGCGTCGACGCGTAGTCCCGGTTCTGCTCCATCGCCTCCCGGCTGCCGAACGACACCGAGGACACCGCCCGTCCCGATGCCGGATCGACGAGCAGGCTGGCGCTGCGGAATCCGGGCAGGTGCTCGATCTGCGGGAGCACCGCGCTGCGGTAGTACTCGATGCCGGCCTCGGTGAGCTCGGGGGGCACCGTCACCCAGGTGGCCCGCACCCAGGCGCCCGGGTCGGAGCTGTGCTCGCGGTGCAACACCGCGATCTGCCATTGTTCTGCGGTGGCCGGCCCGCCGAAGCGCTCGCCGGCCCGGGCGCGCAGCCGGCCCGCCGCCTCGGCGCTGTCCCGCATGTCGTGGGCATCGCGCCAGGCGCTGGTGGCGATGCACCGGCCGGTCTGCCGATCCACCATCAATGACAGGCCGACACAGCCGGCGAGATCGAGAAGGGCGGGCATCACCTCGTCGCGGACATATTCGATGCCGGCGTCGACCGATTCGGGACGCGCCAGCACAGTGGTAGAGCGTGCGTACACGATCCACCCCCTTCACTACGGGGCAGCACCCCGGCGGCGCCACCGGTCACCTCAACTGTCCTCCTGCCGCGCGCACGGCACAATCGGTTCTTGGGGTGCGCTCGTAGGCTGGAGACGTGGACACCGAAGTGCTCGACCTCGACACCTCGCGCCGCCGGATCACCGACCTGACCGCGCAGGTGCGCGACTTCTGCGCCGCCAGGGGAGACGGCCTGTGCAATGTCTTCGTCCCGCATGCGACCGCCGGGATCGCGGTCATCGAGACCGGCGCGGGGTCCGATGCGGACCTGGTGGATGCGCTGGAGCGGCTGCTGCCGCGCGATGACCGCTACCGGCACGCCCACGGCTCGCCCGGACACGGGGCCGATCACGTGCTGCCGGGCCTGGTGTCCCCGTCGGTGACCGTCCCGGTCGGTGCCGGTGAACCGCTGCTGGGAACCTGGCAGAGCATCGTGCTGGTGGACCTGAACAGGGACAACCCGCGTCGATCGGTGCGGTTGAGCTTCGTGTCGGGCTGAGCGGGGCGACCGGTACTGTGGTGCGGTCACAGTATTCGCAGGTTGACCAAAGGACAGCAGCACGTGCAGACACACGAGATCAGGAAACGCTTCCTCGATCATTTCGTGCAGGCCGGACACACCGAGGTGCCCAGCGCCTCGGTGATCCTCGATGACCCCAACCTGCTGTTCGTCAATGCCGGCATGGTGCAGTTCGTCCCCTTCTTCCTCGGCGCGCGCACCCCGGCCTACGACACCGCCGTCAGCGTGCAGAAGTGCATCCGCACCCCGGACATCGAAGAAGTCGGCATCACCACCCGGCACAACACCTTCTTCCAGATGGCCGGCAACTTCAGTTTCGGCGACTACTTCAAAAAGGGCGCCATCGAGTTCGCCTGGACGCTGCTGACCAACCCGGTGGAAGCCGGCGGCTACGGTTTCGATCCCGAACGGCTCTGGGCCACCGTCTATCTCGACGACGACGAGGCCATCGGCCACTGGCAGGACGTGGCCGGACTGCCGCTGGAGCGCATCCAGCGCCGCGGGATGGCCGACAACTACTGGTCGATGGGCATCCCCGGACCGTGCGGGCCGTCCTCGGAGATCTACTACGACCGCGGGCCGGAGTACGGGGTCGAGGGCGGGCCGGAAGCCAACGAGGACCGCTATATCGAGATCTGGAATCTCGTCTTCATGCAGAACGAGCGCGGCGAGGGCACCTCCAAGGAGGACTTCGAAATTCTCGGGCCGCTGCCGCGCAAGAACATCGACACCGGCATGGGGATCGAGCGGGTGGCGTGCCTGCTGCAGGGCGTCGACAACGTCTACGAGACCGACCTGCTGCGACCGGCCATCGAACTGGTGGCGGGCATCGCGCCCCGCGGCTACGGCCAGGGCATCCACGATGACGACGTGCGCTACCGGATCATCGCCGATCACAGCCGCACCGCGGCGATCATCATCGGCGACGGTGTCAGCCCCGGCAACGAGGGTCGCGGTTATGTGCTGCGCCGGCTGCTGCGGCGCATCATCCGGGCGGCCAAACTGCTCGGCGTCGACGACCCGATCATGGCGGAGTTGATGGCCACCGTGCGGGATGCGATGAGCCCGTCCTACCCGGAGTTGGCCACCGACTTCGACCGTATCCAGCGCATCGCGGTGGCCGAGGAAACCGCGTTCAACCGCACGCTGGCCTCCGGGTCCAAACTGTTCGACGATGCCGCGCGTGCCACCAAGGCATCGGGTGTGGACAAGCTGTCCGGCCGCGACGCGTTCACCTTGCACGACACCTACGGTTTCCCGATCGAGCTCACCCTCGAGATGGCGGCCGAGGCGGATCTGAGCGTCGACGAGGAGGGCTTCCGTGCCCTGATGGCCGAACAGCGCCAACGCGCGAAGGCCGACGCGGCCGCCCGCAAACAGGCCCACACCGACTTGTCCGCCTATCGCGAACTCGTGGACGCCGGCCCCACCGAGTTCACCGGCTTCGACGAGTTGAGTTCGCAGGCGAAGATTCTCGGCATCTTCGTGGACGGCAAGCGGGTTCCCGTGGTGTCCCATGAGGCCGCCCTGGGGCAGCAGGTCGAGTTGATCCTGGACCGCACCCCGTTCTATGCCGAATCCGGCGGTCAGATCGCCGACGAGGGTTCGATAACCGGGACCGGCGCCTCGGCGACGGCCAAGGCGGCCGTCGGTGATGTGCAGAAGATCGCGAAAACCCTGTGGGCGCACCGTGTCACGGTGGAGTCCGGGGAGTTCGTCGAGGGCGACACCGTGATCGCCGAGGTCGACGAGAAGTGGCGCCACGGTGCCACCCAGGGCCACTCCGGCACCCACATGGTGCACGCCGCTTTGCGAGAAGTGTTGGGTCCCAATGCTGTTCAGGCTGGTTCATTGAACCGGCCGGGTTATCTGCGCTTCGATTTCAACTGGCAGGGCGCGCTGTCTGATGAACAACGCGCGCAGATCGAGGCGGTCGCCAACGAGGCGGTGCAGGCCGATTTCGCGGTGAACACCTTCAACACCGGACTCGAACAGGCCAAGGCCATGGGAGCCATGGCGCTGTTCGGCGAGAACTATCCCGACGAGGTCCGCGTCGTCGAAATCGGCGGACCGTTCTCACTGGAGCTGTGCGGTGGCACACACGTGCGCAGCTCGGCGCAGATCGGACCGGTCACCGTCCTCGGTGAGTCCTCGGTGGGCTCCGGGGTGCGCCGGGTCGAGGCCTACGTCGGACTGGAGTCGTTCCGGCACCTGTCCAAGGAGCGCGCCCTGATGGCGGGCCTGGCCTCCTCGCTGAAGGTGCCCTCGGAGGAGGTACCGGCACGGGTGGCCAACCTCGTGGAAAGGCTGCGGGCCGCGGAGAAGGAACTCGACAAGGCGCGGCTGGCAAACGCGCGCGCCGCGGCCGCAAATGCCGCGGCCGGTGCACAGCTTGTCGGTAAAGTGCGTTTCGTGGCTCAGCGTATGGCGGGCGGTATCACCGCGGCAGATCTGCGCAGCCTCGTCGGCGATATCCGCGGCAAGATGGGCGCCGACCCGGCCGTCGTGGCCCTGATGGCCGAGGGTGAGGACGATGCGGTGCCCTTCGTGGTCGCCGTCAATCCGGCGGCACAGGATCTCGGCCTGAGTGCCAACGACTTGGTCAAGACATTGGGTGCGGCGGTCAACGGCCGTGGGGGCGGTAAGGCCGATCTGGCCCAGGGTTCGGGTAAGGGGGCGGCGGGCATCGACGCGGCATTGGCTGCGCTGCACGCAGAGATCGCCCGGAGCTAACCAGTGCCCGACGCTGCCGACCGCCTGCCGGACAGGCCCGGTCCCGATGATCCGGGCCCGGGACGGCGCCTCGGCATCGACGTCGGCACCGTGCGTATCGGGGTCGCCGGCAGTGACCCGGACGCCATACTGGCCACCCCGCTGGAGACCGTCCCGCGCGACAGATCGGGCAGGCACCTGCGCAGGCTGGTCAAGCTCACCAAGGAGTTGGGCGCGGTCGAGGTCGTCGTGGGCCTGCCGCGCACGCTGGCGAACCGGTCTGGTTCCTCAGCGCAGGACGCCGTCGAACTGGCCGATGCCCTTGCGGACCGGATCGCACCCACACCGGTGCGGCTGGCCGATGAACGGCTGACCACCGTGACCGCGCAGCGGTCGCTGCGTGAGGCCGGGGTACGAGCCAAGAATCAGCGCGCCATGGTCGATCAGGTTGCCGCAGTCGGCATTCTGCAGAACTGGCTGGACCAGCGCCGGTCCGCATTAAGGGTTGTCGATGAGTGATCACTGGAGTCCCGGGCGCACCGAGCCGCAAGCGGTCGGGCCGCCGCGCCGCCGGCTGAGCCGCGCCGCCCGGGCACAACAGCGGCGCACCGCGCGGCGCCGCCGGATCTTCTCGATCGCGGCGCTGGTGACGCTGATCGTGGTGGTCATCGGTGCGGTGTTCGTCGGGTCCAAGCTGTGGCACGGTGTGTTCGGCGGGAGCAGCGATTTCGCCGGCGACGGCACCGCCGATGTGATCATCGAGGTGCACAGTGGGGATTCGACCACCGCCATCGGGCAGACGCTGCAGGAGAAGAACGTGGTGTCCTCGTCGAAGGCCTTCGTCGAGGCCGCGGCCAGCAACCCGGCGATCTCGGCCATCCAGCCCGGCTTCTACAAGGTGCGCACCGAGATCCCGGCATCCAGCGCCGTGCAGAAACTCGCCGACCCGGCCAGCCGCGTCGGTCAGATGGTCATCCCGGAGGGGCGTCAGCTCGACGATGTCGCCGACGTCAAGACCAATGCGGTGACCAAGGGAATTCTGTCGCTGATCTCCGACGCCTCCTGCGTCGACCTCGACGGCACCCGGGCCTGTGTCTCGGTCGACGATCTCAAACAAGCCGCCGGCGCCGCCGACCTCGCCGCGCTGTCGGTCCCGGGTTGGGCGACGGCCGAGGTGACCGCGATGGGCGACGACCACCGCCGAGTGGAGGGGCTGATCGCACCGGGCAGCTGGAATGTCGACCCCTCCGGTTCGGCCGAGCAGATCCTGGCCTCCCTGATCGGCGCGAGCAGCGCGCAGTACGAGGCCAACGGTCTGCTCGCCGCGGCCGAGACCACCAGGATGTCGCCCTACGAGATCCTGATCATCGCCTCGCTGGTGCAGCGGGAATCCAAGCCGCAGGACTTCTCCAAGGTGGCGCGGGTGATCTTCAACCGGCTGGCCGAGAACCGCAAACTCGAATTCGACTCGACGGTGAACTACTCGCTGGACCGCACCGAGGTGGCCACCACCGACGGGGACCGGGCCCGGGTGACACCGTGGAACACCTACGCCTCCCTCGGCCTTCCGAAGACACCGATCTGCTCGCCGGGCCAACCCGCGCTGGCCGCGGCGGAGAACCCGGAACCGGGGGATTGGCTGTACTTCGTCACCATCGACATGGAGGGCACCACGCTCTTCACCCGCGACTACGAGCAGCACCTGGCCAGCATCGAGCTGGCGAGGCGAAACGGTGTCCTCGACAGTGCCCGATAGCGGTCCCGCGCGGCGCGCGGCGGTCCTGGGATCACCGATCTCGCACTCCCGGTCACCGGACATCCACCTGGCCGCCTACCGGGCGCTGGGCCTGACGTCGTGGACCTACGACCGCATCGAGTGCACCGCCGAGCAGGTGCCGGCGCTGGTGGCCGGGCTGGGCCCGGAATGGGTCGGCCTCTCGGTGACCATGCCGAACAAGTTCGCCGCCCTGGCGGTGGCCTCGGAAACCACCGAGCGCGCCGCGCTCGTCGGCTCGGCGAACACCCTGGTGCGCACCGCGACCGGGTGGCGGGCCGATAACACCGATATCGACGGGGTCATCGGAGCTCTGACGGACGTGCTCGACGCACCCCGACGCGGCGCTGTGCTCGGATCGGGGGGAACCGCGCCGGCAGCGGTGGTGGGACTGGCCGCCCTCGGTGTCAGCGATATCGCGGTCATCGCCCGTAACCGGGACAAGGCCGCGGTGCTGGTCGACATCGGGCGCCGGCTCGGTATCGACATCCGCTGGGTCGCGCTCGGCACCGTGGTGCAGGCGGATGTCGCCGTCAGCACGCTGCCCGCCGATATCGCGGCCGACTACGCGCACACCGTCGCCGATGTCCCGGTGCTGCTGGACGCCATCTACGATCCGTGGCCCACCCCGCTGGCCTCGGCGGTGCAGGCGCGCGGCGGCCGGGTGATCAGTGGTCTGCAGATGCTGCTGCACCAGGCGGTCGCCCAAGTCGAGCAGTTCACCGGGCTGCCCGCGCCCAAAGAGGTGATGAGGCAGGCACTGCCGGGGTCCTAGTGTTGGACCGTGGGTGTGCTGGTCCTCGGCGTGTGGTTGACCGCGCTGAGCGTCTACGACGTGCGCGAGCGCAGGCTGCCCAATCTGCTCACCCTGCCCGGCGCCGCGGCGATCCTCGTCGTGGCCATGCTGGCCGGCCGCGGAGCCCCGGCCGTGCTGGGCGCCGCCGCGCTCGGCGTTCTCTATCTGGTGGTGCACGTGCTCGATCCGGCGGCGCTCGGCGCCGGCGATGTGAAGCTCGCGATCGGACTCGGCGGGCTCACCGGGGCGTTCGGGACGGCGGTGTGGGTGTTGGGCGCTTTCGGCGCGGTGCTGCTGACCGCGCTGGCCGGGGTGGCGGTGCTGGTGGCGGGGCGCGGACCGACGGTGCCGCACGGCCCGTCGATGTGCGTGGCCAGCGCAGCATCGGTCGCCCTGGCGTGGTGGTAGCGCGCAGCGCAGGTTGACGGATTCGGTCGCACCGCCGGCCGCATGGGAGAATGTCATCCGTGTTGCGATGGACTACCGCTGGTGAATCTCACGGCCGCGCGCTGGTGGCGATGGTCGAAGGCATGGTCGCGGGTTTGTCCGTCACCTCCGACGACATCGCGGCCCAGCTGCAGCGCCGCCGGCTCGGCTACGGGCGCGGCGCCCGGATGAAATTCGAGAAGGACCAGGTGACCGTGCTGGGCGGGGTCCGCCATGGTCTCACCCTCGGCGGCCCCATCGCCATCGAGATCGGCAACACCGAATGGCCCAAATGGGAATCCGTGATGGCCTCCGATCCGGTGCCCGCCGACCAACTCGACGCCGACGCCGCCCGTAACGCGCCGCTGACCCGCCCGCGCCCCGGGCACGCCGACTACGCGGGCATGCTGAAATACGGTTTCGACGACGCCCGGCCGGTGCTGGAACGCGCCAGCGCGCGCGAGACCGCCGCCCGGGTCGCCGCGGGAACCGTCGCACGCGCCTTCCTGGCGCAGGCGCTCGGGGTCGAGGTCATCTCCCACGTCATCTCCATCGGCGCATCCAAACCCTATGACGGCCCGTCTCCGCTCCCGCAGGACCTGGCCGCCATCGACGACAGCCCGGTGCGGGCCTTCGACAAGACCGCCGAGGAAGCCATGATCGCCGAGATCGAGGCGGCCAAGAAGGACGGCGACACCCTGGGCGGCATCGTCGAAGTGGTGGTGACCGGGCTGCCGATCGGGCTGGGCTCGTTCACCAGCGGGGACAACCGGCTCGACAGCCAGCTGGCCGCCGCGGTCATGGGTATCCAGGCGATCAAGGGTGTCGAGATCGGCGACGGGTTCGAGACCGCGCGCCGCCGCGGCAGCGTCGCCCACGACGAGATGTACCCGGGACCCGACGGCATCGTCCGCTCCACCAACCGGGCCGGCGGGTTGGAGGGCGGTATGACCAACGGGCAGCCGCTGCGCGTCCGCGCGGCGATGAAGCCGATCTCCACGGTGCCCCGCGCGCTGGCGACGGTCGACATGTCCACCGGCGACGAGGCCGTCGCGATCCACCAGCGCTCCGATGTGTGCGCCGTACCGGCCGCCGGCGTGGTCGTCGAGACGATGGTCGCGTTGGTGCTGGCGCGGGCCGCGTTGCTCAAATTCGGCGGCGACTCGCTGGCCGAGACCCGCCGCAACGTCGAGAGCTACCTGCATGCGGTCGCCGAGCACGAACCGACGGCCCAGGCCTCGGGATAACCGATGGCACCCAAAGCCGTTCTGGTGGGCATGCCAGGTTCCGGCAAGTCGACCATCGGGCGCCGGCTGGCAAAGGCGCTCGGGGTACCGCTGCTGGACACCGACGCCAAGATCGTGGAGACCACCGGCCGCAGCATCGCCGACATCTTTGCCGAGGGCGAGCCGACGTTCCGCAAGATCGAGGCCGACGTGGTGCGCGCCGCGCTCACCGAACACGACGGCGTGGTGTCCCTCGGCGGTGGCGCCGTGACCACCCCCCAGGTGCGTGAGGCGCTCAAAGGGCACACCGTGATCTATCTGGAAATCAGTGCCGCAGAAGGGATCCGGCGTACCACCGGCAGTGCCCGGCCGCTGCTGGCCGGCGACGACCCGGCCGCGAAGTACCGTGCCCTGATGGACGAGCGGGTGCCGCTGTTCCGCGAGGTCGCCACCATGCGGGTGAACACCAACCGGCGCAATCCCGGTGCCGTGGTGCGCCATATCGTCACCCGGCTGTCCGGGTGCGGTCCGGCCCGGCCGCGGCGGCGCCGTCGATCGGCCTGGCGGCGCGGCCCCACCGTGCTGAACCCGGCACCCACCACCGAGGCCCCGCCCACCCCGGCGGCGCTGGCGAAACGAGCAGAGGCGCGCAATGAGTGAACCCGTAGACGAGCCCGTGACCGTCGAGGTGCTGGTGGCGCGCCCGTACCCGGTGATCATCGGCACCGGGCTGCTGACCGATCTCGGGCGCACCCTGGCCGGCCGGCACAAGGTGGCGATCCTGCACCAGCCCACCCTGGCCCAAACCGCCGAGGTCATCCGGGAACACCTGGCGGGCAACGGGATCGACGCGCACCGCATCGAGATCCCGGACGCCGAATCCGGCAAGGAACTGCCGGTGGTCGGGTTCATCTGGGAGGTGCTGGGCCGGATCGGCATCGGCCGCAAGGATGCCGTGGTCAGCCTCGGTGGTGGGGCCGCCACCGATGTTGCCGGATTCGCGGCCGCCACCTGGCTGCGCGGCGTCGACATCGTGCACGTGCCGACCACGCTGCTGGGGATGGTCGACGCCGCCGTCGGCGGTAAGACCGGGATCAACACCGACGCCGGCAAGAACCTGGTCGGCGCCTTTCACCAACCGCTGGCCGTGCTCGTCGACTTGGCGACGCTGCAAACCTTGCCGCGCAACGAGATCGTGGCCGGGATGGCCGAGATCGTGAAGGCCGGGTTCATCGCCGACCCGGTCATCCTGGACCTGATCGAGGCGGACCCGCAGGCCGCGCTGGACCCGTCGGGAACCGTGCTGCCCGAACTGATCCGCCGTGCCATCGCGGTCAAGGCCGAGGTGGTGGCCGCCGACGAGAAGGAGTCGGCGCTGCGCGAGATCCTGAATTACGGGCACACGTTGGCCCATGCCATCGAGCGTCGCGAACGCTACAAGTGGCGCCACGGGGCCGCGGTCTCGGTGGGCCTGGTCTTCGCCGCAGAACTGGGTCGCCTCGCCGGTCGACTCGACGACGACACCGCCGACCGGCATGCCCGGGTGCTGACCGCGCTGGGACTGCCCGTCAGCTATGACGCCGACGCGCTGCCGCAGCTACTCGAATACATGGGTGGCGACAAGAAGAACCGCGCCGGGGTGCTGCGCTTCGTGGTGCTCGACGGACTGGCCAAGCCGGGGCGCCTGGAAGGGCCGGACCCGACGCTGCTGGCCGCGGCCTACTCCGTGGTGGGCACCCGCTGATTCAGGACTGCTTGGCTTCCTCGTCCGGTCCCGGCTGCACGGCGGCGAACACGTCGGTGTCGGCGCGTTCCTCATCGCCTTCACGGCGACGGACATACGGCGGGGCCTTGCGGTCGACGCTCCAGCGGCCGATGGTGACCGCGATGACCCCGGCCAGGAACACCAGCAGGGCGGTGAACGCCGCGAACGACGTGAGCTCGCTGATCAGGTTGCCGGTGTAGAGCACCGGGTAGAACAGCCCGATGAACCAGCACACCAGATCGCCCAGCAATCCCGCGATCAGGCCGGCAACCAGCCACACCATCGCCAGATCCTGGCGGCGGTCCGGATCGGACTGCGCTTTGGCGTCGGCGCGGCCGTCGAAGTAGGCCCACAGGATCGCCGGGATCGCCAGGAAAAGGCCCAGCGTGGGGCTGATCCATCCGGCCTGGGTCGGGAAGGCGTCGACCAGCGCCCCCTGGATCAGCCGGAGAACCACCACGACCGCCGCGAACACGAGTCCGCGCAGCAACCACTTGCTCATGAGGGGACAGCGTAGCGAGTACCGTCAGCGGCTGTGACGATATCCGCGCGCAGGGACCGGTTGCGGCGCCGGCTGGCGGCCGCCGAACTGGATGCCATGTTGGTAACCGACCTGGTCAACGTCCGATACCTGTCCGGCTTCACCGGATCCAATGCGGCGCTGCTGGTGCATGTCGACCAGGACACGCCGGTGCTGGCCACCGACGGGCGCTACCTGACGCAGGCCGCGGCGCAGGCACCCGATGCCGAATTGGTCATCGAACGGGCCGTAGGGCCGCACCTGGCCGCTCGCGCGGCCGCCGATGGGGTGCGCCGGCTCGGCTTCGAAAGCCATGTGGTGACCGTCGACGGGTTCGGCTTGCTGGAGAAGGCCGTGGGAGATGCTCCGGGCATCCAGTTCGTCCCGGCGGCCGGCATGGTGGAGCGGCTGCGTGAGGTCAAGGACGCCGGTGAGATCGCGATCCTGCGGCTGGCCTGCGAGGCCGCCGACGCCGCCCTGCATGATCTGGTGGCGCGCGGCGGGTTGCGCCCCGGCCGCACCGAGAAGCAGGTCGGCCGGGAACTGGAATCGTTGATGCTCGATCACGGCGCGGACGGGGTGTCCTTCGAGACCATCGTGGCGACCGGGCCGAACTCGGCCATCCCACACCACCGGCCCACCGACGCGGTGCTGGCCGACGGTGATTTCGTGAAGATCGACTTCGGCGCGCTGGTCTGCGGCTATCACTCGGATATGACCCGCACGTTCGTGCTGGGACACGCCGCGCAGTGGCAGCTGGATCTGTACGCACTCGTGGCGCGCAGCCAGGCGGCCGGCCGGGACGCCCTGGTGGCCGGGGCGAACCTCAAGGATGTCGACGCCGCGTCGCGGCAGGTGATCGCCGACGCCGGGTACGCCGAGCACTTCGGGCACGGACTCGGCCACGGCGTCGGACTGCAGATCCACGAAGCGCCGGGGATCAGCGCATCGGCCGTCGGTACACTGCTTGCTGGCGCTGCGGTCACCGTGGAGCCCGGCGTCTATCTGCCCGGCCGGGGCGGTGTCCGAATCGAGGACACCCTGGTTGTCGGCAGCGAGAGCGCACCCACACCCGAGTTACTCACCCGGTTCCCCAAGGAACTGGCGGTAATCACCTGATCTAGGAGCTGTACAGACCGTGGCATCAACCGCCGACTTCAAAAATGGGCTCGTGTTGCAGATCGACGGCCAGTTGTGGCAGATCACCGAGTTTCAGCACGTCAAACCCGGTAAGGGCCCGGCCTTCGTGCGCACCAAGCTCAAGAACGTGCTGTCCGGCAAGGTCGTCGACAAGACGTTCAACGCCGGTGTGAAGGTGGAGACCGCCACCGTCGACCGGCGCGACGCCACCTACCTCTACCGCGACGGCAGCGATTTCGTCTTCATGGATTCCGAGGATTACGAACAGCACCCGCTGCCCGAGTCACTGGTGGGCCGGCTGGCCGACTTCCTGCTCGAGGGCATGAAGGTGCAGATCGCCTTCAACGAAGGCGTACCGCTGTACCTGGAACTCCCGGTGACCGTCGAACTCGTCGTCACCCACACCGAGCCGGGCCTGCAGGGCGACCGCTCCAGCGCCGGCACCAAGCCGGCCACCGTGGAGACCGGCGCCGAGCTGCAGGTGCCGTTGTTCATCAACACCGGCGACAAGCTGAAGGTCGACTCCCGTGACGGCAGCTACCTGGGCAGGGTGAATGCCTAACCATGGCTGACCGTCGTGGTGACCGTGGTCGACACCAGGCCCGCAAGCGCGCCGTCGACCTGCTGTTCGAGGCCGAGGCGCGCGGGATCACCGCCGCCGAGGCCGCCGACGGGCGCAATGCGCTGTCCCATACCCAGGCCGATATCTCCGCGCTGAACCCGTACACGGTGACGGTGGCCCGCGGCGTCACCGAGCAGGCCGCCCATGTCGATGATCTGATCTCCTCCCATCTGCAGGGCTGGACGTTGGACCGGTTGCCCGCAGTCGACCGCGCGATCCTGCGGGTGGCCGTCTGGGAGCTGCTGCACGCCGAGGATGTGCCCGAACCGGTGGCCGTCGACGAGGCGGTCGAGCTGGCCAAGGAACTGTCCACCGACGAGTCGCCGGGTTTCGTCAACGGTGTGCTCGGTCAGGTGATGCTGGTGACCCCGCAGATCCGGGCGGCCGCGGCCGCGCTGCGGCCCGCGCAGAACGCGGAGTAGCCGAACAGCCGCCGAAACTACCGTTTGTGGCGCCATCGCGCCGATTTCGCGCGACAAACCGTAGTCTCGGCGCGGCGGATCGGTCTCAGAGGCCCAGCGCCCGATACGTGCGCCGGGCGAACTTCGGTTGTGCCATCCGCAGTTTCGCCATCGAGGTGTTACCCGCGACCTGCGCGACGTCGGCGCTCAAGTCCGGATAGTTCTGGATCAGGTACAGCACGATCACGTCATTGGCAGGGTCGGCCTGCCACCAGGTGCCGAAGGCGCCGGGCCAGCCGAAGGTGCCCAGCCCGCCCGGACCGAAGAACCGTTCGGACTGGGCGGGGTCGGTGACCACCGACATGCTCAGCCCGAAGCCACGGCCGATCCAGAACGGCACCCCCAGGAACTGGTCTTCCTTCTGGTCCGCGGTCAGCCGGTCGGTGCGCATCAACCGCACGGACTCCGGGGACAGCACCCGCACTCCGTCCACCGTGCCGTCGCCCAGCAGCATCCGGGCGAACCTCAGGTAGTCGTCGGCCGTCGACATCAAACCCGCACCGCCGGCACAGAATTCGGGCGGTGTCAACGCCGGGGGACCCATCACATCGTCACGCAATGTGTCACCGTCGCCGAGCCCGTACATGGTGGCCATCCGACGCCGCTGGGCCAGGCTGAGCGCAAAACCGGTGTCGGACATCCCCAATGGCTCGAAGATGCGCTCGGTGAGCAGCTCATGCAGCGGCTTGCCCGCCATCCGGGAGATCGCGATGCCCAGCACGTCGGTGCCATGACTGTAGGTGATCCGGGCCCCGGGCTGATGGGCCAGCGGCAGCTGCGCCAGCTCGCTCAGCCAGCGCTGCTCGTTCTGCCGGAACGACAAGCGACCGTAGGCCTTGGCCAGCGGCCCGGTGACGGAGAACGGGTAGGCGAACCCGGCCCGGTGGGTCATCAGATCGTCGAACGTGATGGGACGGCGCAGGGCGGTGGTGTCGTCCAGCGCGCTGTGCGGCTCGATCAGCACCCGCAGCGCGGCGACCTCGGGCACCCAGCGGGCCACCGGGTCGTCGAGCGCGAACAGGCCCTCCTCGGCCAACGTCATCGCCGCGGCCACGGTGACCGGCTTGCTCATCGAGGCGATCCGGAAGATCGTGTCGCGTTGCATCGGCAGCCGGGCCGCGATATCACGGTAGCCCAGCTCGTTGACCTGCACCACCCGCCCGGCATGCCAGACCAGGGTGACGGCGCCGGCGAGCAGGCCGCCGTCGATGGCCTCGGAGATGGAGGCACGGTTGTTGTCGAGATTCACCCTGCTAAAGTAACCGGCAGTTCGACATCCTTTAACGATCCGTCCCGAGAGGCGGAGAAGGAGGTCCGGTTTACTCGTGGCTGCCGCAGGCCCTGCCAGTCCCGACCGGGAATTGATGTCCGCCGCCGATGTGAGCCGGACCATCTCGCGTATCGCGCACCAGATCATCGAGAAGACCGCGCTCGACGCGCCGGACGCCCCGCGCGTGGTGCTGCTGGGCATTCCCACCCGCGGTGTGACACTGGCGGCCAGGCTCGCCGAAAAGGTCCAGGAGTTCTCCGGGGTCGCGCTGCCGCACGGCGCGCTGGACATCACGCTCTACCGCGACGACCTGAATTCCAAGCCGCCGCGGCCGCTGGAGTCGACGTCCATCCCGGCCGGCGGTATCGACGGTGCGCTGGTCATCCTGGTCGACGATGTGTTGTATTCCGGGCGTTCGGTGCGCTCGGCGCTCGACGCGCTGCGCGATATCGGCCGGCCCCGCATCGTGCAACTGGCGGTGCTGGTCGACCGCGGGCACCGAGAACTGCCGGTCCGTGCCGACTATGTCGGCAAGAACGTGCCCACCTCGCGGTCGGAGAACGTCAAGGTACGACTGCAGGAGCCCGACGGGCAGGACAGCGTGCGGATCGCGCCGTACGGAGGGCCGCCCCGCTGATGAGAATGTGCGCGAAGAAGAGACGGACACGATGAAACATCTGCTCACCGCGGCGGACCTTTCCCGCGATGAGGCGGTCGCCCTGCTCGACGACGCCGACCGGTTCGCCGAGGCGCTGCTGGGACGTGAGGTCAAGAAGCTGCCCACGCTGCGCGGACGCACCGTCATCACCATGTTCTACGAGAACTCGACCCGCACCCGGGTGTCCTTCGAGGTGGCCGGCAAGTGGATGAGTGCCGACGTCATCAACGTCAGCGCCTCCGGGTCCTCGGTGGCCAAGGGGGAGTCGCTGCGCGACACCGCGCTGACCCTGCGTGCCGCCGGCGCCGACGCGTTGATCATCCGGCACCCGGCATCCGGTGCGGCACAACAACTTGCCGACTGGACTCGGGAGGACGGTACCCATTCCGGTGGCGGACCCTGCGTCATCAATGCCGGTGACGGCACCCATGAACATCCCACCCAGGCGCTGCTGGACGCGCTGACCCTTCGTCAGCGCCTCGGTGCGCTGGAGGGCAGACGTGTGGTGATCGTCGGTGACGTGCTGCACAGCCGGGTGGCGCGCTCGAATGTCGAACTGCTCGCCACGTTGGGGGCCGAGGTGGTGCTGGTCGCCCCGCCCACCCTGCTGCCGGTGGGCGTGTCCGGATGGCCGGTGACGGTGTCGCACGACCTGGACGCCGAATTACCCGCCGCCGACGCCGTGCTGATGCTGCGGGTGCAGGCCGAACGGATGAACGGCGGCTTCTTCCCGTCCGCGCGCGAGTACTCGGTGCTCTACGGCCTGTCCGAGAAGCGCCGGGCCAGGCTCGCCGAGCACGCGGTGGTGCTGCATCCCGGCCCGATGCTGCGCGGTATGGAGATCGGATTCTCGGTGGCGGATTCGTCGCAGTCGGCGGTGCTGCAACAGGTTTCCAATGGCGTGCATGTTCGGATGGCGGTGTTGTTCCACCTGCTGGTCGGTGCCGAATCCGAAGGGGTAGGGGTGGTGTCATGACGATTCTCATCACAGGTGTCCGGCTCTACGGCGAGGGCGACCCCGTCGACGTGCGGATCGACGACGGTCAGATTGTCGAGATCGGTCCCGGTATCCAAGCCAAGGGCGCCGAGGTCATCGAGGCGGCCGGGCAGATCATGTTGCCCGGTTTCGTGGACCTGCACACCCATCTGCGCGAGCCCGGCCGCGAGTATGCCGAGGATATCGAAACCGGTTCGGCGGCAGCCGCTCTGGGCGGCTACACCGCGGTGTTCGCGATGGCCAACACCGATCCGGTGGCCGACAGCCCGGTGGTCACCGACCATGTCTGGCACCGCGGACAGCAGGTCGGGCTGGTCGACGTGCACCCGGTGGGTGCGGTGACGGTGGGGCTGGAAGGCAAGCAACTCACCGAGATGGGCCTGATGGCCGCCGGCGCCGGCCAGGTCCGAATGTTCTCCGATGACGGCATCTGCGTGCACGATCCGCTGATCATGCGGCGCGCCCTGGAATACGCCAGTGGGCTCGGAGTGCTGATCGCCCAGCACGCCGAGGAGCCGCGACTGACCGTCGGGGCGGTCGCCCACGAGGGCCCCACCGCCGCCAAACTCGGGTTGGCCGGGTGGCCGCGCTCGGCCGAGGAGTCCATCGTCGCGCGCGACGCGATCCTGGCCCGCGACGCCGGCGCCCGGGTCCACATCTGCCACGCCTCCACGGCCGGTACCGTCGAGCTGCTGAAATGGGCCAAGGCACAGGGCATCTCGATCACCGCCGAGGTCACCCCGCATCACCTGCTGCTCGACGACGCCCGGCTGAGCAGCTACGACGGCCGCAACCGGGTGAACCCGCCGCTGCGGGAAGCCAGCGATGTCGAGGCACTGCGGCGTGCGCTCGCCGACGGTGTCATCGACTGCGTGGCCACCGACCACGCACCGCATGCCGAGCAGGAGAAGTGCTGTGAGTTCGCCAACGCCCGACCCGGCATGCTGGGCTTGGAGACCGCACTGTCCGTCGTCGTGCAGACCATGGTGGCGCCCGGCCTGCTGAGCTGGCGTGATGTCGCCCGGGTGATGAGCGAAGCGCCGGCAGCGATCGTCGGTCTGCCCGATCAGGGCCGCCCGCTGGAGGTGGGCGAGCCGGCCAACCTCACCGTCGTCGATCCGGAAGCCACCTGGACGGTCAGCGGGTCGAGGCTGGCCAGCCGGTCGGACAACACCCCGTTCGAATCGATGGAGCTGCCGGCGCGGGTGACGCTGACCTTGTTGCGGGGCAAGGTCACCGCACGGGGCGGGGAAGCCCAACCGTGAACGACCAGACACTGATCGGCTCGCTGGTGGTGGCCGCGGTGATCGCCCTGCTGATCGGTTTCTTCACCCGCAGGCTGATCACCGGTTGGCGCAACCGGATGGCCCGGCAGGCCGAACTGATCGGTAACCTGCCGCCGCTGCCCGACTCGGTCGGACCGGTGCTGACCGGCCCGACCAAGGGGCTCTACGTCGGAAGCACCATCGCCCCACATTGGAACGACAAGGTCGCCGCCGCAGCTCTGGGTTTCCGCGCCAAGGCGGTACTGACCCGGTACCCGGAGGGAATGATGCTGCAGCGCAGCGGTATCGGCCCCATCTGGATTCCCGACGAGTCGATCGTCGCGGTGCGCAGCGAGCGGGCGATCGCCGGCAAGGCACTCACCCACGACGGCATCGTGGCCATCCGCTGGCGACTGCCCTCGGGAACCGAGATCGACACCGGGTTCCGCGCCGACGACCGCGGTGAAGTCGGCAAATGGGTCGTCAGCAATTCAGGCAATGAGGAGGACGTGTGAGCCCACAGGAGCGCGCCCAGTTGGTGTTGGAAGACGGCCGCGTCTTCACCGGCACGGCGTTCGGCGCGATCGGTCAGACACTCGGCGAGGCGGTGTTCTCCACCGGGATGTCCGGCTACCAGGAGACGCTGACCGACCCGAGCTATCACCGCCAGATCGTGGTCGCCACCGCCCCGCAGATCGGCAACACCGGCTGGAACGGTGAGGACGGCGAGAGCCGTGCCGACAAGATCTGGGTGGCCGGGTACGCGGTGCGTGACCCTTCGCCGCGCGCCTCGAACTGGCGTGCCACCGGCACCCTCGACGAGGAACTCAAACGCCAAGGCATCGTCGGCATCGCCGGTATCGACACCCGCGCAGTGGTGCGCCACCTGCGCACCGCCGGTTCGATGAAGGCCGGGGTGTTCTCCGGGGATGCCCTCACCGACACCGAGGTCCTGGTGGACCGGGTGCGCAGCCAACCCTCGATGCTGGGCGCCGACCTGGCCGGCGAGGTCAGCACGGACACCCGGTACGTCGTGGAAGCGCAAGGAGGAACCGCTGCCACTCGTTTCACTGTCGCGGCCATCGACCTCGGCATCAAGACCAACACGCCGCGCAACTTCGCCCGGCGCGGCGTCCGCAGTCATGTGCTGCCCTCGGCGACCACCTTCGACGAGATCAGCGCGCTGAACCCCGACGGGGTGTTCCTGTCCAACGGACCCGGCGACCCGGCGACCGCCGACCACATCGTCGAGGTCACCCGGGCCGTGCTCGGTGCGGGTATCCCGTTGTTCGGCATCTGTTTCGGCAACCAGATCCTGGGCCGGGCGCTCGGCCTGTCCACCTACAAGATGACCTTCGGGCACCGCGGGATCAACATTCCCGTGATGGACCACGCCACCGGCCGCGTCGCGATCACCGCGCAGAACCACGGGTTCGCCCTGGAGGGTGTAGCAGGCGAGACGTTCGACACGCCCTTCGGGCGCGGGATCGTCAGCCACACCTGCGCCAACGACGGCACCGTCGAAGGCATCAAACTCGTTGACGGACGGGCTTTCTCGGTGCAGTACCATCCCGAGGCCGCGGCCGGCCCGCGGGATGCGGAGTACCTGTTCGACCAGTTCATCGACCTTCTGTCCGGGGAGAGCAAGTAATGCCACGTCGCAGCGATCTCAACCACGTCCTGGTGATCGGGTCCGGCCCGATCGTCATCGGGCAGGCCTGCGAGTTCGACTACTCGGGCACCCAGGCCTGCCGCGTGCTGCGGGCAGAGGGTCTGGAGGTCAGTCTGATCAACTCGAACCCGGCGACGATCATGACCGACCCGGAGTACGCCGACCACACCTATGTCGAGCCCATCACGGCGGCATTCGTGGAGAAGATCTTCGCCCAGCAGGCTGAGCGCGGAAACAAGATCGACGCCGTGCTGGCCACCCTGGGCGGACAGACCGCACTCAACACCGCCGTCGCCCTGCACGACCAGGGCATCCTGGACAAGTACGGCGTCGAGATGATCGGCGCCGATTTCGAGGCCATCCAGCGCGGCGAGGACCGGCAGAAGTTCAAGGACATCGTCGCCAAGGTCGGTGGCGAGTCGGCGCGCTCGCGGGTCTGCTACACCATGGACGAGGTCCGCGACACCGTCGCCGACCTGGGGCTGCCGGTCGTGGTGCGGCCGTCGTTCACCATGGGCGGACTGGGGTCGGGGATGGCGTACTCGGCAGAGGATGTCGAACGGATGGCCGGCGACGGGCTGTCCGCATCGCCCACCGCGAACGTGCTCATCGAGGAATCCATCTACGGCTGGAAGGAATTCGAGCTCGAACTGATGCGCGACCACCACGACAACGTGGTGGTGGTCTGTTCGATCGAGAACTTCGACCCGATGGGCGTGCACACCGGTGACTCGGTGACCGTCGCCCCGGCGATGACGCTCACCGACCGCGAATACCAGACCATGCGCGACCTGGGGATCGCCATCCTGCGTGAGGTCGGCGTGGACACCGGTGGCTGCAACATCCAGTTCGCGATCAACCCCAAGGATGGACGTCTCATCGTCATCGAGATGAACCCGCGGGTCTCGCGTTCGTCGGCGCTGGCCTCCAAGGCGACCGGTTTCCCCATCGCGAAGATCGCCGCCAAACTGGCCATCGGCTACACCCTGGACGAGATCGTCAACGACATCACCAAGGAGACCCCGGCCTGTTTCGAGCCGACCCTCGATTACGTCGTGGTCAAGGCGCCCCGGTTCGCCTTCGAGAAATTCCCCGGCGCCGACCCCACCCTGACCACCACCATGAAATCGGTGGGCGAAGCGATGTCCTTGGGCCGCAACTTCATCGAGGCCCTCGGCAAGGTGATGCGTTCGCTGGAGACCAAGCGCGCCGGCTTTTGGACCCAACCCGACCGCGAGGCCACCCTGGAGGAGCTGCTCGACGACCTGCGCACCGCCACCGACGGCCGGATCTACGATATCGAGCAGGCGCTGCGCCTGGGCGGGTCGGTCGAGCAGGTCGCCGAGGCCTCCGGGGTGGACCCGTGGTTCGTCGACCAGATCGCCACCCTGGTGGCGCTGCGCGCCGAACTCGTCAACGCCCCGGTGTTGGACGAGACGCTGCTGCGGCACGCCAAACACAGCGGGCTCTCCGACGGCCAGATCGCGGCCCTGCGGCCGGAACTGGCCGGCGAGACCGGGGTGCGGGCGCTGCGTGAGCGGCTCGGCATCCATCCGGTGTACAAGACCGTGGACACCTGCGCCGCCGAGTTCGAGGCCAAGACGCCGTATCACTACAGCAGCTATGAGCTGGATCCGGCCGCCGAGACCGAGGTGGCACCGCAGGCCGACCGGCCCAAGGTGATCATCCTGGGTTCCGGGCCCAACCGGATCGGGCAGGGCATCGAGTTCGACTACAGCTGCGTGCATGCCGCAACGACGTTGAGTCAGGCCGGTTTCGAGACCATCATGGTCAACTGCAATCCCGAGACGGTGTCCACCGACTACGACACCGCCGACCGGCTCTACTTCGAACCGCTGACCTTCGAGGATGTGCTGGAGGTCTACCAGGCCGAACAGGCCTCCGGCGCAGCCGGACCCGGCGTCGTCGGCGTCATCGTGCAATTGGGTGGGCAGACCCCGCTCGGGTTGGCCGCCCGACTGGAGCGCGCCGGGGTGCCGATCGTCGGCACCAAACCCGAGGCCATCGATCTGGCCGAGGACCGCGGTGAGTTCGGGGAGGTGCTGCGCCGGGCCGGGCTGCCCGCGCCCCGCTTCGGCACCGCCACCAGCTTCGATCAGGCGCGTCGGATCGCCGCCGATATCGGTTACCCGGTGCTGGTGCGCCCGTCCTATGTGCTCGGCGGGCGTGGCATGGAGATCGTCTACGACGAGGAGACACTGCAGGGCTACATCCAGCGGGCCACCGAGTTGTCCCCGGAGCACCCGGTGTTGGTGGACCGGTTCCTGGAGGACGCCATCGAGATCGATGTCGATGCGCTCTGCGACGGTGCCGAGGTCTACATCGGCGGCGTGATGGAACACATCGAGGAGGCCGGGATCCACTCCGGGGACTCGGCGTGTGCGCTGCCGCCGGTCACCTTGGGGCGCACCGATATCGACAAGGTCCGCGCGGCCACCGAGGCGCTGGCACACGGGATCGGCGTGGTGGGGCTGCTCAACGTGCAGTACGCGCTCAAGGACGACGTGCTCTACGTGCTGGAGGCCAACCCGCGTGCCAGCCGTACGGTGCCGTTCGTCTCCAAGGCCACCGCGGTGCCGTTGGCCAAGGCGTGTGCGCGGGTGATGCTGGGTGCCACCATCGCCCAGCTGCGCGAGGAGGGCATTCTGGCCGCCGAGGGGGACGGCGCGACGGTCTCCCCGGATGCGCCGATCGCGGTGAAGGAAGCCGTCCTGCCATTCCACCGGTTCCGCAAGGCCGATGGTTCGCAGGTGGATTCGCTGCTCGGCCCGGAGATGAAGTCCACCGGTGAGGTGATGGGCATCGACCGCGATTTCGGCACCGCGTTCGCCAAGAGCCAGACCGCGGCCTACGGATCGCTGCCGTCCTCGGGCACGGTGTTCGTCTCGGTGGCCAACCGGGACAAGCGCTCGTTGGTGTTCCCGGTCAAGCGGCTGGCCGATCTCGGCTTCCGGGTGCTGGCCACCGAAGGCACCGCGGAGATGCTGCGCCGCAACGGTATTCCGTGTGAGGTGGTGCGCAAGAACTTCGAGGAGCCAGGCGAGGGCCGGCCCTCGGTGTCCGCGGTGGACGCCATCCGTTCCGGCGAGGTCAACATGGTGATCAACACCCCGTACGGCAATTCCGGGCCGCGTATCGACGGCTACGAAATCCGGTCGGCCGCGGTGTCGGTGAACATCCCGTGCGTGACGACGGTGCAGGGCGCCTCGGCCGCGGTGCAGGGTATCGAGGCCGGTATCCGCGGTGACATCGGCGTGCGGTCGCTGCAGGAGCTGCACAGCCAGCTGGGGACCGGACGGTCGTGACGGGTTTCGGGACGCGGCTGACCGAGGCCGTCGCCGCCAGGGGGCCGTTGTGTCCCGGCATCGACCCGCATCCCGAACTGCTGACGTCGTGGGGTCTGCCCGCCGATGTGTCCGGGCTGCGCGCATTCAGCGAGATCTGTGTCGAGGCCTTCGCCGACTACGCCATCGTCAAACCGCAGGTGGCCTTCTTCGAGGCGTACGGGGCGGCGGGCTTCGCGGTGCTGGAGCAGACGATCGCGGCGCTGCGGGCCGCCGGGGTGCTGGTGCTCGCCGACGCCAAGCGCGGCGATATCGGTTCCACCATGGCCGCCTACGCGCAGGCCTGGGCGGGGGACTCGCCGTTGGCGGCCGACGCGGTCACCGCCTCGCCGTACCTGGGCTTCGAATCGCTGCGACCGCTGCTCGAGGTCGCCGCGGCGCACGGGCGTGGTGTGTTCGTGCTGGCGGCGACATCGAACCCGGAGGGCGCCGGTGTGCAGCGCGCCCAGACCGGCGGGCGGACCGTGGCGCAAACCATCGTGGACGCGGTGCGGGCCGAAAATGACGGCACCGCAGCCGGTTCGGTCGGTGTGGTGATCGGTGCGACGCTGGCCGAACCGCCGCAGCTGAGCGCGTTGAACGGGCCGGTGCTGGCGCCCGGTGTGGGTGCGCAGGGCGGGCGTCCCGAGGATCTCGGGCGGTTGGGGGCGCGGGTGCTGCCCGCGGTGTCCCGCGAGATCCTGCGGGTGGGGCCGGATGTCGACGCATTGCGGGCCGCCGCGGCCGCACTGCGCGACCAGGTCGCCTATCTGGCCTGACGGCCCCGCCGCAGCGCCACGACCAGGACCCCGGCCGCCGCGGCGAGCAGCAGGGTGCCGGTGATGTCACCGCGATCGCGGGTGCGGTGGATGACCTGCTGGTGCGTCGCGTCGGTGGCGGCGCGGGTGAAGACGTAGTCCTGCTCGATCTGTGCGGGCTCGCCGATGAAGTCGGTCCAACTCGTCAGGAAGGTGCCGGACCCCAGGTAGGGCGCCAGGGCTGGCGGCGCGGTGTCCTTCGTCAGGCGTCCGGCGTACGCCAATATCGGCGTGGCGCCGGGCACCGGCACCGTGCTCGGATCCATCCGGTGCTCGGCGAGCACGGCGAGCGCCACCGACTGCGGTGCGCTCGCCGCCCGGGACAGTCGCATCGGGTAGATCACGCGTTCGGAGGCGAACGACAGCCGCAACGGTTGCAGCGCACCGGTCAAGGTTCCGGTGCCGTCCGGGGCGAGTTGGATGGCAACGATCTCCCAGCCCTGCCGCACATAGGGCGCGAGGTTGTCGTTCAGCCCGGCCGGGTGCGGGAAATCGTTGGCGCCGAGCCAGCCGGCCAGCGCCGCCGGGTCGTCACCGGCCAGCCGGGTCACCGCGAACGGACCGATGCGCTGGGCGGAGAGCACACTGACCCCGGCGGGTGCGCGGGCGCCGGCCCCGTCGACCGTGTCGGCGTCGCCGGTCAGCCAGCGCAGTGTCGGCCACCACCGGTCGTGGTATTCGATGCGCGGCGCGGTCACGGCGGCGAGATCGTCGAACACGGCGTTGTCGCCGAGGGTCACCCGGGCCGCCGCCGGCACCGGCATCACCCAGGCTGCGCGGTCCGAACTGCCGCGCACCCCGAACGACATCAGGATGTCCTCGGTGTGCCCGTCCCAGGCGATCAGGGCCCGCTCGTCGACGACGCCGGCCCCGGGCCGGTCCGGGATGTAGGCCCCGCAACCGCACGCCCAGGCCGGGCTGACCAGGTTGGTCGCCGCCCCGGTCAGCAGCACCACGAGGACCGCGCAAACCGACCTGATCGCAGCTGACACCGGCGGCATCCTACTCCGCAGTAGCCACCTTTTGTCCAGGTAATCAAGGCGACGGGTGCACCGCGGCCACGGCGCGGCTGCGGTGCGGCCGACGACACGCCCGACACGCCATGACCAGCCAAAATTTCTCATTCGACCGCCAGGATCGGCGATTCAGCGAACTTGCGACAGGTCGGAAGAAACCACCGCCCACCTGCCGGAGCGCCGAAAACCCTTGATATGCAGGGACATCAGAAATCTCGGCGGCGCGAGTGGTGCGCGTCGACGGGAAACCGGCAGCGCGGGCGCATGCCGTACACGCTGGACTTTTGATGCGGTAACCCGGGGGTGGGGTTAGCTTTCGTCAGGTTGCGTGGGTACGGTCGTCGTCGCTGGCTGGTTACGTGATCCAGCCGTGATGAAACAACAGATGGCGAGAGACGGAGGAACCCCGTGGCCCTTCCCCAGTTGACCGACGAACAGCGCGCGGCAGCGTTGGAGAAGGCTGCTGCCGCACGTCGAGCGCGAGCCGAGCTCAAAGATCGGCTGAAGCGTGGCGGCACCAACCTCAAGCAGGTGCTGAAGGACGCCGAGACCGATGAGGTCTTGGGCAAGATGAAGGTCTCCGCGCTTCTGGAGGCTCTGCCCAAGGTCGGCAAGGTCAAGGCGCAGGAGATCATGACCGAACTGGAGATCGCCCCGACCCGCCGCCTGCGCGGCCTCGGCGATCGTCAGCGCAAGGCCCTCCTGGAGAAGTTCGACTTCACCGCCGACTAAAACGCAGTACAGACAAGTGAAGACTGGTGGTGGGCCGGACAAGGCTGCAGTGGTGGTCCTGTCCGGCCCGTCCGCCGTCGGGAAGTCCACGGTGGTGCGCTGTCTGCGTGACCGGATTCCCGACCTGTATTTCAGCGTGTCCGTGACGACACGTGCGCCGCGACCCGGTGAGGTCGACGGCGTGGACTACACCTTCGTCTCGGCCGAGGAGTTCCAGCGGCTGATCGACGCGGGTGAACTCCTCGAATGGGCCGATATCCACGGTGGCCTGCACCGTTCCGGCACCCCGGCGGCGCCGGTGCGTTCGGCCGTCGCGCGCGGTGCGCCCGTGCTGATCGAGGTCGATCTGGCCGGGGCCCGCGCCGTCAAAGCCGCGATGCCCGAGGTGACGACGGTATTCCTCGCCCCGCCCAGCTGGGAGGTGCTCCAGGAGCGCTTGATCGGCCGTGGCACCGAGAGCCCGGAGGTCCAGGCCCGGCGGCTGAGCACCGCGCGCGAGGAAATGGCCGCCCAAACCGACTTCGATGTGGTGGTCGTCAACAGTCAATTGGAGTCGGCGTGCACAGAATTGGTATCCTTGCTGGTGGCCCGCTAGCCGGTTCGCCTCTTTTACACCAACTGCATCGTCTTTAACGCGCCTCAATACATTTACAGCCTGGGAGAATCTTAGTGAGCACGCCTGTCGAGAACCTCGACGCCGCCAACGCCTACGACACGCCGCTGGGCATCACCAACCCGCCCATCGATGAGCTGCTCGACCGCGCGTCGAGCAAGTACGCGCTGGTCATCTACGCCGCCAAGCGTGCGCGCCAGATCAACGACTACTACAACCAGCTCGGCGACGGCATCCTCGAATACGTCGGTCCGCTGGTCGAGCCGGGTCTGCAGGAAAAGCCGCTGTCGATCGCCATGCGTGAGATCCATTCCGATCTGCTTGAGCATTCCGAGGGCGAGCAGTAAGCCCACCGGCTGATGGAGCGCAAGCGGATCGTCGTCGGCGTCGCCGGGGGCATCGCCGCCTACAAGGCGTGCACAGTGGTCCGCCAGCTCACCGAGGCCGGCCATTCGGTGCGGGTGCTGCCCACCGAGTCCGCCCTGAAGTTCGTCGGCGCGGCCACCTTCGAAGCGCTGTCCGGTCATCCGGTGCACACCGGTGTGTTCGAGAATGTCGACCAGGTGCCTCATGTGCGCATCGGTCAGGACGCCGATTTGGTCGTGGTGGCGCCGGCCACCGCGGATCTGCTGGCCCGTGCGGTCGCCGGGCGCGCGGACGACCTGTTGACCGCGACCTTGCTGACCGCCCGCTGCCCGGTGCTGTTCGCGCCCGCCATGCATACCGAGATGTGGTTCCATCCGGCGACGGTGGACAACGTGGCGACGCTGCGGCGGCGTGGGGCCGTGGTCCTGGAACCCGCATCCGGGCGCCTCACCGGCGCCGACACCGGGCCGGGACGGCTGCCCGAGGCTGAGGAGATCACCACCCTTGCGGGGCTGCTGCTGGAACGCGGCGACGCGCTGCCTTACGACATGGCCGGAGTGCGGGTGCTCGTCACCGCCGGTGGCACCCGCGAACCGCTGGACCCGGTGCGTTTCATCGGTAACCGCAGCTCCGGCAAGCAGGGTTATGCGGTCGCGCGGGTGATGGCCCAGCGCGGTGCCGAGGTCACGCTGATCGCCGGGAACACCGCGGGGCTCGTCGACCCGGCCGGGGTCAACGTCGTGCACATCGGTTCGGCCGCCCAGCTCGGTGATGCGGTGTCCAAGCACGCACCGGGCGCTCACGTGCTGGTGATGGCCGCCGCCGTCGCGGATTTCCGGCCCGCGCAGGTGGCGACCGCCAAGATCAAGAAGAGCGCCGACGAGACCGACGCCCCGTCGGTCGAGCTGGTGCGCAACGACGATGTACTCGCCGGGGCCGTCCGGGCCCGCGCGGAGGGCCAGCTGCCCGATATGCGGGCGATCGTCGGTTTCGCCGCCGAGACCGGCGATGCCGACGGCGATGTGTTGTTCCACGCCAGGGCCAAGCTCAGGCGCAAGGGCTGCGAGTTGCTGGTGGTCAACGCCGTCGGTGAAGGCAGGGCGTTCGAGGTCGATCACAACGACGGCTGGATACTGGCCGCCGACGGCACCGAGACCGCACTGGAGCACGGTTCGAAGACTTTGATGGCCAGCCGTATCGTGGACGCGATCGGGGCACTCCTAAAGGGCTGACACCCGCGTGCAGGTAACTGTTGCGTCCGCGCCGTGGACACGGTTGGCTGCCAATGAGCACAATAAAGATTCGACTATCTAACTAATGGAGGATGCCACGTGAGCGCAGGTCGGCTGTTTACCAGTGAGTCGGTCACCGAAGGTCACCCCGACAAGATCTGTGATGCGATCAGCGACTCGGTGCTCGACGCGCTGCTGGAGCAGGATCCCGCCTCGCGGGTCGCGGTGGAGACGCTGGTCACCACCGGTCAGGTCCACGTCGCCGGCGAGGTCACCACGTCGGCCTACGCCGATATCCCCAAGATCGTGCGCGAGCGCATCCTCGATATCGGCTACGACTCGTCGACCAAGGGTTTCGACGGCGCCTCCTGCGGCGTGAACATCGCCATCGGTGCGCAGTCCCCGGATATCGCCCAGGGCGTCGACAAGGCGCACGAGGCGCGGGTGGAGGGCGCAGGGGACCCGCTGGACTCCCAGGGTGCGGGCGACCAGGGGCTGATGTTCGGCTACGCGATCGGCGACACCCCCGAACTGATGCCGCTGCCGATCGCGCTGGCCCACCGGCTGGCCCGCCGGCTGACCGAGGTTCGCAAGAACGGCGTGCTGGACTACCTGCGCCCGGACGGCAAGACCCAGGTCACCATTCAGTACGACGGTAAGACCCCGGTGCGCCTGGACACGGTGGTGCTGTCCACCCAGCACGCCGACGGCATCGATCTGGACGGCCAGCTGGCCCCCGATATCCGCGAGAAGGTGGTCAACACCGTGCTGGCGGATCTGGGTCACGAATCCCTGGACACCTCCGACTACCGACTGCTGGTCAACCCGACCGGCAAGTTCGTGCTCGGCGGGCCGATGGGCGATGCCGGTCTCACCGGGCGCAAGATCATCGTCGACACCTACGGCGGCTGGGCCCGCCACGGTGGCGGCGCATTCTCGGGCAAGGACCCGTCCAAGGTGGACCGCTCCGCGGCCTACGCGATGCGCTGGGTGGCCAAGAACGTGGTCGCCGCCGGGCTGGCCGAGCGGGTCGAGGTCCAGGTCGCCTACGCCATCGGCAAGGCCGCCCCGGTCGGCTTGTTCGTCGAGACGTTCGGCACCGAGACCGTGGATCCGGCCCGCATCGAGAAGGCCATCAGCAGCGTGTTCGATCTGCGCCCCGGCGCGATCGTGCGCGACCTCGACCTGCTACGCCCGATCTACGCCCAGACCGCGGCCTACGGCCACTTCGGTCGCACCGATATCGAGCTGCCGTGGGAGCAGACCAACAAGGTCGACGACCTGAAGGCGTCCGTCTAGCTTTCGCGCTCGGGCCGCCACGAGTGCAGGGACGGCAGCAGGGCCGTCTTCTTGTAATGGTGGTCTGCCATACGTTTGAGGATGTCGTCGAGGGCACCGACGGCATCCTCGACGTGCGGCCCCTTGTTCAGCATCACGCATTCAGCGCGTTCGCTCATCGCGGCGTCGCTGATCTCGGCCCGGGACGGGTTGCCGGTTCTGGCGAGTTGATCGAGGACCTGGGTCGCCCAGATCACGGGCAGGTGCGCCGCTTCGCACAACCACAGGATTTCCTCCTGTAATTCGGCGAGGCGTTCGTAGCCACACTCGACGGCCAGGTCGCCACGCGCGATCATCACCCCGACGCGAGGGTGCCGCATGAGGGTGAGCAGCAGTTGTGGAAGGTGCTCGAACGCCTGGCGCGTCTCCACCTTCAGCACCACTGCCAGTGATCGGCCGCCAAGGCGCCCCAGCTCCTCGAGGAGCCGTGCGACATCGGGCGGTCGACGCACGAAGGACATCTCGACCAGATCGGCGAGCTCCACCACGACCGCGAGGTCCTCGACGTCCTTATCGGTCAGCGCCGAGACGGGTAGTTCGATCCCGGGTACGTTCACGCCCTTGCCGGCGCGCAAGCGCGATCCACCATCGGCGGCGTGCTCGATCTGCAGACGCAGTACCGCAGGCCCGGTGCCGACGATCCTGCCCCGTATCCGGCCGTCGTCGAGATGCACCGTTTGTCCGACGCAAGCGTGGTCGAACAGTTCGGGCAGGGTGCAGCCGATCCGTGGAGTTCCGCCGCTCAGGACGGGCGCGGGCGAGCAATCCCTGGTGAGTTCGAGGATGTCACCGCGGTGCAGGATCAAGCTCTGCTCGACAGGGGGGATGTCACCCAGCGGCGTGGCATCCTGGTCATCCGCGACGTGCAGCATCGTTGCGGCGCCAAGGTAGGTGGTGCGCTCGACGGCGGCGACGAATCCGCCAGGTGCGCTTGCAGATTCATCGACAGCGCTGAGCACCATCCGGCGCTTGGCGCCGCGGGTGTCATGCAGGTGCACGATGTCCCCATCGCGGCGGCGGGTGAGCCACTGTTCGCCCACCGGTAGTGTCACCATGCCGGGCTCCGGTGGGGCGGTGGGGTGTTCGGCTGAGGTCAACCATGCTTTTGCAGCGCCGACGACCTGGCCGACGGCGTTCTTGGGAGGCTTCAGTTTCACCACGCGCGGTCCCGGCTCGAGCGGCCCGGTCCGCAACTTGGGACCACCCAAGTCCATGGCGATCGCGCATGGCCGGCCGGTGCTCGCCGCCGCATCAGCGACGTGCCGTGCCATGGCGCGCCACGCCGTGGCATCGTCGTGCGCGCAATTGATGCGAGCCACATTCATGCCCTGCTCGACCAGTCGGCGCACCAGACGGGCATCGGTCGCCGCCGCCGACGGCAACGTGACCATGATCCGCGTTGCGCGATCGGCCGGGTCGGGTCCGAACAACTCCCGCGTTCGCTGTGCCAACAGGTCCGGGCCCTGGTTGATCGCCACCCCATCAACGATCGGCTGACGCCACCCGTCGTCGAGTGTGGCGTCGATCGCCGCCCTGACCGCGTGCAGGGTGGCCTCGACGTGTGGTTCGCTGCGGCCCAATGACGACAGCCCGAACGCTGACAGCCTGGCCTGCAGATCGCGCAGATCATATTGCCGTATTGCCCAATAATGCACCATGTTTCGAGCGCTGGACTGATAGCGGGGCGCCACATCCGCCAGCCAGTTCGACCATGTCGACTCGGCCTCGGGTAAGCGTGTCAGCAGGGTGTCCACATCGTCGCGGATATCTCGCAACCGTTGCTGAGCGGTCTCGCTGTGGTTCTGGGTCTTCGGCACGGGGTCTCCTTCGTCGGCGGCGGTGCAATCGTGCTCCGCGAGGGCCCGCCGAACCTAGGGTCCAAAGTCCTGCAGTCGGTGTGCCGCGCCACTTCCTTCCGAATTGCCCTCGGGGACAGTTGGTTTGCTGTTCACCCTGAGTTCATCGGGGCGTGAGATGGCTACCCGTGCAGTGCGGCCCGCAGCGCCGCGATCCCGCGTGCGGTGGCCTCGGTCGCCGCGGGGGAGACCAGGGCGAGGCTGACATAGCCGTGCACCATGGTCGGTTCGTTGCTGTGCTGCACCTCGACACCGGCCGCGGTGAGCAGCTCGGCGTACCGGCCCCCGTCATCGCGCAGCGGGTCGTGCTCGGCGGTGCCGATGAACGCCGGCGGCAGGTCGCGCAGCGATGCGGCGTTGGCCGGTGCCACATCGGTCGGCAACGATGCCGGGTCGCTGAGATCCACGCCCGGCAGATACCAGGTCAAAAAGGCCGCGGTGACATCCTCGTTGAGGATGTAGGCGTCGGCGTTCTCGACGAACGACGGGGCGGTCATGTCCCCGACCGCCACCGGGTACCACAGCAGTTGGAAAACCAGCGGCGGTCCGCCGGCATCGCGGGCGCGCAGCGCCATCACCGCCGACAGGTTGCCACCGGCCGAATCCCCGGCCACCGCAATGCGTGTCGGGTCACCGCCCAATTCGGCGGCGTGCTCACCCACCCACCGCAGCGCCGCCCACGCGTCCTCAACGCCGGCGGGGTAAGGGTGCTCGGGGGCGAGCCGGTAATCCACCGACACCACGATCGTCTCGGCGCCCACCGCATGCGCGCGGGCCACGTGGTCATGGGTGTCCAGATCACCGATCGCCCAGCCGCCGCCGTGGTAGTAGACGAGTACCGGCAGGTTGTCGTGTTGTTCGATCGGCGGCCAGTAGATCCGTACCGGGATGTCGGTGAGATCGCCGTACCCGACGGTGCGTTCCTCGATCCGCAGCTGCGGCAGCATCTCGGCCGGCGGTTTCACCGCGCGCAGTTTCTCCCGGGCCACCTCGACGCCGTCGGCGATGGTGAATTCCAGCGGGACGGCATCCAGCAGTGCTTTGAGGTTGGGATCGACGCCGGGGCGGTGGTCGCCGGAGGGCGGTGGGGGAGAAGCCATGGCTCAGGCTAGCGCGCCCCGAAGCGCGGCAAAGGCGAGATCGGCAGCCTCGGTGGCCGCGGGCACGACACCGAGGTAGCCGAGATAGCCGTGCACCAGAGTCTCGGCGTTGTGCACCTGCGCAGGCACCCCGGCGGCCGCCAACAGCTCCGCGTAGCGGATGCCGTCGTCACGCAGCGGGTCGTAGCCGGCCACCGCGATATAGGCCGGCGCCACCCCGGCCAGCGTGTCGGCCCGGGCCGGCACCAGCGTGGCGGGCGGATCGCTGAGATCGGTGTCCCCGGCGTACAACTTGGAGAAGCCGCCGACCGCGCGCCGCCCCAGGATCGGGGCGTCGGCGTTCTCGGTGAACGACGCCAAGCTGGTGTCCCAGGTGGTCGCCGGGTACCACAGCAGCTGCGCGCGCAGCGCCAGCCCGGCGTCGCGGGCCAGCAGTGCCACCACCGCGGCGAGGTTGCCGCCGGCCGAATCGCCGGCCACCGCCATGCGGGCGGCGTCGGCGCCCAACTCGTCGGCGTGCGCGGCCACCCAGCGGGTCACCGCCCAGACATCCTCGACCGCGGCCGGATAGGGATGTTCGGGGGCCAGCCGGTAGTCCACCGACACCACGACCGCCCCGGTGCCGACCGCATGCTCGCGGGCGGTGCCGTCGTAGGTGTCCAGATCACCGACCACCCAGCCACCGCCGTGGAAGAAGAGCACGACCGGCGGGCAGGAGCGCAGCGACTCGGGGAGTGATTCCGGCGGGCAGGAGCGCAGCGACTCGGGGAGTGATTCCGGCGGTGCGGGCTCCTGAACGTCCGGCCAGTAGATCCGCACCGGCACGCCCTCGATAATGCGGTCCTCGGCGCGCAGCTCAGGGTGCACCTCGCGGCGCGGTAGTGCGCGGAACCGTTCTCGCGCGGCATCGGGACCACCGTCCATCGTGAGTTGGAACGGCACCGCTTCCAGTACCTTCTCCAGGATGGCGTCCAAGGCGGGTCTGTCGGTACCGGGTTCAGGCATGGGTTCACCGTACGCAGCGCGCTGGACGCGGCTGCTGTGGGTGCTCGCGGTCGTCGCCGGGGCGGGGTACGGCATCTTCCTGATCACGGTGGCGCTGCGCGTGCCCGACGGAGCGGAGCTCACCGGGCAGTTCGCGCTGCAACCCGCCGTCAAGGCCGCCGCGGCGGGGCTGCTGGCATTGGCCGCCCTGCGCCACCCGGTGGGCCGGGAGCGGCGTTGGCTGGTCGCCGCGCTGCTCGGATCCGCCGCCGGGGACTATCTGCTGGCGATGCCATGGTGGGAGCCGTCTTTCGTGCTGGGGCTGGCCTCCTTCCTGGTCGCCCATCTGTGTTTCCTGGCCGCGCTGGCCCCGTTGGTGGCTCGGCGCAGCTCGCGGCTGGTCGCGGCGGCGGTGGTGGTGCTGGCGTGCGTGGCGATGCTGGTGTGGTTCTGGCCGGCCCTGCTCGAGCAGGGCATGGTGGTGCCGGTCACCGTCTACATGGTGGTGCTTGCCGCGATGGTGTGTGCGGCGCTGTTGGCCGCGCTGCCGACGCCGTGGACGGCGCTGGGCGCGGTGTGTTTCGCGGTCTCGGATTCGATGATCGGCATCAGCAAGTTCGTGCTCGGGCCCGAGAACACAGAGGCGCTGGCAATTCCCATTTGGTGGGCCTACGCCGCATCGCTGTTCCTGATCACCGCCGGGTTCTTCTTCGGCAGAGAGCCGTGACGCAGACCCGCCGCGCCGCCGAACACGAGCCGATCGCGCGGGTGCTGCCGATGCTTTCGGTGCCGCACCTGGATCGCGAATTCGACTACCTGGTGTCGGCAGAACAGTCCGATGACGCTCAACCGGGCGTCCGGGTCCGGGTCCGCTTCCACGGTCGGCTGGTGGATGCCTTTGTCCTGGAAAGACGTTCGGACACCGATCATGCGGGCAGGCTCGGTTGGTTGGACCGGGTGATCTCCGCCGAACCGGTGCTGACACCGGATATCCGAAGGCTCACCGATGCGGTCGCGGCCCGCTACGTCGGTACCCGACCCGACGTGCTGCGGCTGGCCGTCCCGCCGCGGCACGCCGGGGTCGAGAAGAAGCCGCAGCCCGAGCTCGCGCCGATGACGCCCCAGCCGGTCGACGAGGCCGGCTGGGCCCGCTATGGGCGCGGCGAACAGTTTCTGGCCGCGATCAGGGAGGGCCGGGCCGCGCGGGCGGTATGGCAGGCGCTGCCCGGAGAACACTGGGCACTGCGGCTCGCCGAGGCCGCCGCGGTGTGCGTACATGCCGGGCGCGGTGCGTTGATCGTGGTCCCCGATCAACGCGATGTCGACGCCGTGTACGCCGCGGCCGTCGGGTGCGTGGACGAGTCCCGGGTCGAGGCGCTGTCGGCCGGGCTGGGCCCCTCCCAGCGCTACCGGCGCTGGCTGGCGGTGCTGCGCGGGCAGGCCCGGCTGGTGATCGGCACCCGCAGTGCCGTGTTCGCGCCGGTCGCCGACCTCGCGCTGGTCGTCGTCTGGGACGACGGGGACGACAACCTGGCCGAACCGCGGGCGCCGTACCCGCACGCGCGTGAGGTCGCCATGCTGCGGGCGCACCAATTGCGTTGTGCCGCAATCATCGGCGGGTACGCCAGGACCGCCGAGGCGCATGCGCTGGTGCGCAGCCGGTGGGCCCATGACCTGGTCGCCGCCCGCCCGGTGGTGCGCGGTCACGCGCCGCGGGTGGTCGCCCTGGACGACAACGCCTTCGACCAGGAACGGGATCCGGCGGCACACACCGCGCGACTGCCGTCGATGGCGCTGCGCACCGCGCGCGCTGCGCTGCAGACCGGGCACCCGGTGCTGGTACAGGTGCCGCGGCGGGGATATGTGCCGGCGCTGGCCTGTGCCCGGTGCCGTACCGTCGCGCGTTGCCGGCACTGCACCGGACCGCTGTCGCTGCCGGACGGCGACACCAGGGGCGCGGTGTGCCGCTGGTGCGCCCGCGCCGAACCGACGTTGCGGTGTGTGAGTTGCGGATCGGATGCGGTGCGTGCCGTGGTGGTCGGTGCGCGCCGGACCGCCGAGGAACTGGGCCGGGCACTGCCCGGTGCCGCCGTCATCACCTCCGGCGGGGAATCGGTGCTGTCCACCGTGGGCCCCAAACCCGCGGTCGTGGTGGCCACCCCGGGCGCCGAACCGGTGGCCGAGGGCGGCTACGGCGCCGCGCTGCTGCTGGACAGCTGGGCGCTGCTGGGCCGGCAGGATCTGCGGGCGGCCGAGGATACGTTGCGGCGCTGGATGGCCGCCGCGGCGCTGGTGCGCAGCCGCGCGGACGGCGGCTCGGTGGCGGTGATCGCGGAGTCCGCGATCCCGACCGTGCAGTCGCTGATCCGGTGGGACCCGGTCGGCCACGCCGAATCCGAGCTGAATGCCCGCGCCGAGGTGGCGCTGCCGCCCGCGGTCCATCTCGCGGTACTCGACGGGGTGCCCGAGGCCGTGTCGGCGTTGCTGGCGGCCGCCGAGCTGCCGCCGGCAGCGGAACCCCTGGGACCGGTGGATCTACCGCCCGGCGCCCGTCGACCGCCCGGTATCGCGGTGGACAGCGCGGTGAGCCGGATGCTGGTGCGGGTGCCCCGTGCCGGCGGTCTGGATCTCGCGGCGGCGCTGCGGCGGGCGGTGAACGCGCTCAGCGCACGCCACGATCAGCAGCCGGTACGTGTGCAAATGGACCCGTTGCACATAGGGTAGGCAGCGACACTGGTGCGGAGGTGGCTATGGGGCGGCTGTTCAAGCTACTGATCCCGTTGGTGCTCATCGCCTTTGGCCTGTTGTGGCCGGTGGTGTTCAGCTCCGCCCCCGGTACCGGCGCAGACACCGTCGCAGATCCGGTGGTCATCAGCGACTACACCGCGCACTACACCGTGGACGCCGCCGGTGACCTGGATGCGGTGGAGACCATCACCGGGCAATTCCCCTCCGGGCGGCACGGCATCTTCCGGTATTGGGATGTCGCCAACCAGAACAGCCCCAAGGTCCGGCAGGTGCCCGAGATCGAGTCGATCCTGCTCGACGGGGGGCCGGTGCCCTACCAACTGTTGTGGGAAGGCCGAGAGCGATTCCGGGTCGCCAAGATCGGCAGCCCCGATTACACGCTGGACCCCGGCGCGCACACCTATCAGATCCGCTACACCATTCCCGGCGTGCTGGACCCCGGGACTGCCGGTGCCGGAAGACAATTCGCGGACTCCACCGGGAGTGTGGACGCACCGACGGTGTTCTTCTGGAATGTCATCGCGCCCGCCTGGAACAACGAGATCGACAACGTCGATATCACCGTCACGCTGCCGGAGCCGGTCACCGGTGCCCAGTGTTCGGTCGGATCCGGTCGCGGCCTCGCCTGCGATGACCTCACCGTCGACGGCAACACGGTGCGCCTGGGCGCGCAGGGATTGGCGCCGCACACCCCGGTCACCCTGCGCGCCGGACTGGACATGCCCACCCCGGCGCGCGTCGAACTGCCGTGGACCTACCACTGGGACCGGGTGCTGGGACAGTCGACGACTCGGGTGGCGGTGCTGCTCGGCCTCGCCCTGCTGGCCGGCCTGGGCGCCGTCCTGTGGTCGCGCAGCACCGTCGAACCACCACCCGGATTCCCCATTCAGTACGCGCCGCCGACGGGCCTGGGGCCGGTGCAGACCGAGTACATCCGCACCGAATCGGTGCCCAAGAACGGTTTGACCGCGACGCTGTTCCACCTCGCCGAGCGCAACCTTGTCGAGCTGCGCCAGGTCAGCAAGGACTCCTGGAATGTGACCGGAACCGCGGCGCCGGGCGCCTGGGCCGATATCGACCCGGTGGGCGTGGCGGTCGGTTCGGCGCTGAAGGTGATCGGGCCCGGCGCCGAGTTCAAGGCCAGGAAATCCGCCACCTCTGGTAAGAAGCTGACCAAGGCCAAGACCGATATGGCCGCGGCCGTGCGGAAGTGGGCGCTGGACGAGGGTCTGATGGTGAAGCGCCGCAAGGAACTGTGGCTGCGGGCGGCCAATGCGGTGGCGGCCGTGCTGATGGTGTGCGGGTTCTTCCGCTGGGGATTTCCGATCACCCTGTGGGCGCTGCCGTTCGCTGTGTTCTTCGTGATGTCTGCGGTGTCCTGGCGCGAGGGCGTGGGGACCCGTCGTACCGCCGCCGGTCGCGAATTGTGGTCGCGAGCGGGCGGATTCCATCGGTTGCTGTCCACCGACTCGGCGGAGACCCGCTTCGATTTCGGTGCGCGCAAGGACCTGTACGCGGCGTATGTCCCGTTCGCGGTGGCCGCGGGCAGTGCTGCGCTGTGGGCGCAGAAGTACCGCGCGGTCACCGGCGCCGATGCGCCGCAGCCGGACTGGTATCACACCTCGTCCACGGCAGCGTGGGGTAGTTCCGGCGGTTCCGGCGGGGCGGGGTTCGACAGTTTCGATTCGGCGCTGGCGTCCTCGATCGGCGCCTACACCGCCTCGCAGTCGTCGTCCTCCAGCGGCAGCAGCAGCGGTGGTGGCGGCGGTGGCGGCGGCGGCGGTGGAGGAGGTGGAGGCGGATCATGGTGAGGTTCTTGCTGATTCTGGTATTGGCGCTCGCGGTCCTGATGCTGATCGGATTGGTGGTCGGTTACAACAAGCTCAAGACGGCCGACGTCCGGGTGGCCGAGGCGCTGTCCGGTATCGACGTCGAACTCACCCGGCGCGCGGCGCTGATCCCCAGCCTGGTGCACACGGTGGGCACCTTCGCCACGCACGAAAAGGCGATCCTCGACCACGTCAGCGATGCTCGGGCGGCACTCGACGCCGCCACCGGCGGCGCTTCGGTGGCCCGGCGTAGCGCCGCCGAGGGTGAACTCGACAGCGCCCTCGGCGAGGTGCTCGCGCTCGGGCAGAGCTATCCGCAACTGGGATCGTCGAACAACTTCCTGAACCTTCAGCAGAACCTGGCCGACACCGAGAACAAATTGGCGTTCGCCCGCCAGTACTACAACGATGCCGTCGCCGGTGTGAACCGGCTGATCACCACGATGCCGTGGATGTTCGTGGCCCCGATCGCCGGTGTGCAGGAACGCGAGTTCTATCGGACGCCACGGCTTCCCTAGACTGACTCGGTGCGACTCGTCTTTGCCGGAACCCCGGAGCCTGCGCTGCCCTCGCTGCGTGCGCTCATCGCATCGGAGCGTCATGACGTCGTCGCGGTGCTGACCCGGCCCGATGCCGCGGCGGGGCGCCGCGGCACGCCCATGCCGTCCCCGGTGGCCGGGCTCGCCGCCGAGCACGGCATCCCGGTTCTCAAACCGCAGCGGCCCAACAGCGCGGATTTCGTCGCCGAGCTGCGTGAACTGGCTCCCGACGCCTGCGCGGTGGTCGCCTACGGCGCGCTGCTGCGCGCCGATCTGCTGGCAGTTCCCGCGCACGGCTGGGTCAACCTGCACTTTTCGCTGTTGCCGGCCTGGCGCGGGGCGGCTCCGGTGCAGGCCGCCATCGCTGCCGGTGACGAGGTGACCGGCGCCACCACCTTCCGCATCGAGCTGGACTTGGACTCCGGGCCCGTCTACGGCGTCGTCACCGAAACCGTGCGGCCCACCGATACCGCCGGGGAACTGCTTGAGCGACTGTCGCTTTCGGGGGCGGGACTACTGGAGGCCACCATGGACGGTATCGCCGACGGCTCGTTGATCCCGGTGCCTCAGCCGGTCGACGGGGTCACGTTCGCACCCAAGATCACCGTCGAGGAGGCGCGCGTGCGCTGGGAACTGCCCGCCCAAGCGGTCGACCGCCGGATCCGGGCGGTCACGCCCAACCCGGGCGCCTGGACGATGATCGGCGAGATGAGGGTCAAGGTGGGGCCGGTGCGCCCCGATGAGTCCAAGATCCTGCCCGCCGGTGAGCTCGAGGTGGGCCGGCGTGAGGTGTGGGTGGGCACCGGCTCGCATGCGGTGGCGCTGGGCTGGATTCAGCCGCCGGGGAAGAAGCCTATGAACGCGGCCGACTGGGCGCGCGGAGCGCGTCCGGATGCATCGGTGCGGGCGCAGTGAACCGGCCGTCATCGCAGGGGCGCGGTGGCCGTCCGGGGCGCCATCACTCCAACCGGGCACCGCAGCGCAAGGGACCGGCGCGCAAACCGCTGGATCCGGCCAGGCGTGCCGCCTTCGACGTCCTGCGTGCGGTCAGTGAACGCGACGCCTACGCCAACTTGACGCTGCCGGTGCTGCTGCGCGAACGCGGTATCCACGGTCTCGATGCCGCATTCGCCACCGAACTCGCCTACGGCACCTGCCGTACCCGGGGGCTGCTGGACGCGGTGATCGGTTCCGCGGCCGGCAGGCCCGTCGACCAGATCGACTCCGTACTACTGGACCTGCTGCGCCTGGGCACCTACCAATTGCTGCGCACCAGGGTGGACGCGCACGCCGCGGTCGATACCACCGTGGAGCAGGCGGGAATCGAGTTCGATTCGGTACGAGCGGGTTTCGTCAACGGGGTGCTGCGAAAGATCGCCGGCAAAGACGAGCAGGCCTGGGTGGCCGAGCTGGCGCCGGCGCAGACCGCCGACCCGATCGGACATGCCGCATTCGTGCACGCACACCCACGGTGGATCGCGCAGGCTTTCGTCGACGCGCTCGGCGCCCGTGCGGGTGAGCTGGGTGCCCTGCTGGCCAGCGACGACGCCCGGCCGGTGGTCCATCTGGCGGCCCGGCCCGGGGTGCTGACCGCCACCGAGCTGGCCGCCCAGGTGGACGGCACGGTGGGCCGGTACTCGCCCTATGCGGTGTATCTGCCCGGCGGGGACCCCGGTGACCTGGCCGCGGTGCGCGAGGGAGTGGCGCTGGTTCAGGACGAGGGGTCTCAGCTGGTGGCCCGCGCCGTCACGCTGGCCACACCCGACGGCGCCGATACCGGCCGATGGTTGGACCTGTGTTCGGGGCCGGGCGGCAAGACCGCACTCATCGCGGCGCTCGCCGGTGACGCCAGGGTCACCGCAGTGGAACCGGCCGAGCACCGCGCCGATTTCGTCGCACAGAACACGGCCGGGCTGCCGGTGGACGTGGTGCGGGTGGACGGGCGTGCATCCGGTCTGCAACCGGCCGGCTTCGACCGGGTGCTGGTCGACGCGCCGTGCACCGGGCTGGGCGCGTTACGGCGTCGGCCCGAGGCACGGTGGCGGCGCCAGCCCGGCGATGTGCCGACCCTGGCGAAATTGCAGCGTGAGCTGCTGGCCGCGGCGATCGCGCTGACCAGGCCGGGTGGTGTGGTGATCTATGCCACCTGTTCACCGCATCTGGCCGAGACCGTCGGGGTGGTGGCCGACGCGCTGCGCAGGCAAGCTGTGACAGCGCTGGACACCCGGGAGTTCTTCCCCGGTGTCGATCAGCTCGGCGACGGACCGTATGTCCAGCTCTGGCCGCATCTGCACGGCACCGATGCGATGTTCGCCGCCGCGTTGAAAGTAGGCTGACCGGCATGGCTGGTCCTCTCATCGCACCGTCGATCCTCTCCGCCGACTTTGCCCGGCTGTCCGATGAAGTCGCTGCGGTCGCCGGTGCGGACTGGTTGCACGTGGATGTGATGGACAACCATTTCGTCCCCAACCTGACGTTGGGGCTGCCGGTGGTGCAGAGCCTGCTCAAGGCCACCGACATTCCGATGGACTGCCATCTGATGATCGATGCGCCCGAACGGTGGGCGCCACCGTACGCGGAGGCCGGTGCCTACAACGTCACCTTCCACGCCGAGGCGACCGACAATCCCGTCGGGGTGGCCCGTGATATCCGCGCCGCCGGAGCCAAGGCGGGACTCGCGGTGAAACCGGGTACCGCGCTGGCGCCGTACCTGGAGATCCTGCCCGAGTTCGACACCCTGCTGGTGATGTCGGTGGAGCCGGGCTTCGGCGGTCAGAAGTTCATCCCGGAGGTGCTCGGCAAGGTCTCCACCGTGCGACGGCTCGTGGACGCGGGAGAACTGAGGATCCTGGTCGAGATCGACGGCGGTATCAACGCCGACACCATCGAGGCCGCCGCCGAGGCCGGGGTCGACTGTTTCGTCGCGGGGTCGGCGGTGTACAGCGCCGAGGACCCGGCCGAGGCGGTGCGGCGACTGCGTCTGCAGGCGGCCAAGGCCTCTCCACACCTCACGCTATGAGCTCGGAGGCCAGAAAACCGCCGGTGACCCCGGAAGCGGCGATGTGGCTGGCGGTCGAACAGGCCGAGCGGGTCAAGGGCGCCACGTATCCGAACCCACCGGTCGGGGCGGTCATCCTGGATGCCGCCGGCCAAGTGGTCGGCGTCGGGGCCACCGAGCCGACCGGCGGAGCCCACGCCGAGGTGGTCGCGTTGCGCCGAGCCGGTGAGCTGGCGCGCGGGGGCACTGCGGTCGTCACCCTGGAGCCGTGCAATCATCACGGCCGGACGCCGCCGTGCGTGGACGCCCTGTTGGCCGCCGGGGTGTCACGGGTGGTGTACGCGGTGGCCGATCCCAATCCGGTGGCCGCGGACGGGGCCGCGCGGCTCAGCGCGGCAGGGGTGCAGGTGCAGGCCGGGGTGCTCGGCACCGAGGTGGCCGGCGGGCCGTTGCGCGAATGGTTGCACAAGCAGCGGACCGGCCTGCCGCACGTCACCTGGAAGTACGCAACCAGCGTGGACGGGCGCAGTGCCGCCGCGGACGGCAGCAGTCAGTGGATCACCAGTGAGGCTGCCCGCGCCGACGTGCATCGCCGGCGCGGCGTGGTCGAAGCGATCGTGGTGGGCACCGGAACGGTCTTCTTCGACGACCCCACGCTGACCGCGCGCCTGCCTGATGGCAGCCTGGCCGACCGGCAGCCGCTGCGCGTGGTGGTCGGGGAGCGGGAGATCTCGCCGGAGGCCAACGTGCTCAACGACGATTCCCGCACCATGGTGATCCGCACCCACGACCCGCACGAGGTGATCAGGGCGTTGTCCGATCGGACGGCGGTGCTGCTGGAGGGCGGGCCGACGCTGGCGGGGGCGTTTCTGCGGGCCGGCGTCATCGACCGGATCTTGGCCTATGTGGCCCCGATCCTGCTGGGCGGCCCGGTCACGGCCGTCGACGATGTCGGGGTGCTCACCATGGCCGGTGCGCAGCGCTGGCGTTTCGACGGTATCGAGGCCATCGGACCCGATGTGCGGTTGAGCCTGGTACCCAACTGACATGTGATGGGCGTCATACTGCGCAGGCATGGTGATGTCCAATTCCTTTGCCCCAGCGGCCTTTGCCGAGTGTTGTAACCCGCTGCGGGCCCCGGTGCGCCGGTAGACTCTGGGCAAGGCGCCTTCACCGACGAGTCGCTCGGCGATCGCACTAACAAAGGAACACGAGCATGACTGCCTTGCAGGACTGGCTCAACAGCGGGCCGGTCAACCCGCAGAACGTCAGATCGCTGGTCTTCGGCGTGCTGAGGATGGGCCCCCAACCGGTCACCTACCAGCGCGCGCCCAAGATCATGCAGCGCGGTCTCGAACGTTGCTGACGCGTCACCGCTGAGATCTCGGTGACACCACCACCGGTGGGCGGTCGCCGCGCGCCGTGAGGTAGCCCCCAATCCGTGCCCACGATCGGCGATGATGTTCGGCGGAAACGGATTTCGGCGGGCGGCAAAGGGTCGGTGGTAGGCATGTCAGCAGAACCGCGCGGTAGCGGCGGTGGGCGCACCCTTTCGCTGGCGCCGTTGACGGTGCTCGAACTCAACCCGGCCGACATCGTCGCGTGTGCGGCGACGGCCGGCTATGACGCCGTCGGGCTACGGCTCATCCCCGCCACCGACCAGGAACCGGTGTGGCCGACCATCGGCCGAACGCCTCTGATCGTGGAAACCAAGCGTCGCCTTGATGATTCGGGATTACGAGTGCTGGACATCGAGGTGCTGCGGTTACGCGGCCAGACCCGGGTGCGGGCCGATTTCGAGGCCGTCCTGGAAACCGGCGCATATCTCGGCGCATCGGAGGTGCTGGTCACCGGCAACGATCCCGATCACGGCCGAACCGCGGATAATCTCGCCGAATTGTCTTTGCTGGCAGCGGAGTTCGGTTTGACTCCGAATCTCGAACCGATGCCGTGGACCGATGTGAAGGATCTGCGCGAGGGCGGCGCCATCTTGTCGGCCTGCGCGGCCGGCGCGGGCCTGCTGGTGGATGCCATCCACTACGACCGCGCCCTGAACACCCCGGCCGAACTGGCCGCGCTGCCGCCGGCGTGGGTGCGGTACGCACAGATCTGCGATGCGCCCGCCGAACGTCCGAGCACGGTGGCGCAGATGATGCACCAGGGTCGCCAGGCACGCCTGCTTCCCGGTGCCGGTGGTATCGATTTGGTATCGATGTTGCGCGCCTTGCCCGCAGGCATCCCGATCAGCGTCGAGGCGCCACTGTGGGGCGGGGGTCCGCCGCTGCGCCGGGCCGCCGCCGCCGCGCGGGCCGCGCGGCGGGTGCTCGCCCTGGCCGACGACCCGACGTGGTCACCGCTGGAGCACACCGCCTGACGCGCACACTGCGCGTTCGCGGGCAGTGCCTAGGCCGACGGTGAGGCCGGGAACGCCGGGTTGTCCTGGCCTTCCACCGCCGCGGGATGGTCGTCCTGCTTGTCATGGTGGCTGCTGTCGCTGATCAGCAGCGAAGCCAGGGCGCCGACGACACACACCACGGCGGTGATGGCGAAGATTTCGCCGTATTGCATGGTGTAGGCGATCCGGGTGTTCTCCAGGAGCTGCCTGCCGGCGTCCAGCAGGTTGCCGGTATCGACGACGGGCAGCGACTGCAGGATCTGGTTGAAGCGGTACAGGCCCCAGGCCGACAACGCGGCCATCCCGATGAGCATGCCGATCATGCGGGCGACGACCACCGAGGCCGACGCGATCCCGTGTTCGGCGGGGGGCACGACGCGCAGTGCCGCCGAGGTGAGCGGGCCGATGACCAGACCGAGGCCGAAACCGGCCAGCGCCAGGTCGGTATCGAAGGCCGGCAGGGTGAACAGTCCCAGATCGTGCCGTGCGGAGAGCACATTGACGTCCCAGTGGGAGATCAACCAGTAGCCGAACGCGGCAATGAGCAGGCCGGTCACCGCGATCGGACGGTCACCGATGCGGGTGGCCAGCCAGCCGCCGAGCAACGCGCCGATCGGCAACGCAATGAGGAAGCGCAGCAGCAGGACCACCGCTTCGTTCTTGTCCATGCCGAGCACACCCTGGCCGAACAACTCGACATTGACCAACGTCACCATCAGGGCGGCACCGGCGGTCAGCGAGGCGGCCAGCGCGGCCAGGAACGGCCGGAACCTCACCCCGGCCGGCTCCAGCAGCCGGGTGGTGGCCTTCCTCTCCCAGACGAAGAATCCGACCATGGTCAGCACGGCCACCACGAGCAGCGGTATGCCGTAACTGGGCAGCAGGTTCTTACCGTCCGGGGCCGGGTTGTACAGGCCGACCACGGCGGCGCCGAGAGCAATGGCCAGCAGAACCCCGCCGATGACATCCACCTTGTGCCGTGGTTGATCGCGGTCCCGCGACGGCACGCTGAAATGGATCATGATCATCGCGGCCGCGGCCATCGGGATGTTGATCCAGAAGATGTCGCGCCAGGTGTTCAGCGCCCATACCACGGCGATGCCGTACAGCGGGCCGAGCACGCTGCCGAGTTCCTGCGCCGCACCGATACCGCCCAGCACGGTCGCGCGTCCCCGCGCCGACCACAGGTCGGCGGCCAGCGCGAGCGTGACCGGGAGCAGGGCGCCACTGGCGACGCCGAGGATGGTGCGGCCGATGACCAGGGTGGTCAGGTCGCCGGCCAGGGCGGTGACCACGGATCCGAGCATGAATCCGAGTAGTCCACCCTGCAGGATCAGCTTGCGGCCGAACCGGTCGGAGGCCTTGCCGAGCAGCGGCATGGCAGCGATGTAGCCGAGCAGGTAGCTCGTCACGATCGGCGTGACCTGCTGGATCTGGTTAATCGGGATGCCGACGTCACGCATGATGTCGGTCATGATGGTGATGACGACGTAGGTGTCCAGGGCACCCAGGGTGACTGCGAGGCCGCCCGCGCTGATCGCCAGACGGCGGTTGGTGCCCGCCGTACCGGCGGCCCGGTGGCTGGGCGCCGCCGTCATCAGCTGCCGGGCTTCGTGACGGTGACGGTCTTACCCCAGTCGGTGAGCGTCATGGTGATGGTGTTGCCCGCCGACGGTTCGATCTGGACCTGGGCGAGCTGATGGTCGCCGTCCTCGCGGATCCACGCGGTGGCCGGGGCCGGGGCGCTGGCCTTGAGCTGCGGGGCGATCCTGTTGACCGCCTCGGCGCTGACCGTGCCGGTGATCTTCACCGCGTCGGCGCCGCTGATCGACTCCCGGCCCACGGCCTTGGGGTCGGAGAAGCTGGCCAGGATGTTGGCCAGGCCGGTGTCGGGGTTCAGGATCGCCGAGACGTCGTAGATATCGGCGGCGGGACCGAAGTTCTGCATGTTGCCGCCCTTGGTGATCGCGCCGTACAGGTCGCCGTCGGCGACGACGAACGCGACGTCGGTGAGCTTCTGGCCGAGGAAGATGATGTCGGCCTTGCCCTGTGCGGCCACCGCGGGGGCGTTCGTCAGGTCGCCGCTGAGGGTGGCGATGGGCAGTTCCTTGATTTCGCCGTTGACGACCAATTCCAGGTGCACGCTCTGCTGGTTGCGGGTGGTCTCAGCCGATTCACTGATCAGGGTGGCCGCGTCGGGGAGCGGGGCGTCGTTGGTCTTCGACCCGCAGGCAACGAGCGCGGCGGCGGCCATCAGGATGGCGAAGAGGGGGAGGAGGATCCGGACTGCACGGGGGCGCGTCTGCATGATCTGCATCGTAGTGGGTCGCCCTGAGTGGACCTGACCTTCCCATCCGCCACTAGCCTGGTGCCCATGTTCACCGGAATCGTGGAAGAACTGGGCGAGATCGTCGGCAAGGAGGACCTCGCCGACGCCGCGCGGTTCGAGATCCGCGGGCCGGTGGTGACCTCAGATGCTGGTCACGGCGACTCCATTGCGGTCAACGGTGTGTGTCTGACGGTGGTGGAGGTACGCCCGGACGGCGCGTTCACCGCCGATGTGATGGCCGAGACGCTCAATCGGTCGAGTCTGCGCGCGGTCGATGTCGGTAGTCGGGTCAACCTGGAGCGTGCCGCGGCGGTCAACAGCCGGCTCGGCGGCCATATCGTCCAGGGCCACGTGGACGGTACCGGTGAGGTGCTGACTCGAACCCCCTCGCAGAACTGGGAAGTGGTGCGGATCTCGCTGCCGCCGCAGCTGGCTCGTTATGTCGTGGAGAAGGGCTCGATCACCGTCGACGGCATCTCGCTGACGGTCTCCGGGCTGGGCGATGACTGGTTCGAGGTGTCCCTCATCCCGACCACCCTGTCGCTGACCACGCTCGGCGGCGCAGCGGTAGGCACACCGGTCAATCTGGAGGTCGACGTGATCGCCAAATATGTCGAACGGTTGCTCGTCCACAAAGACGCTTCTACCAGCGCAGATACAGCATAGCATTCCTAATTCGGGCTAGCACAGCACTAGTGGTCTAACATATTTGCTATGCCGCTGCAGCCTCCCGAGGTCGACATCGCCGAACTGTCCCGATCCTGGAAAGTCGCCCTGCAGGCCGAGAAAAAATCCCCGCAGACTGTCGCCAGCTACACACTCGGCCTCGACCTGTTCCTGCGGTGGTGCACCACCCACGGACACCCGCATGCCCTGGACCGCAACCTCGTGCGAGCCTGGATCGCCGGAATGCTCGACGATGGCGCGACACCGGCCACCGCACGGGCCAGGCAGATGGCACTCAAACGGTTCTCCGCATGGCTGGCCGCCGAGGACGAGATCGACAGCGACCCGCTGCGCGACCTCACGCCGCCGAAGATGGACCGGGTCGTGGTCGACTCGCTGACCGACGCTCAGTCCTCGGCGCTGGTCGCGGCGTGCAAGGGCAAGGACTTCCTAGACCGCCGTGACGAGGCGGTGTTGCGGCTGTTCATCGAAACCGGGATGCGTGCCGCCGAACTGCTCGGCCTGGTGCTCGACGACGTGGACGTGAACAACGGGGTGGCGGTGGTGCGTCGCGGCAAGGGCGCCAAGGGCCGCGTGGTGCCGTTCGGGCCGCAGACGGCCAGTGCCATCGACAGGTATTTGCGGATTCGTCGTCGGCACCCGAGGGCGAACACCCCGGCGCTGTGGCTTGGCGGTGGCGGTCAGGGGCTCGGCTATCACGGATTGGATGTGGCGCTGAAGAAGCGCGCGGCAGCCGCCGGGATCACTGGCTTTCACATTCACCGGCTGCGACACACGGCGGCGACCCGCTGGCTGGCCGCCGGGGGGTCCGAGCAGAACCTCATGGCTGTCGCGGGATGGTCGTCGCGCAGCATGTTGGACCGATATACAGCCGCCACGGCATCGGAGCGGGCTGCCGCTGAGTCGCGCCGGTTGAACCTGGGTGATCTGTGAGCGCGCTACACCAGTTCTTCTGCGCGCAGCAGTTGATCGCTGCCAACTGCAAGCAGTGCGGCAAGCTGGCAGCGGTCTACCGGGGGCACGCCCACGGCGACGCCTGCGCCGAGTGCGACGGTTGGCGCAAGGGGCGATGCCGGTGTGCCGGCCTGGCACTGCCCTCGGGGGATCAGTTAGCAGAGCTGAAGGTGAAGGCGCGGGCAGCGCAACAAAGGTCGCATCACCGCGCGCGGATCAGGATCTACGTCTAGAAGCTGCGGGCTGCAAACTACCCGCATCTGATCCGCGGGTAGCATAAGGCTCACATGCTTTAGTCCATGATTCGGACACCCGCGAAGGCGAAGCGCTTCGGGCCTTAAAGAGGTGCCCGAAATCATGCTCACCCCGTCCGAGCGCGCACAACGCGCGAGACTCGCCTCCCACATGTCGTGGTTCAATACGCCAGACCGGTCAGCCCGAACGGCCAACGGCCGCAAGGCATTCCGTGACAAGTTTCTGGCAGAGGCCGGGGGCGATCCGGTCCGCGCCGAACATCTACGCAAAGCGTTCTACGCCCGGCTGGCACTCAAGTCCGCCCAGGCACGCCGTCATCGCGCTGGTGGTGCCGCGCGATGACCGAACGCAAAGCGCCCGCCCCCGGAGGGACGGGCACCCAGCTCAGTGACCAAACTGATAACACCAGCGTAGCGGACGTTCGTGAGGAACTGACCGCGCTTGCCACCATGAGAGTCGTGTTCCGCCCTGAGAAGGTCACACCGGGGCTACTGCTGGCGAGTGCGATCGTCTACGCGCAGCACGGGTGGAAGGTGTTCCCGTTGCGCGGAAAAGTGCCGGCGATCCGCGGCGGGCACGGCGTGCTCGATGCCACCGACGACCTCGCCACCGTCTGCCGCTGGTGGGCGGTCGAATATCCGGGTGCCAACATCGGCGTTCGGGTGCCAGACGGCGTTTTCGTGCTCGACACCGACCCGCGCAAGGACGGGCACGCCGCTGCCGCTGCCGCGCTGGCCGAGGCGCACGGGAGTTTTCCGCGCACCCTGACGCACCTCTCCGGGCGGATCGACGGAGGGATGCACCGGTTCTACCGGCACCCCGGAGGCAAGCTCACGACGGAGCGGCTGGGGCCGGGATTCGACATCAAGGATTCGTCAGGCTACGTCGTCGCACCGCCATCGGTTCACCCCGACAGCGGCTGGCCGTATGTGGAGCTGCTGGACATGCTGATCGCCGACTGTGGCTGGCTGGCTCCGCTGATCGTCGCCGAACCCATGCGTGATGTGACGGCGCGGTCCACCACGGCAATGGCGTTGCGGCCGGCGCCGTTCTGGGCAGGGCCGTCGATCGCTGACACGTTCACGCAGCACCACAGCTGGACCGAGGTACTCGAGCCACACGGCTGGCGCTGCCGCAGCGGAGACCCCGATGCCGACGGCGCAGTGTGGCTGCACCCCCATCACACGTCGAACTGCTCAGCCACCGTCAGCACCGATGGACGGCTGTACGTCTACAGCACCAGTACGGCATTCGAGGTGACCGAACCGGGCAGCCCAAGGGGTTACAGCCGCTTCGATGCGTACGCCGTGCTCAATTTCGGCGGCGATGCTTCCGCTGCCGCCCGCGCACTGAGAAGGGCCGGCTGAGATGGTGCAGAACGTCAAAGACATGGACATCGCACCCGCCCCGGTCGCACCCCCCACGGGCCTGGTCGACACCGCGGAGTTCTGGGAGTCCTCGGAGCAGCTTCGCTACATCAGGGACTTCGCCCGCAGCCGACAAGTCAGCCCGTGGGCGGTGTACGGCGGCGTCACGGCCCGCCTGGTCGCCAGCGTCGGACCGCACGTGGTTCTGCCGCCCATCGTGTCGGACTACTCATCGCTGAACCTGTTCGTCGGGGTGTGCGGAAAATCTGCCAGCGGCAAGGCGTTCGGACCGGGACGGAAGTGCTTCGCCGAACTCGCCGGGAGCTACGAGTTCGGCATCGGGTCCGGTGAAGGCGTCACCCACCAGTTCGTGCGCTACGACACGAACACGGGCGCCGATGTCCAGTTTCGGTCGGCGGCGATCGGCACCGCCGAGGAGATCGACTCACTGGCCGCGCTGTTCGACCGCAGTTCCTCCACCACGTCCGGTGTGCTCCGCAAGGCGTGGTCCGGGGAGCCGCTGGGACACGGGTACGTCGACACCTCCAAAGCGGTGTCATTGCCGCCGCACTCCTACCGGCTGTGTGTGCTGACCGGGGTGCAGCCGCTGCGCGCACAGGCGCTACTCGACGAGGGTCCCGGTGGGCTGCCGCAGAGGTTCCTGTTTCTGCCGGCGAACGATCCGGGCAAGCCCGGCTGGCGCACCCTTCCTGACCCACCGGCACCGATGGCACTGCCGGCGCTGCCGCGCGGGTGGCGGACACCCGATCTTGTCGAGGAAGCGGAGTTCTTCGGCGACGGAGATCGGAGACCGCGCACGCCAGGTGCGTTCATCGAGATCGGGGTGCCCTACGAGGTGCGCGCCGAGATCAAGGATGCCCGCGACGAGGCGATGAACGACACCTCGCTGGCGGACAGCGACGACGACCTGAGTTCCCACCGATACCTGCTGTGGCAGCGCGCAGCGGTACCGCTGTTCCTGCTGGAGGGGCGCACCGAGATCGAGATGGGCGACTGGCAGCGCGCCAAGGTCGTGATGGCGGTGTCCGACCAGACGGTCGACGCAATGCGGGGTGCGATTCGGGCATCGAAAGCCCGCAAGACCTACGGCGCGAGTTTGGCGGCGGCGGAGCGGGCTGCCCTGATCGCGCAGCGCGCCGACGCTGACGCACTGACCAAAGCGATGGCACGGATCAAGGCGGTGCTCTCGAAGCCGGAGAACAAGACAGGCATGTGGTGGTCCGAACTGCGCAGAGACATCGGCTACAGCCATCGGGCGTACGCCGACGAAGCGCGCGACGAGCTGTTCGCGGCGGGCGTGGTGACCGTCACCGAGACTGATGCAGCAAACCAGGCCAGCGGCAAAGGGAAGCGGGTGGCGCTGACGTGAGTCGCAAGGGGTACGGGTGTACGGGTGTACGGGGTGTACGGAACCCCGTGCCATCCCGAAAATCCCTATACGCGATTGATCAATTTCATTCATTCATGCTGATCAGGGGTTCTAGCCCACCATCGAGCCAAACTCGAAACGACCCCGCACCCGCGTACACCCGTACACCCGTACACCCGTGCCTCACCCTTTCTGCCAGGAGCGCACCCGGCAACATCGCGCCTAGCAACGCGTGACGGTTCGGCGAGGCGGTCGGCCGGTCGGCCGGCCAGAACGGACGTTCGGGTGTTGCACTACGCAACGGCTTCCCATCGCCAATTGACCTGTGGCGCAACGTGTTTGGTGTGTCGGAATGCGTTGGGGCGCTTGAGGTTCGGATGCGACGGCCCGGTCGCGCCGACTGGTACGTGTGTGCAAGAAAAAAAGTACGAGGGTACCAGAAAATCGGGAGGTCATTTCTTTTGGTGCAGGTCAGGGGCACGACCTCCGTCGCCGGGCGATCTCTATCTGGGAAAACACCGAGCATCAAAGATGAACCTCAAAGAAGATGCGAAAGGTGTTGTCTGCCAACGGGTTCGCGTCAAAGATGACGCGTCAGATACCCTTGCGGCACACCATGTTTCAAGTCCCATCCTATCAAGGATGGGTTCAAAAATGGACTGAAAACGGACGGCACTGGCATTCAGACTTGTTCCGTCAAGCGGGCCGAAAACCGTTGGAGCACAACATGACCCGCCGGTACTGGAGGCAATCCATACCCCCGCCTGCCGATGGGCCAGCCGTTGTAACCCCTGGCAGACTCGCCCCGGCGGGTCACCCCCGATCTTCGCACAATCGCGGGGTAGCATCAGCGATGTCCGGCCTAGTTGCCGCGACAAAGTCCGGGTGACCACGCCCCGGACGCGCTGGCCGGGAGGGCTTGCCGCATATCGCGGCATCGGTGGCGGAGAGCGCCGTTGGAAATCCAAACCCCAGCCCCCGAAGGACCAGAGAAAAATGTCCACCACCAGCCAAGACCGTGACCCCGACTACCTGACCAGCCTGCCGCCGAGCGAGGTCGAGCACCGGATCGCGCGCGTCGCCGAGCGCGTCGGAGCACGCGCCCGCCGCGCCAGCTCCGAGAATCGAGACCTCAGCCCCGCCGAGCAGCGGGCGACATCCGAGGACATCACCGAGGCGGCAGCGCTGCGGGTCGCCGCCGACCGGCAGCAGCAGATCGAAACCCGCGGCCGCGCCATCGGCGAAGCTGTCGACAACCATCGTCGCGGACTCGAAAGCCGGTCCCGGCCCACGTTGCTGGTCAGCGAGTCGAACCTCCGCGAGCACGCCGCCGCCCTGGCCGATGGCCGCCCCTACGGCGCCGTCGAAACCCGTGCGCGGGTCACCGCAGGCGGCGATCTGGGCAGCGCCGGGGCGTGGCATCCCGGTGCACCGAACGAACCCCGGCACCTGATTGCGTTCGCCGGAATCCCGGTGTCGGAACTGACCGGCCGCACCGCGCAAGTACCTCAGTACACCGGGCCGACCGCCGCCGCCGGTGCCGATGAAACCGTCGACCACGGCGAATACGACGCCGTGGCCCCGCTGAATCTCACGGCGCTGCGGTACGGCCGGTGGTCGGACGTGTCCGCGCTGGCCGACCAGGTGGACGAACTGACCGGACTCTCCGCTATGCACGGGTGGGCCATCGCCCGCGATCTGGACGCTATGGCCGTCGCCGCAATCGAATCGGCGGCCGGGTCACTCGGTGTCGGTACCGGGAATCTTGATGAGGACGTGCGTCACGCGGTCCTCACTGTCACCGCGACCGTGTACGCGGCCGAGACGCAACTGGTGATCGTCGGCCAGCCGGCCGTCCTTGCCGAGTTGACCGGCACGACCCCGGCCAACGCTGACGATCTCGGCAGCTATGCGGTGCGGTTCGCCGGGGCACGGCTGTACCCGACCCTTGCGGCCAGCGCCAACGAAATGACGGTGTTCGCGCCGTCCGCATTCCGCTGCTTCCAATCGTCATTGCAGAGCGCAAGCTTGATTGACCCGCAGGACGGCTCACACAAGTTCGGTAGCTGGCTGCACAGCACAGGAGTGGCCAACCAGATCATCGGCGCGGCCGTCACGGTAGGTGCATCCTGACTTCGGGTGTTGTCCGCTTGAGCCGGTATCCGGCGGTCGACCTGCTGGCCGTCGTGCTGCGACAACTCCCGGCGCTACCCGGTGCCCTGTGCCGCAACCGGTCTGAGTTGTTCGACTCCGAGGAACCCGCCGACGTCGCGACCGCGGTCAGTTTGTGCGAACGCTGCCCGGCGTTGGATGCCTGCCGCGCCTGGGTCACCGGGTTGAGCTACCCGGCCCGGCCGGCGGGCGTCGTTGCGGGGCGCCGCTATCACCGGCGCCCGCGCAGGGGACCCGTCACTTGACGAGAAAACCCGCCGCCCGATGGAGCTTGGGCGGCGGGTTTTCTCGTTGCGTCAGGGTCAGTCGTTCAGCCAGCCGTCTGGATTGTCGCGCTGGCGCAGGCTGTCGCGGTCGTCGATGGCGGCCTGCAACGCACCCAACAGGCTGTGCGCGTCATCCACGCTGATCACGAATGGGGCGGCCGGGCCGTTCGGCCCGTCGGTGAGGCGGGCCGCTGCCAGCGCGTCCCTGCTGATCCACAGGGCGATATTCCGCTCGTCGTAGGTGATGGTCAGGTCGGGCTGCTGTTCGGGCTGGTCGGTCATCGTCCGGCCTCCGCAGCATGGGCCGACGCTTTCTGCATCCACACGACGGCATCGGCCTGGTCGATGACGCCGCAGTTGTTCCAGACCTGCACTTGCTCCCGGATGCTTGGGGCGTCGACCGGGCCGCCGTTTAGCTCTGTCGCCACGTCGGCCAGCGCGGACTCTGCGGCGGCGATGGCTGCACGGCGGGCCTGCCAGTCGCGGCCGTACCCGCCATTGCGTGATGCGAACTCAAGGGCTCCCACCGCACACGCGGCCAAGGTGCCGGGCTCATAGAAGGTGTTCTGAATCCAGCCGTGGCCGTCGATCCAGCGGCCAGCCTCGGCCAGTAGCTCACTCGGTGACATCGGTGCGGGGGTGGGGTTGGGTGGTGGTTTGGTCGGCATTCGGGGCTCCGCTCAGTTCAAACATATTCGGGTGGGTACGGTTGCTTATGAACAGCAAAAACACTGGTCATGCACAACGCTCGCTGGTGTCTAATCGCCAAGTATGTCGAACGGTTGATGGCCGACCGCGGCCGCTGAGCCAAACGCCCGGTTTGTACTTTGCCGCCGGGTCGGTCAGCAACGTGCGGACCGTCGGCGTGTCGGCTCGCTCGTCGTGTCGTCCTCGGAGTTCGGACGGCGCCGCCGGCGGTGCCGCGGGGGCTCTCGGACCGTCGGAAATGGCGGTGGCAGTCAGTTGATTGCGGAAGCACCTGCGTTTTCCGTCGTCGGTGGGCGCCCGGATTAGCGGAATGGGATTCCGGCGGTGGCCGACGGCCATCCACCGGTGCGAACGGCTCGGGTATCGGTGCTGGTGAAGGACGTTGTGCGGGGGATGAGGCGGTTCGGTGGCGCGGGTTTGTGTGGCCGCTGAAATCGAAGCGATTCGGGGCGCCCGGGACGCATTGCGGCACTTGGTCGTTGCTGGTTGACATGTATCCGGCGGGCCATTGCGGTGGCCGCCGAACCCGGTCCGTTCGGGCGTGCGGATCCGGTGTCGGTTGATCGGTGGACTCCCGGCGAAACTGCCTCAGAAATTTCTCAGGTTGCGCTTCGCAGTTATTGACGAACGTGTTAACTTACGGCTCAGTCAATAGGACTGTGGGCCGGTCACGGGCGTCAGCGGCAGGCCTAGCGGGTTAACAAGGAGCAATATGGCAACGCACCGGAAGAAGTCGGCGAACAAGCGGATCCGCACCGGCGAGTTCGCGGTGGCCGCGTTCCTCGGTCTGGCCGTTACCGCCGCACCGGCGGTCGCGGCGGCCGACACCCCCGACGGTGCCTCCACCGGAACCGGCTCGGGTGGCTCCGATACGTCCGGCACCGGCACGGTCAAGACCGGCCCCAAGGCCGCCAAGTCCGGCAAGACCACCGCCGCCAACGGGACGACGCTGCGCCAGCAGGCGGCCGCCGCCGCCGCAGAGGCCGAAGAAGAAGACGATGTGTTCGCCGGCAAGGACGATGCCGCCGCGGTCGAGGAGACCGAGACGGACACCGGCGCCGAGAGCATCGACGACGGCAGCACCGGCGCCGGAGAAGAGACCCCACCGGTTACCGAGGTCGGCGAAGGAGACGGGACCACCGCGGCCGGCGAAGGAGACGGGACCACCGAGACCGGCGAGGGAGACGGGACCACCGGAACCGAGGGTGACCAGACCCCGGCCGAACCCGAGGTCACCGATCCGGTGCTCGCCGAGCCCGAGGTCATCGAGACCCCCGAAGCCCCGGACACCACGACGGTCGTCGACGTGATCGAGATCCCGTCCTCGGACCATTCCGCCGCCATGCTGTCGCTCAAGGGGTCCGATCCGGCCCCGACCCCGACCGCACTGGCCTCCGCGCTGCTCGATATCGACCTCGATTTCGTCCCCGAGCCGCCCACCATCCCGGCCTTCGCGCCCTTCATGGGCATCATCAACGGCCTGGCGGCTTGGGTCGACCAGATCTTCCCGCCCTACGAGTCCGACCCGATCCTCAATCCGACCCAGGTCGCCGCCGGCTGGGTGACGACACTGTCCATCGCCTTGCAAGGCACCTACTGGAACGGCCAGCCGACACCGTTCACCTTCGGCGCCCTCGTCCTCGTGACGGCCGCCTACGCGCGCTACGAGCGGCTCGCCACCAACCACCTGCCGGGCGAACCCACCATCTCGGCCGGCCCGCTGCCGCTGACCTGGAAGCTCAAGAGCACCGACCCAGACGGCGATCCGCTCGTCTACTCCGTCGGCCTGAGCGATCAGCCCAGCAACGGCCTGATCACCATGAGCCCCGACGGCACCTTCAGCTTCATCCCGACATCCCTGGACGATCTGAACAACGGCACCGATGTCACCTTCACCGTCCGGGTGAACGACAGCCTGGGCATGCTGGAACACCCCATCAACCCGGAAGGTAACGACGCGTTCTACACCGTGTCGTTCCACTACCCCGGGCTGGGGATCAACAACCTGCCGGTGTTCAACGCGCCGGGCCAGGCCACCGTGACCGACACCGACGGCAACACCGGCAAGGTCACCATCGTCGCCGAGGCCACCGACCCCGATGGTGACACCCTCAGCTATACCGCCACCGCGCTGTTCGGCACCGTCACCCGCAACGAGGACGGCACCTTCACCTACACCCCGAGCGATACCGCCCGCCACCTGGCGACCACGCTGCTCGGGGCGAAGACCGACCTCGTCAGCATCTGGGCCAACGACGGCCGCGGCGGCATCACCCTGCTGCCGACGACCGTCACCGTCGATATCGTCGGCGCCAACGGAGCGCCCACCGTCACCGTCAACCCGGACACGTACACCGACCCGATCCTGGGCACCATCACCGGCTCGCTGGACGTCGACGACCCGGACGACGACCTCGTGGTCGTCACGCCGAACGGTCTGAGCACCCGCGGCGGCCTGGTCACGGTCCTCGGCCAGACCTACACCTACGTGCCGTCGCTCTCGATCCGCGCGCAGGGCGGCACCGACACGTTCACCCTGTCGGTGAACGACCTGCACGGCGCTACCACGGAGGTGACCATCACGGTCACCATCGACCAGATCAACGTGGCGCCGGTCTTCGAATCGGCCCCGACCATCACCAATACCGACCACACCACCGGGGTGCTGACCGGCACATTCAAGGTCCGCGATGACAACGGTGACACCTTGACCTTCACCAGCGCGGCCCTACTGGGAACCATCGCGGTGGACCCGACCCCCGCGGCGGACGGGGTCACCTACACCTTCACGTACACGCCCTACAACCCGCACGCCGCATCGCTGCCGCTGGCGGTCACCACCGATCTGGTCACCATCACCGCGTGGGACGGCGGGTTGCTCTCCGGCGACAGCGAGACCTTCCTGGTCAACCTGTCGACCCAGGTCAACCAGACGCCGTCGGCAACCTACCAGAACACCGGCGGCAGCAGCCTGCTCGGCACGGTGACGGGCCACATCTCCGTCACAGACGATGACCTCATCCACACCTACACACCGCTCATCTTCTCCACCGACAAGGGTTCTGTGGTGGTGAGCGCCCTGACCGGCGACTACGTCTACACCGCCTCGATCGCGGCGCGCAACGCCGCCAGCGAGAGCGGTGCGTCGGCCGCCGACAAGATCGATACCTTCACCATCACCGTCACCGATCCCGCCGGTGCCAGCACCGACGTGCTGATCACCGTGACGATCCCGCAGTGGAACCTGCCGCCGAGCGGCGGCGTGGCGTCCAACATCGTCGCCGACAGCAACGGTGTGGTACGCGGCCACATCACCGGGGTGATCAACCTCGACGGGGATCCGCTGACCTACTCGATCACCGGCTCCAACGGCGCCAGCACCGCCTACACCGACGAGGGCGGCATCGCCCACGTCGAGGCCGACGGCAGTTACGTCTACATCCCGCGGCTCGGCGGGTCGCTGGGTTACTACGACTCGTTCAGCGTCACCGTCGACGACGGTCGCGGCGGAACCACGAATGTGCTCGTCGGCCTGGGCGCCGTGATCGCCCCGACGCCGTCGCTGGACAACGTCACCGTGACGACCACCAACGGGGCACCCGGGGTGGTGACCGGTTCGGTCAGCCTGGGATCGGCGGCCAACAACGGGCTGTTCAGCTCGTTCACCGCCAACGGGGCGGGCCATGGCACCGTGTCCTTCGACGGTGTGAACTACACCTACACCCGCACCTCGACCGGGCATGTGGGCGGCAGCACCGACACCTTCGACATCATCGGCACCGCCTACGGCCTGACCATCAAGGTCGCCACCGTCACCGTCACCCCGGTCATCCCCAACGCCGCACCGGCCCCCGGGACCACCACCATCTCCGAGTCCGATGTGACCAACGTGCTCGGCGTGTACTGGCAGGAATCCAAGGGCAACATCAACGCGGTCGACGCGGATGGTGACGCGCTGAGCTACCAGACCACGCCGCTGGGCAAGTCGACCGCCAATGGCGGTCTGGTGTACGTGTCCTCGGACGGGTCGTTCACCTACCGGATCGGCAAGTTCCGGTCCTACTACCACGATGCGGCGGCCACCGGGGCCACCGGCAACACCGTCAACGACACGTTCAGCATCACGGTCACCGACTCCTTCGGGGAGAGTTCCACCATCGTGGTGTCGATTCCGATCGAGAAGCTCAACGACGCGCCCTCGTCGAGCGTGTCGGTGGGCGGTAAGACCACCGACGCCCTCGGGGTCGTGCGCGGCACGGTCAACGGCTCCGACGATGACGGCGACTCGCTGACCTACACCCTGGTCGGCGGGACCAACGGCACCGCCTCCACCACCAACGGCGGCATCATCCGGTTCAGCGGCAACTCGTTCACCTACATCCCGACCGCGGGCCAGAGCACGGACTCGTTCCAGGTGCAGGTCAACGACGGCCACGGCGGCGTCTCGACGGCCACCGTCAGCCTGACCGGGCTCAGCACGCCGTCCCCGACCACCAATGTGAACACCGCGACGCCCAATGTGGTTACCGGACAGCTGAATACGGCAGGTAACACCGGATTGACCTACAGCGTGGGCAGCCAGGGCGCCAAGGGCACCGTGACGGTGACGTCCACCGGTGCGTTCACCTACACCCGCAACGGAGCATTGGGTCACTCCCAGACGCCGGGCGACTCGTTCACCATCCGGGCCACCGACGCCAACGGCAACTCGGTGATCATCGCGACGGTGAACGTCACCCCGACGGTGACCAACAGCGCACCGGTGGCCGGCAACACGGACTTCACCGGTTCGTCGATCGACGACAACCGCATCCTCGGCATCGGCACCCTGAAGCAGACCACCACCGGGAAGTTGAAGGCCACCGACGCGGACGGGGACACCGTGAGCTTCACGGCGGGATCGTTCTCCACCGCCAACGGCGGCACGGTGGCGGTCAACGCCGACGGCACCTTCACCTACACCATCAACGAGGGCTACTCCTACTACCACGGGGCGGCCAAGATCGGCGCGAGCGGCAGCGCGGTCGCCGATTCCTTCACGGCCACCGCGGTGGACGGATTCGGCGGCAGCACCAGTTACTCGGTGTCGGTGGCGATCTACGCGATCAACCACACCCCGACCATCTCCGGCGGCAGCAAGTTGTTGGGCACGGTCAGCGGCATCAACGTCGACGACGATGACGGCGACTCCCTGACCTTCAGCCACAACGGGTCGAGCTTCACCTTCGGCGGGCGGGGCCTGTACACCAGCACGTTGTGGAACGGCAGCCGGCTCACCGTCACCGATGGCTACTACGTGACGTCCAACGGCGTGGTCACCGGAACCCCGTCGACGGTGACGAAGACCTGGTAGGCCACCCGGGACGCGCCCGCACGCAGAGAGATCCGCGCCATGACGATCGACGATCTGTCGCGCACCGATGACATGACAGATATCGGGCCCCCGGTACAGCCCTGGGTCGAGTTCCACGGCGCCGACCGACGGACCGCCGTGGTGCGCGGATCGGTTCGGGTCGTCGATCAGGGCGCGCGGTCGGTGCGATTCGGGCCGCGGCGCGGCAGCACCGACAAGGGCGGGGCCTTCGCGGTCGATGCCTGGACCGGGCAGTTCAGCTACGTTCCGTCGGCGGCGGCCCGGCAGTTGTCCCGGACGAGTCCGCACTACGGGGACAAGGTCGACACCTTCACCGTGGACGTCGACGTGGATATGGCCGACGGCCACCGATCCGGGGCCGAGGCGCATGTCGTCGTCGACATCCTGCCCGCCGATATCGCGCTCACCGGCGCGGTACTGATCCGCCCGCCATCGGCCAACGGCGTGTTGACAGGTCGTATCGGAGCGAGTGCCTGGGACGGTGCGGCGCTCACGTTCAGCCTGCAGAATCCGGCCAATCCGCCGGACTCGGCCGTGGCCTCGGCGTTTTCACGGCGGGGCGGCATGGTGGCGCTCGATCAGAGCACCGGGCGGTTCACCTTCGTCCCGCCGATCTGCGAGGCGGCGACGCCAGGTCCGGACACCGACACGTTCGTCGTGACGGCGACCGATCCGCGCGGCGACACCGCCGATATCACCGTGACGGTGCTGGCCCGCCTGCACGTCGAGGTGCAGACCCTCGACATCGCACCCGGAGTGCAGCGCGGCCGGGTGCTGGTCGACGACGACTGGCCGCTGAGTTTCGGTCTGGGCCGAGCTCCCACCAAGGGCACCGCGCTGGTCGACCGGTCCGGGGTCTACACCTACACCCGCACATCGGGTCTGGCCGACAGCGCGGAAGACTCCTTCACCATCCTTGGTGCCGACGCCCACGGCCGCACGATGACGGTGGCAACGGTCTCGGTGTGTCCGCCGCTCGGCGACACGCCGCCGCAGGCAGCGCCGGCACCGCCCAGCGCCGGTGTGCGGACCAACACCCTGCTCGGCGGCGCCAAGGAGGCGCAGTGGCACCCGATCACCGTCGACCACGGATGCACGCTGCGTGTCCAGTCGACATCGGGTGGCACGGCCAGGCTCAGCGACGGCACCCGCGGTGACCACACGCTGACATTCACCTCCTCGGGCGGCAGCTTCTTCACCAGAGGCCCGGCCGGGACAGTGGTGCTGCGGGCCACCGACGCCGTCGGGCGCCACGCCGACCGCACCTACACGTACTGATCCGAATCCATTCGCCGAGAAGGAGTTCCGCACATCACCATCGATGATCTGCACCGCACCAGCTTCGATTCGTCGACGGCGGGCCACCTCGGACCCGATATCGGCGTCACCGTCGACAGCCCGACCGTGTTCTCCACGCCTGGCCACGTGGTGGACCTGGTGGTGCGCCCCGATACCCCGCCGACCGCCTTCGCCGAGGTCGGTGAGCCCAAGCGGCCCAACGGAACGGTGTCCGGCGCCGTCGTCAGCCGCACCACCGGGGCGCTCAGTTACGGACCGGTGCTGTTCACCACCGCCAAGGGTGGTCTGGTGTCGGTGGGGGCGCTGTCCGGTCGGTTCAGCTATACGCCGTCGGATCAGGCCCGGCGCCGGGCCATGGCGAGCGCCGATATCGAGGACAGGGTGGACGAGTTCACCGTCACCGTCGCCGACCTGTACGGCGGATCGACCGACGTGGCGGTGACGGTGCAGATCCTCGCCGCCGATATCCCGCTGACCGGCACACCGATCCTGCAGCCGCCGGACCCGGACGGGGTCGTCACCGGCCACATCCAGGGTGCCGCGCGGGACGGCGGCAGGCTGGTCTACAGCCTGGCGAACGCCTCCAATCCGGCGGGTTCCACCGAGGAATCGGCGTATTCACGCAACGGGGGACTGGTCCAGCTCGATACCGAGACCGGCCAGTTCGTATTCGTCCCGACGATTTCGCGGGCCGTCATCCCGGGGACGGCCACCGACAGTTTCGTGGTGACGGTCACCAACACCCGGGGCGGCTCCGCCGACGTCACCGTCAACCCACTGGCGCACCTGAAGATCGGTGTGCAAACCCTGCGCACCGCACCGGACGTACAGTGCGGCAGGTTGGCGGTCAGCGAGGACGGACCGCTGTCGTTCAGTGTGGGTACCCGACCGCGCAAGGGCACCGTCTCGGTGGACCGCAACGGCGGTTACGTCTATACCCGTACACCCGGGCTCGGCCACGGCATCACCGCCGCCGACAGCTTCACGATCATCGGCACCGACGATTACGGGCGGTCGATCACCGTGGCTGACGTGCGGGTCTCACCGCCGCTGGCCGACACCGCGCCGACGCCGGCCACGGTGGTGGTGTTCTCCTCGGCGGTCAACGGGCTGGGCGAGCAGACCACCAGGGGTATGGCCGCCGCGCCCGGGGTGCTGCGGTTCACCGGTGGCACCGTGGTGACGGCCAAGGGCAACTCGGCCGAGATCGCCGAGGACGGCACGTTCACCTACTGCACCGCGCAGAACCTCGGGGTGGGCCACGCCGCGGCGGCGGTGGATGCGCTGGCCGCGGACAAGGTGGACACCTTCTGTGTGCTCGGACACGATGCGGGCGGCGATCCCGTCCCGGTGCTGGTGACGGTGAATCTGCACCCGTACAACAACACCCCCACTCAGGGCACCGTCGGCGGCAGCGGCCGGGTACGCGGGTTGAAGACCGGTGACTGGACCACCACCGTCGTCGACGTCGACGGTGACGACATCACCTACACCATCACCCAGCGCAACCCGACCGGTGTGGTGTCGGTGGACCGCAACCGGTTCGGGGCGTTCATCGTGCACTACGAATCGACGTCGGTGCGGCACCGCAGCTGCTACCCCGGTGAGACGTTCACCATCAGTTTCTACGACGGGCATCTGCGGGCCGACGGGACTCCGGCCTTCGTCACCGCCGAATACCAGTTCTAGACCCCGCGGACTACCTGCTCCTTGCCCGCCGGTCCCCCCAGGACCGGCGGGCAATAACAGTTGAGGGTCCGTGGTTCATACTGATGTAACCGGCCTGCCCGCGCGTGCGCACAGGTCGACGCTGACGAACAGATGAAGGTGGCACAGGATGACAAGGCTGGATTCCGTCGAACGGGCGGTGGCCGACATCGCGGCGGGCAAGGCCGTCGTGGTCATCGACGACGAGGACCGCGAGAACGAGGGTGACCTGATCTTTGCGGCCGAGAAAGCCACCCCCGAGCTGGTCGCCTTCATGGTCCGCTACACCTCGGGCTACCTGTGTGTGCCGCTGGACGGCGCCGTCTGCGATCGGCTCGGTCTGCTTCCCATGTATGCGGTGAACCAGGACAAGCACGGCACCGCGTACACGGTGACCGTCGACGCCAAGAAGGATGTCGGCACCGGCATCTCGGCCTCGGACCGTGCCACCACCATGCGCGCGCTCGCCGACCCGGCCGCCGTCGCCGAGGATTTCACCAAGCCCGGCCATGTGGTGCCACTGCGCGCCAAGGACGGCGGCGTGCTGCGCCGCCCCGGGCACACCGAGGCGGCCGTGGACCTCGCCCGGTTGGCCGGTCTGCAGCCGGCCGGCGCCATCTGCGAGATCGTCAGCCAGAAGGACGAAGGCGCCATGGCTCAGACCGACGAGCTGCGGGTGTTCGCCGACGACCACGACCTCGCGTTGATCTCCATCGCCGATCTCATCGAATGGCGCCGCAAACACGAAAAGCACATCGAGCGGATCGCCGAGGCCCGCATCCCCACCCGGCACGGCGAGTTCCGGGCGGTCGGCTACACCTCCATCTACGAGGATGTCGAACACGTCGCCCTGGTGCGCGGGGACATCTCCGGCCCGGAGTTCGACGGTCACGATGTGCTGGTCCGGGTGCATTCCGAATGCCTGACCGGCGATGTGTTCGGGTCGCGCCGCTGTGACTGCGGTCCGCAGCTGGACGCCGCGATGGCCATGGTGGCCCAGGAGGGCCGCGGCATCGTGCTGTACATGCGCGGTCACGAGGGCCGGGGCATCGGCCTGCTGCACAAGTTGCAGGCCTACCAGCTGCAGGACGCCGGCGCCGACACCGTGGACGCCAACCTCGAACTCGGCCTGCCCGCCGATTCGCGCGACTACGGCATCGGCGCGCAGATCCTGGTCGACCTCGGGGTCCGCTCGATGCGGCTGCTGACCAACAACCCGGCCAAACGGGTCGGGCTGGACGGCTACGGGCTGCACATCACCGAGCGGGTTCCCCTGCCGGTGCGGGCCAACGCCGAGAACATCCGCTACCTGATGACCAAACGCGACCGGATGGGCCACGACCTGACCGGCCTCGACGACTATGACGAGGCGCAGCCCGGCGGTGTGCTGTGAGCGGGCACTCGGGCGCGATTCCCGAGCTGCCGGACGTGGACGCCTCCACGGTGTCGCTCGGCATCGTGGTGAGCACCTGGCATGCCACCATCTGCGACGCCCTGCTCGACGGTGCCTTGCGCGCGGCCGGACAGCTCGGGGTGACCGAACCGACGGTGGTGCGCGTGCACGGCGCGATCGAGATCCCGGTCGTCGCGCAGGCGTTGGCGGCAAAGTATGACGCCGTGGTCGCGCTGGGCGTGGTGATCCGCGGGGAGACCCCGCATTTCGATTACGTGTGCGACGCGGTGACCCAGGGGCTGACCCGGGTGTCGCTGGATCGGTGCACCCCGGTGGCCAACGGGGTGCTCACCACCAACACCGAGCAGCAGGCCTTGGCCCGCGCCGGATTGCCGAATTCCAGTGAGGACAAGGGCGCCCAAGCGGTCGCCGCGGCGTTGTCGACCGCACTGGTGCTGCGCGACCTGGCATCATGACCGACGCCGACCGGCACGAGTGGGAGCTGCAGGTCCGCCCCCACCTGACGCCGTACTTCGTCTACGCGACGGCCTTCGTGATCGCGGCGGCTCATATCGGCGTCGGCTTCCTGCTGAAGGTCGGATCCAGCGGGGTGGTGTTCCGGACCGCGGATCAGGTCGGCATCGCGCTGGTCGGCATCACCATCGCGGCGGTGACCCTGCTGCTGGCCCGACCTCGGCTGCGTGCGGGGGCTGCGGGAATCTCGGTACGAAACGCCTTGACCTACAAGTTGATCCCGTGGACCGATGTCGTGGACGTGTCCTTCCCGCCGGGCGCCCGGTGGGCCAGGGTGGACCTCCCCGACGACGAGTACACCGCGATCATGGCGATCCAGGCGGTCGACAAGGACCGCGCGGTGCAGGCCATGGATCGGCTGCGCGCACTGATGGACCGCTACCGTCCCGACCTCACCTCACATTCAGCATCATCGTGATTTCATCGGCGGTTCCGGCGTGTTCGCCGGCGCTGACGGTGAATCCGAGGCCGTCGTAGATCGCCCGCGCCGCCGCGTTGCCGGCGTGCACGCGCAGCGTCACGCGCTGCACTCGCTGGCGGCGGGCCCAGTCCACGGCCTCGGCGACCAGCGTGCGTCCCAACCCGTGCCCGCGTGCGCCCGGGTCCAGCCACAGCGAGTACAGGTACACCGATTCGGGGCTCTGCCGTTGCGCACCGATCAGCCCGACCGCCCGGTTGTCCACGACCGCGGCGAATTGGGCGTGCGCGCGCAGCCGGCGCCGCCATTGCGCCGCGGTGAAGGTGGACTCGTACCGGTACTGAGGGTCCTCGGCGCCCAGCGAGTCGGTCAGTGCGCGCAGCCGCACCCCGGCGAAGGCCCGCCAGTCCGTCTCGGTCAGCCGCGCGATCCGCGCCTGCGCCATCCCCATCGGACAAGTATCGCCGCAGTTGCCTGCGGTAGGATCGGCAAGTCGATGAGTACCTTGGAATTCGTGTCGACGTCGGCCGGCGGCATCGCCGATGGCGACGCGCCACTGGTCAGCGCACCCGCCCTGGTCGCGGCCCTGGGCACCCATCCGGCGCTCACCGTGCCGCTGGTCGGCGGCCGGGCCCCGGCCACCGGCCTCATCTGGCGGCGACTGGACGAGACGGCGCGCTTCTTCGGCATCGACATCCCGCCGGTCACCGCCCTGCATGACACCCTGGCGGGCTTTCTCGACGAGGCGGCCGACCGGCACGGTCCGGTCACGCTCGCGGCCCGCGTGATGGTCGTCGAGCTCGACGGCGAGCCCGGCTTCGTGGTGTCGGCGGCGGTGATCGACCCCGTCGGGGCCGACCCGGTGGCCCTGGCCGTGACGCCGGATCCGGAGCCCGCGCTGCCGCATTGGCGCCGGATGGCCGCCCGCACCAGCAGTCAGGCCGACAATGCCCGAGCGGCACGCGACCTTGCCGCGGCGGGGTACGCCGATGCAGTGTATGTCGAAGGCGATCGGGCGCACCCGCCGCAGCTGGGCGCACTGATCGTCGACACCGCCGACGGTGCGCTCGGTATCGGTGCCGAGCGGCTGGACCTGGCCCAGGCGGCCGGCCTGTTGCCGACCCTCAGGTATTCCGATGAGCCCGTGCCGCTCGCGGGTGCACTGAGGGCGTGGTGGGTGTCACCGCATTTCCAGACCCACCCGGTCAGCGCCATCGGCGCCCGTCGTTTCGAGGTGGCGCAGATATGAGCCAGCCGTTCCGGCCGGAAACTTTCGACGCCTTGGTGATCGACGGCCATGACTGGGCCGGCGGCCGACTCGCACTGAACTACACGCTGCGCGGCCCCGATTCGATCAGCTTCACCGAGGTGATCGACTTCGGGCAGACCGCCACCGAGCCGGATCCCCGGCTGGCCAGGCTGCTGACGCTCACCTGCGCGCTGAGCTATTTCAAGGCGGCCGCACCGCCGAAGATCGAAATCGGTTTCGCCACACACGACTTCGAGAAGCGCTATGTGAGCACATTGATCGAGGGTGGGCTCGGTGAGTTCGCGTACACCAACCAGCTGCCCGGAGCGCTGACCCCCGAGATCGGGGGACCGTCGGCGACGGTGGCGCCCGACCGGGGCGATGATTGGGATCCGGCGGGGACCCCGCTGGTGCCCGTGGGCGGCGGTAAGGACTCGGTGGTCACCATCGAGGCGTTCCGCCGGCACGGTATCGCGCCGATACTGTTCAGCGTCAACCGATATACCCCGATCGACCGCTGCATCGAGGTCAGCGGCCTGGCCAGCGTGCACGTTCGGCGCAGCATCGACCCGCGGCTCATCCAGGCCAACGCCGAGGGCGCCTACAACGGGCATGTGCCGGTGACCGCCATCAACAGCGTGATCGGGTTGATCGTCGCCGATGCTCACGGGCTGGGGCCGGTGGTGTTGTCCAACGAGCGGTCCTCCAACGTCGGTAACGTCGAGTGGCTCGGCCGGGACATCAACCACCAGTGGTCCAAGAGCCTGGCGTACGAAACACTGTTGCGGGACACGTTGGCGCACCTCGGGTTCAATCCGGACCGCTACTTCTCGATGCTGCGCGGGCTCTCGGAATCGCAGATTGCTGACCGGTTCGCCACCAGTGAGCAGTATTTCGACGTGTTCACCAGCTGTAATCGGCTGTTCGCCCTGGATCCGAGTCGGCGCGCGAGTTCCTGGTGCGGGCACTGCCCGAAATGTCAGTTCGTCTTCGTGCTGCTGGCGCCCCGGCTGGGCCGGGCCACGTGCGAGAAAATCTTCGGCCGCAACCTGTTTGCCGATACCGGCAACCGGGACGGTATGGCAGATATCCTCGGTCTTGGCGTGCACAAGCCGTTCGAGTGCGTGGGGGAGTACCACGAGGCCGCCGAATCGATGCTCGCGGTGATCGACGATCCGCAGTGGCAGGGACTGGAACTGGTCGACGAATTCTCCGTTCGGCGTGCGGAATTGGCCACTGTGGCGGTCAACCCGGATCCCACCCCGGGGCGGCATCACCTGCCCGAGCGGTACGCGAAGCTGCTCGATGACTGAGCTGGCCGGTCGGGTCGTCGGCATTTGGGGACTCGGTAAGGAAGGGTTGTCGATGGCCCGTACCGCCGCGGCGCAGGGCGCTGCGCGCATCGTCGCGGTGGATGACAGGCCCGTGACAACGCCGGACATTCCCGGCGTTGTGGTACATCACGGACCCGACGCCCCGGAACTGCTGTGCGACACCGAGATCGTCTTCGTCAGTCCCGGTGTGCCCTGGCGGCACCCGGTGTTCGAACGACTGCGCGACGGGCCCGTCGCGGTGTCCAACGCCGCCGACTGGTTCATGGCCCGGCACGGTGCCCGCACGGTGGGCGTCACCGGAACCAAGGGCAAGAGCACCACGGCCGCGTTCCTGGCGCATCTGCTGGCCGGGTTGGGTGTGCCTGCGGTGGCGGCGGGCAATATCGGTACACCGCTGTCGGATCTGGACCCGGCCGGCGACGAATGGGTGGTGGCCGAGCTGTCGAGTCAGCAGTGCGCACTGCTGCACACCGCGCCCGCGGTGGCGGTGATCACCAACCTGTTCCAGGACCACCTGGACTTCCACGGTGACATCGGCTCCTACTACCGGGCGAAGGCGCACGTGTTCGGGACTACGACCCGCGCCCTGGTGACCGTTCCCGCGGTCGTGGAAAAGCTTCGGAGCGTTGGTATCTCGGAGTTCCCCGAGCTGCGCGCGGTGGATCCTGATGCGGTGCGGACCCCGGCCGGGGATTCGGTGTTGCGATATGCGCACAACAGCGTCAACGCGGCGCTTGCCGCCGAGGCCGCCGAGCAGGTAATCGGCCGTCCGGTGCGTGCGGCCGAGGTCGACGCTGCCGCCGCGTTGTTCACCGGACTACCGCACCGGCTGCAGACGGTCCGGCGCACCGGTGGTATCCGGTGGATCGATGACACCCTGGCCACCACCGGGGAGGCGGTGGTGGCCGCGCTGACCGCGTTGCCACCGGACGAGGAGATCGCGCTGATCGTCGGCGGTATGGATCGGGCGCTGGACTACCGGCAACTCGACGCGTACCTGTGCAGCGGGCAGCGGCGTGTCACCCTGATCCAGGGGCCGACCAACGGCGTGCAGATCGGCGTCGGATTTGCCGCCGCGCACCCGGAACGCGTCCGGGTGGTCGACAGCCTGCGCGACGCCGTCCGGGTGGCCGCGGCGCTGCCCGGCGTCGACGTGGTGTTGCTGTCCCCAGGCGCGGCGAGCTACGACATTTTTCGCAATTACGCCGAGAAAGCCGCCGTGTACTGCGGTTATATCGACGTCGTAGACACGCTCTAACCTGGACCCGTGCCCGATCCAGCGACTTACCGGCCCGCGCCGGGTTCGATACCTGTCGAACCCGGTGTCTATCGGTTCCGTGATCCGCAGGGCCGGGTGATCTACGTCGGCAAGGCCAAGAGCCTGCGCAGCCGGCTCAACTCCTATTTCGCCGATATCTCCGGCCTGGCCCCGCGCACCCGGCAAATGGTGATGACGGCCGGCAGCGTCGAGTGGACCGTGGTCGCCACCGAGGTCGAGGCGCTGCAGCTGGAATACAACTGGATCAAGGAGTTCGATCCGCGATTCAACATCCGCTACCGCGATGACAAGTCCTACCCGGTGCTGGCGGTGACGCTGAACGAGGAGTACCCGCGACTGTTCGTCTACCGTGGGCCGCGGCGCAAGGGGGTGCGGTACTTCGGCCCGTACTCGCACGCCTGGGCCATCCGCGAGACGCTGGACCTGCTGACCCGGGTCTTCCCGGCGCGCACCTGCTCGGCGGGAGTGTTCAAGCGGCACAGCCAGATCGACCGTCCTTGCCTGCTCGGCTACATCGACAAATGCTCGGCCCCCTGCATCGGTCGGGTGAGTGCCGAGCAGCACCGCCGCATCGTGCTGGATTTCTGCGACTTCCTGGCCGGTAAGACCGACCGGCTGGTACGCGATATGGAGCGGCAGATGAATGCCGCGGCCGAGGAACTCGATTTCGAGCGAGCGGCCCGGCTGCGCGACGATATCGGCGCGCTCAAACGCGCCCTGGAGAAGCAGACCGTGGTGTTCGGCGACGGTACCGATGCCGATGTGGTGGCCTTCGCCGACGACGATCTGGAGGCCGCGGTCCAGGTGTTCCACGTCCGCGGGGGACGGGTCCGCGGGCAGCGGGGCTGGGTGGTCGAGAAGGCTACCGAGCCGGAGGCGACCGCCAGCGATGCAGAGCACGACAATTCGGGTCAGGCCCGGCTGGTGGAGCAGTTCCTCACCCAGTTCTACGGTGATCAGGCCGAACTCGGGGTGGCCGGGGCCGGCCCGCAGGACGAATCCACCAACCCGGTGCCCAAGCAGGTGCTGGTGCCGGTGCTGCCGGAGAACGCCGAGGAACTGACCGCCTGGCTGAGCGGGCTGCGGGGCTCCCGCGTGGACCTGCGGGTGCCGGTGCGCGGTGACAAGCGCGCACTGGCCGAGACCGTACAGCGCAACGCCCAGGATGCGCTGGCGCAACACAAGCTCAAGCGCGCGGGTGACTTCAACGCCAGATCGGAAGCGCTGCAGAACATTCAGGAAACCCTCGACCTCGCCGATGCGCCGCTGCGCATCGAATGCGTGGACATCAGTCACGTGCAGGGCACCGATGTGGTGGCCTCGCTGGTGGTCTTCGAGGACGGGCTGCCACGCAAATCCGACTATCGGCACTACGCGATCCGGGAGGCCGCGGGCGACGGGCGCTCCGACGACGTCGCGTCCATCGCCGAGGTCACCCGGCGCCGGTTCGCCCGGCACGTCGCCGATGCCGAACAGCCGATGGTGGCCGAAGGCAAGTCGCGGCGGTTCGCCTATCCGCCCAATCTGTATGTCGTCGACGGTGGGGCACCTCAGGTCAACGCCGCGGCCGCCGTGCTGCGCGACCTCGGGGTGACCGATGTCGCGGTCATCGGATTGGCCAAACGCCTCGAAGAGGTGTGGGTACCCGGGCCGCCCGGGTCCTCGTCGGACCCGGTGATCTTCCCGCGCACCAGCGAGGGCCTCTACCTGTTGCAGCGCATCCGCGATGAGGCGCACCGGTTCGCCATCACGTTCCACCGCAGCAAGCGGTCCAAACGGATGACCGCGTCGGCGCTGGATTCGGTGCGAGGATTGGGCGAACACCGGCGAAAGGCATTGGTGACCCATTTCGGTTCGGTGTCGCGGTTGCGTGCCGCCAGCGTCGAGGAGATCACGGCGGTGCCGGGAATCGGGGTGGCGACGGCACGGGCGGTGCTGGAGGCTTTGGGGGTGTCGGCACCGGAGCCGGCCCGTGATGAGATGGACACGCCCATCGATTCCGACACGCCCGGGCCGGTTTTGCACGATGATCGGACCGGAGATCACCAGACCGACCGACCAGCCGAGAACAACTCAGAACAGATATCGGAGTGTCAGACCAGCGAATGAGCGAGGAATCAGGCATCGAAGTCGTCCTGGTCACCGGATTGTCGGGCGCCGGCCGCGGCACCGCCGCCAAAGTGCTCGAAGACCTCGGCTGGTACGTCGCCGACAACCTGCCGCCGGAGCTGATCGCGCGGATGGTCGATCTGGGCCTGGCCGCGGGATCACGGATCACCCAGCTGGCGTTGGTGATGGATGTGCGGTCCCGTGGGTTCACCGGGGACCTGGACTCGGTGCGCAACGAGCTGGCGACCCGCGGTATCCGGCCCCGTGTGCTGTTCATGGAGGCGGCCGACGAGATCCTGGTGCGCCGCTACGAGCAGAACCGGCGCAGCCACCCACTGCAGGGCAATCAAACTCTGGCCGAAGGCATTACCGCCGAACGGGCCATGCTCGCCCCGGTGCGCGCGGTGGCCGACCTGGTGATCGACACCAGCACGCTGGCGGTGCCCGCGCTACGGGAGAGCATCGAACGCGCCTTCGGCAGTGAGGCGGTGGCGCATACCAACGTGACGGTGGAGTCGTTCGGCTACAAGTACGGGCTGCCGATGGACGCCGACACGGTGATGGATGTCCGGTTCCTGCCCAACCCGCACTGGGTCGACGAGCTGCGCCCGCACACCGGACAGCATCCGGCGGTGCGCGATTTCGTGCTCGGTCAGGAAGGCGCCGCGGAGTTCCTCGATACCTATCATCGGCTGCTGGGGGTGGTGATCGAGGGATACCGCCGGGAAGGCAAGAGATACATGACGGTCGCCATCGGCTGCACGGGCGGCAAGCATCGCAGCGTTGCCATCGCCGAGGCACTGGCCGCCCGGTTACAGTCCGACGATCATCTGACGGTGCGTGCCCTGCACCGGGATCTGGGCCGCGAATGACGGCACCCTCACGCATCGTCGCGCTCGGCGGCGGTCACGGCCTGTACGCGACACTGTCGGCGGCCCGCCGGCTCACCCCGCATGTCACCGCCGTGGTGACCGTCGCCGACGACGGGGGCTCTTCGGGCCGACTGCGCAGCGAACTCGATATCGTCCCGCCGGGCGATCTACGAATGGCCTTGGCCGCATTGGCCTCTGATTCACCGCACGGGCGACTGTGGGCCACCATCATCCAGCACCGGTTCGGCGGCAGCGGTGCATTGGCCGGCCATCCGATCGGCAACCTGCTGCTCGCCGGGTTGAGCGAGGTGCTCGCCGACCCGGTGGCCGCCCTCGACGAACTGGGCCGCATCCTGGACCTGAAGGGCCGGGTGCTGCCGATGTGCCCGCTCGCCCTGCAGATCGAGGCCGACGTGGCCGGGCTGGAATCCGATCCGCGGATGTTCCGGGTGATCCGCGGCCAGGTCGCGGTGGCCACCACGGTCGGCCAGGTGCGCCGGGTCCGGCTGCTGCCCGGTGATCCGCCCGCGACCCGGCAGGCCGTCGACGCGATCATGGCCGCCGATCTGGTGGTGCTCGGGCCCGGGTCGTGGTTCACCAGCGTGATCCCGCATGTGCTGGTGCCGGGGCTGGCTTCGGCGCTGAACGCGACCGCCGCGCGCCGGGCGCTGGTACTCAATCTGGCGGCCGAGCCGGGGGAGACCGCCGGCTTCTCCGCCGAACGCCATATCCATGTGCTGGCCCAGCACGCCCCCGGATTTCGGGTGGACGACATCATCATCGACGCGGCACGGGTGCCCAGCGATCGGGAGCGCGAACAATTGGCACGAACGGCCACTCTGTTGGGCGCGAACGTGGAGTTTGCCGCGGTATCGCGACCTGGTACACAGTTACATGACCCGTCGATGCTGGCAGCAGCGCTGGAAGGGGTGCGCCTGCGGGGCCGGGAGTCCGGTCCACCCGGCAGCGCACCCGAGCATGTACAGGGATCATTCAACGGACCGAGGGGGGACGAGTCGTGGCGATGACGGCCGAGGTCAAGGACGAGCTGAGCCGCCTGGTCGTGAACTCGGTCAGCGCCCGGCGCGCCGAGGTGTCCGCACTGCTGCGGTTCGCCGGCGGTCTGCACATCGTCGGGGGCCGGGTGGTGGTGGAGGCCGAGGTCGATCTCGGCATCATCGCGCGCCGGCTGCGTAAGGACATCCACGACCTGTACGGCTACAACGCCGTCGTGCACGTGCTGTCGGCCAGCGGGATCCGCAAGAGCACCCGCTACGTGGTGCGGGTGGCCAAGGATGGTGAGGCGCTGGCCCGCCAAACGGGGTTGCTCGACCTGCGCGGCAGGCCGGTTCGCGGCCTCCCGGCGCAGGTTGTCGGCGGCAGCGTCAACGACGCCGAAGCCGCTTGGCGTGGCGCGTTTTTGGCGCACGGTTCACTCACCGAGCCCGGGCGATCCTCGGCGCTGGAGGTCAGCTGCCCCGGGCCGGAAGCCGCGCTGGCCCTGGTCGGCGCGGCGCGCCGGCTCGGGATCAGCGCCAAGGCACGTGAGGTGCGCGGCAGCGACCGGGTGGTGGTACGCGACGGTGAGGCGATCGGCGCGCTGCTGACCAGGATGGGCGCCCAGGACACCCGGTTGACCTGGGAGGAACGCCGGATGCGCCGCGAGGTCCGCGCGACCGCCAACCGGCTCGCCAATTTCGACGATGCCAACCTGCGGCGCTCGGCGCGGGCGGCGGTCGCCGCGGCGGCCCGGGTGGAACGTGCGCTGAACATTCTCGGCGACACCGTCCCTGACCATCTGGCGCAGGCCGGGCGGCTGCGGGTCGAGCACCGCCAGGCGTCGTTGGAGGAATTGGGCCGGCTGGCCGATCCGCCGATGACCAAAGATGCGGTGGCAGGCCGGATTCGGCGGTTGCTCTCGATGGCCGACCGTAAGGCCAAGCAGGATGGCATCCCGGACACCGAGTCTGCGGTCACCCCCGATCTGCTCGAGGACGCCTGACCAGCGTGCACGCCGGGGAACCGGCACCACTAGGCTGGCCTACGAGCAGTTCCGCGATTTCCCTCGACGATCTAGGAGAGACACGTGACCATCCGGGTAGGCGTTAACGGCTTCGGTCGTATCGGACGCAACTTCTTCCGCGCCCTCGACGCCCAGAAGGCGGCGGGTAAGAACACCGACATCGAGATCGTCGCGGTCAACGACTTGACCTCGAACGCGACGCTCGCGCACCTGCTGAAGTTCGACTCGATCCTCGGCCGGCTGCCCTACGACGTCAGTCTGGAGGGTGAGGACACGATCGTCGTCGGCGACCAGAAGATCAAGGCGCTCTCGGTCAAGGAAGGCCCGTCGGCGCTGCCGTGGGGTGACCTCGGTGTCGACGTGGTGGTCGAGTCGACCGGCATCTTCACCAAGCGCGACAAGGCTCAGGGCCATCTCGACGCCGGCGCCAAGAAGGTCATCATCTCCGCGCCGGCCAGCGACGAGGACATCACCATCGTGCTCGGCGTGAACGAGGACAAGTACGACGGCAGCCAGAACATCATCTCCAACGCCTCGTGCACCACGAACTGCCTCGGCCCGCTGGCCAAGGTGCTCAACGACGAGTTCGGCATCGTCAAGGGCCTGATGACCACCATCCACGCCTACACCCAGGACCAGAACCTGCAGGACGGCCCGCACAGCGATCTGCGCCGGGCCCGCGCCGCCGCCATCAACATCGTGCCGACCTCGACCGGTGCCGCCAAGGCCATCGGCCTGGTCCTTCCCGAGCTGAAGGGCAAGCTGGACGGCTACGCCCTGCGGGTGCCGATCCCCACGGGCTCGGTCACCGACCTGACCGCCGAGCTGAAGAAGTCGGCCACCGCCGACGAGATCAACGCCGCCATGAAGGCCGCGGCCGAGGGCAAGCTCAAGGGCATCCTGAAGTACTACGATGCCCCGATCGTGTCCAGCGATATCGTCACCGACCCGCACAGCTCGCTGTTCGACGCCGGACTGACCAAGGTGATCGACAACCAGGCCAAGGTCGTCTCCTGGTACGACAACGAGTGGGGCTACTCCAACCGCCTCGCCGATCTGGTTGCGCTGGTCGGTAAGTCGCTGTAGTTCGCGATCATGGCGATCAAATCACTGTCTGACCTGCTCGCCGAAGGTGTTGAAGGTCGGGGCGTGTTGGTGCGCTCCGACCTCAACGTCCCCCTCGACGACAGCGGGAACATCACCGATCCGGGGCGCATCATCGCCTCGGTCCCGACGCTGAAGGCGCTCGCCGAAGCCGGCGCCAAGGTCGTGGTGACCGCGCACCTGGGCCGCCCCAAGGGCGAGCAGGATCCCAAGTTCTCGCTCGCGCCCGTCGCGGCGGCGCTGGGGGAGCGCCTCGGCAGGCACGTCCAGCTGGCCGGCGATGTCGTCGGTACCGACGCACTCGCCCGCGCCGAGGGCCTCACCGACGGTGACGTGCTGCTGCTGGAAAACATCCGCTTCGACGCGCGCGAGACCAGCAAGGACGACGCCGAGCGGCTCGCGCTGGCCAAGGCGCTGGCCGGGCTGGTCGAGGCCGCCGACGGAACCCCCGGTGCGTTCGTCTCCGACGGATTCGGTGTCGTGCACCGAAAGCAGGCCTCGGTGTACGACGTCGCCACGCTGCTGCCGCACTACGCGGGCACGCTGGTCGACACGGAGGTCAAGGTGCTGCAGCAGCTGACCAGCTCGACCGAGCGGCCGTACGCCGTGGTGCTGGGCGGATCCAAGGTCTCCGACAAGCTCGCGGTGATCGAGAACCTGGCCACCAAGGCCGACAGCATAGTCATCGGTGGTGGCATGTGCTTCACCTTCCTTGCCGCACAGGGTGTTTCGGTCGGTTCCTCGCTGTTGCAGGAGGAGATGTTGGACACGTGTAGGCACCTGCTCGAAAAATACGGTGACGTGATCCACCTCCCCGTGGACATCGTCGCCGCGGAGAAGTTCGCCGCCGACGCCGCGTCCGAGACGGTGGCCGCCGACCAGATCCCGGACGGCAAGATGGGCCTGGACATCGGGCCCGAGTCCGTAAAACGGTTCAGCGCGCTGCTGTCCAACGCCAAGACGGTGTTCTGGAACGGTCCGATGGGTGTCTTCGAGTTCGAGGCGTTCTCGGCGGGCACCAAGGGTGTCGCCGAGGCCATCATCGGGGCCACCGGCAAGGGTGCGTTCAGTGTCGTCGGCGGTGGCGATTCCGCGGCCGCGGTGCGCCTGCTGGGTCTGCCCGAGGACGGCTTCTCGCACATCTCGACCGGCGGCGGCGCGTCGCTGGAGTATCTGGAGGGAAAGACCCTCCCCGGTATTGACGTTCTGGAGGCGTGAGACATGGCACGTAAGCCGCTGATCGCCGGCAACTGGAAGATGAACCTCAATCACTTCGAGGCCATCGCCCTGGTGCAGAAGATCGCATTCGCCTTGCCGGACAAGTACTTCGACAAGGTCGACGTGACCGTCATCCCGCCGTTCACCGATCTGCGCAGCGTGCAGACGCTGGTCGACGGGGACAAGCTGCGCCTCACCTACGGTGCGCAGGACGTCTCGCAGCACGACTCGGGCGCCTACACCGGTGAGATCAGCGGTGCCTTCCTGGCCAAGCTCGGTGTCACCTTCGCCGTCGTCGGTCACTCCGAACGGCGCACCTACCACGGTGAGACCGACGAGTTGGTGGCGGCGAAGGCACGCGCGGCGCTCAAGCACGAACTCACGCCCATCGTGTGCATCGGTGAGCCGCTGGAGGTGCGTGAGGCCGGCAACCACGTCGAATTCAACGTCAACTCGCTGCGCGGGTCGCTGGCCGGTTTGACGGCCGAGCAGATCGGTCGGACGGTGATCGCCTACGAACCGGTGTGGGCGATCGGTACCGGCCGGGTGGCCAGCGCCGCCGACGCGCAGGAGGTGTGCGCCGCGATCCGTGCCGAGCTGGCCGAACTGGCCTCCAAGGAGGTCGCGGCGACGGTGCGGGTGCTCTACGGCGGCTCCGTGAACGCCAAGAACGTCGGCGAGATCGTCGGACAGACCGACGTCGACGGCGCGCTGGTCGGCGGCGCCTCGCTGGACGGGGAGCAGTTCGCCACCCTGTCGGCGATCGCCGCCGGCGGGCCACTCCCGTGACCTTGCCGCACGTTCGGTAAGCTCTGCGGCATGGAACTCGCGCTGCAGATCGTGCTGATCATCACCAGTCTGCTGGTGGTGCTGCTCGTCCTGCTGCACCGGGCCAAGGGCGGCGGGCTCTCGACACTCTTCGGTGGTGGCGTGCAGTCCAGCCTGTCCGGCTCGACCGTGGTGGAGAAGAACCTGGACCGCCTGACGCTGTTCGTCATCGGCATCTGGCTGGTGTCGATCGTCGGTATGGCGTTGCGGATCAAGTACAACGCTTGACCGGTGTCCGGCGCAGCGGAGTCGACACCTGGGCCTGGGCAGGGTGTGGTGCTGACGTTGAAGGCCCCGCCGTTCCCGTATTCCTGGGCCCGTCTTATGCCCGTCGTCGTGACGGTGGACGGCTGTCCGCTGTCCGACCCGCGGCTCGGTCGCAATGTCATCGCGCTGGCTCCAGGACGCCACCGCCTGCACGCGCATGTCCGGTACTGGTTCCCCCGCCAGATGGGGCCAGCGGACTACGACGCCGATGTGGTGGCGGGACAATGGTCGGCCATCGAATACAAGGCACCGCTGTGGGCTCTGGCCCAGGGCGCGATGGGTCCGCCGCCGCAGCGCTACCACGGGCTCGTCGCGATCGTGACCCTGCTGGCTCTGAGCGCGATATTCGCCGTGCTGATGCTGGTGCTCGCCCTCTAGATCAAACCTCGTTCTGCGGGTCGGGGCGACGGCGTCGATAATTGGTGGATGACTGACGGTCCGGACACTGCGCTCGCCCCCATGGGATCGGTCCATCGCACGCAGGTCGGACGCGAGGCCACCGAGCCGATGCGCGAGGACATCCGATTGCTCGGCGCCATCCTGGGTGACACCGTGCGGGACCAGAACGGCGACGCGGTCTTCGATCTGGTGGAACGCGCCCGGGTCGAGTCCTTTCGGGTGCGGCGCTCGGAGATCGACCGTGCCGAGCTGGCCGGTCTGTTCCGCGATATCGATGTGCACCAAGCCATTCCGGTGATCCGGGCGTTCACCCATTTTGCCTTGCTGGCGAATGTGGCCGAGGATATCCACCGGGAACGGCGCCGCGCGGTGCATGAGGCCGCCGGCGAGCCTCCGCAGGACAGCAGCCTGGCGGCCACCTACCGCAAACTCGATCACGCCCAGCTCGACGCCGACGCGGTCGCCGAGGCGCTGACCGGCGCCCTGGTGTCACCGGTGATCACCGCGCATCCCACCGAGACCCGGCGCCGGACGGTGTTCGACACCCAGCATCAGATCACCGAGCTGATGCGGTTGCGGCTGCACGGGCACACCCGCACCGACAACGGACGCGATATCGACACCGAACTGCGCAGGCACATCCTGACGCTGTGGCAGACCGCGCTGGTGCGGCTGTCCCGACTGAAGATCTCCGATGAGATCGAAACCGGCCTGCGGTACTACCCGGCAGCCTTCCTTGAGGTCATCCCGCGGGTCAACGCCGAGGTCCGCACCGCGTTTCAGCGGCGCTTCCCGGGTACGGCGGTGCTGGCCGAGCCGATCCTGCGGCCCGGGTCCTGGATAGGCGGTGACCGGGACGGCAACCCGAACGTCACCGCCGACGTGGTGCGCCTGGCAAGCGGTCGGGCCGCGTACACCGCCTTCGCCCACTACTTCGGTGAGATCACGGCGCTGGAGGAGGAACTGTCGATGTCGGCGCGGCTGGTGCAGGTCAGTGCCGGCCTGGAGGCACTGGCCGATGTCTGTGCCGAACCGGCCCGCAGCGACGAGCCCTACCGGCGTGCGTTGCGAGTCATTCACGCCCGGCTCACCGCCACGGCAGCCCAGATCCTGGACCGTCAGCCCGAACGCGAGCTGGACCTGGGCCTGCCTGCATACGACACGCCCGCGCAGCTGCTGGCCGACCTCGATATCGTCGACGAATCGTTGCGTACCAACGGGTCCGCGGTGCTCGCCGATGACCGATTGGCCCGACTGCGGGAAGCGGTGCGGGTCTTCGGTTTCCATCTGTGCGGACTCGACATGCGGCAGAATTCGGAGGTGCACGAACAGGTCATCGCGGAGCTGCTGGCCTGGGCCGGCGTGCACCCCGACTACGCCTCGCTCCCAGAAGATGAGCGTGTCACGTTGCTGGCCAACGAGATCGGTACGCGCCGCCCGCTGATCGGCCCCGGTGCCGACCTGTCGGAGCTTGCGGCCAAGGAACTCGGCATCGTCGCGGCGGCGGCCCGGGCCGTGAAGGTGTTCGGGGCCGAGGCGATCCCGAACTACATCATCTCGATGTGTCAGTCGGTGTCGGACATCCTGGAAGCGGCGGTGTTGCTCAAGGAGGCGGGCCTGCTGGATGTCTCCGGCGAGCGGCCGTACGCGCCGGTCGGCATCGTCCCACTGTTCGAGACCATCGACGATCTGCAGCGCGGTGCCTCGATCCTGGAGGCGGCCCTGGACGTGCCGGTGTACGCGACCGCCGTGGCCGCGCGCAACGGCCACCAGGAGGTCATGCTGGGCTACTCGGACTCCAACAAGGACGGCGGGTACCTGGCGGCGAACTGGGCGTTGTACCGGGCCGAACTCGAACTCGTCGAATCGGCTCGCAAGACCGGAATCCGGTTGCGGCTCTTCCACGGCCGCGGCGGCACGGTCGGTCGCGGTGGTGGCCCGAGCTATGACGCGATCCTCGCGCAGCCGCCCGGCGCGGTGAAGGGGTCGTTGCGGATCACCGAGCAGGGTGAGGTGATCGCCGCCAAGTACGCCGAACCGAGGATCGCGCACCGCAACCTGGAGACGCTGCTGGCCGCGACGCTGGAATCCACCCTGCTCGACACCGAGGGGCTCGGTGACTTCGCGGAGAGCGCCTATTCGGTGCTCGATGATCTGGCCTCCCGCGCGCAGCGCGCCTACGCCGAACTAGTGCACCAGACACCGGGTTTCGTGCAGTACTTCAAGGAGTCGACGCCGGTCAGTGAGATCGGCGCGCTCAATATCGGTAGCCGCCCGACGTCGCGCAAACCCACCACCGCCATCTCGGATCTGCGGGCGATTCCGTGGGTGCTGGCCTGGAGCCAGTCGCGGGTGATGCTGCCCGGCTGGTATGGCACCGGTACCGCGTTCGAGGACTATGTCGCCGGTGACGACGCCAAGCTCGAGGTACTGCGTGATCTGTATCGGCGTTGGCCGTTCTTCCGGACGGTGCTGTCGAACATGGCTCAGGTGCTGGCGAAGTCGGATCTCGGTCTGGCCGCCCGGTATTCGGAGTTGGTGGCCGACGAGGCCCTCCGGGCCCGGGTGTTCGACAAGATCGTCGCCGAGCACGAGCGCACGGTGCGGATGCACGGGCTGATCACCGGCCAGGATGATCTGCTGGCCGATAACCCGGCGCTGGCCCGCTCGGTCTTCAACCGGTTCCCGTACCTGGAACCGCTGAACCATCTGCAGGTCGAATTGCTGCGTCGGTTCCGGGCGGGGGATTCCGATGAACTGGTGCAACGCGGCATCCTGCTCACCATGAGCGGGCTGGCCAGCGCGCTGCGCAACTCCGGCTGATAAGCCCTGGTCGTCACCGCCGCCAACACCGGAGAATTGCCACCTAAGTCCTGATGCAAATCGCCTTGCACAGGTGACACTTCCGGCGTAGACTCGAACACAAGTTCGAATGCGACGGGGCTCCCAGCATCATCGGTGAGCTTCAGACCGCGACTACGGTCGCCGCCAGGTTCGACCGCCCCTTCGGGGGCGAGTCGGACTGTATTGACTGATCGCGCGCTGTGCGCACCTTCTGTGAAAGCCGGTATCCCTCATGGACGCCACCCATTTCAACACCTTTATCGACGCGCTGATCGACGATCTCACCCCGGCGCCCGTCCCGGAGAACGAGGCCGACCGGAGGCTGTGTCACCTGCTTGATTCTCCTCGGCGCATCGTGGATGAACCGGCGTTGCTCGCGGTACTGGCTGCTGCGGTCACCGCGCGCAACGTGTTCGACCATGTGATCGCCTCGGCGGTCGCTGCCGCGGAACGCGCCGGCATCCCGGCCCGCAAGCACCTGCGCACGGGGGCCGACCTGCTCACTCTGCTGGGGGTGGCGCCGGGTGCGGCGTATCGGGCGATGCGGGTCGGGCGGGCCGCATCTGCGCTGCCGGCGTTGACCGCGCAGCAGCGTCTCGGTGGGGTCGGGATCGAGTTCGCCGATGCCGTCGGCAAAGGGGTCGGCCATATCGAGGCGCGGGTGCCGTTAGCGGATGAAGAGCGCGCCGCGGTGGTGCGCGCGTTGATGATTCAGACCACGCCGGCCGGGGTGGGTAAGAAGGCCCGCGGGATTGCTCTTGAGAAGGCCAAGACCCACCCGGCCGACGACGAGGCGGTGCCGGTCGCCGAAAACGCCGACCTCAACGACATGACGCTGACCCAAACCGAGGACGGACGCATCAGTGCCGCGCTGGATCTCGATGCACTCACCGGGGAGGAACTGTGGGCCGCGCTGGATCCGTTGTGCCGTCCGGTGCCGTTGCCGGACGGCTCGCCCGATCCGCGCCCGGCGGGGCGGCGCCGCGCCGACGCGTTCGGGCAGGTGCTGCGCACTTACCTGTCGGGCTCGGGGCGCCCCATGAGCGGGGGTGTGCTCCCGCATGTCACCCTCATCCGCCCCGCAACGCAGGGTGTGGACCGTCTCGGGTTCGGTGGACCGGTCAGCGCCGCGACCGCGGACCTCATCGCCTGTGACAGCACTTTGACCTCAGTGATCGTCGACCACTCGGGCGCCCCACTGGACGTGGGACGCGCCGAACGACTCTTCACCCCCGCCATCCGCAAAGCGTTGGCCGTGCGCGACGGGGGCTGCGCACACCCCGGGTGCGGGCGGCCGGTGTCCTGGTGCGACGCCCACCACATCCAACCGTGGGTCAACGGCGGCGGCACGTCCGTGGACAACGGGGTGCTGCTCTGCCGTTTGCACCACACCGCGATTCATCACGGCGGTTGGCAGGTCTACCTCGGCGCCGACCGCCACCCCTGGTTCATCCCACCCCATGACCCATCTGGTCCCGAACCGGAACATTTGCGCTCGCACGCTCGACGCACCATGACCGACCTACCCACCGCTGCCTGACTAAGTCTTCACGCACCTTGAAAACTAAACAGCGAAGAGAACCCCGCCCGCCGGCGCTAGATCCGGGCGGCGCGGCGCACCTGAGAGAGTGCGCCGCGCACGGCGCCCTCGACGGCGGCCAGCGGCGACGCGATGGCCTCGCCGATCTCGACCATCGCCTCGACCCGGGACACGATCAGCTCCAGACGCTCCACCATCGCGATCAGCCGGGGCGCCAGCTCGTCGATGCTGGTGATGGTCCTGTTGAACCGGTCCAGGGTGACATCCAGATCACCGATCGAGTTGTTCAGCGTCACCACGGTGCGGTCGAGGTCGGTGAGCAGAGTTTCGACCTGCACCACGGTCGCGTCGGCGTTCAACGCCGCCTGCGTCAGCGTCCTGATGCGCCGCGCCGCCGGACGGGTACGACCGTCACCCTTGTCTGCCATATCAGCCAGTATGGCCGCACCGGGAACGGAAACGGGCCAAGGTGCGTCTGAATAAGTATGGCGAACTTCTGTTACGGAAGCGTGCGGCTTCGTCCCGACGCCGGCTCGGCCAGGGCGGTGGCTGACTACCTGGCAGGCTACGGGGAGGCGCTGGCCGACCAGTGCCCAGAACGTCTGCCCGACGACTGAGACGCTGGCCGGGGATTTACTCGGCCAGTGCGCCCGCCGCGGCCTTGTCCAGCAACCACACGGTGGCCTCCCGCCCGAGCGCGCCTGCGGCGGGTATGTCGACCGGGTCCGCACCGCCGATCGCAGCGGCAGCTGCCTCGGCCTTCTCGGCCCCGGCCACCACCAGCCACACCTCGCGGGCGCGCCGCACGGCGGGCAGCGTCAGCGTGATGCGACGCGGTGGCGGCTTGGGCGAATCGGTGACCGCCACAACCAGTCGGGAATCCTCACGTACCGCATCGGTGTCGGGGAACAGTGAATTGACATGGCCCTCACCGCCCATCCCGAGCAGGTGCACATCGAACTCCTCGGGCAGCAGCTTCTCGTACGCCCGGGCCGCCCGCTCGATATCGTCGCCGAACTCGCCGTCGCTGGCGGCCATCTCGTGCACATTCGCCGACGGGATGGAGATCGTTTCCAGCAGCGCCTCGCGGGCCTGACGGTAGTTGCGGTCTTCGTCCTCGGCGGGCACGAAGCGCTCGTCACCCCAGAACAGCTGCACCTTGGACCAGTCGACGTCGGGCGCGTACTCGGCGACGTGGCGCAGCAGGGCGATCCCCACCGTCCCGCCGGTGAGCACGATCACCGCCTTACCGCGATTGGCGATCGCTGAGGTGATGGTGCCCACCAGCCGCGCGCCGGCGGCGGCGGCAAGCTCGCCGGCATCGACATAGATCTCGATCTTCTGTTCAGACATAGCTCACCTTGTCGATTCCGTGCAGCGCTTCCAGATAGATATCGTCGGCATCCAGGCGCCGCATGTCCTCGGCGAGGCAATCACGGGTTTCCCTGCGCGCCAACGGGATCTGTGCATCGGGCTTACCGGTGCGGGTGAGGGTTGCAGTGACACCGTCCTGCGGGCGACTCAACGTGATCGTCTCGCTCGGCCGGGTCAATTCCACCTTGAGGTCGCCCACCGTGCGGGTCACGGGGCAGTTCAGCCGGCCGGCCAGCCAGCCGGCCAGGATGTCGAGGGCCGGCTCGTCCTTCAGCCCGGACACCACCGCCGCCGTGATCGGCTCGTGCGGTGCCTGATCCACCGCGGCGGTCAGTAGCGCACGCCAGTAGGTGATGCGGCTCCAGGCCAGATCGGTGTCCCCGGCGGTGTACCCGGCGAGCCTGCTCTTGATGCAGGCCAGCGGGTCCTCACCGTTGGTGGCATCGGTGATCCGGCGGATTGCCAAGCGGCCCAGCGGATCCTGGGCGGGCACCGCCGGAGCGAGATCGGGCCACCAGGTCACCACCGGCGTATCGGGCAATAGGAACGGGATGACCACGCTGCTGGCATGGTTGGCCAGCGGGCCGGACAACCGCAGCACCACCACCTCGTTGGCGCCCGCGTCGCTGCCCACCCGCAACTGCGCGTCAAGGCGAGCCTCCAGACTCAGCCTGTCCCCGGGGATCACCACGATCACACGGCAGGGATGCTCACGGCTGGCAGCGTTGGCTGCCTCGATCGAATCCTCCAGCACCGCTTCGGTGTCCGGGGCGATCACCAGTGTCAGCACCCGGCCGAGGGTGATCGCGCCGCCCTCCTCGCGCAGGGCCACGATCTTCTTGTTGATGGCACCGGTACTGGTGTCGGGCAGGTCGATGATCACGGGCGCCTCCATTCCCGTCCGGCCCGGTGCAGCATCTCGAAGGCCGAATCGGGCCCCCAGGTGCCGGACGCGTAGGTATCGGGCTTACCGTGCGACGCCCAATACTCCAGGGCGGGATCGAGGATCTTCCACGACAATTCGACCTCGGCGTTCACCGGGAACAGCGACGGCTCGCCCAACAGCACATCGAGGATCAGCCGCTCGTAGGCCTCGGGTGACTCCTCGGCGAACGCCGAGCCGTAGGAGAAGTCCATGCTGACATCGCGGACCTCCATGGCATTGCCGGGCACCTTCGATCCGAACCGCAGCGTGATGCCCTCGTCGGGCTGCACCCGGATCACCAGCGCGTTCTTGCCCAGCTCCTCGGTCATGGTGGCGTCGAACGGCAGGTGCGGTGCCCGTTTGAACACCAGGGCGATCTCGGTGACCCTGCGGCCCAGTCGCTTTCCGGTACGCAGGTAGAACGGAACGCCCGCCCATCGCCGGGTATCCACGTCGACGGTGATGGCCGCGAACGTCTCGGTGAGGGAAGTGGCGGAAAAACCCTCCTCGTCGAGCAGCCCGACCACCTTCTCGCCGCCCTGCCACCCCGCGGCGTACTGGCCCCGCGAGGTCGTCTGGTCCAGCGGCTGCGCCAGCCGGCTGGCGCCGAGCACCTTGATCTTCTCGGCCTGCAGCTCGGCGGGCGAGAAGTTGACCGGCTCCTCCATCGCCGTGAGCGCCAGCAGCTGGATCAGGTGGTTCTGGATGACGTCACGGGCGGCACCGACACCGTCGTAATAGCCACCGCGCCCACCCAGACCGATGTCCTCGGCCATCGTGATCTGCACATGGTCGACGTAATGGGCATTCCAGATCGGTTCGAACATCTCGTTGGCGAAGCGCAACGCCAGGATGTTCTGCACCGTCTCCTTGCCGAGATAGTGGTCGATGCGGAACACCGAGGACTCGGGGAACACGCTGTTGACCAGCGCATTGAGTTGCTCGGCGCTGGACAGGTCGTGCCCGAACGGCTTCTCGATGACCACCCGGCTCCAGGTGTCACCGGGCTTTTCGGCCAGCCCAGACCGGGACAGCTGCTCGAGCACCTGGGGGAAGGCCTTCGGCGGGATCGACAGGTAGAACGCATGATTGCCGCCGGTGCCGCGCTCTGCGTCCAGTGCGTGCAACGTCTCGGCCAGCCGGCCGAAGGCCTCGTCGTCATCGAAGGCGCCCTGCACGAAGCGGAATCCCTCGGCGAGACGGTCCCACACCTCCTGCCGGAACGGGGTGCGGGCGTGCTGCTTGACCGCGTCGTAGACGACCTTGGAGAAATCCTCGTCCGCCCAGTCGCGGCGGGCGAACCCGACCAGCGCGAAACTGGGCGGCAGCAGACCGCGGTTCGCGAGGTCGTAGATCGCCGGCATCAGCTTCTTGCGGGCCAGGTCGCCGGTGACCCCGAAGATCACCACCGCGCACGGCCCCGCGATCCGGGGCATGCGCTTATCGCGTTTGTCCCGCAGCGGGTTGTGCCAGGCGGCGGCGGTCTCGCTCATTTCTTCGCGGCGTCCAGCTGCCCCTGGGTAGCCTCCAACAGCTCGGCCCAAGACTTCTCGAACTTCTCGACACCCTCGTCCTCGAGGACCTTGAACACGTCATCGATATCGATGCCGACCTCGTCCAGCGCGTCGAACACGCCCTGGGCGGCGGCCGCCGTCCCGCTGACGGTGTCGCCGGTGACCACACCGTGGTCGGCGACGGCGTCCAGCGTCTTCTCCGGCATGGTGTTCACGGTGTTCGGGGCGACCAGCTCGGTCACGTACAGGGTGTCCGAGTAGTCGGGGTTCTTCACCCCGGTGGACGCCCACAGCGGACGCTGCACCCGGGCGCCCGCCCCCTTCAACGCGGCGAAACGCTGCCCGCCGAACATCTCCTCGTAGGCGGCGTAGGCGAGCCGGGCGTTGGCCACACCGGCCTGCCCGCGCAGGTCCATAGCCTCCTGCGTGCCGAGCTTCTCCAGCCGGGCATCGATCTCGGTGTCGACCCGGGACACGAAGAACGACGCCACGGAGTGGATCGTGGACAGATCGTGGCCGGCCTCCTTGGCCTTCTCCAGCCCGGCCAGGTAGGCGTCGATCACCAGCCGGTGGCGCTCCACCGAGAAGATCAGCGTCACGTTGACCGAGATGCCCTCGGCGATCACCGCGGTGATGGCGGGCAGGCCGGCCATCGTCGCCGGGATCTTGATCAGCAGGTTGGGGCGATCGACGATCTTCCACAACTCGATGGCCTGCAGGATCGTCTTGTCGGTGTCGTGCGCCAGTCGCGGGTCCACCTCGATGGACACCCGCCCGTCGACACCATCGGACGCCTCGTAGGTCTTGGCCAGCACATCGCAGGCGTTACGCACATCGTCGGTGGTGACGGTGCGGATGGTGGCATCCACATCGGCGCCCTGGGCGGCGAGTTCGTTGACCTGGTCGTCGTAGGCGTTGCCCGCCGACAACGCGGCCTGGAAGATCGACGGGTTGGTGGTGACGCCCACGACGCTCTTGGTGGCGATCAGATCGGCGAGGTTGCCGGTCTGCAGGCGTTCGCGGGACAGGTCGTCGAGCCAGACGGAGACGCCCGCGGCCGATAGTGCTGCGAGATTGGGGTTCTGGGACATGATTTTCGCCTAACTTCTAGTTATCCAAGGTGCGTTCGGCCGCAGCGACGACGGCTTCAGCGGTGAAGCCGAACTCACGGAACAACGTCTTGTCATCGGCGGACTCGCCGTAGTGCTCGATCGAGATGATCTCGCCGGTGTCGCCGACGAGCTTGTGCCAGGACTGCGCGATCCCGGCCTCGACCGCGACGCGGGCGGACACACCGGGCGGCAGCACCGAATCCCGGTACTCCTTGGGCTGGGACTCGAACCACTCGACGCAGGGCATCGACACGACGGCCGCCACCACGTCCTTGTCGGCCAGCAGTTTCTTGGCCTCCACCGCCAGTTGCAGTTCGGAACCGGTCGCGATGATGATGACCTCGGCGTCGGCGGCATTGTCGCCGCCGAGGACGTAGCCGCCCCTGGCGACACCGTCGGAGTCGGTTCCCTCCAGTACCGGGATGCCCTGTCGGGTCAGGATGAAACCGACCGGGCCGCTGCCGTTGCCGCGGGCGATGATGCTGCGCCAGGCGTAGGCCGTCTCGTTCGGGTCGCCCGGGCGCACCACCGACAGGTTCGGGATGGCCCGCAGCGCGGAGAGGTGTTCGATCGGCTGGTGGGTGGGGCCGTCCTCACCCAGGCCGATGGAGTCGTGGGTCCAGATGTAGATGGTGTCGATATCCATCAGCGAGGCGAGGCGCACCGCGGGACGCATGTAATCGGAGAATTGCAGGAAGGTGCCCCCGAAGGCGCGGGTCGGGCCGTGCAGCACGATGCCGGACAAGATGGCGCCCATGGCGTGCTCGCGGATGCCGAAGTGCAGCACCCGGCCATACCAGTCGGCGGTGAAATCCTCGGTGGAGATGCTGGGCGGGCCGAACGATTTCACGCCCTTGATGGTGGTGTTGTTGCTGCCCGCGAGATCGGCCGAGCCACCCCACAATTCGGGCAGCTTGGGGGCGACGTCGTTGAGTACCTGACCGAACGCGGCGCGGGTGGCGACGGCCTTGGAGCCGGGCTCCCAGTACGTCAAGTCTGCGTCCCAGCCCTCGGGTAGCTCCTCGGCGGTCAGCCGGTCCAGCAGCTTCTTGCGTTCCGGCTCGCGCTGCGCCCAGGCATCGAAATCGGTCTGCCACTTCTCGTGCGCCTCGCGGCCGCGGTCGACGAGCTTGCGGGTGTGCGCGATGACCTCGTCGCGGACCTCGAACTTCTTGTCGGGATCGAAGCCGAGGATCTTCTTGGTGGCGGCCACCTCGTCGTCGCCGAGGGCCGACCCGTGCACGCCGCCGGTGTTCATCTTCGTCGGTGCGGGATAGCCGATGATGGTGCGCACCGAGATGAACGACGGCTTGTCGGTCACCTTCTTGGCCTCGGCGATGGCCTCCTCGATACCGACGACATTCTCGCCGCCGACGATCTCCTGGACATGCCAGCCGTAGGCGCGGTAGCGGTCGGCGACGTTCTCGCTCAACGCGATATCGGTGTCGTGCTCGATGGAGATGTGGTTCTTGTCGTAGAACACGATCAGGTTGCCCAGCTGCTGGGTGCCCGCGAGCGACGAGGCCTCACTGGTCACACCCTCTTCGATATCGCCGTCGGAGGCGATGACGTAGATGTAGTGGTCGAACGGACTCGTGCCGGCCGGGGCCTCCGGGTCGAACAGACCGCGTTCGTAGCGGGCGGCCATCGCCATACCGACCGCCGAGGCGAGTCCCTGACCGAGCGGTCCGGTGGTGATCTCCACGCCCTTGGTGTGCCGGAACTCGGGATGGCCCGGGGTCTTGGACTTCCAGGTCCGTAGCGCCTCGATATCGTCGAGTTCCAGCCCGAACCCGCCCAGGTACAGCTGCAGGTAGATGGTGAGGCTGGAATGCCCGCAGGACAGCACGAAACGGTCCCGACCGATCCAGTGGGTATCGGACGGATCGTGGCGCATCTGGCGCTGGAACAGGGTGTACGCCAGCGGGGCCAGGCTCATTGCGGTGCCGGGGTGGCCGTTGCCGACCTTCTGCACCGCGTCGGCGGCCAGCACCCGCACGGTGTCCACCGCGACCGTGTCGAGATCGGACCAATCGTCGGGATGGTTCGGTTGCGTGAGGGCAGTTATCTCTTCGGCGGTGGTCACTACCGTCACTCCTAAATTCTCTCTGCGCTGCGGACGTCGCTACCCCAAACACCCTAGTGCGGGGGAGTAGTGCACTGCAGACCGGTTGGTGCAGGGTTTTGCGGGCGTTAACGGGAGAACAACTCCGACACCGACCCTGCGGTGCAGAGCACACTGCGGTGCGGTCTACCATCGTCTGTAGTAGAAGCCCGCGTGACCGTCGCCAAGGAGTTATTTGCGTGAGCATTCGCGAGCGCCGGCCGGTCAGTGGCGCACCGAATCGGGTACGAACCACCGTTCTGTCGTACCTGGCGTTGACCAAGCCCCGGGTGATCGAGCTGTTGCTGGTCACGACCATCCCGGCCATGCTGCTGGCCGACCGCGGCACCGTTGACCCGCTGCTCATCCTGAACACCCTGATCGGCGGCATGATGGCCGCCGCCGGCGCCAACACGCTGAACTGCGTTGCCGACGCCGATATCGACAAGGTGATGAAACGCACTGCGTTGCGGCCGCTGGCCAGGGCGTCGGTGCCGACCCGGCACGCACTGATCTTCGGGCTGGCGCTGACCGTAGGGTCGTTCGCGTGGCTGTGGCGGACCACCAACCTGCTCTCCGGCGTCTTGGCGCTGGCGACCATTGCGTTCTACGTCTTCGTCTACACCCTGCTGCTCAAGCGCCGCACCTCGCAGAATGTGGTGTGGGGTGGGGCGGCCGGCTGTATGCCGGTGATGATCGGCTGGTCGGCGGTGACCGGGACCATCCAATGGCCCGCGCTGGTGATGTTCCTGATCATCTTCTTCTGGACGCCGCCGCACACCTGGGCGCTGGCCATGCGCTACAAAGAAGACTACAAAGCCGCCGGGGTGCCGATGCTGCCCGTGGTGGCCACCGAACGCGAGGTCACCCGCCAGATCCTGATCTACACCTGGCTGACCGTGCTCACGACGCTGACCCTCGCGCTGGCCACCGGCTGGCTGTACGCATCGGTGGCCGCCCTGGCCGGGGCATGGTTCCTGGTGATGGCGCATCAGCTGTACTCGGGCGTCAAGCGCGGGCAGCCGGTGAAGCCGCTGCGGCTGTTCCTGCAGTCCAACAACTACCTGGCGGTGGTGTTCTGCGCGCTGGCCGTCGATTCCGCTTTGGCGCTGCCGACACTGTTCTGAGCGCTACGGTCTGGTCATGCCCATGACCGTCAGCCCCGACACGTTCGCCCGCGCGGAATCGGATCTGTACTTCGCCAACATCGTCGCCGACGGCGGCTTCGCGACCCTGCACCATTTCCGTGAACTCAGCCCGGTGGACAGCCAGGTGGTGATCCGGCAGAACCGGGACACGCTGTACTCGGCCGGGGTGTTCGACCTCGACGCCGGGCCGGTGACCATCACACTGCCCGACAGCGCCGGGCGGTTCATGTCGCTGCAGGTCATCACCGAGGACCATTACGTGCCGACCGTCGTCTATGCGCCCGCCGAGCTGACGCTCACCCGCGCGGATATCGGGACCCGGTACGTGCTGACCGCCATCAGGACGTTGGTCGACCCCGACGATCCCGGCGACCTGGCCGCGGTGCACGCCCTGCAGGATGCCGTGACCGTCACCCAGGCCGATCGGGGCAGCTTCACCGTGCCCGACTGGGATCCGGTCAGCCAGCAGACCGTGCGCGACGCGCTGATCACCCTGTCGACGACGGTGCCCGATACGCGGCGCACCTTCGGCCCGAAAGCCGGCGTCGATCCGGTGCGTCACCTCATCGGGACGGCGTACGCGTGGGGCGGGAACCCCGAACGCGACGCGCTGTACCAGTCGGTGGTCCCGGCCGCCAACGACGGTGTCGCCGCGCACACGCTCACCGTCAAAGACGTTCCGGTGGACGGCTTCTGGTCGATCACGGTCTACGACAAGAACGGCTACTTCACTCCGAACCCGCGTAACGCCTACTCGGTGAACAACATCACCGCCGTTCGCGAGCCCGACGGCAGCGCCATCGTCCGGTTCGGCGGTGAGCAGGGGCCCAACCTGCTGCCGATCACCGACGGCTGGAACTACGTGGTGCGGATGTACCGGCCGCGTGCCGAGATCCTGGACGGGACCTGGGCGTTCCCGGCGGCGCAACCGGTCTAGGTTCGGGCCGAAATACGGCCCCGATTCCCTACTATGGGATTTCATGATCATCGGGTGGCTGTTGCGAGCGCTGGCCGGCCTCGTCGTGCTGTTCGCCCTCGCCGCGTGCTCGGCCGGCGGCCCACCGGGCGCACCGGGTTCGGGCCAGGATTTCAAGACCGAGGGCGGATCGGCCGCGCCCGCGCCGCTCACCGGTCCGGCGCCCCAGGACGCGCCGCAGGCGCCGCCGGCGGTGCAACGCGACGTCGTCAAGACCGCCACCATCTCCATCACCGCCGACGATCCGCCGGAGGCGGCGGACCGCGCGACGGCGCTGGCCGCCGATTCCGGTGGGCGCGTCGACGGCCGCACCGAGTACGGCGGGTCGGCGCTGGACCGCGCCCGGATCACCCTCACGCTGCGGGTTCCCGCGGACAGGCTCGACCCCGTCATCGACGGTCTGAAGGGCCTCGGCACGGTGGAGTCGCTGGACATGCAGGCCGAGGACGTCACCAGCCAGCGGGTGGACCTGGACGCCCGGATCAAGGCGCTGCAGACCTCGGTGGATCGCCTGCTGGCGATCATGCGCGACGCCCGCGACCCGTCCGCGCTGATCGAGGCGGAGAACGCGCTCTCGCAGCGGCAGGCCGACCTGGACAGCCTGCGCGCACAACGCGCCGCGCTCGGCGAGCAGATCAGCTACAGCACCATCACCGTCAACCTCATTGCCGGGCAGGCCGGCGGCCCGGCCCCCGAGCAGTATCAGGGGTTCTTCGGCCAGGTCGAACGCGGCTGGGATGCCCTGGTGGACACCGGGTCGAACCTGCTGCTGCTCGTCGGTCTGCTGCTGCCCTGGGTCGGGGCCGCCGTCGTCGTCTCGGCGCTGCTGTTCGGCCTGTACCGGTTGATCAGACTGCGCCGCTAAGGCACCAGCACCACCGAGCCGACGGTCTTTCGGCCCTGCAGATCGGTGTGCGCCCGCGCCGCCTCCGCGAGCGGGTAGCGTTCGCTGACCGTGATGCTGATCGAACCGTCGGCGATGGCGTTGATCAACTCCCCGGCACGCCAGGAGAACTCGTCTGCAGTCCGGGTGTAGGCGCCCAGGCTCGGGCGGGTCAGGAACACCGAGCCAGCGGTATTGAGCCGCTGCGGGTCGAACGGGGGCACCGGGCCGCTGGCGGCCCCGAACAGGGCCAGCGTGCCGCGCACCGCGAGGCTGGCCAGGCTGGCTTCGAACGTGCTGGCACCCACCCCGTCATACACCGCGGCCACACCGCCGCCCGACAACCGTTTGACGGTGGCCACGAACTCCTGCGCGTCCTCCGGGTAGGCCAGCACCTCGACCGCCCCGGCCCGGCGGGACAGCTCCGCCTTCTCCGGGGTGGAGGCGGTGGTGATCACCCTGGTCCCCAGGCTGGTGGCCCACTGGGTCAAGATCAGCCCGACGCCGCCGGCGCCGGCGTGCACCAGGATCGTGTCATTGGATTGCACGGCGTACACCGACTTGAGCAGGTAGTGCGCCGTCATCCCCTTCAGCAGGGCCGAGGCCACCGCGTCGGGCGCCACCTCATCGGGTACGTAGGCCACGTAATCGGCCGGGGCCAAAGAGAATTCGGCGTACGCACCGACCGCGTTGGCCGTCACCACCCGGTCACCGACAGCCAGCGCCGCGACATCCTCGCCGACGGCGGCCACCGTTCCGCACACCTCGCTGCCCACCACGAACGGTGTCTCGCGCGGGTAGAGCCCGGACCGGAAATAGGTGTCGATGAAGTTCACGCCGATCGCCTCGGCCTTGATGAGTACCTGCCCCGGCCCGGGGGTGGGGGTGTCCTTCTCGACGTAGTTCAGGACCTCGGGTCCGCCGGTCTGAGCGACTTCGATGGCATGCATATCTCTATCATCCATGTGTGAAGCTGGCCCGCCCCGAGGTGTTCCATCCGCGCATCGTGTTCGCCAGCTGCGCGGCGTTGCCCGACGGGGACGGCGACGACGTCGGTGTGGTGGCGGCGCTGCGGGCCCGCGGCCTGCATGTTGCGTGGAAGCCCTGGGACGACCCGGGCACCTTGGCGGCCGACCTGGTGGTACTGCGCGCGGCCTGGGACTACAGCGAGCGGGTCGAGGAATTCCTGGCCTGGACACGATCGGTGCGAAACCTGCTCAACCCCCCGGCGCTGGTGGCCTGGAACGTCGACAAGCACTATCTGCTGGACCTGGCCCACGACGGGCTGCCGATCGTGCCCACCCGGTACTACGGCACCGACGAACAGGTGCCGGCACCGCAGGGTGAAGTGGTGGTCAAACCCGCCGTCGGGGCCGGCTCGGTCGGGGCGCAACGCTTCGTCGACCCCGACGCCGCGATCGGGCATGCCCGCGCGCTGCAATCGGCCGGCCGGGCCGTGCTCGTGCAGCCCTACGATCCGCGGATTGCGCGCGGCGAGACGGCCCTGGTGTTCCTCAACGGGCAGCCCTCACACGCGTTCACCAAGGGCCCGATCCTGCCGCCGGCCGGGCGCGGACCGCAGTTCGAGCAGACCGGCACGTTCGCCGCGGAGAAGCTCGGCGCCGCCGACCCCGCCGACGAGGTGTGGGAGGTGGGCCACACCGCGATCGACTCGGTGACGAAACGGTTCGGGATCGCCGGACGCGACCTGCTGTACGCGCGGGTCGACGTCATCGGCGGCTCCGATGATCCGCGCCTGCTCGAACTCGAACTCGTCGAACCCTCGCTCGGGTTCCGGCAGCTCCCGGAGGCCGAACGGCGGCGCGCCGAACGTGATTACGCGCTCGGCGTGGAGTCCGCCCTGATCCGGCTGGGGCTCGGTCCGTTATCGCGGCGCGGGTTGTGATCGCGGTGCTCGATGCCGATGATGTCCAGCGCATCGCGCTGTCGTTACCCGAGACCAGGGAAAAGGAGCGCTGGGGGCATCCGACCTTCGACGTGGCGGGCAAGATGTTCGTCACCGTGCCCGACGATCAGACGTCATTTGCGGTGCGCTGCCCGAGGTTTGACCGCGAGGAGCTGATCGCCGCCGAGCCGCACAAGTTCTGGGTGCCGGCACACGAAGCGGCATCGGCGTGGGTGCGGGTACGGCTCGACGCGCTGGAAGACGCGCGGGAGCTGCACGATATTCTGCTGGACTCCTGGCGGCAGGCGGCCCCCGGCAGGCTCACCGATATCGAGGAGAGCTGACCCGCTAGGCCGGGTCGGGGAGGCGCAGCCCGCTGGCCACATCGAAGCGGTGCACGTCGCGCGCCGATAGCTCGACCGTGGCGCCGGCGGTGATATCGGTCAGTGCCGCTGCCTCGACGACACTGGTCAGCTGCTGATCGGCGCAGCGCACGGTGATGATGGCCCGCGGTCCGAGCAGTTCGACGAGTTCCACGACGGCAGCACCGTCGGTGGCCGGGGTGAGAATCAGGTCATCGGCCCGCACGCCGACGGTCACCAGTGCCGCGTCCGGCCCGCCCACTGTGATCCGGACCCCGGAGGCGCCACGCAGTTCGCCGCCGCTGACCGCGCCGTCGACCAGGTTCATTTTCGGGCTGCCCACGAACGTCGCGACGAAGGTGTCGGCGGGCCGCTGGTATACCTGCGCGGGCGGCCCGGCCTGGGCGATGCGGCCCTCGCGCATCACCACGATCCGGTCCGAGAGCGTCATCGCCTCCTCCTGGTCGTGTGTGACGTAGAGCGAGGTGATCCCCATTCTGCGTTGCAGCCGTAGCAGTTCGGTGCGGGTCTCCACCCGCAGCTTGGCGTCCAGGTTGCTCAGCGGCTCGTCGAAGAGGAACACCGCGGGTTCGCGGATGATGGCCCGCCCGATCGCCACCCGCTGTTGCTGCCCGCCGGACAGATCCTTGGGTTTGCGCTCGACGAGGGCGCCCAGGCCCAGCGATTCGGCGATCTCATCGGCTCGGCGCAGCGCATCGGTGCGCGGGATCTTCTTGGCCCGCAACGGGAACGCGATGTTTTCGCGCACCGTCAGGTGCGGGTAGAGGGCATAGTTTTGGAACACCATCGCGATATCGCGATCCTTGGGTTCCAGCGCGGTCACATCCCGCTCGCCGATCCGGATCGTGCCCGTGCTGACCTCTTCGAGCCCGGCAAGCATGCGCAGCGACGTGGTCTTACCGCAGCCGGACGGGCCCACCAGCACGGTCATGCTGCCGTCCGCCAGCTCCAGATTCAGGTCCGACACCACACTCGTGGACCCGAATGCCTTGCCCACCTTGGAGAAGGTAACCGATGCCATGTGCACAACCTCGCTTGTCTAGTACTTGACCGCGCCGCCGCTGATCCCCTGGACCAGGCGTCGCTGGATGAAGAAGCTGGCGATCACGACCGGGATGATCGCGATCATGATCGCCGCGCTCATGGTGCCGATCTGAACACCGCGGAAGGTGTTGAAATTCGCGATCGTCACCGGCAGGATCGCGGCGTTGCCGGGGGCCAGGATCAGTCCGTAGAACAGGTCGTTCCACGACAGCGTGAACCCGAAGATGCCGGCGGCGCCGATGCCGGGATACACCTGCGGCAGCACCACCATTCGGAAGGCCTGCCAGCGGGTGAAACCGTCGACCCGGGCCTGTTCCTCCAGCGATGCCGGTACCGCCTCGAAGAAGCCGATCAGAAACCAGGTCACCAGCGGCAGCACGAACGACAGGTGCGCGAAGATCACCGGCGCCAAGGTGTCGGTCATCCGCAGCGCCTGCGCCATGGTCAGGAACGGGAACACCATCACCGCCGGCGGAACCACCTGGGCGGCAAGCATTCCGAAGCGGGTCAGCGAGCCGCCCGCCCGGTACTTGGCGATCACGTAGGCGCCCATGCTGCCAACGACGAGGCTGATCGCCACCGTGATGACGCCGACCAGCGCGCTGCGTCCGGCCGCGGCGAACACGCCGGACTGCAACACCGACTGCCAATTGGCCAGGCTGGGTGCAAAGGCGAGCAGGAAGGGTTCCGACATCTGTTCGGGCGTCTTGAAACTCGCCAGGGCGACCCACACGATCGGGAACGCGACGAACACGAAGGCCGCGGCGAGCACGGCGAGACGCAGGATCTCGAGACCTTTCAGGCGTGTCATCGGGCACTCCGCTCGGCGGCGCGGTTGCGTTCCATGGCCCGGAACGCCACCACGATCACCGCCAACACCAGGGCCAGCACGATGAATGCCATGGCGCTGGCCTGGGCCAGCCGGAAAAATTGGATACCTTCGAGATACATGAAGTACTGCAGGGTCTGGGTTTCGGTGCCCGGCCCGCCGCGAGTGGTGGCGTAGATGTACTCGAACACCCGCAGGGCATCAAGAGCGCGCAACAGCACCGCGACGGTCAGCACGGGGGCGAGCATCGGGATGAGCACCCGGCGCAACCGGTAGACCGGACCGGCGCCGTCGACGCGCGCCGCTTCCATCGGTTGCTTGGGCATCGATTCCAGACCGGCCAGGATCAGCAGCACCATGAACGGTGTCCACTGCCAGACATCGATGAACGCCAGTGTCAGCAGCGCCTTTCCGGCACCGAAGAAGTCGTAGTCGGCCCCCACCGCGTGCAGCAGCGCGGGCACCGCGCCGATCTGGTCGTTGAGCAGGAACCGGAAGATCAGCCCGACCGCGATCGGGGTGATGAACATCGGTGCCAGCACGATCGCCCGGGACAGATCCTTGGCCCAGCGCTGCTGGTGCAGGGCCAGGGCGAGCGCGAAACCGAGCACCAGTTCGGCGCTGACGGCGATCACGACGTAGACCGCGGTGGTGGCGAATGCCTCCCAGAACGCCGGATTGGCCGCCGCGCTGGTGAAATTGGCTGCACCCACGAAATCGGGTTGTGAGCGATCCGTCAGCTTGTAGTCGGTCACGGACAGATAGGCCGCATAGCAGAGCGGGAATCCGACGGCCACCGCGAACAGCGCGAGAAGCGGCGTGAGCATGCCGTATTTGAACCTCATCGCGGCACCGCGGGAGTTCGGGTGTCCGCCGGATTCCCCACCGTCACTGCTGGATCCGCTCCGCGGCAGCCTGCGCGTCACGCAGTGCATCGGCGACGCTCTTGTTCCCGGCGGCGGCATCGTTGAGTTCGGTGCCGACGGCCTGGATCATCTCCTCGCCTCCCTTGCCCTGGGTCAGCGGTGCCGCATCGGCCAGGATCTCGCCGACCGTCTTGTAGTAGTCGGCGCCGTAGCCGTCGGCGAGCACCTTGGGGTCGGTCAGCGAGCTCTGCCGGACCACGGCGCCGCCCTCGGCGACCCGCTGCGCGTCGATCTCCGGTGAGGTCACCCACGACGCGAACGCCCAGGCGGCGTCGGGTGCGCCGGAGTTGGCGGGGATGGCCCAGCTCCACAGTCCCAGCGCGGACTTGCCGCCGGGGATCGGGGCCAGGGCGAACTGGCCGGCGCGTGCGCCGGAGGCGCCGTCGGGATCGTTGAGCGCGGGCAGATTCCAGTTGTAGCCGATCATCGAGGCGGCCATACCGCCGGAGACCGAGCGGAACGCCTCGTCGAACCCCCACGACAGGCTGTTGGCCGGGGCGGCGGTGCGGTAGGTCTCGATATAGGCCTCCAGCGCGCGGGCGGCCTGCGGGGTGTCCAGCGACGGCTTTCCGTCCGCGTCGTAGATCGAGCCGCCGGCGGCGAACAGCCAGTTGGCCCATTCCTCGAAGATCTTGTAGCCACGCTGCGGCTGCATCGCGATACCGGCCCGGTCGGCGGTCTTGAGCCGCTGGGAGGTGCTCACCAGGGCATCCAGGTCGGTGGGGACGCGCTGTCCGGCGGCCTCCAGGTCGCCGGTGTTGTAGATGTAGCCCAGGGCGTAGTTGTAGAACGGGACGCCGTAGGTGGTGCCGTCGACATCGGTGATCGCGGTCAGCGAGTCGAAGAAGTCGTCCGGCTGATAGTCCGGGGTGGCCGCGATGCGCTCGCCGAGGGGTTCCAGGAAGCCGGCATCGGCGAAATCGTCCATCCAGGGGTTGTCCACCACGATGAGGTCGTAGGCGGGCTGCGCGGCCTGGAACGAGGACACCAGACGGTCGCGCATCTGGTCGAACGTCATGGTCTCGATATCGACCTTGATGTCCGGGTATTTCTGGTTGAACTGGCCGACAAGGCCTTTGACGATATCGGTGTCGGGGACGTTCTCCATCAGCACCCGCACGGTGGCCGACGTGTCAGTGGGGATCTCACCCAGGCCCGATGAGTTCTGGTCGTCGGATCCGCCGCTGCCCGCGCAGCCGGCGAGGGTCAAGCTGGTGGCGGCGATGATCGCTGGCAACCAGCGCAAGGTTGGGATTTTCATGGCTTCTCACTTCTCTTCTGGGGAGTGGGGCGGGGGGAGCGTCCAGGATCAATCCATGTAGGCACCGCCGTTGACGGACAGCGCTTCTCCGGTGATGAACCGGGCATCCTCGGAGACCAGGAACGCCACCGCGCGGGCGACGTCGTCGGGGGTCTGCAGGCGTCCCAGGGGAGTGGCATCGATCCAGGACTGCCGCACACCGTCGGGCGTGGACCCGGTCAGCAGCGCCTCCCACTCCAACTCGCGGGATTGCATCGGGGTGGCGACGAAGCCGGGGCACACGCTGTTCACGGTGATGCCCTGCGGGGCGAGCTCGAAGGCCATCGCCTGGGTGAGGCCGAGGACACCGAATTTGGAGGCCACATAGTCCGCCAGGAACGGCACCCGGCCCTGTTTGGCCGCCATCGACGCGGTGTTGACGATGGTGCCGCGGACCTTGGTGCGGATCATCGCCCGCGCCGCGGCCTGCCCGCACAGGAAGACGCCCTTGAGGTTGATGTCGAGGCTGCGGTCGAGCTGGTCGGTGGACACGTCGACGAAGCGGGCCATCGCCGAAATGCCGGCGTTGCTCACCCAGGCGTGCAGTCCCAGCCGGTCGGCCACATCGTCGGCCAGCCGCGCCGCTCCGGCGGCATCGGTGACATCGAGGGGCGCGGCTTCGTGGCCGGTCCCGCTGAGGTGATCGCGGGTCTGCGTGGCGGCCTCGCCGTCGATATCGGTGACGACGACCCGCCAGCCGCGCGCGGCCAGGGTGGTGGCGATGGCCCGTCCGATCCCCGATCCCGCGCCGGTGACGACGGCGGTCTGGGTGGGGGCGGTGGCTTGGGGGGTGGTCATGACCGTGCCTTTCGGGCGATGCGATGGGATACCGGGGTCAGCACGTCGCCGAGTTCTCGCCACTGGGCGTAGGCCTCGGCGTAGCGGTCGACGTTGTCGGGGTTCGGGATGACGGCTTCGCCGATGGTCTGGAAGGCCGCAGTGTCGTCCCAGCCATCGAGGAGGCCGCTGCCGACCGCAGCGATCACCGCGGCGCCCAGCGAGGCGCCCGGATGTCCCACGATGGGCGCGAGCGGGGTGTCGAGCACGTCGGCGAGGATCTGTTTCCACAACACCGATCGGCTGCCCCCGTTGGTGACCAGCGCCCGGCGCAGCGGGACACCCATCGACGCGAACACTTCGGTGTGGTGCTTGAAGCCGTAGGCGATGGCCTCCAGCACCGATCGGTACATGTCGGCGCGGTTGTGGGCGAGGTCGAGGCCGACGAAGGCTCCGCGTAGGTCGGGATCGTGCAGCGGGCTTTTCTCGCCGAGAAAGTAGGGCAGGCAGAGGATCTCGGCAGGGGTGCGGGTGGCGGCCTCGTGATCCAGGGTCACCAGGTCGTCCCCGCCGGACAGCGTCTGGAACCACCGGATCAGGCTGCCGCTGGTGGCCATGCAGCCGTTGGGCAGCCACCGTCCGGGCACCGGGTGGGCATCGAGATAGAGCCGGGCGTCGATGACCGGTCGGTCGGTGGCAGCCAGGATATCGCCGGCGCCACCGAGTTTGACCAACCAGTCACCTTCGGTGTTGACGCCCGCGGCGTAGGCGGACAGCACGTGGTCGGCGCCGCCGACGATCAGTGGCAGTCCCGCGACCAGGCCGGTGGCACTGGCCGCCGCGGCGCTCAATTCGCCCGCCCGGGTGCCGGGAGCCCGCACCGCGGGAACCAGTTCCGGTGACAGCCGCGCGGCGGCGAACGCCGCGTCGAAGCGCCCGCCCTCGACGGTGCCGAGCCCGGATTCCAGCGCCCAGTTCAGTTCGACGTGCGCCGGGGCGCCCAGTGCCATCAGCACCCAATCGTAGGATCCGACCAGATGTGTTGTGCGGCTCCAATTTTCCGCCTCATGGCGGCGTAACCACATGGCCGTCGGGGCGACGGACTGCTGCGTGATCGCCGAACCGGTGGTGGCGAGCACCGTCGCGGTGTCCAGGGTGTCGTTGAGTTCGGTGATCTCGCGGCTCGCGCGGGCGTCGTTCTGGAGGATGGCCCGCCGCACCGGCGTGCCGTCCCGGTCGACCGGGATGACCGCCGGGACCATGCCGGTGGTGGCCAGGGCGGCGACCTGGTCGGGGGTGACGCCGGACTCGGCGAGCACCTGGCGGATGCCGGCGTGCACGTTGCGCAGCCACTGGGCTGGATCGGCTTCCGCGTGGCCGGGGGTGTCGGAGAACAACTGGGCATCGTGGGTGGCCTGGGCGACGATGCGGGCGTGACCGATGTCGACGAGCACGGTCTTGGTGCCGGTGGTGCCGATATCGATGCCGATGGTGAACTCCGGCATGCCATCCCTTCGGTCGGTGTGTGCCCCGCAGCGGTGCTGGGGAACCACATTACTAATCCTGTTATATTCTCACAAGGGATGTGCGATAGTCACGGCAACTCACGAGAAGCCGCTAGATTTGTGTGATTTAGTAACATACGTTTTACCGAGACCCGTCGAAGACACCGCGGAGAGGCGCCCCAATGACCAGTTGGCTCGATGACGTATTTGCCGTGCAGAAGCCCGTGATCGCCATGCTGCATCTCGCGGCGCTCCCGGGTGACCCCGGATTCGATTCGGCGGCCGGCATCCGGGCGGTCGTCGACCGCGCCAAGGAAGAACTGGACGCCCTGCAGTCCGGCGGCGTCGACGGGATCATGGTGTCCAACGAGTTCAGCCTGCCCTACCTCACCAAGACCGAGCCGATCACCGCCATCACGATGGCCCGGGTGATCGGCGAGTTGCTGTCGGATTTCACGGTGCCCTACGGGGTGAACGTGTTGTGGGACGGCCGCGCCTCGATCGACCTCGCAGTGGCCACCGGTGCGCAGTGGGTACGGGAAATCTTCACCGGTGTCTACGCCAGTGATTTCGGACTGTGGAACACCAACGTCGGCGAGGTCGCCCGGCACCGCCACCGCATCGGTGGCGCCGGGGTGAAGCTGCTGTTCAATATCGTCCCGGAGTCGGCGGTCTACCTGGCCGACCGTGATCTGGCTTCGGTCACCGCCACCACGGTCTTCGCGACGAAGCCCGATGCCATCTGCGTGTCGGGCCTGACCGCCGGCGCATCCACCGACACCCAGGCGCTACGGGTGGTCAAGGACAATGCCGGGGCGGTCCCGGTATTCGTGAACACCGGTGTGCGGGCGCACAATGCGGCCGAACAACTGTCCATCGCCGACGGTGCGGTGGTGGGCACCTATTTCAAGCAGGACGGGCTGTTCGAGAACCGCGCGGTGGCCTCCCGGGCCGCCGAACTGATGGACGCGGTGAAGGAATTTCGCGCGACGCTATGAGTGAGCAATTGCGCCTGTTGGCGATCGAGGCCGCCCGCCGCGGCGCGGCGGTATGTCGCCAACAGTGGGGCGGGCCGGTGACCGCCGCGACCAAGGGCGCGGCCGGCGATGTGGTGACCCCGGTGGACCGGGCCGCCGAGCAGGCGGTGCGCACGGTGCTGTTGGGCGCCCGCCCAGACGACGGGGTGCTCGGCGAGGAACTGCCAGAGCGGACCGGATCCTCGGGGTTGCAATGGGTGGTGGATCCGCTCGACGGCACCACCAACTACATCCGCCGGCTGCCGTACTTCGGCACCTCGGTGGCTGCCCGGTCGAGTGCCGACGGCAGCTGGCTGGCCGGCGCGGTGTGCGCACCGATTCTCGGCCACACCTGGAGCGCAGCCAAAGGGCTTGGGGCTCAGCTTGATTCGGGAGACGGTGCGATACCGTTGCCGCTCGTGCTGGCGGAGTCGTCGGTGCGCTTGGTGGGCACCGGGTTGTCCTATGACCCCGGCCATCGGCGCCGGCAGCTGCGCGAACTCGGCGCCGTGATGGGTGAGTACACCGATATGCGCCGATTCGGGGCCGCCGCGCTGGATCTGTGCCTGGTCGCCCAACGCAGCCTGGACGCATTCTTCGAGGATGATCTCGCGGTGCACGATTGGGCTGCCGGCGCGCTGATCGCCGAGGAGGCCGGCGCGCACGTGCAGCGTTCGGGCACCGGTGGGGTGTCAGCGCGCTGGGGTTGACCGGTCGGCGTTCACGCACACCACCGACACCCCGGCCGAGCGTAACGCGTCCACTGTCGGATGGGCCGGCGGTCCGTCGGTCACCAGGATCGAGATCGCCGACACCGGAGCGACGTTGATCAATTGCACGCGGCCCAGTTTGGATGCGTCGGCGGCGACGATGACCCGGTCCGCCGACCGCATGGCCGCCTGTTTCACATTGCCTTCCTCGCGGTGGTACTCCGAGGCGCCGCGTTTGCCGTCGACCCCGGCAATGCCCATCACGTAGGTGTCGCAGTTGTAGCGCAGGTAGAAGTCCTCGGCCTCGGCGCCGATCAGGCTCAGCTCGCCGGGGCGCACCTTGCCACCGGTCAGCAGGATGGTGGTGTCCGGTTCGTCGGCCAGCTCGATGGCGACCAGCACGCTGGGGGTGATCACCGTCAGTCCCAGGTCGCGGCCCTTCACGGCCCTGGCCACCGCCAAGACCGTGCTGCCGCTGTCCAGGATGACGGTCTCGCGCGGGGTGAGCAGATCGGCGACGGCGTGCGCGATGTGCAGTTTCTCGTCGGCGGAATCGGCGGCCCGGGCATCGAAGGACGGCTCGGTCGACTTGCCGCCGAACGCGATCGCGCCACCGAGGACCCGGCGGGCGATGCCCTGTTCCTCGAGGCGCTCGATATCGCGGCGGATCGTCATCTCCGAGACGTCGAATTCGTCGGCCAGCGTGGCGAAGTCGACCTCGCGGTCGGCGTGGATCCGGGCGGCGATCGCGGCGCGGCGAGCGTGCGCGTTCAAGCCAGTTGGCATGCCGACAGCGTAAAGCAAGACTGTGAAATAATCACAACAATCACACCGGGTCGGTGCGGCGCTCCCGCATCGAGGCCCACAGCGCCGCCGTCGCCGCGGTGCACGCACCGGCGCCGGCCACGTGCAGCGCGACCAGCGCCTCGGGCACCCCGGTGAAGAACTGCACCGCCCCGAGCGTCCCCTGAGCGACCGTCAATGCCACCAGCACGCCGAGGCGGGTCAGTACCGGGCGCGGTACCCGCACGGCCACCAGGGCGAAGCCCAGCGCCACGAGCAGTGACAGGTAGGCGATCAGCAACGTCGAGTGCATATGCACCAGGGTGGTGATCTCGACCTCCAGGCGGGGGACCGGTCGATCGGGGCTCTTGTCGCCGGCGTGCGGGCCCGCGCCGGTCACCATGGTGCCGGTGACCAGCACCGCGGACAGCGCGACACCGCAGAGGGCGGTCAGTTGCCGCAACGGTTTCGGCGCCACGGCCACCGCAGTGCCGTCATCGGGTTGGCCGATCTTCGCGTAGAGCAGCACCGCCAGCCACACCATCGCCATGGACACCAACAGATGGATCGCCACCGTCCACCACAACAACCCGGTGAGCACGGTGATCCCGCCGATGATCGCCTGGGCCACCGTGGAGGCCGGCATCAGCCAGGCGTAGGCCAGCACCTCGCGGCGACGCCGGGCCCGGGTGACCACGATGACCGCGGCCGCCGCGGTGAGCACGACCAGGAAGGTCAGCATCCGGTTGCCGAACTCCACGGCCTGATGGATCCCGGCGACCTCGGCGTGCGGCACCGGGGTGAAGCTGCCGGGGAAGCACTGCGGCCAGGTGGGGCAGCCCAGCCCGGAGGCGGTGACCCGCACGATGGCTCCGGTGACCGCGATTCCGCCCTGGGTGAGGATCACCAGGAAGGCCACGATGCGCTGCGTGCGCAGGCTGGGCATGGGCAGGGTGTCGACGAGTCGCAGGAAAAGTCGTCCGACAGCCACGGCCCGATCGTAGAGCAGCGCTAACTACAAGATGTAGTAGGGCCGCTGGAACGGGTGGCGACCACCGGTCTCAGCACCAGATCGCCAGCGGCCGGCCCCGCTCGTCGCGCTGCGGGGGATCCGGCAGGCTGAACGCCAGCCCGGTGGCGATGCGGTGCGCGCTCCACGCCGCGGCCGCCGCATCCAGCACGTCATCGGCCGGTACCGCGGCCGCCGGACCGAGATCCTCCGGCAGGTCGATGCCGTGCCCGCCCAGCACCCGCAGCCGGGCCCGCTGCCCGCGCCAGCTCTTCTTCCCGCCGTCGCCGGCCAGCAGACCCATCTCGTGAAAGGACAGCTCGGGGTGCACCTCGTACAGCGGCAGCCGCGATTCGGCGTGCAGAGCCTCGGCCTCCAGAAATTTCCGCCGCAGCCCCCAGGTCTGGATGCTGATCCCGGTACCGGTCAGCGCGGTCGCCGCGGCGGTGGCAGCCGCATGGTCGGGCGCGTCGAACACCGGCCGCGGTGGCATCACGAACAGACTCGACGAGCGGGCGCCGAGGCGGCGTTTGGCGGCCCGATCGCTGGCGCGCACCTCGGCCTGCAGCAGCCCCAGCGGGATGTCGACACCGATGGCCAGCGCATCCGGTGCGGCGGCAACCACCCCGCGCAGCGTCTCGTGGCTGTGCGCGGCGGCGTAACGGCCGTCCCGGAGCTCGATGCCGACCCAGCCGTGCTTCCAGCCGTCGACCCCGAGCACCGTGCTCACGTGAAGCGGAACCAGCGCAGCGCCGCCAGCGCCGAGAGCGCCCCCCACACCGCGAGCACGGCGATACCGAACCAGTCCACCGACAGTGCCATCGCCTGCGTCAGCGACTCGGTCAGTGCTCCCGACGGCGTCAGACGCGCCACCCAGCGCAGCGCCGACGGCACCGGCCCCCCGTCGAGGGTGAGGGCGCCCAGGCCGGCGAACACGAACCAGAGCAGGTTGGCCAGCGCGAGCACGATCTCCGAGCGCAGCGTCCCGCCCAGCAGCAGTCCCAGCGCCGCGAAGGTCGCGGTGCCGAGTGCGATCACCACCGCGCCCAACGCCAGGGCGCCCACCTCCGGCCGCCACCCGAGGGCAATGCCGATGGCGCCCAACAGAATCGACTGCAGGAACACCACGGTCACGACGGCCAGGGATTTTCCGGCGATGATGCCCCACACCGGCAGCGCGGTGGCGCCGAGTCGTTTCAGCGCGCCGTAGCGCCGGTCGAAGGCCACCGCGATGGCCTGGCCGGTGAAGGCGGTCGAGATGACCGCGAGCGCCATGATGGCGGGGGTGAACGTGGCCGCCCGGTTGTCGCCGAAGTCACCCAGCGGTAACAGGGTGAGCCCGATCAGCAGGGTGATCGGGATGAACATGGTGAGCAGCAGCTGCTCACCGTTGCGCAACAGCAGGCGCAGCTCCAGCCCGAACTGGGCGATCAGCATCTGGCGCACCCCGGCCGGGCGCGGGTCCGGGGTGAAGGTGCCCGGCGCGAAACGGTTGGTCACGATCTCAACTCCCGGCCGGTCAGATCGAGGAACACTTGTTCCAGGCTGCGTTGTTCGACCCGCATGTCGGTGGCCAGCACGTTGACCCGCGCACACCACGCCGTCACCGTGGCCAGCACCTGTGGGTCGATATGTCCCTCCACCAGGTACTCGCCGGATGTCGCCTCGGTGGCCCGATAGTTTTCCGGCAACGCCGAGATCAACAGGGCGAGATCGAGTCTGGGCGGTGCGCTGAACCGCAGCTGGTTCTCCGCGCCGGTACGCATCAGTTCGGCCGGGGTACCCGCGGCCACCGTCGTCCCGTGGTCGATGATGACCAGGCGGTCGGCCAGTTCCTCTGCCTCGGTGAGTTGATGGGTGGTCAGCACCACCGTCACGCCGTCGCGGCGCAGCGCGTCGATAAGCTCCCACACCACGATCCGGGCGTGGGCGTCCATGCCCGCGGTCGGCTCGTCCAAGAAGACCAGTTCCGGGCGGCCGACCACCGCGCAGGCCAGCGCGAGCCGCTGTTGTTGGCCGCCGGACAGTCTGCGGTAGGTGGTGCGAGCCGCCTCGGTGAGACCGAGGGTGTCCAGCAGCCACCGGGGGTCGAGCGGATTGGCGGCGTAGGCGGCCACCAGGTCGAGCATCTCGCCGGCGCGGGCGGCGGGATAACCGCCACCGCCCTGCAGCATCACGCCGATTCGCTCCCGCAGTTTGGCGTTCTCGGTGCACGGATCCAGCCCGAGGATCTCCAGGGACCCCGCGTCCGGTCGCAGGAAGCCCTCGCACATCTCGATCGTGGTGGTCTTGCCCGCCCCGTTGGGTCCGAGTAAGGCGAACACCTCCGCGCGGTGCACCTCGAGGTCGAGGCTGTCCACTGCGGCCGGTGCTGTCGCCGCGCCGTACCTCTTGGTCACCCCGCGAAGCCGCACGACAGTTTCAGAACCGGTGGTCACGGAGATTCAGCGTAAGCGTCGGGTTTGGCGGACGGTGGCTCCGGTCCGGGTCGCGCGTCGGTCCCCGGGTCGGGGAGTCCTCGCCACGGCAATCGGCGGTAGGTGATCGCGATCAGCGCCAGCACGATGACGGTGCTGGCCAGGGTGGCGTCCACGATCTGGAAGAGCGCGAACCGGTCGCCGTTGGCGGTGGGTCCGAATATGCCCACCACCAGCGTCATCGCGATGGCGGTGCCGCGGAATCCGGGCCGGGTGGCCCACGTCGCCAGCGGGATGATGGCCCACAGCAGGTACCAGGGTTGCACGACGGGGAAGAGCAGCACTGTGGCGCCGAGCGCGACGCCGAGGCCGCCGACGGGGTGCAGGCGTCCGCGGAACACCGCCAGCAGCAGCCAGGTCACCAGGATTGCGATGATGATCACACCGATACCGCGGGTCAGCCCCAGCACCGAGGTGGTGTGGTCGCCTAGGCCGAGCAGGATGCCGACCTGGCCGGTGCCCAGGGCGACCAGGGTGGGCGGCGACATCCAGGACCGCACCACGTTGGCGGTGCCCAGGGTGAACAGCCAGCCGAAGCCGAGACCGCTGGCCCAGCCGATCACCGCCATCACCGCCAGCGACAGCGCGCCCAGCGAGAAGCCGGCGGCCAGCAACGCCTTGACGGTGCCGCCCCAGCGCCATGCCAACGCCATCACCACGAAGCCCATTGCGAGCAGGGACGGCAACTTGACCTGGGAGGACATCGTGATCAGCACGGTGCCGGCGATGAGCATCCCGGTCGCCCTCGGTGGCATCCGCCACCGCCCGTCGCGGACACCGTCGATACCGCGTAGGGCGAACTCGGTGCCGGTCAGCATCAGGCCGAGCATCAGCGCCTCGTTGTGGATGCCGGCGACCAGGTGCATGAACAGCAGCGGATTGCACGGGCCCAACCACAACGCGCTCACCTCGTGCACACCGCAGCGTTGCGCCAGTCGCGGCGTCGCCCAGACGATGAGGCCCACCCCGACGAGGACGACGAGCCGGTGACAGAGCACGGCGGCGACGATGTTGTCGCCGGTGATGACCGAGATGCCCTCGCCGATCCACAGGAACAGCGGGCCGTACGGGGCCGGGGTTTCCCGCCAGAGGCTGGGCACCGACAGCGTGAACACGTGATCCAGCCCGAGCCCCGGCGCGGGTCCGACGCGGTACGGATCCAGGCCGAGATGGGCGATCTGACTCTGCGCCAGATACGAATAGACGTCCTTGCTGTACATCGGCGGGGCGATCAGCAGCGGCAACAGCCACAGCAGCAGCGTGCGGTCGAGCTGGCTGCGCGACATCCGGTGTGGTCCCAGCGCGAACCGGCCCAGCATGAGCCAGGCCAGCGCCATCATCACCGCGCCGGTGGTGGTCATGGTCAGGGACACGGTCTGGATGCGCGAGGGCAGGTTGAGCAGGCGGACGCCGAACGTCGGATCCTGGACCACCGGGCGGGCGCCGGCGCCCAGTGCGCCGATCGCCATGAGGACGGTTCCGGTCGCCCCGAATACCCTGGTGCGGCGCAGGGAGACGACCTCGGCGCCGTTCAGCGGTGACCCGACCGATCGTTCGTCGGCGTGCCAACGGGCGACCGCCGAGCTGAAGGACCCAAGGGCGGTCATGCGAGCAGCGTAGCGGCCTGGCTTCGGTGGTCCGCCCCGGTTAGGGTCCCCTTGGTGGAACCGGCGCACGAATTCCGACACAATGGTGTTGTGAAAATAAATCCGGAGGCACCTGGCGCGGTCGGGACCGCGCCGTCGGTGGTGCCTGCGGTGTCTTCCGAAGGTCACACCCGCACGGCGATCGTCCAGTTACTGCTGGAAGGACCGGTCACCGCCGGCGAGATCGGCCAGCGACTCGGCATCTCGGCGGCCGGCGTCCGTCGGCACCTCGACGCACTGATCGAGGCCGGCGACGCGCAGGCCAGCGCCGCCGCGGCCTGGCAGCACCATGGGCGGGGTCGCCCCGCCAAGCGGTACCGGCTCACCGCCGCGGGACGCGCGAAGCTCTCGCACGCCTACGACGACCTGGCGGTCGCCGCGATGCGCCAACTGCGCGAGATCGGTGGCGACGAGGCGGTGCGCACCTTCGCCCGTCGCCGCATCGACAACATCCTGGCCGGTATCCCCGAGGTGAGCGATCCCGAAGCGGTCGAACGGACCGCAGATCAGGTTGCCGCCGCGCTGACCGGTGCCGGGTACGCGACCACCACCACCCCGGTGGCCGGTCCGTTGTCCGGCGTGCAGATCTGCCAGCACCATTGCCCGGTGTCACACGTCGCCGAGGAATTTCCCGAGCTCTGCGACGCTGAACAAGAGGCCTTCGCCGAGATCCTGGGCACCCACGTCCAGCGGCTGGCCACCATCGTCAACGGCGATTTCGCCTGCACCACCCACATCCCGCTGACCAGCGCGCCGGGCGAGCGTCCGGCCGGCTCCGATGACCCCGCCCCAGTTCGGCCCGCAGCCCGCGCCGAATCCACCACCACCCAAGGAGTGTCGCGATGACCCTCACCCCAGAGACCCCGCTGACCCAGGAAGAGACCATTGCGTCGCTGGGTAAGTACGGCTATGGCTGGTCGGACTCCGACGTCGCCGGCGCCAGTGCCCAGCGCGGCCTGAACGAGGCTGTCGTGCGCGACATCTCGGCGAAGAAAAGCGAGCCCGATTGGATGCTCGACATCCGCCTGCGGGCGCTGCGCACCTTCGACAAGAAGCCGATGCCCAACTGGGGTTCGGACCTCGACGGCATCTTTTTCGACAACATCAAGTACTTCGTGCGCTCCAGCGAGAAGCAGGCCGCCAGCTGGGACGACCTGCCCGCCGATATCAAGAACACCTACGACAAGCTGGGTATCCCCGAGGCGGAGAAGCAGCGGCTGGTCTCCGGTGTCGCCGCCCAGTACGAATCCGAGGTCGTCTACCACTCCATCCGTGAGGATCTGGAAGCCCAAGGTGTCATCTTCCTGGACACCGACTCGGGTCTGCGCGAGCATCCCGAGCTGTTCAAGCAATACTTCGGCACCGTGATCCCGGCCGGGGACAACAAGTTCTCCGCGCTGAACACCGCGGTGTGGTCGGGCGGCTCGTTCATCTACGTGCCGCCGGGCGTGCACGTCGACATCCCGCTGCAGGCCTACTTCCGGATCAACACCGAGAACATGGGCCAGTTCGAGCGCACGCTGATCATCGTCGACGAGGGCGCCTACGTGCACTACGTCGAGGGCTGCACGGCGCCGATCTACAAGTCCGACTCGCTGCACTCGGCCGTCGTCGAGATCATCGTCAAGCCGGGTGGCCGTTGCCGTTACACGACCATTCAGAACTGGTCGAACAACGTCTACAACCTGGTCACCAAGCGGGCCCGCGCCGAGGCCGGGGCCACCATGGAGTGGGTCGACGGCAATATCGGCTCGAAGGTGACGATGAAGTATCCGGCCGTCTGGATGACCGGTGAATACGCCAAGGGCGAGGTGCTCTCGGTGGCGTTCGCCGGCGAGGGTCAGCACCAGGACACCGGCGCCAAGATGCTGCACCTGGCCCCGCACACCTCGAGCAATATCGTGTCCAAGTCGGTCGCGCGCGGCGGCGGCCGGGCCTCCTACCGCGGACTGGTACAGGTCAACAAGGGTGCCTACGGATCTAAGTCGAGCGTCAAATGCGATGCGCTGCTGGTCGATACGATCAGCCGCAGCGACACCTACCCGTACGTCGACATCCGCGAGGACGACGTGACGATGGGCCACGAGGCCACCGTGTCGAAGGTCAGCGAGGACCAGCTGTTCTATCTGATGAGCCGCGGGATGACCGAGGACGAGGCGATGGCCATGGTGGTGCGTGGATTCGTCGAGCCGATCGCCAAGGAACTCCCCATGGAGTACGCGCTCGAGCTCAACCGGCTGATCGAACTCCAGATGGAAGGCGCGGTCGGGTGACGGGTCTGACAGAAGCGGTCGAAGGCGGCCGCAAGTCCGGTTCGGCGCTGAACGCCAACAAGGGTGAGCAGTTCGCCTCGTTCGACGTCGACGCATTCGAGGTGCCCGGCGGTCGCGACGAGCTGTGGCGGTTCACCCCGCTGAAACGGCTGCGCGGCCTACACGACGGTACGGCGCCCGCCACGGGCTCCGCGCTGATCGAGGTGAGCGAACGTCCCGGCGTGACCGTCGAGACCGTCGGCCGCGACGACGAACGGCTCGGCCAGGGCGGCGTGCCTTCGGATCGCGTTGCCGCCCAGGCGTACTCGTCGTTCGGCAAGGCGACCGTGGTGACCGTCGCGCGCGACACCGAGGTTGCCGAGCCGATCGAGATCGTGGTCAACGGACCCGGTGCGGGCAATGTCGCATACGGGCATCTGCAGATTCGGGTGCAGGAGCTGTCCCGCGCGATCGTGGTCGTGGACCTGCGCGGCAGCGGAACCTACGCCGACAATGTCGAGATCATCGTCGGTGACTCGGCCGCACTCGGGGTGATCTGGATCGCCGACTGGTCCGATGACATGGTGCACGTCAGCTCACATCACGCCCGCCTCGGCAAGGACGCCACGCTGGGGCACGTGAACGTCACCCTCGGTGGCGACGTGGTGCGCACCACGACCACCGTGCGATTCACCGCGCAGGGTGCCCAAGCCCAGCTGCTCGGGACCTATTTCGCCGACGCCGGCCAGCACTTCGAGTCCCGGCTGCTCGTCGACCACGCGGTGCCCAACTGCAAATCCGACGTGCTGTACAAGGGTGCGCTGCAAGGTGATCCGGGCTCCGGCAAGCCGGATGCGCACACCGTGTGGATCGGCGATGTGCTGATCCGCGCCGAGGCCACCGGTACCGACACCTACGAGGCGAACCGCAACCTGGTGCTCACCGACGGCGCCCGCGCCGACTCGGTGCCCAACCTGGAGATCGAGACCGGCGAGATCGCCGGTGCCGGACACGCCAGTGCCACCGGCCGTTTCGATGACGAGCAGCTGTTCTATCTGCGCGCCCGCGGTATCCCCGAGGAGCAGGCCCGCCGACTGGTGGTCCGCGGTTTCTTCGGCGAGATCATCGCCAAGATCGCCGTGCCCGCCGTGCGTGAGCGCCTGACCGAAGCCATCGAACGAGAACTAGCCATCACGGAATCGAAAGCAGCCCACGAATGACCACGCTCGAAATCAAGGACCTCCACGTCTGCGTCACCAATCCCGAGGGCGGGGACGATATCCCGATCCTCAAGGGCGTCAACCTGACCGTGAAGTCGGGGGAGACCCATGCGGTGATGGGGCCCAACGGATCCGGCAAGTCCACGCTCTCCTACGCCATCGCCGGCCATCCCAAGTACAAGGTGACCTCCGGTTCGATCACCATCGACGGTGCCGATGTGCTGGAGATGAGCGTCGACGAGCGCGCGCGTGCCGGCCTGTTCCTGGCCATGCAGTACCCGGTGGAGGTCCCCGGCGTATCCATGTCGAACTTCCTGCGGACCGCGGCCACCGCGGTGCGCGGTGAAGCCCCGAAGCTGCGGCACTGGGTCAAAGAGGTCAAGTCCGCGATGGGCGATCTGGACATCGATCCGGCCTTCAGTGAGCGCAGCGTCAACGAGGGCTTCTCCGGCGGTGAGAAGAAGCGCCACGAGATCCTGCAGCTGTCGCTGCTCAAGCCGAAGATCGCGATCCTCGACGAGACCGACTCCGGGCTGGACGTCGACGCGCTGCGCATCGTCAGTGAGGGCGTGAACCGTTACGCCGAGGCCGAGAACGGCGGTCTGCTGCTGATCACGCACTACACCCGCATCCTGCGCTATATCCGCCCGCAGTTCGTGCACGTCTTCTACGACGGCCGGATCATCGAGTCCGGCGGCCCCGAGCTCGCCGATCAGCTCGAGGAGAACGGTTACGAGCGGTTCACCCAGGCCGCGCCCACCGCATAGGAGAAGCTGGACATGACCACGACATCCGTCGACCGCGCACTGGATCTGGAGGGGATCGCCCGCATCCGGGCCGACTTCCCCATCCTGAACCGGGTGATGCGCGGCGGGTGTCAGCTGGCGTATCTGGATTCCGGTGCGACATCGCAGAAACCGCTGGCGGTGCTGGATGCCGAGCGCGCATTCCTGACCACCTCCAACGGTGCGGTGCACCGCGGAGCCCATCAGTTGATGGAGGAAGCCACCGACGCCTACGAGCAGGGCCGAGCGGATATCGCGGCCTTTGTCGGGGCAGACGTCGAGGAGCTGGTGTTCACCAAGAACGCCACCGAGGCGATCAACCTGGTGTCCTATGCGTTGGGGGACAACCGGTTCCCGGGGGCCGTCGGCCCCGGTGACGTCATCGTCACCACCGAACTGGAACATCACGCCAATCTGGTGCCGTGGCAGGAATTGGCCCGGCGCACCGGCGCCACGCTGAAGTGGTACGGCGTCACCTCCACCGGACCGGATGCCGGCCGCATCGACCTGGACTCACTGGAGCTCGACGAGCGGGTCAAGATCGTGGCCTTCACCCACCAGTCGAATGTCACCGGCGCGCTCGCCCCGGTGGCCGAGCTGGTGGCCCGCGCCAAGTCCGTCGGCGCGCTCACCGTGCTGGACGCCTGCCAGTCCGTGCCGCACCAGCCCGTCGACCTGCAGGCCCTGGGTGTCGATTTTGCGGCCTTCTCCGGGCACAAGATGCTGGGCCCGACCGGGATCGGCGCGCTCTACGGCCGCCGCGAGCTGCTCGACGCGTTACCCCCGTTCCTCACCGGCGGCTCGATGATCGAGACCGTGACGATGGAGAAGACCACCTTCGCGCCCGCGCCGCAGCGGTTCGAGGCGGGCACCCCGATGACCTCGCAGGTGGTCGGACTGGCCGCCGCCGCACGGTATCTGAGCCAGATCGGCATGCCGGCGGTGCAGGCCCACGAGCAGACCCTGGTGGCCGCCGCGCTGGCCGGGCTGGCCAAGGTACCGCAGGTGCGGATCATCGGCCCCCAGACCACCGAACACCGTGCCTCGCCGGTGAGCTTCGTGCTCGATGGTGTGCACGCCCACGACGTCGGTCAGGTCCTCGACGACGAGGGGGTTGCGGTACGGGTCGGCCACCACTGCGCGGCCCCGCTGCACCGCCGGTTCGGGATCAGTGCCACCGCCCGGGCGTCGTTCGCGGTGTACAACACCCTCGACGAGGTGGACCGCCTGGTGGCGGGTGTCAAGCGGGCGGTGGAGTTCTTCGCGTGAGGAGCGACCGGATCTCGTGAGAATGGAACAGATGTACCAGGAAGTGATCCTGGATCATTACAAGCACCCGCATCACCGCGGGCTGCGCGAGCCCTATGGTGCCGAGGTGCATCACGTCAACCCGACCTGTGGCGACGAGGTCACGCTGCGGGTGGCGCTGTCGGCCGACGGGGAGACGGTCACCGATGTCTCCTATGACGGACAGGGCTGCTCGATCAGCCAGGCCGCGACCTCGGTGCTCACCGACCAGGTCATCGGGCAGAGCGTGGGCGACGCGTTGAAGACGGTCGCCGCCTTCACCGAGATGGTCTCCTCACGCGGCAACGTGGAGGGCGACGAGGATGTCATCGGCGACGGCATCGCCTTCGCCGGTGTGGCGAAATATCCGGCGCGGGTCAAATGTGCCCTGCTCGGCTGGACGGCATTCAAAGCCGCCCTGGCCGAGGCCGCAAACCAAGATGTGGAGGACAGGCGATGAGTGAAACCGAAGAGGTCAACGAGGAATTGCTCGCCGATGTGGAGGAGGCCATGCGTGATGTGGTGGATCCCGAGCTCGGCATCAACGTCGTGGACCTCGGGCTGGTGTACGGGATGAACCTGGAAGAGGGGGAGTCGGGCACCGTGGCGCTCATCGACATGACGCTCACCTCGGCGGCCTGCCCGCTCACCGACGTGATCGAGGATCAGACCCGCACCGCGTTGATCGGTGCCGGTCTGGTCAGCGAGATCAAGCTGAACTGGGTGTGGAACCCGCCGTGGGGCCCGGACAAGATCACCGACGACGGCCGCGAACAACTCCGTGCGCTCGGTTTCACCGTATGACCGGACGGGTGTTAGCCCCGGCGGCATAGTGGGAATCCCGCACCGAGCCGAGACGTTAGGAACAACGTGACTACAAAGGACATCACCGCAGCGGAGTTCAAGGCCATCGTCGACGAGAACGACATCGTGCTCGTCGATTTCTGGGCGTCGTGGTGCGGTCCCTGTCGCGCTTTCGCCCCCACCTTCGGCGCATCGTCGGATAAGCACCCCGACGTGGTGCACGCGAAGGTCGACACCGAGGCGGAGCCCGAGCTGGCACAGGCCGCGGAGATCCAGGCGATTCCGACGCTGATGGCGTTCAAGAAGGGTCATCAGGTGTTCCGGCAGTCCGGGGCGCTGGGCCCCGCTCAGCTCGAGGAGCTGATCACCAAGATCAAGGAGTTCGACATCGACGCCGCGGTGGCCGCGCAGGAGAACTGAGCCGCACGCTAACGTGCTCGCCGTGGCTGAGCACAGTGAGTTCGTCCTTGTCGACCGTCCCGAGCCGGGTGTGGCTTTGGTCACCCTGAACCGTCCCGAGCGGATGAACTCCATGGCGTTCGACGTCATGGTGCCGCTGCGGGCGGTGATCGCCGATCTGCACCATGACAACGAGGTACGGGTCGTGGTGTTGACCGGTGCCGGCCGGGGTTTCTCCTCGGGTGCCGACCACAAGTCGGCCGGTTCGGTGCCGCATGTCGAGGGCCTGACCCGGCCGTCGTTCGCATTGCGCTCGATGGAGGTCCTCGACGACGTGATCCTGGGCCTGCGTCGGCTGCATCAACCGGTGATCGCCGCGGTCAACGGCGCCGCGATCGGCGGCGGACTGTGTCTGGCGTTGGCCTGTGACATCCGGGTCGCCGCAGGTGGGGCCTATTTTCGGGCGGCGGGCATCAATAATGGTCTGACCGCCAGCGAGCTGGGCCTGTCGTATCTGCTGCCCCGCGCCATCGGTGCCTCCCGCGCATTCGAGATCATGCTCACCGGCCGAGATGTCTCCGCCGTGGAGGCGGAGCGGATGGGCCTGGTGTCCAGTGTCGTCGCCGACGACGAGCTGCTGTCGAGGTGCCTGGAGATGGCTCGCGGAATCGCGGCGTTCTCCCGTCCGGGAATCGAATTGACGAAGCGCACGCTATGGAGTGGACTGGACGCCGGTAGCCTGGAAGGTCATATGCAGGCCGAGGGCCTCGGCCAGCTCTACGTGCGCCTGCTCACCGCCAACTTTGAAGAAGCGGTCGCTGCGCGCAAAGATAAGCGGTCGCCGGTGTTCACCGATGAGCGCTTGCGCGAAGAGCCGACGGGCACCGACGACAGATAACCCCGTTCACCCGAGGAGGTAGTTGCGTGATCACCGCAACGGACCTGGAGGTCCGCGCCGGGGCGCGCACACTGCTGTCCATCGAGGGAGCCGCGCTGCGGATCCAGCCCGGCGACCGGATCGGACTGGTGGGCCGCAACGGTGCCGGTAAGACGACCACCATGCGCATCCTGGCCGGCGAGGGCGAGCCCTACGCAGGCACGGTGGACAGCGTCGGTGAAATCGGCTACCTGCCGCAGGACCCACGCGAGGGCGACCTCGACGTGCTGGCCCGTGACCGGGTGCTCTCCGCGCGCGGTCTGGACACCTTGCTGTCGGATCTGGAGAAGCAGCAGACGCTGATGGCCGAGGTCGTCGACGACGACGCCAGGGACCGTGCGGTGCGGCGTTACGGCGAACTGGAGGAGCGTTTCTCCGCGCTGGGCGGCTACGCCGCCGAGAGTGAGGCCGGCCGCATCTGCGCGAGCCTGGGCCTGCCGGAGCGGGTGCTCACCCAGCAGCTGCGCACCCTTTCCGGCGGCCAGCGCCGCCGGGTGGAGTTGGCCCGCATCCTGTTCGCCGCCTCGGAGGGAGGAGCCGCCGGCACGAATTCGGCCACCACACTGCTGCTCGACGAGCCGACCAACCATCTCGACGCCGACTCCATCGGGTGGCTGCGGACCTTCCTGCAGAACCACACCGGCGGCCTGGTGGTGATCAGCCACGATGTGGATCTGCTGGCCGATGTCGTGAACCGGGTCTGGTTCCTGGACGCGGTGCGCGGTGAGGCCGACATCTACAACATGGGCTGGCACAAGTATCTCGATGCGCGCGCCACCGACGAGCAACGGCGCCGCCGCGAACGCGCCAACGCCGAGAAGAAGGCGGGTGCGTTGCGTGCGCAGGCCGCCAAGATGGGCGCCAAGGCCACCAAAGCCGTTGCCGCGCAGAATATGTTGCGCCGTGCCGAGCGGATGATCGCCGAACTGGACGCCGAGCGGGTCGCCGACAAGGTGGCCAGGATCAAATTCCCCACGCCCGCACCCTGCGGTAAGACACCGCTGGTGGCCAAGGGGCTGACCAAGACCTATGGTTCGCTGGAAATCTTCACCGGTGTCGATCTGGCCATCGACCGGGGTTCCCGGGTCGTGGTGCTGGGTCTCAACGGCGCCGGAAAGACAACGCTGCTGCGTTTGCTGGCCGGTACCGAGGCCGCCGACGCGGGTGCGCTGGAGCCGGGGCACGGACTCAAGATCGGCTATTTCGCACAGGAACACGACACCCTGGAGAACGACGCCACGGTGTGGGAGAACATCCGCCACGCGGCCCCCGATACCGGGGAGCAGGACCTGCGAGGTCTGTTGGGCGCCTTCATGTTCACCGGCCCCCAGCTGGACCAGCCGGCGGGCACCCTGTCCGGTGGCGAGAAAACCCGGTTGGCCCTGGCCGGGCTGGTGGCCTCAACCGCCAACGTGTTGCTGCTCGACGAACCCACCAACAACCTGGACCCCGCCTCGCGGGAACAGGTTCTGGACGCTTTGCGCAGTTACCAGGGCGCCGTGGTCCTGGTGACCCACGATCCGGGAGCGGCCGAGGCGCTCGACCCGCAGCGCGTGGTGTTGCTGCCCGACGGTACCGAGGACTTCTGGTCCACCGAGTACCGGGATCTCATCGAGCTGGCTTAGGCCTGGCTGCAAGACAATTCACGCGTTTCGCCACGCCGGGTTTGCTGACTTCCTAGTCTGGGTATCCGCCTCGTGCACCGGGAAGTGGGGAGATGTCGATGAGTGAAACCAAGCGGTCCCGCGAGCAGATTCTGACCGAGCTGCGCAGCGCGTACGAGAAGGGCGCCAGCATTCGATCGTTGGTCGCCGAGACCGGACGATCGTATGGGTCGGTACACAGCATGCTTCGCGAATCCGGTACCCGCATGCGCAGCCGCGGCGGACCGAATCACCGCCGCGCCGGCTAGGTCTCGGCCTCAGTCGCCGCTGCCGGGCTGGCGCACCGACTCTTCGACGAGGTCCAGTACCGCGCTGAGGTTTTCGGTGTCCTCGCCGGAGGCCAAACGCGCCACCAAACCGTCCAGGACGAGATCCAGGTAGGTCTGCAGCACGGCGCCGGGCACGTCGTCGCGCAACCGTCCCGCCTGTTTCTGCTTGCGCAGCCGTTCGGATGTGGCGGCCGACAGCTCGGCGGAGCGTTCCGCCCAGCCCTGGTGGAACACCGGGTCGTTGCGCAGCTTGCGGGCAATCTCCAGGCGGGTCACCAGCCAGTCGAACTGATCGGGCGCGGCCAGTAGGTCGCGCATCACCTGGATCAAGCCCTCACGGGCGGCCACATCGGCCATCCGTTCGGCATCCTCGCGAGCCAACTCGAAGAACAGCGTGTCCTTGTCGCGGAAGTGATGAAAGATGGCGCCGCGCGACAGCCCGATGGTGTGTTCGAGCCGCCGCACGGTCGCCTTCTCGTAGCCGTATTCGGCGAAGCAGCGTCTGGCGCCGTCGAGGATCTGGCGACGACGCGCGGCCAGATGATCCTCGGTTACTCGTGGCACGGTGAACCCGCCGCTTGTGTGTCCAGAACTCCTGGTGCGCCTACTTCGCCTTGAGCATGTTGCGCAGCACGTACTGCAGGATGCCGCCGTTGCGGTAGTAGTCGGCCTCACCGGGGGTGTCGATGCGCACCACCGCGTCGAACTCGACCTTCGAACCATCCTCCTTGGTGGCGGTCACATGCACGGTCTTGGGCGTCTTGCCCTCGTTGAGCTCGGTGATGCCTTCGATGTCGAAGGTCTCGGTGCCGTCCAGCTTGAGGCTGGCCGCCGATTCGCCGGCCGGGAACTGCAGCGGGATGACACCCATGCCGATCAGGTTGGACCGGTGGATGCGCTCGAAGGATTCGGTGATGACCGCGCGCACTCCGAGCAGTGAGGTGCCCTTGGCCGCCCAGTCCCGCGAGGACCCGGATCCGTACTCCTTGCCGCCCAGCACGACCAGTGGGATACCGGCCTTCTGGTAGTTGACCGAGGCGTCGTAGATGAACGCCTGCGGCCCGCCATCCTGGGTGAAGTCACGGGTGTAGCCGCCCGAGACATCGTCGAGGAGCTGATTCTTGAGCCGGATGTTGGCGAAGGTGCCGCGGATCATCACCTCGTGATTGCCACGGCGGCTGCCCAGCGAGTTGTAGTCCTTGCGCTCCACGCCGTGGGCGTCGAGGTACTGCGCCGCCGGGGTGCCCGGCTTGATCGCGCCGGCCGGGCTGATGTGGTCGGTGGTCACCGAATCGCCCAGTAGGGCAAGCACTCTGGCGCCGGAGATATCGCTGACCGGCTCCGGATCGGCGGGCATGCCGTCGAAGTACGGGGCCTTGCGGACATAGGTCGAGGCGTCGTCCCACTCGAAGGTGTTGCCCTCCGGGGTGGGCAGCGAACGCCACCGATCGTCACCCTTGAACACGTCGGCGTAGGACTCGGTGAACATGTCCCGGTTGATCGAGGAGGCGATGGTCTCCTGGATCTCCTGCGACGTCGGCCAAATGTCCTTCAAGAACACGTCGTTGCCATCGGTGTCCTGGCCGAGCGGATCGGACTCGAAGTCGAAGTCCATGGTGCCCGCGATGCCGTAGGCGATGACCAGCGGCGGGGAGGCCAGGTAGTTCATCTTGACGTCGGGGGAGATGCGGCCCTCGAAGTTGCGGTTACCGGAGAGCACCGCGGTCACCGACAGGTCGTTGTCGTTGATGGCCGCCGAGATCTCGTCGGGCAGCGGACCGGTGTTGCCGATGCAGGTGGTGCAGCCGTAGCCGCCCAGGTAGTAGCCCAGCTTCTCCAGGTAGGGCCACAGGCCGGCCTTGTTGTAGTAGTCGGTGACCACCTGGCTGCCAGGCGCCATGTTGGTCTTGACCCACGGCTTGGAGGTCAGGCCCTTCTCGACGGCCTTCTTGGCCAGCAGTGCGGCGCCGATCATGACCGAAGGGTTGGAGGTGTTGGTGCACGAGGTGATGCCCGCGACGACGACGGCGCCGTGGTCGAGCACGAATTCGCCGCGTTCCTCGGAGCGCACGGTGACCGGCTTGGACGGGCGGCCCTCGGCGCCGTTGGACGCGTTCGGGATGACCGCGCCGTCGTCGGCGAACGACAGCGTCGCCGAATCGCTTGCGGGGAAGGACTCTTCGATCGCCTCGTCGAGCTTGGTCTCCGGGGCGGGATGGTTCTCCTCCACGTAGTTGTGGATGTCCTTGCGGAATGCGTTCTTGGCATCGGAGAGTTCGATGCGGTCCTGCGGACGCTTCGGCCCGGAGATCGACGGCACCACGGTGGACAGGTCGAGTTCCATGTACTCGGAGAAGACCGGCTCCTTGGCCGGGTCGTGCCACATGCCCTGTTCCTTGGCGTACGCCTCGACCAGCGCCAGTTGCTCCTCGGTGCGCCCGGTGAGCCGCAGGTAGTTGATGGTCTCTTCGTCGATGGGGAACATCGCCGCGGTGGAACCGAACTCGGGGCTCATGTTGCCCAGCGTCGCGCGGTTGGCCAGCGGTACCTCGGCCACGCCGTTGCCGTAGAACTCCACGAACTTGCCGACGACACCGTGCTTGCGCAGCATGTCGGTGACGGTCAGCACGACGTCGGTCGCGGTGACGCCCGGCTTGATCTCGCCGGTGAGCTTGAACCCGACGACGCGCGGGATCAGCATCGAGACGGGCTGGCCGAGCATGGCGGCCTCGGCTTCGATACCGCCGACGCCCCAGCCCAGCACGCCGAGGCCGTTCTCCATGGTGGTGTGGCTGTCGGTGCCCACACAGGTGTCCGGGTAGGCGACTCCGTTACGGGTCATCACGACGCGGGCCAGGTACTCGATGTTGACCTGGTGCACGATGCCGGTGCCCGGGGGGACGACCTTGAAGTCGTCGAAGGCGCCCTGGCCCCACCGCAGGAATTGGTAGCGCTCGCCGTTGCGTTCGTATTCGAGTTCGACGTTGCGCTCGAAGGCGCCGGCGTTGCCGAAGACGTCGAGGATGACGGAGTGGTCGATGACCATCTCGGCGGGTGAGAGTGGGTTGACCTTTTCCGGGTCGCCGCCGAGGGCCGCGACGGCCTCCCGCATGGTGGCCAGGTCGACGATGCACGGCACGCCGGTGAAGTCCTGCATCAGCACACGTGCGGGGGTGAACTGGATCTCGATGCTCGGCTCGGCCGAGGGATCCCAGTTGGCGATGGCCTCGATGTGGTCTTTGGTGATGTTGGCGCCGTCTTCGGTGCGCAGCAGGTTCTCGGCCAACACCTTGAGGCTGTAGGGCAGTTTCTCGGTTCCCGGAACCGCATCGAGGCGGTAGATCTCATAGCTGTTGTCCCCGACCGTGAGGGTGTCGCGGGCCCCGAATGAGTTCAAAGATGAATTGGTCGACGAATTGGCCGTATTTTCGCTGCTCACATCAACTCCCGGATAGATCTCGCCGCGACGGGCTGTGTCGACGGCGTTGCTGATCCTAACAGTACGCTTGTCCTGCAAAGTGCTGCGGGTCGGGTCCAGTCTTCTCCAGTTGACTGCTCGATGCGACCCGGATGGTCAGATCGTGAGATGGGTCGGTGATCACGCCGCAGTCACGCTGCGGTGACGACCTGCGAGCCGAATGCGGCTGTGCGGTCGGGGCGACGGTACGGTGCCAGTGTGACCGGACCGCACGTACTTCCGCACCTCCCGGGCTACATCCCGCCCGACGTTGACATGACGCTGGTCAAGGAGCAGGTCGGCGACGGCGGCGTGAGTGCACCCCCCGGCGTCGATATCGCGGCGCTGCGGCAGGTCGTCGCCGAGGCCGGTCAGGACGGTATCGATCTGAAGATCGTCGTGATCGAGACCAACCCGCCCATCGACACGCCCCTGCGCGATATCGCCACCGAGGTGGGCACGGCGTACCCGGGTTCGACGGTGCTGGCGGTCAGTCCGTTCTATGCCGGTACCTACAGTCCGATATATGACCGGGTGACGTTGGAAGCCGGTCAGGATCTGGCGAAAACGGGTGATCCGGTGCAATCGTCGAAGAATTTCGTCGCCGAGCTGCAGACCCCCGACTTTCCCTGGATGCCGTTTACCATCGTGCTCGTGCTGGGCGTTGCGGTGGCGGCCGTATTCACCCGTATGCTGCAGGTTCGCGCCAGGCGCGTCGTTGCTGATGAACCCCCCTCTGGGGCCGCGGACTAATCGCTAAACGAATGGTCTGGAATTCGAATATCACCATTCGATAACGCTCGATTCAATTACATTCATGTAATTTGTGACTAAAGTTTCTTTAGCGCGTGATGTGACGTACGGTGCAAACAGTGCTTGCTGTTGCGGGTGTGATTCCTGTGACTCGTGGCACGGAAGTGATGTGCCAATACCGTCGCGTTGAGCCCTAGGAGACCTGAGTCGAATGAGACGCACCCCTGGCGCCTCCGCCTCCCGCCGCTACGGGCGAGTCTGCGTGATCCCGCTGTCGCTGGGCATCCTGCTCGCCGGCACCATGCCGCACGGCCCGATCACCGGGCCCATCGCCAACGCCGAACCGGCGGCCCCCGAAGGCGTGGCCGCGCTGGTTGCCGCCGTCGCCGACGCCAACCAGAAACTGCAAGATCTCGGCGCCGCCGTGCAGACCCAGCAGGAGAGCGTCAACAAGGCGCTCGTCGGGGTGCAGGATGCCCGCGACGCCGCGCTGGCCGCCGAGCAGCAGGTGCAGGCCAGCCAGCGCGCCGTCGCCGACGCCAACGCCGCAATCGCCGACGCGCAGCAGCGATTCGACACCTACGCCGTCGCCGCCTACGTCAACGGGCCCGCCGCGTCCTATCTGACCGCCACCGACCCCGCCGACGCCCTGCGGACCGCCGCGGCGGGCCAGGCCATGGCCATCAGCTCGCAGCAGGTGATGGCCGATCTGCAGCGGGCCCGCACCGAGCAGGTCAACCGGGAATCCGCGGCCCGGCTGGCCAAACAGAACGCCGACAAGGCGGCCGCGGACGCCCAAGCGAGCCAGGACGCCGCCGTGGCCAGCCTGACCGAGGCGCAACGCGTCTTCGGCGCACAACAGGCCGAACTGGACCGGCTGAGCGCCGAACGCAGTGCCGCACAAGCCAAACTGGCCGCCGCCCGGCCGCCCGCGGCGCCGGCCCCGGCCGCCCCCGCGGCCGCTGGGGGGAAGACCACCCCGGCAGCCGCCGACTGGGACCGCGCACCGGGTGCAGCCGCGCCGGGCGCGCAATCCAGTGAATGGGACCTCACCCTGCCGGCCATCCCGAGCGCCTTCGTCAGCGGAGATCCGATCGCCATCATCAACGCGATCCTCGGCATCATGCAGACCTCGGCCCAGCTGACCGCGAACATGGGCCGCAGCTTCCTGCAGAAGCTCGGCCTGCTGCCGACGCCGACCGGCTTCACCAACGGTGCGATCCCGCGGGTGAACGGCCAGGCGGCCTCGGAATTCGTCATCAAACGCGCCATGTCGCAGATCGGCGTGCCCTACTCGTGGGGTGGTGGCAACGCCGCGGGCAAGAGCAATGGCATCGATTCCGGCTCCGGCACAGTCGGTTTCGACTGCTCAGGGCTGGTGCTCTACGCCTTCGCCGGGGTGGGCATCAAGCTGCCGCACTATTCGGGCTCGCAGTACGACATGGGTCGCAAGATCCCGACCTCACAGATGCGCCGGGGCGACGTGCTGTTCTGGGGGCCCGGCGGAAGTCAGCACGTGGCCATCTATCTGGGCAACAACCAGATGATCGAGGCCCCCTACACCGGGTCGCACGTGAAGATCTCGCCGGTGCGCACCAGTGGAATGACGCCGTACGCCGTCCGATACATCGAGTACTGAAACACCGAGCAAGTAAAACGTTGGGAACTCCTTGAAATCCACACGATTCAGCCGCCTCAACCGGGTACTGGCCGCACTGGCGGTGGCCGGCGCGATGGCGATCGGCGCCGCGTCCCCGGCCGCTGCGGCGCCGGCGGAGTGGGATCCGACCTTGCCGGCCATCCCCAGTTCGGGCGCACCCGGTGACCCGGTGGCGATCGCGAATGCGTCGTTCCAGGTCAGCAAGATCGCCCTGGAGACCACGCAGAGCCTGGGATCGAAATTTCTGCAGAGCATCGGGTTGGCCCCCTCTCCGGCCGCAGGTGGCCTGCCCACCGGCGCCCGGGTGCGCGGACCCGCCGCCATCGAATACGTCATCCGGCGCGGCGGTTCCCAGATCGGGGTGCCCTACTCGTGGGGTGGCGGCACCCTGACCGGCCCGGGCCCCGGCGTGGACTACGACACCGGAAAGATCGGCTACGACTGCTCGGGCTTCACCCGGTACGCCTTCGCCGGCGTCGGCGTGCAGATTCCCAAGTACTCCGGCGACCAGTACAACACCGGCCGGCCCATCCCGCCGTCGCAGGCCAAGCGCGGTGACCTCATCTTCTGGGGCCCGGGCGGCAGCCAGCACGTCGCGATCTATCTGGGCGGCGGCAAGATGCTGGAGGCCTCGGGCAGCGCCGAAAAGGTGACCGTGAGCCCGCTGCGTACCGCCGGGATGTCCCCGCATCTGGTTCGTATCATCGAGTCCTGACGCCCCGCCACGCGGGCGGGCGACGTCGACGGATTCCGAAGTGCCTGGAATAGTTGACGGCGGACGCCCTGCCACCCCGGTGGACGTCGGCGCATGCCAGCGAGTTTGTACGACAACGATCGTGGGAGGAAGCTAGATGACGTCACCGAGTGGGCCGCCGCAGGGCGCCGGAGGCTACCCAGGCCCGGCCCCGACGCAGGGTTACCCGCCCGGCACGCAGAGCGCACCACCCGCCAACGCCAACCTGCAGTCCGAGGTGCACACCCTGGAACGGGCGCTGTTCGAGGTCAAGCGCATCATCGTCGGCCAGGACCAGTTGCTTGAGCGCATGCTGGTCGGCCTGCTGGCCAAGGGCCACGTCCTGCTCGAAGGTGTGCCCGGCGTGGCCAAGACGCTGGCCGTGGAGACCTTCGCCAAGGTGGTCGGCGGGACGTTCGCCCGCATCCAGTTCACCCCGGACCTGGTGCCCACCGATATCGTCGGTACCCGCATCTACCGGCAGGGCCAAGAGGAGTTCGATATCGAACTCGGGCCGGTGGTGGTGAACTTCCTGCTCGCCGACGAGATCAACCGCGCGCCGGCCAAGGTGCAGTCCGCGCTGCTGGAGGTGATGGCCGAACGCAAGATCTCCATCGGCGGCCAGACCTTCCCGCTACCGTCGCCGTTCCTGGTGATGGCCACCCAGAACCCGATCGAGCAGGAGGGCGTCTATCAGCTGCCCGAGGCGCAGCGCGACCGCTTCCTGTTCAAGCTCAACGTCGACTACCCGTCGCCGGAAGAAGAGCGCGAGATCATCTACCGGATGGGTGTCAAGCCTCCCGAGCCCAAGCAGATCCTGAACACCGGCGACCTGCTCCGGCTGCAGGAGGTGGCGGCGAACAACTTCGTGCACCACGCCCTGGTGGACTATGTGGTGCGCATCGTCACCGCGACCCGCGAGCCGGAGAAGTTCGGCATGCCCGATGCCAAGGCGTGGATCGCCTACGGCGCCTCACCGCGCGCCTCGCTGGGCATCATCGCCGCATCCCGGGCCCTGGCGTTGGTGCGCGGGCGGGACTACGTGGTGCCCCAGGATGTCGTCGAGATCATCCCGGATGTGCTGCGGCACCGTCTGGTACTGACCTATGACGCGCTGGCCGATGAGGTGTCCGCCGAGACGGTGATCACCCGGATCATGCAGACCGTGGGTCTGCCGCAGGTGAACGCCATTCCGCAGCAAGGCCATTCGGCGCCTGCCGGGGTGCCCGCCGCCGCGGCGGCCGGCGGTCGGTGACCAGCACCGGCGGCCGCGCGGTCGACCTGCCCTCGCTCAAACGGGGCGAGATCCGCGACCCCGCACTGACCGCCGCGCTGCGCAAACTCGAGCTGACGGTGCGCCGCAAGCTCGACGGGGTGCTGCACGGTGACCACCTCGGTCTGATCCCCGGGCCCGGCTCGGAACCGGGGGAGTCGCGGATGTACCAGCCCGGTGACGACGTCCGGCGGATGGACTGGTCGGTGACCGCCCGCACCACCCATCCGCACGTCCGGCAGATGATCGCCGACCGCGAGCTGGAGACATGGTTGGTGGTCGACGTGTCGGCCAGCCTCGATTTCGGGACAGCCGGATGCGAGAAGCGCGATCTCGCGGTGGCCGCCGCCGCGGCCATCACCTTCCTCAACAGCGGCGGCGGGAACCGGATCGGCGCACTCATCTCCAACGGTGAGACGCTGCGCCGGGTCCCGGCGCTGTCCGGGCGGGTACACGAGCAGGAATTGCTGCGCGCCATCGCCACCACACCCCAGGCGCGGCCCGGGGTGCGAGGTGATCTGGCCGCCACCATCGATGCGCTGCGACGTCCGGAGCGCCGGCGCGGTATGGCCGTCATCATCAGTGATTTCCTCGGGCCGATCGACTGGATGCGGCCGTTGCGGGCCATCGCCGGACGGCACGAGGTGCTCGGTATCGAGATCATCGACCCGCGCGATGTCGAACTGCCCGATGTCGGCGATGTGATCCTGCAGGACACCGAGACCGGGGTGACCCGCGAGTTCACCATCGACGAGAAGTTGCGCGACGACTTCGCACGCGCCTCGGCGGCGCACCGCGCCGAGGTGGCGCGCACACTGCGGCGCTGCGATGCACCGCTGCTGACCCTGCGCACCGACCGGGACTGGATCGCCGATGTGGTCCGCTTCGTGGCGAACCGCCGCCGCGGCGCCCTTGCCGGCGGCCGGTAGTGACTACGAGACTGAAATGACACGCTGCACATGACTTTGCCGTTGCTCGGACCGATGAGCCTGTCGGGCTTCGAACACAAGTGGTTCTTCCTGTTCCTGCTGGTGGTGCTCGGGCTGATCGCCCTCTACGTCGTGGTCCAGCGGGCGCGCCACAAGCGAATCCTGCGCTTTGCGAACATGGAACTGCTGGAGAGCGTCGCCCCCAAGCAGCCCACCCGGTGGCGCCACCTGCCGGCGATCCTGTTGGTCGCGGCGCTGGTGTTGCTGACGGTGGCGATGGCCGGGCCCACCAATGACGTGCGCATCCCGCGTAACCGCGCGGTGGTCATGCTCGTCATCGACGTTTCCCAGTCCATGCGGGCCACCGATGTCGCCCCGAGCCGGCTGGTCGCCGCCCAGGAGGCCGCCAAGCAGTTCGCCGACCAGCTCACCCCGGGCATCAACCTGGGGCTGATCGCTTACGCCGGTACCGCCACCGTCCTGGTGTCACCGACCACCAACCGTGAGGCCACCAAGAACGGCATCGACAAACTGCAGTTGGCCGATCGCACCGCCACCGGTGAGGGCATCTTCACCGCGCTGCAGGCGATCGCCACCGTCGGCGCGGTGATCGGCGGCGGTGACGAACCGCCACCGGCACGGATCGTGCTGATGTCCGACGGTAAGGAAACCGTGCCGTCGAACCCGGACAACCCGAAGGGCGCCTACACCGCCGCGCGCACCGCGAAGGATCAGGGCGTGCCGATCTCGACGGTGTCCTTCGGCACCCCGTACGGCTACGTGGAGATCAACGATCAACGCCAGCCGGTGCCCGTCGACGACGAGATGCTCAAGAAGATCGCCGATCTGTCCGGCGGTGAGGCGTTCACCGCCTCGAGCCTGGAGCAGCTCAAGGAGGTCTTCAGCTCGCTGCAGCAGCAGATCGGCTACGAGACCATCAAGGGTGACGCCAGTGTGGGCTGGCTACGGCTCGGCGCGCTGGTGCTCGCGCTGGCTGCGCTTGCGGCCCTGCTGATCAACCGCCGGCTGCCCGGGTAGTTCGGCGGGCGGGAGGTCAATACCGCGCCGTGCCGGCCCGCAACGGTGGGTACTCGCCGGTGCCCGTCCCGTCGATCGTGGTGCCGGCGAATTGCAGCGACATCCGCAGCGTGTCCTCGATCGCCGGGTGGTGGGTCATCGCGAAGCGAGACACCTCGTCGAGCCGGCGCAGCTGGTCGGCGCTCAGCCGGACGTCCAGGCCGGCCAGGTTGCTCTCCAGGTGGGCCCGCCGCCGAGCGCCCACGATCGGAACCACCGTGCCCGGCCGCGAACGCAGCCAGGCCAGCGAGACCGCCGCGGGCGTGCTGCCGAGTTCCTCGGCGACCGCGGTGACGGCATCGATGACGTCGTATTCGGCCTCGCTCGGAGCCCCGACGTAGGCGGCCCGCGCGGAGTCGCCGACGGCCTCGCCACGCCGGTACTTGCCGGACAGGAAGCCGTTGCACAGGGGACTCCAGGTCACCAGGGCGAGGTCCTGGTCGATGGCCAGCGGCACCTGCTCACCCTCGACGTCGCGGGCCAGCAGCGAGTATTCGAGTTGCAGGGCGATCAGCGGCGTCCAGGAGCGCAGCATCGCCATGGTCTGGGCCTGCGCGGTGACCCAGGCCGGGATGTTGGAGAAGCCGATATAGCGGATCTTGCCGGCCCGGACCAGGTCGTCGAGGGTGCGCATGGTCTCCTCGATCGGGGTGTGCCGATCCCAGTTGTGCAGCCAGTACAGGTCGACGTGGTCGGTGCGCAGCCGGCGCAGACTGTGCTCCAGCTGGGTGAGGATCGATCGTCGACCGGCGCCGCCGCCGTTGGGATCGCCGGGCACCATATTGGTGAAGAACTTGGTGGCCAGGACGACACGATCACGCCACTGTGGCCGGGTATGAAAGTAGTCCCCGAGGATCGTTTCGGAGTGCCCGTTGGTGTAGAAGTTGGCGGTGTCGACGAAATTCCCACCGCGGTCGAGGTAGGCGTCCAGGATGGCTTCGGATTCGGCGACGCTTGAGCCGGCGCCGCCGGCGTCCTCACCGAAAGTCATGGCGCCCAGTGAGAATGGGCTCACTCGCAAGCCGGACCGGCCAAGTGTGAGATAGCTGTCGAGGGTCATGGTGGTGCTCCTTCATGGCGGTGTGACTGACCCCTTCAGGCAACTCGATGCGCGGCCCGACCGGTAGATCGATCCGCCTGATCTCTTGCCTGATAATGCCGATATTGGGATTATCGTTACATGTCACTGACCCCGCTGGCCGAGCTCGCCGCCCGCATCGCGGCGCATGCCCGGCCGGAGATGACGACGGCCATCGACGGACTGCTGGTCGCCAGCGTCGCGGACACGTCGCCGGAATACTCGCTGACCGACCCGCTGCTGGTCGTGATGGCACAGGGCGGCAAACGCCTGCTGCTGGGCGACCGGTTGTTCGAATACCGGGCGGGGGAGGTGTTGGTGGTCACGGCCCAGCTGCCGGTCAGCGGGCACTTCATCGACTGCGACACCCGGTCCCCTGCGCTGGCTGCGGGATTGGTGTTGCGCCCACCGGCGATCGCGGACCTGCTGTTGCGCGGTGGGCCGGTGCCGCATCGCGGCGGAGCGCGGACCGCGATGGCGACCGGCCCGGCCGACCCGGACCTGCTCGACGCCCTACTGCGGATGGTGCGGCTGCTGGACAGCACCGCCGACGCCGCGGTGTTGGCGCCCTTGATCGAACAAGAGATCCTGTGGCGGCTGCTGCGCGGTCCGCACGGCGAACTGGTCGCCCAAATCGGTTCGGCGGGAAGCGGTGTCACGCATATCAATCGGACCATAAGGTGGATCAGGGAGAACTACGCCGAGCCGCTGCGCATCGGTGACCTGGCGGCCATGGCCGGGATGAGCACCTCGGCGTATCACCGGCACTTCCGCAGCATCACCGAGTTGAGCCCGCTGCAGTTCCAGAAACGCATCCGGCTGCAGGAGGCCCGTGCGCTGCTGGTCGCCGAGGCCGGTGACATCGCCGGCGTCGGCCACCTCGTCGGGTACGACAGCCCCACCCAGTTCAGCCGGGAGTACCGCCGCATGTTCGGCGCGCCACCCGGACGTGATGTGGCCCGGCTGACCGCAAACGGCGCGGTCGGTACCGTCCACCTGCCGTGAACTCGCGCGGACATCGCGGCGATGCGATTTCGGGACCGCGCCGGTCAGACGATAAGTTGGCGGTCATGAGTGATACTGCCGCCACGGACACCGCCGCCGCAGCACCGGTGCGACGTCCGCCCTTCGTGTCCCGTTCGGTGCTCGTCACCGGTGGAAACCGGGGCATCGGCCTGGCCATCGCGCAGCGTCTGGCCGCCGACGGCCACAAGGTCGCGGTGACCCACCGCGGATCCGGTGCGCCCGAAGGACTGTTCGGCGTGGTGTGTGATGTGACCGACAACGAGGCCGTCGACCGGGCGTTCAAAGAGGTCGAGGAACACCAGGGCCCGGTCGAGGTGCTGGTGTCCAACGCCGGCATCTCCAAGGACGCGTTCCTGATGCGGATGACCGAGGAACGTTTCGAAGAGGTCATCAACGCCAACCTCACCGGTGCGTTCCGGGTGGCCCAGCGCGCCTGCCGCAGCATGCAGCGCAAGCGCTTCGGCCGGATCATCTTCATCGGCTCGGTGTCGGGCATGTGGGGTATCGGCAACCAGGCCAACTACGCCGCGGCCAAGGCCGGCCTGATCGGCATGGCACGCTCCATCTCCCGTGAGCTGTCCAAAGCCGGGGTCACCGCCAACGTGGTGGCGCCCGGATACATCGACACCGAGATGACCCGCGCCCTCGACGAGCGCATCCAGGAGGGTGCGCTGGAGTTCATCCCGGCCAAGCGGGTCGGCACCGCCGAGGAGGTGGCCGGCGCGGTCAGCTTCCTGGCCTCCGAGGATGCCGGCTACATCGCCGGCGCGGTCATCCCCGTCGACGGCGGCATGGGCATGGGCCACTAGCACCCGCACCGACATTCACACCACGGACCAAGGACAAGGATTCAGACATGGCAGGGCTACTCGACGGCAAACGGATCCTGGTCACCGGGATCATCACCGACAGCTCGATCGCATTCCACATCGCCAAGCAGGCCCAGGAGGCCGGCGCGGAACTGGTGCTGACCGGTTTCGACCGGCTCAAGCTCATCCAGCGCATCGCCGACCGGCTGCCCAACCCGGCGCCGTTGCTGGAACTCGACGTACAGAACCCCGAGCACCTGGACTCGCTGGCCGGTCGCATCACCGAGGTGATCGGCGAGGGCAACAAGCTCGACGGTGTGGTGCACTCCATCGGGTTCATGCCGCAGAGCGGGATGGGGGTGAACCCGTTCTTCGACGCGCCCTACGAGGATGTCGCCAAGGGGATCCACATCTCGGCCTACTCCTATGCCTCCCTGGCCAAGGCCACCCTGCCGGTGCTGAACAGTGGCGGCAGCATCGTCGGCATGGACTTCGACCCCACCCGCGCGATGCCCGCCTACAACTGGATGACGGTGGCCAAGAGCGCCCTGGAGTCGGTCAACCGGTTCGTGGCCCGGGAGGCGGGCCCGTTCGGTGTCCGCTCCAATCTCGTTGCCGCAGGACCGATCCGCACGCTCGCGATGAGCGCCATCGTCGGCGGTGCGCTCGGCGCCGAGGCCGGTGACCAGATGCGCCTGCTCGAAGAGGGCTGGGACCAGCGCGCACCCGTGGGCTGGAACATGAAGGACCCGACCCCGGTGGCGAAGACCGTCTGCGCGCTGCTCTCGGATTGGCTGCCCGCGACCACCGGCACCATCATCTACGCAGACGGCGGCGCCAGCACCCAGCTGCTGTAGGAAGACGTGTCATCGCATGCACTTTGACGCGCTGTTGGTGCTGTCCTTCGGCGGCCCGGAAGGCCCCGAACAGGTGATGCCGTTCCTTGAGAACGTGACCCGGGGGCGGGGTATCCCACCCGAGCGCCTCGAGGCCGTGGCCGAGCACTATCACCACTTCGGTGGAGTCTCTCCCATCAACGGGATCAACCGTGCCCTGATCGAGCAGATCGAGGCCGTCCTGGCCGACGCGGGCCGGGATCTGCCGGTGTACTTCGGCAACCGCAATTGGGAGCCCTATGTCGAGGACACCGTTGCAGTCATGCGCGACAACGGCGTTCGCCGTGCCGCGGTGTTCGCCACCTCCGCGTGGGGCGGCTACTCCGGATGCGCGCAGTATCAGGAGGACATCGCCCGGGCGCGTCAGGCGGTCGGGGAGTCCGCGCCCGAGCTGGTGAAACTGCGCCAGTATTTCGATCATCCGTTGTTCGTGGCGATGTTCGCCGACGCGATCACCGATGCCGCCGCGACGCTTCCGCAGGACCTGCGCGCCGAGGCGCGACTGGTGTTCACCGCGCACTCGATACCGCTGCGCGCCGCGTCGCGGTGCGGTACCGACCTCTACCAACGCCAGGTGAACCACGCGGCACGGCTGGTGGCTGCGGCGGCCGGGTACCACGACTTCGACGTGGTGTGGCAGTCCCGGTCCGGCCCGCCCCAGGTGCCCTGGCTGGAACCAGACGTCGGGGACCACCTCGACAGCCTCGTCGGCCAGGGCGTCCGGGCGGTCATCGCCTGCCCGATCGGTTTCGTCGCCGACCACATCGAGGTGGTGTGGGATCTGGACAACGAACTCGCCGACCAGGCCCGTGCGGCCGGGATCGCACTCGCGCGGGCCAGCACGCCCAACGCCCAGCGCCGGTTCGCCGAGTTGGTCGTGGGACTGGTCGACGAACTGCGCGTAGGCGACGAACCGGCCAGAGTTCCCGGCGCGCAACCAGTTCCGAATCAGGGTTGCAGTGTCAACGGGGCCTACTGCACCCCCGCGTGCGAACCGGTCAGCGCCGCCAGGCCGAGTACATGATCGCGCTGACGGCGGCGAGCCGGGCGGTCCGCACCACCGAGGCCAGCGGCCGCAACGTGTCCGAGGCGATCCGGATCTCCGAGCTCGTCTGAAGCCCGATCGGCATCAGCCCCGAACTGGCCGTGATGATCGCGTCCACATGCGCGGCATTCTCCAACACCCGCAGCGCCCGTTCGGGGGCATGATCGGGCAGCCGGTGCAGCCGGGTCGCCTCCAGCAGCTGCTCGACCATGCCGCGCGGGTCGTCGATATCGGCGACCCCGATACCGGCGCTCAACGCACCGAGGGCGTCGGCGGCCGAGCGGACCGCCGCACGCAGGGTGTACTCGGCGTCGCCGAGATCGCTGTGCTCGACCACCGCGGCCGTCCCGGCCGAATACACCGTCCACGCCAGTGCCACTGGATCCGGCTCGAAATCCGGATCGTCGACGTCCTCGTAGTGGTATTCGGGCACCATGCCGACCGATCGCTGCGGATCCTGGCCGACGATGATCGCCTCGCCCATCGTGATGGCGTCGCGCTGGAATTGAGTGTCCGGAGGCAGGCCGCGCACATCGCCGGGGACCGGCAGCACCAGCGTCAGCGGCGGACCACCCTGGGGCGGGCCGGCCGCGGTCCGCATCGTCTGCAACAACGACATGGTTCCGGAGTGGAACAGGTCCGGCCACGGCAGGCCGGTGGAGCCGGCCGCGACCGAATCGTAGGCGGTCACGGAATGCGTTGGTGCCCACTGTGATAGCGCGTCGAGCACATCATCGGGCGCGGCGGCGCCCGCAAGCCAGGCGTTGACCCAGATCGTCAGCGAAGCACTCGGACACCACATAGTTCAGGCAGTGTAGTTGTCGGTCGCACATGCGGCCCGATTCGCTACGCTGACACCATGCCCGCATGGATTTGGCTGGTCGCAGCGCTGGGACTGGCAGGAGCCGAGGCGCTTACCGGTGACCTCTTCCTGCTGATGCTCAGCGGTGGCGCACTGGCGGCCGCCGGTGCGGGTTTCGTGTTCGACTGGCCGATCTGGGCCGACGGCGCGGTATTCCTCGTGGTGTCGGTGCTGTTGCTGGTGCTGGTGCGGCCCGCGCTACGCCGCCGGATGGCCTCGGGCCAAGGCCTGCCGGAGCCGGCGAAGGCGTTGGAAGGCAAACCGGCGCTGGTGCTGGCCCGGGTGGCCCAGCACGAAGGCCAGGTCAAACTCGACGGCGAAGTGTGGACGGCGCGCCCCCTGAACGACCACGATGTATTCGAACCCGGTGACCAGGTCACCGTCATGCATATCGACGGCGCCACCGCAGTCGTCTACCGAGCGCTCTGAGCAGCAGACAACCGAACAGGATGTGGGAGGAATCGTCATGGATGGTGCCGTCGTAGGCCTTGTGCTGTTCGTGTTCCTGGTGATCTTCGCCGTCGTGGTGGTGGCCAAATCGGTGGCCCTCATCCCGCAGGCCGAGGCCGCGGTGATCGAACGGCTGGGCCGCTACAGCCGCACGGTGAGCGGCCAACTGACGCTGTTGGTGCCGTTCATCGACCGGATCAGGGCGCGGGTCGATCTACGCGAGCGGGTGGTGTCCTTCCCGCCGCAGCCGGTGATCACCGAGGACAACTTGACGCTGAACATCGACACCGTGGTGTATTTCCAGGTGACCAACCCGCAGGCGGCGGTCTACCAGATCAGCAACTACATCGTCGGCGTCGAGCAGTTGACCACCACCACGCTGCGCAATGTGGTCGGCGGCATGACCCTGGAACAGACGCTGACATCGCGCGACTCGATCAACGCGCAGCTGCGCGGCGTGCTCGACGAGGCGACCGGCCGCTGGGGGCTGCGCGTCGCCCGGGTCGAGCTGCGCAGCATCGACCCGCCGCCGTCGATCCAGGAGTCGATGGAAAAACAGATGAAGGCCGACCGTGACAAGCGCGCGATGATCCTCACCGCCGAGGGCGTCCGGGAGTCGTCGATCAAACAGGCCGAGGGCCAGAAACAGTCCCAGATCCTTGCCGCCGAGGGCGCCAAGCAGGCCGCGATCCTGGCGGCCGAGGCCGATCGTCAGTCCAGGATGCTGCGCGCCCAAGGTGAGCGCGCCGCCCAATATCTCAAGGCGCAGGGCGAGGCCAAGGCCATCGAGAAGACCTTCGCCGCGATCAAGGCGGGCCGCCCGACCCCGGAGATGCTGGCCTACCAGTACCTGCAGACCCTGCCGGAAATGGCCAAGGGGGAGGCCAACAAGGTGTGGTTGGTGCCCAGCGATTTCGGCTCCGCACTGGAGGGTTTCACCAAGATGCTGGGGGCCCCGGGCTCCGACGGCGTCTTCCGCTACACCCCGTCGCCGGTGGAAGAGGACCTGCCCAAACCGGAGGACGATTCCGACGAGGTCGCCGACTGGTTCAACACCGAGACCGACCCGGAGATCGCGCGCGCGGTGGCACGTGCCGAGGCCGAGGCCCGCAAGTCGGTCCCGCCGCTGGGATCGGAGTCCGCGGCGCCGCTGACCGCACCCACCCAGTCGCAGGCCCTCGGCGGCTCACCCGTCCCGCCGGGCGCACCCGGGGGCGGCCACCGCGCCCCGTAACGCCACCACCGCGGCGCGCGATAGACAACACGATTGCGCAGTCATCGGCTGAGAGTTTCCTGAATGATTGACGCGGTCGAACATTTTTCCTGTGGGAAGGACTTGGTCCCATGGTCTAATGGCATATTGGTGATTTGCTGACCGCGCACAGGGCTTTTGCCGGTACCGAGGACGAAATGGCGACGTTATGACGGGGACGCGATGAGCACGGTGGGCGTGCGCGGCGCGCTGGGCGCGGGCGTGTTGTCGACAGTCCTGTTGATCGGCGCACCGATGGCCGTGGCGGTGGCCGACCCCGACAGCGGCGGCAGCCCATCGGGTAGCTCGCAGGGCTCAAGCTCCGGTTCCGACAGCACGAAAACCGACAGCACGAAGTCCGACAGCACGAAGTCCGACAGCACGAAAACCGACAGCGCGAAACCCGACAGCACGCTCGGTATCGGTCAGCGTCCGTCGCTGCGGCAGTCGCTCACCGGGGTCCGCACCGTGACCCGCCCGTGGACGGCGCAACGCCCCGACTCGAGCGTCGGCATCGTGGCGCGCGACACCGGTGCGAACTCCTCGTCCGGCACCGGCCCGGCGCCCGAACTCAGCACCCCGGTCACCGAGCAACGCGCCGCACCCCCGGCGGTCCGGCCGGTGTCGGTGCAGGCACCGTTGACCTACGACAAGCTGCCGGACGTCGTACACACGGTGGGCGACACCGTCGCCTCGGTGCTCGACTCCACGCATCACACCGTGGCCGCGGTGCCCGCCCTGCTGGGGGCGCTGCCCGGCTCGAGCACCCCGGTCACCGACGTCATCGGCACCCTCGAGTACATGCTCACCACGGTGACCACCTCGGTGGGAACCATCGCCGCCCTGCCCGGCGAGCTGGGCGCCCTGATGGACGTCACCACCGCCCCCGCGGCGGTGCCCGGCGTCGCCGCGCAGGCCCGGCCGAGCACCACGCTGTCCGCGCCGGTCGACCTGCCTGCACTGCTGCTCCCGTCGGCGGCCGCCATCCCGCTGGCCGCCCCGGCCCCGGCACCGGCCGCCCCGGCCCCGGCGCCGGCCACTCCGGTCAGTGTGCAATGGACGGCTCCGGTATCCACCGCGCCGCTCGGTGTCAGTGGTTTGACCGCCTCCGGCGCACCCGAATCGTTCCTCGACCGTGCGGTCAGCACCCTGCTGGTGCCGCTGTCGATCGCGACGCTGGCGGCGGTGGCGCTGCCCGGAGTGGGTGGGCTGCTGGTCATCTGCGCGCTGGGTATCAGGATCGGCTACCGCCAGGCGAAGGCAGGCTGGGCCATCCGGGTCGCGGGCATCGCCCGGTTCGCCGGCTCCGGTCCGATGGGTGTGGTGCGCTCGGGTTCGATGATCGCGTTGCACAACCGGCGTCCCGCGGCGTCCCGTACGCCCGCTCCTCGGTTGCACCTGGCCGACCGATCCCTCGAACGGGCCGCCTGACGGCTACCTGGTGCCGGTAGGCGCGTCGCCCGCCGGTCGCCCGTGGGCGCGGCGGTGCGCGCGGATCTCGTACACCAGCCCGGCGAGCCCGACCGCCGCGGTGCACGCCGACACCAGGAACAGCAGCGGGCTGATATTGCCGGTGAGGGCGTCGCCCAGGATCACCACCGCGGCGGTGCCGGGGAACACGCCCACCAGGGTGGCCACCGTGTAGGGCAGCAACCGCACCGCGGACGCCCCCGCCGCATAGTTGAGCACCGCGAACGGTACGGCCGGGATCATCCGCATCGACAACACGGTCACCCATCCCCGTTCGCGCAGCCGGGCGTCCAGCGACCCGACCCTGGGGTGCAGGGTCAGCCGGCTGAGCTGCCAGCCGGCCGCCCGCACCGCCAGCACGGCCAGCACGGCGCTCAGCGTGCTGGCGGTCACCGCGATACCCACCCCGAGTAACGGTCCGAACAGCAGGCCGGCCGCGAGGGTGAACGCGGTCCGGGGAAACGGGAACACCGTCATCACGACGTGGGCGGCGAAGAAGGCCAGCGGGAACCATGCGCCGGCCGCCGTGGCCCAGTCGCGGAGCTGGATGGCGCTGGGCAATGGCACCAGAATCGCCACTGCGACGAGGATCACAATTGTCGCCGCGATACCCACTGCGCGGGTGCGCGGCAACTGGGTGGCCGTCGACGTCACCGCGGTCCAGACCGTACGCAACGTGGCGACGACGGGTTTCACGTCTGTCCACCCTACGGGGCGCGGGTGGGTGACGCCGACAACGCTACTGCTCAGTAGCCTTTGCCCGCCGTACGCTGCCGTGATACCGATCATTTAGCCTCAGGTGCAAGAGGTCAGTCACCGCTGGCTAATCTAACTAGGTCAGACAACGCGTTATAACCCAGGAGCCGCGAGTGTCCTCGAGCGTCATTGAATCGGATCGCGAGCGCTGGCGCTCCGGCGTGGCCGGCGTGCTGGCGAAGAGTCTGCGGCGCGAGCCCGCGGAGCTACCCGCCGAGCCCGAACGGCTGCTCGACTCGCCGACCTACGAGGGTTTCCCGGTACGGCCGCTCTACACCGCTCTCGACGCGCTGCCCGAGTCCCCGTTGCCCGGGCAGTGGCCGTTCACCCGCGGCGCCGATGCCCGCCGCGATGTGCTGAGCGGATGGAAGGTCGCCGAGCAGTTCCCGCTCGCGCCGTCGGCCGGGACCTCGGAGACCAACGGGGCACTGCTGCTGGCGCTCACCGAGGGCACCAGCGCGCTGGTGCTGCAGGTCGGATCGGCCGCCGCCGAACTCGACCGGCTGCTCGACGGCGTGTACCTCGATCTCGTGCCGGTGCAACTGGACGCCGGCGCGGCGTATGTCGCCGCCGCTGACGCGATGCTGGCGTTGGTCGACGGTCTCGACGACGAGCAGCGTGGCCGGCTCTCGCTGGACCTGGGCGCCGATCCACTGACCGCACCGCTGAGCGGGCACCCGACCGTGGACACCGACGATGTCGTCGCCGTCGCGCAACGCACCGCCGGCATGTCCGGGGTACGGGCGATCACCGTGGACGGGGCGGCGCTGCACAACCTGGGTGCCAGCGCCTCGTGGGAGCTGGCCGGTGCCGTTGCGGCCGGGGTGAGCTACCTGCGGCTGCTGACCGAGGCCGGTGTGTCGGTCTCCGATGCGCTGCGCCACATCAGCTTGCGCTTCGCCGCCGACGACGACCAGTTCATGACGATCGCCAAGCTGCGGGCCGCGCGCCGACTGTGGGCCCGGGTGGCCGAGGTCGCCGGCGACCGCGGCGCCGGTGCCGCCGTCGTGCACGCGGTCTCGTCGGCGCCGATGATGAGCCAGCGCGACCCGTGGGTGAACATGCTGCGCACCACGGTGGCCGCCTTCGCCGCCGGTGTCGGCGGTGCCGACACCGTCCTGGTTGCACCGTTCGACGCCGCTATTCCCGGCGGATTACCCGGCACCGCAACCACTTTCACGCGTCGCATGGCGCGCAACACGCAGCTGTTGCTGCTCGAGGAGTCCCATCTGGGCCGGGTGCTGGACCCGTCGGCGGGCTCATGGTTCGTCGAGGACCTGACCGCGCAGCTGGCCGAGCAGGCGTGGGCGCAGTTCCAGGACCTGGAGTCCCGCGGCGGATTCGTCGCGGCCCGTGACCACCTCGGCGAGCAGATCGCGGCGGTCCGCGAGGCGCGCACCGAGGACATCGCGCACCGCCGGACATCGCTCACCGGGGTCAACGAGTTCCCGAACCTGGCGGAGGCACCGCTGGTCCGGGCCGAGGAGACGCCGGGTGTGTACCGCTACGGGGCGGGCTTCGAGGCGCTGCGCGACCGCTCCGATGCCTACCTGGCCGAGCACGGCAAACGGCCCGCGGCAGTGCTGCTGCCGCTGGGCCCGCTGGCCGAGCACAACATCCGGACCACCTTCGCGTCGAACCTGCTGGCCTCCGGCGGTATCGAGGCGCTCAATCCCGGACCGGTCGACCCGTCGACGGTCGCGGCGGCCGTGGACGGGCACCGCGCGGTCGTGATCTGCGGTACCGATACCCGATACGGCACGGAGGCCGAAGCCGTCGTCACCGCCGCCCGCGATGCCGGCGTCACCCACATCTATCTCGCCGGCCCGGAGAAGGCCGTCGGTGACGCGGTGGCGCGACCCGACGAATACCTGACCGCGAAGATCAACGCCGTCGAGGCGCTGGCGACCCTGCTGACCCGTTTGGGGGCCTGATCATGACCGCATCCGAGATCACCGAGACATCCGCCGCGATCGGCAGTTTCGCCGAGGTTCCGCTGCACGGACCGGGAGCCCTGCCGGCACCCACACCGCAGGACGTGACCGGGCAGGTCGACGCCGCCGCCACCGCGCACGGTTACACCTCCGAACAGCTGGTGTGGTCCACCCCGGAGGGCATCGACGTCAAGCCGGTGTTCATCGGCGCCGATCGCGACGACGCGGTGGCGGCGGGCTACCCACTCGACAGCTTCCCGGGCGAGCCGCCGTTCATCCGCGGCCCGTACCCGACGATGTATGTCAACCAGCCTTGGACCATCCGGCAGTACGCCGGGTTCTCCACCGCCGCCGAGTCGAATGCGTTCTACCGGCGCAACCTGGCCGCCGGGCAGAAGGGCCTTTCGGTGGCCTTCGACCTGGCCACCCACCGCGGCTACGACTCCGACCATCCGCGGGTGGCCGGGGATGTGGGGATGGCCGGGGTGGCCATCGATTCGATCCTGGACATGCGCCAGCTGTTCGACGGGATCGATCTGGGCAGCGTCTCGGTGTCGATGACGATGAACGGCGCGGTGCTGCCGATCCTGGCGCTCTACGTCGCCGCCGCCGAGGAACAGGGGGTGCCGCCGGAGAAGCTGGCCGGGACCATCCAGAACGACATCCTCAAAGAGTTCATGGTCCGCAACACCTACATCTACCCGCCGAAGCCCTCGATGCGGATCATCTCCGACATCTTCGGCTACACCAGCGCGAAGATGCCGAAGTACAACTCCATCTCGATCTCGGGCTACCACATCCAGGAGGCCGGTGCCACGGCCGATCTGGAGCTGGCCTACACGCTGGCCGACGGTGTGGAGTACATCAAGGCCGGCCTCGATGCCGGGCTGGACATCGACAAGTTCGCGCCCCGGCTGTCCTTCTTCTGGGGCATCGGGATGAACTTCTTCATGGAGGTCGCCAAGCTGCGTGCCGGCCGGCTGCTGTGGAGTGAGCTGGTGGCGCAGTTCAATCCGAAGAGCTCCAAATCCCGGTCGCTGCGCACACATTCGCAGACCTCGGGCTGGTCGCTGACCGCCCAGGATCCGTTCAACAACGTGGCGCGCACCTGTATCGAGGCGATGGCCGCGACGCAGGGCCACACCCAGTCGCTGCACACCAACGCACTCGACGAGGCGCTGGCGCTGCCGACCGACTTCTCGGCCCGCATCGCCCGCAACACCCAGTTGTTGCTGCAGCAGGAGTCCGGCACCACCCGGCCGATCGACCCGTGGGGCGGCTCCTACTACGTCGAGTGGCTCACCCATCAGCTCGCCGAGAAGGCCCGCGCGCACATCGCCGAGGTCGCCGAGCACGGCGGCATGGCTCAGGCGATCGCCGAAGGCATCCCGAAGCTGCGCATCGAGGAGGCCGCCGCCCGCACGCAGGCGCGGATCGACTCCGGTGCCCAGCCGCTGATCGGTGTCAACAAGTACCAGGTCGACGAGGACCAGGAGATCGAGGTCCTCAAGGTCGAGAACAGTCGGGTGCGCGCCGAGCAGCTGGCCAAGTTGGAGAAGCTGCGTGCCGAGCGTGACGAGTCCGCGACCCAGGCCGCGCTCGCTGAGCTGACCCGTGCGGCAGGCGTGCACGAGTCCGCCGGTGAGGACGGGCTGGGCAACAACCTGTTGGCGCTGGCCATCAACGCCGCCCGCGAGAAGGCCACCCTCGGCGAGATCTCCGATGCGCTGGAGAAGGTGTACGGCCGGCATCAGGCCGAGATCCGCACCATCGCCGGGGTGTACCGCGACGAGGTCGGGAAGGCAGGGAACGTGACCACCGCAACCGAGCTCGTCGAGAAGTTCGCCGAGGCCGATGGCCGGCGTCCACGCATCCTGGTCGCCAAGATGGGCCAGGACGGCCACGACCGCGGTCAGAAGGTGATCGCCACCGCATTCGCCGATATCGGTTTCGACGTCGACGTGGGCTCGCTGTTCTCCACGCCCGACGAGGTGGCCCGACAGGCGGCCGACAACGACGTGCACGTCGTCGGGGTGTCCTCGCTGGCCGCCGGTCACCTGACCCTGGTGCCCGCGCTGCGCGATGCGCTGGCCGAGGTGGGCCGGCCCGACATCATGGTCGTGGTCGGCGGGGTGATCCCGCCGGGTGACTTCGACGAGCTCTACGCCGCCGGTGCCACGGCGATCTTCCCGCCGGGCACGGTGATCGCCGATGCCGCCATCGGCCTGCTGCACAAGCTCGCCGAACGACTCGGATACACCCTGAGCTAGATGAGCCCCACAGTCGCCGAGCTGGCGACGGCCGTCCGCACCGGTGACCGCTCCGGGTTGGCGCGTGCCATCACCCTGGTCGAGTCGTCCCGCCCCGATCACCGGCAGCAGGCCCAGGAGCTGCTGCTGGAGCTCATGGCGGGACCGGCCGAGGCGTCGGCGGCCGCGGCCCGCCCGCCGGCAATGCACGTGGGCATCACCGGGGTGCCCGGCGTCGGGAAGTCGACCACGATCGAGGCGCTCGGCATGCACCTGATCGAGGCCGGGCATCGCGTCGCGGTCTTGGCCGTCGACCCGTCCTCGACCCGCACCGGCGGGTCGATACTCGGTGACAAGACCCGGATGTCCCGGCTTGCCGTGCACCCGGACGCCTACATCCGGCCGTCCCCGACCTCGGGCACCCTCGGCGGGGTGGCCCGCGCGACACGCGAGACGATGGTGCTGCTGGAGGCGGCCGGCTTCGACGTCATCCTCGTCGAGACGGTGGGGGTCGGCCAATCCGAGGTGACCGTTGCCGACATGGTGGACACCTTCGTCTTCCTGACGCTGGCCCGCACCGGCGATCAATTGCAGGGCATCAAGAAGGGTGTGCTCGAACTCGCCGACGTGGTGGTGGTCAACAAGGCCGACGGTGAGCACGCAGTCGAGGCCAAGGCCGCCGCGCGTGAACTGACCGGTGCGCTACGACTCATCTATCCTCGCGCAACACTTTGGCGGCCACCGGTTCTCACTATGAGCGCGTTGACCGGAGACGGCCTCGCGCAACTATGGGAGACCGTCGAGAAGCATCGCTTGGTGTTGACCGAGGCGGGGGAGTTCGACGCGCGCCGGCGCACCCAGCAGGTGAACTGGATGTGGGCCATGGTCCGCGACGCGGTGCTGGACCGGGTGCTCAGCAACCCCGAGGTCAAGCGGATCCGCGGCGAGCTGGAGCACCAGGTGCGCGACGGGGAACTGACCCCGGCGTTGGCGGCACAGCGGATCCTCGATGCCGCGGACCGGTGAGCTGAACCCGGTTACGGATTCGGGAACAACCCGGTCTTACGGATAGGTAACGCCCCTCGCTAGTTAGCCAAACCGCGAGGTAAATTGGATTGACTGTGACCTATGCAATAGATGGTGAGCGCAGCGCGGCGCCCACCGTGATCGGCAATAGCGCGGATATCACCGCTGGCGCTCCGTTGCCCCGCGGCGTCCACGGCGCGGCGGACCCGAGTTTCGCGTGCGCCGTTTCGGCCTTTTCGAAGCTGTTCGGTCACCGTCGGTTCGGCGGCGGCGCGCTGGCCGTCTACCTGGACGGTGTGCCGGTCGTGGACGTGTGGACCGGGTGGGCCGATCGGGCCGGCCGGCAGCGCTGGAACGCCGATACCGGTGCGATGGTGTTCTCCGCGACCAAGGGGATGGCCTCCACCGTCATCCACCGCCTGGCCGACCGCGGGCTCATCGACTACGACGCTCCGGTGGCCGAGTACTGGCCGGAGTTCGGCGCCAACGGCAAGGCCGACATCACGGTTCGCGATGTATTGCGCCACCGGGCCGGACTGTCCCAGCTCAACGGCGTCAGCCGCGCGGAGCTGCTCGATCACGTCACCATGGAGGAACGCATGGCCGCGGCGCCGGCCGGACTGCTGCGCGGCAGGCCGGCCTACCACGCCGTGACCTACGGATGGCTGATCTCCGGTCTGGCCCGCTCGGTGACCGGCCTCGGGATGCGCGAATTGTTCCGCCGGGAGTTGGCGGCGCCGCTCGACGTGGATGGTGTGCATCTGGGTCGTCCGCCGGCGGCCACGCCTACCCAGCCGGCGCAGATCATCGGACCGCAGCGGCATCTGCAGAACCCCCTGTTCAATGCGGTGGCCCCGCATCTGGCGGCGCTTCCGTTGTCCGGTGGACTCGGTGCGCTGTATTTCCCGGGGATGAAGTCGATGGTCCAGGGGGATACCCCCCTGCTGGACAGCGAGATGGCCTCGGCCAACGGGGTGGCCACCGCGCGTGCCCTGGCCCGGATGTACGGCGCGATCGCCAACGGGGGCGACCTCGACGGTGCTCGGTTCCTGTCCCGTGATCTGGTGGCGGGCCTGAGCGGGCCGCGCAGCCTGCACCCGGATGGCTCGCTGGTGCTGCCGATGGCCTTCCACCTGGGTTATCACTCGCTGCCCTTTCCCGGCGTGCTGCCGGGGTTCGGGCACGTCGGTCTCGGCGGGTCGCTGGGCTGGGCCGATCCGGCCTCCGGCCTGGCCTTCGGCTATGTGCACAATCGTCTGCTCACCCCGATGGTGGTGGCCGACCAGGCGGGTTTTGTGGCCACGGCGGCGCTGATCCGCCGTGGTGCGGCGCGGGCGCGCGACCGCGGATATCAGGCCGTTCCGCGTTTCGGAGCGGGCTTCGCCGCGGCCTCCGCCGCGGCCGTCTGAGCCGGTTTCGGAGACACATTTCGGTAGCCCGAAGTTTTGCTTGCCCCCGCAAATATGCAGGTGGTACCGCCGGTCGCACCATATTGCTAGGGGTCGGGATCGTTGGCTGTGGCAATGCTGTGGACAGGCCCTGGAAGGCGAACTCTGGCCGCTCAGGCCAATAATGGCCGGCGCGCCGCGGCGTGCGGTTTCCGTTACACGTGTTTGGGTTGCCAACGAGTGTTCGAGGTCGGGTGATCGCGCCCCCGAAACGGCCCGCAGGGAACGGACGCAACCTACTATGGGGTAGTTGTGACTCCTGTTTACAGTGCTAGTGACGCTGCGGCCGCCGATTCGCTGCCGGTGACCCCGCTCCGGCCGACGGACGCGCCCGGGGCGGAGCGATTGATAAGTTTGCCGAAGTTGTTTGCTGACTTGTGCCGTGGCTAATACCGGACTTGACAAGGTGAGCCGTATCACATTTACTAAAACGTCAATAAGACAATGGATCCGCAGGTTGCGGCACTAACGGAAAGTTGCTGGATGTCGAGTATGTAGCTGGTGTAGCCTGCGCGTCGCGGCACTTGAAGCTGTAGAGTCCTCAGTGGATTTGCTCAGTTTTTAACGCCATCGTCAACGGAGACGACTACGCTACCGACTCACGGACGAGTCTCGGCACGGTGCGGAAAGGGAAACAGGGCCTGCGCGCAGAGGCGCCCTAGGTGCTCCACACGCCGCAGTCGTGCTTGCTCGGTCCAGCAGTACCCCGCCTGGAAGAGGTTTGAACTACGTGGTTGATACACCTGTCACAGCGGTCGCCGTCATCGGGATGGCGTGCCGATTGCCTGGCGGAATCGACTCACCTGACCAGATGTGGCAGGCGCTGCTCAAGGGTCAGGACCTTGTCACCACGATCCCGCAGAGCCGCTGGGATGCCGACGAATACTACGACCCCGAGCCCGGCGTCCCCGGCCGCTCGGTGTCCAAATGGGGTGCCTTCCTCGACGACGTAGCCGGCTTCGACGCCGACTTCTTCGGGATCAGCGACCGCGAGGCCACCGCGGTCGACCCGCAGCACCGACTGCTGCTGGAGACCGCCTGGGAAGCCATCGAACATGCCGGCGTCGACCCGGCATCGCTGGACGGGTCGCGCACCGGGGTGTTCATGGGCCTCACCCACGGCGACTACCAACTGGTCGCCGCCGACGCGCACGCCATCGAGGGGCCCTACGGCTTCACCGGCAACAACTTCAGCCTGGCATCGGGGCGCATCTCCTATCACCTGGGTCTGCGCGGTCCGGCCACCTCGGTGGACTCGGCCTGCTCATCGGGTCTGCTGGCCCTGCACATGGGTGCCAGGAGCCTGCACGAGGGGGAGAGCGATCTGGTGCTCGCCGGTGGCGTCACCATCGTGCTCGAGCCCCGCAAGTTGTCCTCGGGTTCGGCGCAGGGCATGCTCTCGCCGACCGGGCATTGCCACGCGTTCGACGCGGCCGCAGACGGCTTCGTCCCCGGCGAGGCCGTCGGTGTGGTGCTGCTCAAACGGCTCGCCGACGCCGAGCGGGACGGCGACCGGATCCTCGCGGTGGTGCGCGGCACCGCCGCCAACCAGGACGGCCACACCGTCAACATCGCCACCCCGTCCCGGGACGCCCAGGTGGCCGTCTACCAGGAGGCCCTGGCGGTCGGCGGGGTGGACGCGAAAACCGTCGGACTGATCGAGGCGCACGGTACCGGCACCCCGGTGGGCGACCCGATCGAATACTCCAGCCTGGCCACCGTCTACGGCGGCGACGGCCCGGTTGCGCTGGGCTCGTGCAAGACCAACTTCGGCCACTCCCAGTCGGCCTCGGGCGCCATCGGCCTGATCAAGAGCGTGCTGGCGCTGCAGCATGCCACCGTGCCGCCGAACATCCACTTCAACCGGCTGCCCGACGAACTGGCGAGCATCAAGACCGACCTGTATGTGCCGACCGCGCCCGCACCGTGGCCGGCCGACGGACAACCCCGCCGCGCCGCCGTCTCGGCCTACGGGCTGTCCGGCACCAACGTGCACGCGGTGCTGGAAGAGGCCCCGGCGCCCGCGGCCACCGGCTCCGCCGCCCCGGACGGGCCGCAGATCTTCGCGCTGTCCTCGACCTCGGCCGAGGGGCTGCGCAGTACCGCGGGTCGGCTCGCGGACTGGGTTGCCGCCCGCACCGACACCCTGAACCTGCACGACCTCGCCTACACCCTGGCCCGGCGCCGGGCGCACCGCCCGGTGCGCACCACCGTGCTGGCCCACGATCACGCGTCCCTGATCGCCGCCCTGCACGAGGTCGCCGACGGCGAGACCCCGTACCAGAGCGCGGTGGCCAAGGACGATCGAGGCCCGGTGATGGTGTTCTCCGGCCAGGGCTCACAGTGGGCGGGCATGGGTGCCGGCCTGTTGGCGAGCGAACCGGCTTTCGCCGCGGCCGTCGCCGAGATCGAACCGCTGATCGCGGCCGAGTCGGGGTTCTCGGTGACCGAAGAGCTGCGCGCGTCGGTCACGGTGACCGGCATCGACAAGGTGCAGCCGACGGTCTTCACCATGCAGGTGGCGCTGGCCGCCACGCTCAAGTCCTACGGTGTGCTGCCCGGCGCCGTGATCGGTCACTCGATGGGTGAGGTGGCCGCGGCCGTGGTGTCCGGCGTGCTCAGCCTCGAAGACGGTGTCAAGGTCATCTGCCGACGCTCCAAGCTGATGGCCACCATCGCCGGTTCCGGCGCCATGGCCTCCGTCGAACTGCCCGCCCAGCAGGTGCTCTCCGAGCTCGCGGCCCGCGGCATCAACGATGTGGTGCTCTCGGTGGTCGCCTCACCCCGCTCGACCGTCGTCGGCGGGGCCAAGGAGTCGATCCGCGAGCTGGTGGCCGACTGGGAGAGCCGCGATGTGATGGCCCGCGAGGTGGCCGTGGACGTGGCCTCGCACTCACCCCAGGTGGACCCGATCCTCGACGACCTGGCCGATGCCCTGGCGGACCTCGATCCGGCCGAGCCCAACGTCGACTACTACTCGGCCACGCTGTACGACCCGCGCGATATCGCCGACTGGGATGCCGATTACTGGGTCGACAACCTGCGCCATGCGGTGCGTTTCGCGGCCGCCGTGCAGGCCGCCCTCGAGGACGGCTACCGGGTGTTCACCGAGCTGTCCCCGCACCCACTGCTGACCCACGCCGTCGACCAGACGGCCAGCAGCCTGGACATCACCCACGCCGCGCTGGCCAGCGTGCGTCGCGAGCAGGAGCTGCCCTACGGCCTGCTCGGGGTGCTCGCCGACCTGCACAACGCCGGTGCCCAGATCGACTTCTCGGTGCTCTACCCGTCCGGCGAGCTGGTCGATGCGCCGCTGCCGACCTGGACGCACCGCGAGTTGCTGCTGGTGCGCGACCCGCACGAGCTCGCCCCCGGCGGCGCCACCATCGCCGTGCACCCGCTGCTCGGTGCGCACGTGCGGCTGCCCGAAGAGCCCGAACGCCATGCCTGGCAGGCCGATGTCGGCACCGCCACCCAGCCCTGGCTGGGCGATCACCAGGTGCACAATGTCGCGGCCCTGCCCGGTGCCGCCTACGTCGAGATGGCGCTGGCCGCCGCGCGTACCGTGCTCGGCGACACCGGCGAGGTGCACGACATCACCTTCGATCAACTGCTGCTGCTGGAGGACAGCACCGAGGTCTGCGCGGCCGCCACGGTCACGGGCGCCGACCGCTCGACCTTCGTCGTGGAGACCTACCTGGACGGCGAACAGGTCAAACGGGCCTCGGCCACGCTGCGGGTCGGCGCCGACGAGAGCGCACCCGCCCCCGTCGACATCGACGCCGTCATCGCCGCGCACCCGGTGCGCGTCGACGGTGCCGAGATGCGCGGTTGGTACAACCAGCGCGGCGTGCAGTACGGCCCGGCGTTCGCCGGCCTGGTGGCCGTCAACGTCGCCGACGGCACCGACCGCGATCCCGCCGCGGGCCCGTCGGACTCGGTGCTCGCCGAGGTGGCGCTGCCCGGGTCGATCCGCTCCCAGCAGGGTGCCTACGGCGTGCACCCGGCGCTGCTGGACGCCTGCTTCCAGGCCGTCGGCGCCCACCCGGTGCTGCGCAGCGACACCACCGGCACCCTGATGCTGCCGCTCGGGGTGCGACGGCTGCGCGCTTACGGTTCCACCCGCAACGCGCACTACTGCCATGCCCGCATCGTCAGCGTGACCTCGGCCGCGGTCGAGGTGGACCTGGACCTGCTCGACGAGAACGGCACCGTGCTGCTGGCCGTCGGCGGGCTGCGGGTCGGCACCGGGGTGTCCGACAGCGGCCAGCGCGACCGGACGTTCAGCGACCGGCTGCTCAGCATCGAGTGGCGACCGCAGGAACTGCCCGAGGTGGACTACCACGATGCCGGGCGCTGGCTGCTGATCAGCACCTCGGACGCGGCCGATCTGCTGGCCACCAAGCTCGCCGATGCGCTCAAGAGCCACGACGTCGACGTCACCACCATGGTGTGGCCGCAGCATTCCGATCACGATGCGCATGCCGCCCGGCTGCGCGAGCAGCTGGCGGCTCAACAGTTCGGCGATGTCCTGGTGGTCACCCCGCCGCGGCATGGGGTCACCGATGAGCAGTCCGGTGTCCGTGGCGGCGACAACGTGCGCCACCTGGTCAAGATCGTGCGAGAGCTGCCGGACACCCCGGGCGAGGCGCCCCGGCTGCATGTGCTGACCCGCAATGCGCAGACCGTGCTGGCCGACGATTCCGCCAACCTCGACGAGGCGGGCCTGCGTGGTCTGGTGCGGGTGATCGGCACCGAGTTCCCGCAGTTGAAGGCGACCCAGATCGACGTCGACGATTACACCGACGCCGCGCAGATCGCCGCCCAACTGGTGTCCGGTTCGGATGAGGACGAGACCGCCTGGCGTGGCTCCAAGTGGTACGTGGCGCGTCTGGTGCCCGGGCCGCTGCGCCCGGAGGAACGTCGCACCACGGTGGTCAACCCGGCCCGCGAGGGGATGCGCCTGCAGATCCGCACGCCCGGTGACATCCAGTCGCTGGAGCTGGCCGCCTTCGAGCGCATCGCCCCCGGCCCCGGTCAGATCGAGGTCTCGGTCACCGCGTCCAACCTGAACTTCGCCGATGTGCTGGTGGCCTTCGGCCAGTACCCGAGCTTCGAGGGCCGGATGCCCAAGCTGGGCGCGGACTTCGCCGGTGTGGTCACCGCGGTCGGGCCCGGTGTCATCGGCCACAAGGTCGGCGACCGGGTCGGCGGAATCTCCGCCGACGGTGCCTGGGCGACATTTGTGACCTGCGATGCCAACCTGGCGGTCACGCTGCCGCCGGGGCTGCCCACCAACCGGGCCGCCGCCGTGCCCAGTGCCCACGCGACCGCCTGGTACAGCCTGCACGACCTGGCGCGCGTCAGCGCCGGGGACAAGGTGCTCATCCACTCCGCCACCGGCGGTGTGGGGCAGGCGGCGATCGCCATCGCCCGCGCCGCGGGCGCCGAGATCTACGCCACCGCGGGCAGCGAGGCGCGTCGAGAGTTGTTGCGGGGCATGGGGATCGAGCATGTCTACGATTCGCGCAGCACCGCCTTCGCCGACGATATCCGCCGCGACACCGACGGGTACGGCGTGGACATCGTGTTGAACTCGCTGACCGGCGCGGCCCAGAAGGCCGGCCTGGAGCTGCTGTCCTTCGGCGGGCGGTTCGTCGAGATCGGCAAGCGCGATATCTACGGCGACACCCGGATGGGCCTGTTCCCGTTCCGGCGCAACCTGTCCTTCTACGCGGTGGACCTGGCGCTGCTGTCGCTCACCGACCCCGACACGCTGCGCCGACTGCTGGAGGTCTGCTACCAGCAGATCGCCGACGGTGTGCTGCCGCTGCCCGAGACCACGCACTACCCGTTGGAGGACGGCGCCACCGCCATTCGCGTGATGGGTGCCGCCGAGCACACCGGCAAGCTGGTCCTCGACATCCCGCACGGCGGCCAGATCAGCGCCGTCGTACCGCCCGCCGAGGCGCGGGTGGCGTGGTCGGAATCCGCCTACGTCGTCACCGGTGGTCTGGGCGGTCTCGGCCTGTTCCTGGCCGAGAAGCTGGCCGACGCCGGGGCCGGCCGCATCATCCTCAACGGACGGTCCGCCCCGTCGGCCGCCGCCAAGGAGGTCATCGAGCGGATCCGCCGCACCGGTACCGAGGTCGAGGTCGAGCTCGGCGATATCGCCGAGCCCGACACCGCCGAGCGCCTGGTGGTGGCGGCCTGCGCGACCGGCCTGCCGCTGCGCGGTGTGCTGCACGGTGCCGCCGTGATCGAGGACGCCGCGATCCCGAACATCACCGATGATCTCGTCGAGCGGGATTGGGCGCCGAAGGTCTACGGCGCGCTGAACCTGCATCAGGCGACCGCCAAGCAGACCCTGGACTGGTTCTGCGTGTTCTCCTCGGCGGCCGCGCTGGTCGGCTCACCGGGCCAGGGCGCCTACGCCGCGGCCAACAGCTGGCTGGATGCGTTCACGCACTGGCGCCGCAGCCAGGGCCTGCCCAGCACGTCCATCGCGTGGGGCCCCTGGTCGGAGATCGGAGCGGGTGCCGCGCTGGCGGAGAGCAGCGACGCCGCGATCGCACCGGAGGAGGGTGCCTTTGCGTTCGAGACGCTCCTGCGGCACGATCGGGCCTACAGCGGTTACGCGCCGGTGGTCGGAACACCCTGGCTGGCTGCCTTCGCGCAGTCGAGCAAGTTCGCCGAGGCGTTCCAGTCCGCCGGACAGCGCAACACCGGCAGCGCGTTCCTCGCCGAGCTGCACGAACTGCCGCGGGACGAGTGGCCGGCCCGAATGCGCCGGATGATCGCTGAGCAGGTCAGCATGATCCTGCGCCGGTCGGTCGATCCGGACCGTCCGCTCGCCGAGTACGGGCTCGATTCGCTCGGCACCTTGGAGGTACGCACCCGCATCGAAGCGGAGACAGGTATTCGTATCGGATCGACAGATATTTCCACAATCAGGGTCCTCGCCGATCGCCTGTGCGATGTGCTTGCACCGGACGAAGTATCGGTTCCGTCATGAGCACGGGTCGCGCAGCGTCGCGTGATACGCGCCCGGACGTCGTCGAAGCAGGAGATGAATAGTGGTTGCGATGAAACCGATCCACGACTGGGTCGGCGAACCCGGTGCTGTGACTTCCTGGCATCCGACCCGGTCCACGCTGGCCAAGGTCAAGGATGCGCCGGTCAGCGACGTCCCGGTGAGCTACCAGCAGGCTCAGCACCTGCTCGCGTATCGCAAGCACGAGGCCTCCGGTACCGATATGGCCCGGTTGAACATCCCCGCCTGGGACATCCCGGGCCGCTGCGATGTCCGGGCGATGACCCATGTCATCAACGCCTACCTGCGCAGGCATGACACCTTCCACAGCTGGTTCGAGTATGTCCCCGGCGAGGACGATTCGGCCGCCAGCATCGTCCGGCACACGCTGACCAACCCGCGCGACATCAAGTTCAGCCCCGTCGAGCACGGCGAGATGAGCGCAGCGCAGTGGCGCGAGCACGTGCTGGGTACCGCCAGCCCGTGGGTCTGGGACTGCTTCCACATCGGGATGATCCAGCGCGAGGATCACTTCACCATCTACATCAGCGTCGACCACGTGCACACCGACGCCATGTTCATGGGCCTGGCCTTCGTCGAGATCCACATGATGTACAACACGCTGGTCGAAGGGTTGGCGCCGTTGAAGCTGCCCGAGCCGGGCAGCTATGACACCTACTGCCGTGAACAGCACGAGTACGTGTCGACGCTGACCACGGAATCGCCGGAAGTGCGGGACTGGATCGAGTTCCTGCAGCACAACGGTGGCACGCTGCCCACCTTCCCGCTGCCGCTCGGTGACCCGTCGGTGGCCTACACCGGTGACGTGATCACCGTGCAGCTGCTGGACAAGGAGCAGGGCGACAAGTTCGAGCAGGCCTGCATCGCGGCCGGCGCCCGCTTCAGCGGCGGCGTGTTCGCCTGCGGGGCCATCGCCAACGCGGCGCTGACCGGGACCGACACCTACCGCGTCATCACCCCGACCACGACGCGGCGCACCCCGGCGGAGTTCATGACGACCGGATGGTTCACCGGTCTGGTTCCGATCACCGTGCCGGTCGACCCGGAGTCGTTCGGCCACACGGCCCGCGCGGCCCAGGAATCCTTCGACGGTGGGCTGGACCTGGCTCATGTGCCGGTCGAGCGGGTGCTGGAGCTGGGCGCGGCCTCGCACGGACTGCGGGCGCCCGAGGCCGGCGTGCCGATGCTGTCCTACCTGGATGCGGGCCTGTTGTCGCCCGGCGTGATCGCCGAGTGGCAGCGCCTCAACGGCACCATCTACAGCGATTCGCGGTCGGCGTACCAGGTCGGCATGTGGGTCAACCGGGTCGAGCAGGAGACGACGGTGACGGCCGCCTTCCCGAGCAACCCGATCGCCCGCGAATCGGTGCTGCGCTATCTGCAGGCGATGAAGTCCGTGTACCTGAGCGTCGTCGAGGGCCGCAGCGTCGCGGTGGCCGACATCGCCGCGGACACCGTCGACCTGGACCTCAAGACGGCCTGATCGGCGTTGTTGGTATCGGAGGTACCGCCGCGATGGCTCGTGCCGTGACAGCACCGGACAATCGGCTCGATTTCACCGATCAGGCGATGTTCCTGGGGCTGCGCGCCACCGGCCAAGAGGCCGTGATGCAGGTGGTGTGGATCTACGAGCGGCCCGTCGACCTCGACGGGGTTCGGCGTTTCCACGCGCACATCGGTCACGGTCTGCTCGGCCGGCGGATCGAACGGTCGCCGTTGCCGTTCGGCAGGCACCGTTGGGTCTCGGCGCTCGGCCCGCAGTCCGCGCTCGATATCGACGCACCGCGTGATCGCGCCGAACTCGGGCGCTGGATCGACGAGCGTTCGACGATGCCGCTGGACCCGGAGTACGGGCCGGCCTGGCATATGGGTGTGCTGCCGATGACCGACGGGTCGACCGCCGTCAGCATCGTCATCTCACACTGTGTGAGCGACGGCGGCGGCGCGCTGGCCGCGATGGTCAACGCCGTGCACGGTGGCACCCTCGATTTCGGGTATCCGCCGCCCGCGGCGCGCACCCGCGGGCAGGCGCTGCGGGCCGACCTGCGCGATACCGTGCGCGGGTTGCCCGAGGTGGTGCGCACCCTGGTCGAGGCCGCTCGACAGGCTTTCCGCCGGCGCGCCGAACTGTCCGGTTCCGGTGCCGCCGGCCCGACGATCACCGGTGCGGACCATCAGGTGTTCACGCCGTCGGCCACGGTGTGCGTCAAGCTCGACGACTGGGATCGGCGTGCCGCCGAACTCGGTGGTAACGGCCACTCGCTGGTCGCCGGATTCGTCGCCAAACTGGCACACAACATCGGCCGGGTGGGCCCGGACGGCATGGTGACCCTCAACATTCCGCAGGGCGACCGGCGTCCCGGCGATGGCGACACCCGGGCCAACGCGGTGGTGCTGGTGAATCTGGCCATCGACCCGGTGAAGGTGACCACCGATCTGACCGAGGCCCGCGCCGCGATGAAGGAGGGGCTGCGCCGGGCCCGGGAGGTCCCCGACGAGAACCTGCGGTTGCTGCCGTTGACCCCGTTCATCCCCAAACGGGTGGTCCGCACGATGGCCGATGTCGCGTTCGGTTTCAGCACCGAACTGCCGGTGTCCTGTTCGAACATGGGTGACGTGCCCGAGGGCGTGCCCAACGTCGACGGCACCCCGGCCGACTTCGTCTTCCTGCGCGGCATCGACCGGGTCGCCACCTTGCATGCGCTGGAGGCGCGGTGCGGATTGCTGACCGTGGTGGCCGGGCGGATCAACGGCACCGAGACGCTGACCTTCGCCGCCTACACACCCGGTGCGGAGAACACCACCGCCTGGCTGCGATCGGAACTGGAGAAGACGCTGGCCGCATTCGAGCTGTCCGGCGTGATCGAGTAAGAGGGGACTGTCTTGGAGTTCACCAATGGCGATGCCGTCGGCAACCGGCTGACACTGTGGGACGAGGCACTGGTGCGTGCCAATCGGGCCACCGGGCGGGTGCAGATGATCCAGGTGGTGTGGGTGTACGAGCATCCGGTGAACATGGACGAGGTGCGGCGCTTCCACCGCAACTTCGGCTACGGGATGGCCGGCCGCCGCGTCGAACGTTCGCCGCTGCCGTTCGGCCGCTACCGCTGGGTGGCCGCACTGGGCCCGGCCGCGCCGCTGCACATCAACACCGATCCGTTGCCGCGCGATCAGATCAGCGACTGGGCCGACCGGTGGGCCCAGGTCACCGTCGACCCCGAGGACGGGCCCGGCTGGCAGATGGCCGTGCAGTCCTTCACCGAGGGGGTCACCGCCATCTCGGTGGTGGGTTCGCACTGCCTGGGCGACGGGGTGGCCGCGCTGCTCGCCGTCGGTACCGCCGTGGCCGGGGCCAACGTGGATATCGGCTACCCGCCGCCGCTGTCACGGCGCACCGGCCGCGCCATCGTCGAGGATCTGCGCGAGACGGTGCGGGAGCTGCCCACCATCGCCCGTGCCGCCCGCAAGGCGGTCAAGGTGCTGCGGGCCGGCGGCCAGCAGGCCGGCGGCAACGCCACGGCGGCCCCGAAACCGGTCCGGCCGCCGCTGGCCGACCCCGACGAGTTGGTCATCGTGCCGGCCATCACCACCTATGTGGATCTCGCCGCGTGGGATGCCAAGGCCGAATCGCTGGGTGGCAACGGCTATTCGCTGCTGGCCGCCATCAGCGCCAAGCTCGGTGAACGGATGGGCCGGCGCAATCCCGACGGCAACGTCTCGCTGCTCGTCGCGATCAGCGACCGCACGTCGGAGACCGATGTCCGCGCCAACGCGATGACGCTGGTGAACGCGAAGGTCGACCCGACCGATGTGACCTCGGATCTGAGCGTCACCCGGGGGATCCTGCGCAACGCGCTGAAGGCCGCCAAGGACCAGCCCGACGAGATCCTGGAACTGATGCCGCTGACACCCCTGGTGCCCAAGCGTCTGGTCAAGAAGGTCGCCGACATGATGATCGCCTCCGACGATATGCCGGTGGTGTGCTCCAACATGGGCGATCTGCCGCAGCTGCTGACCAGCGTGGACGGCACCGAAGCCGAGTACACCGCGTTCTACGGTGTCGATCAGGCCACCCCGCGCCGTGAGCTGGAACACGGTGACGGTCAGCTGGTCGTGGTGTCCGGCCGGCTCAGTGGCAAGATCATCATCGGCATCGTCGCCTATCAGGCCGGGGCCGAGAACTCGAAGGCCCGGCTGCGCGAACTGACCGCGAAGACCCTGGCCGAGTTCGACCTGACCGGCGTGTTCGTTTAATACTGCATTTCGATCTGCACGGCTGAGAAAGGCACATACCCGATGTCCGATACCTCCCTCATTGGCGTGCTCCGCGAACGCGCGAGCCTCCAACCCGAGGACATTGCGTACACCTTCATGGATTACGACCACGACTGGGACGGGGTCTCCACCACCCTGAGCTGGGCGCAACTGTATCGACGGGTGCGCAGCCTCGCGTTCGAGATGCGCCAGATCGGCCAGATCGGTGACCGCGCCGTCATCCTGGCCCCACAGGGACTGGAATACGTGATCGGGTTCCTGGCCTCGCTGGAGGCCGGCATCATCGCGGTGCCGCTGTCGGTGCCGATGGTCGGCCAGCACGACGAGCGGGTGTCGGCCGTCATCAAGGACTCCGCGCCGTCGCTCATCCTGACCACCTCGGCGGTGGCCGCGACGGTGGCCGAATACGCCAAGACCGACGATGGGGCTGCGGCCGCCACGGTCATCGAGGTGGACACCCTGGACCTGGACGCGCGTCGCAAGTCGCTGTCCAGCCGTGAGGAGAAGCCGGCGACGGCTTACCTGCAGTACACCTCGGGTTCCACCCGCACCCCGGCCGGGGTGATGGTCACCAACCGCAACCTCACCTGCAATTTCGAGCAGATGATGTGCGCGTTCTTCCCGCACTTCGGCAAGGTGCCGCCCTCGGGTGCGCATGTGGTGTCGTGGCTGCCGTTCTACCACGATATGGGCCTGTTGCTCGGCATCGTCGCCCCGGTGTTGGGCGGCTGGAGCACGGTGTTCACCACCCCGTTGTCCTTCCTGGCTCGGCCCGCGCGCTGGATCCAATTGATGGGCAGCTTCCCGCGCGTGGTCACCGGTGGGCCGAACTTCGCGTTCGAACTGGCGGCCGGACGGACCACCGACGAGGACCTCGAGGGCATCGACCTCGGCGATGTCATCGCGGTCTACAGCGGGGCCGAGCGCGTGCACGAGGCCACCCTGAAGCGCTTCTCCCAGCGGTTCGCCAAATTCAACTTCGATGAGGGGGTCATCCGGCCCTCCTACGGGCTGGCCGAGGCGACGCTGTTCGTCGGCACCGGTGTGCCCGGACCGCCGAGCGTGGTGGCCTTTGACCCGGACAAGCTGTCCGCCGGGCTGGCCGAGCGCACCGCCGACGGCAGCGGCACCAAGCTGGTCGGCTACGGCCATCCGGAGGATCCGGTGGTGCGCATCGTCGACGCCGAGACCCGCCTGGAGGTGCCCGCCGGCGGTATCGGGGAGATCTGGTCCTACGGTGAGAACAATTGCCTGGGCTACTGGGAGAAGGACGAGCAGACCGAGCACACCTTCCGCGGGCGCATCGAGAATCCGTCCGAGGGCACGCCGGAGGGTCCGTGGCTACGCACCGGTGATCTCGGTTTCCTCTCCGACGGCGAGCTGTTCATCATCGGGCGGATCAAGGATCTGCTGATCGTGCGCGGCAGCAACCACTATCCCGACGATATCGAGGCGACCATCCAGGAGATCACCGGTGGCCGGGTCGCGGCGATCGCCGTCGACGGCGAGCGCAGCGAGCAGCTCGTGGCGATCATCGAGGTGAAGAAGCGCGGTGACACCGAGGAGGCCGTCGTCGAGAACCTCCTGACGATCAAGCGGGATGTCGCCTCCGCGGTCTCGCAGACGCACGGTATCGCCGCGGCCGACCTGGTGTTGGTGCCGCGCGGCGCCATCCCGATCACCACCAGCGGCAAGATCCGCCGCCAGTCGTGCGTGGAGAAGTACAAAAACCATGAGTTCTCGCGACTGGACGAGCAGGTGCCCACCGCCTGACATGCGCGACGGTGGAGCGGTATCGAGCGCACATACGATGTGAGCGTGGACAACACCCTCGCCTATATCGACCAGGGGTCTTTCCTGGGGCTGCGGGCACTCGGTCGCGGACCCATCGTGCAAGCCGTCTGGGTGTATGACCGCGGTGTCGACATGGACGGGCTGCGCCGGTTCCGACGCCACCTCGCCAACGGGCTGTTCGGCCGCCGGATCGAACGGTCGGTGCTGCCGTTCGGCCGGCACCGGTGGGTGGCCGACTGTGCCCCGCAGTCGCTGGACCTTTCGGTGCAGGAGCGTCCGCGCGGGGACGTGTGGAATTGGGCCGACAGCTGCCTCGGCGCCCCGATCGATCCGGAGCACGGCCCCGGCTGGCGGCTGGCGGTGCAGCCACTGACCGATGGTGCGGCGGCGGTCAGTCTGGTGGTCTCGCACTCGATCGCAGACGGTCACGGCCTGGTCATCGCGGTCACCGACGCCGTGAACGGGGTGGACCGCAAACTCGGCTATCCGCCGCCGCGATCCCGGACCCGTCGCGTGGCGCTGGCCCAGGATGCGAGGCAGACGCTGGCCGCGATCCCGGAGATGGCGGCGGCGGTGGCGGCCTCGGTGCGGGTGGCCCGGGCCGAGCGCAGCGATCTGGCGACGTCGTTCAAGGCCGCCGGCGACGTGCCCCCCGGTGACGACGAGCCGATGGTCGCCCCGTCGGTGGTGGTGTTCGTCGATGCCGCGCGCTGGGATGACTGTGCACAGCGCCTCGGCGGCACCAGCAACTCGCTGTTCTGCGGGATGGCCGCGCGGCTCGGTCAGGTTCTGGGGCGGGTCGGCCCGGACGGCCGGGTGAATCTGTCCTGGCCGGTCAGCGAGCGCACCGAGGGCGACACCCGGGCGAACGCCTTGGTGGCCGCGACGATGACGGCCGACCCGGAGCAGGTGTTGACCGATCTGAGCGTCGTGCGCGCGGATATGAAGCGCGCGCTGTCGGAATCGGCGCAAACCTCGGTGCGGATGACCGGGCCGCTGCCGTTGACGCCGCTGACCCCGCGGGTGGTGCTGCGCCGTCTGGAGGGGATGGTGCTGTCGGTGAACAGTCCCATCGGATGCTCCAACATGGGCGAGCTGGATCCGGCGTTCGGCAGGCCCGACGGGACCGATGCCGACTATGTGATGATGCGCGGTGCCGAGCCGCAGATCACCAGTCGGGTGCTCAATCGGATTGGCGGTCAGCTGGTGCTCGGTGGCTGCCGGGCGCGCGGCCGGGTGGCCGTGTCGGTGAGCTCCTGGACGGTGGGCAAGCACAACTCCAAGGAGACGCTGCGCGAGGTGGTGCTCAAGGTGTTGGCCGATTACGGCCTGACGGGAATCGTCGAGGGCCCGTCGAGCTGAGGCGCTACCGGGTGGCCGGCTGGCCCGCCTCGGCCTTCTTCTCGATCAGGTCGGCGGCCATGGCCACGCTCTGCTCCGGGGTGGCCAGCCGGTGCCCGAAGTCGCGGGCCCGCGCGACCACGTCCGGGGCCAGAGCGGTGCGCAGCGCCTCGGTGAGCGATTTCTTGGTGATCCGGGTGAACCGCTGCGATGTGCCGATCTTGAGTTTCTTGACCTGTCGCGCCCAGACCGGTTGGTCGGCGGAGACCCACAGCACCACGGTGGGCACCCCGGCCCGCGCGCCCGCGGCCGTCGTACCCGCCCCGCCGTGGTGTACCACGGCACGGCAGGTCGGGAAGATCGCGGCATGGTTCACCGCACCGACGAGTTTGACGTGCTCGGCGTGCGGCATGGCGTCGAGTTCCCAGACCCCGGAGCTGATCAGGGCGCGCTCACCGAGTTCGGCGCACACCTCGGTGATCATGGTGACCGCGTCGGCCGGCGATTGCACCGGCATGCTGCCGAAGCCGAAGTAGATCGGCGGTGTCCCGGCCTGGATCCACGTTGTCACCTCCGCGTCGGTTTCGGTCTGCAGGCCCAGCGTGATGGCACCGGTGAAGGCCCGGCTGCCGTTCCATTCCGCGGATAACCCCGGGTAGAACAGCTCATCGTAGGCCTGGATTTCCAGGGTGCCGCTGTCGACGACGCGCTTGGCCGAGCGCACACCGGTCTTCGGCAGGCCCAGTGTGCGGCGCTGTTCGTCCTCGGCCTTCTTGGAGACCCGCCACAGCCCCCACTCCAGTGCCGCGAACCCGGCTTTCGCGACCCAGCGCGGCGCCGGTACCGGGATCAGCTGGCTGTTGGGTCGGTTGGGGAAGTAGTGCAGGGCCGCCAGCGGGATACCGTAGCGCTCGGCGACATTGGCGGCCACCTCCTGGTAGGTGGTGCCGGTGAGGATGATGTCGGCATCGGCCGCCAGCTTGGTGAGCGCGGCGTTCATCTCGGTCCAACCGGCGGTGTAATAGTCGACGGCCTTGCGGACGACGGTGAGCGGATTGTGGAACTGCCAGTAGTTCTGGAAGGCGTCGCTCTCGACCTGTTTCTGCGAATCGACACCGTAGGGCACCGCATCGGTGAACCCGATGGACGCGACGAAACCGATCAGGTTGGGCGGGACGGCCATCCGGACGTGGTGGCCGCGGGTGCGGAGCTCGCGGGCGACGGCGGCGCAGGGTTCGACATCGCCACGTGTGCCGTGGACTGCCACAACGATTTTCATCAGGTCGCAGTGTAGGCGGTCCGGCAGTGCCGGGGCCGGGTCAGCGATCGATCTTGGAGAACCACCGGGTCTTGATGCGCCAGGAGTGCGCCGAGGACAGGGCGAAACCGGCACCGCAGGCGCAGGCGAAGATCCACACGAACACACCGCGTTCCCAGGCCAGGAAGGCCGGGAAGATCGCCGACATGATTCGGATGATGCAGGCGATGATCCCACTGGCACACGCCACCAGGTACACGTTGGCGATGCGCCGGGACCGCGGATCCTTGCGCAGCACCAGCAGGGCGCGAGCCCCGTAGCCGAGCAGGTAGATGAGCATCCCGCACAGCAAAACCCAGTACAGGCTGAGCCAGCTGTCGGTGGGGGAGGCGAAGAAGTCCCTGGCGTACACGTCGTGCGCGCTGCTCAGCGAGAAGGCGGCCAGCAACAGGGGGATGCACAAGGTGGCGGGTAGTTCGACGTATTGCCGGAAGGCGCGTTGCATCTGGTGGTCGTCCTGCAGGCGGCCGACCGCGTTGTAGACGATGGCCGACGCGGCGACGATGTACATATCGTGGCCGACGAAGTCCTCGAGGTTCCACATCCCGGTCACCGCGTGCAACGCCTTGCCGATGGTTTCGGAGGCCAGCGGTGACATCAACAGGATCGCACCGCCCTGCAACGCGATGTTGAGGGTTGCCGCCACCTCCCAGCGGCAGGTCCAGGTGACGCGACGGATCCACAAGCTCCACGCGATACACGTGAGTGTGATCGCGATGAGAACTGCTATTTCCATCGGGCGTCGCCTTCGAGGGCCTGAGAAGCTGAGTTACCTCAGCAAATACTACGTGTTAAAGCGGTGGTGCGTCAGGCCGTGGCGACAATTCGGAGAGTTTTCGAGGACGGGTCTGTTGCTGCGGTGCGGCCTCGACTCGGACCGTGTCCTGCACCGCTGTGACGGTGAACGGTGTCGATTCGATGTAGTTCCACACCTCTTGCCTGCTCATCAGGCCGAACCGGATCTGCAGGTCCGGGTAGCTCAAGTTGAATCGGTCGGCGACGCGGCGCAGTTCCTCGGCGTCGGGATAGCTGCTCTCTTTGATCCGCCGGTAGTAGGTGCTGCTCGAGATGTCGAGCGCATCGTAGATGTCCTTGGCCTCGACCTCACCGTCCAACAGGTAGTCGAGCAGGGCTTTTAGCTGTCTGCCGTTCTCATCGGTACGTGGCACCCATCAACAATAGCCTTATCCCGTAGCTGGGTGCTAGCAACCGAATGACGGACACCAGCGCCTTAATTGACAGGGGTGTCAGACTTTCGGGAGTGATGTCCCAATATTGGGACAAAGGCTTTATTGTGGGTCACATGGTTGCTCCGCTGTTTCAGGACCGCGTTTACGTCGAGGACTTCCCCGCGTCCGGCTTCGATCGTGTTGTGGGGGACGCGCGCGATATCGCCGCCACCCTGACGTTGGCCGACTACGAGGCCGAGGGTGCACCCGCCGCGACGGACCTGCAGCGCTTGGCCACGCCGCTGACCGAGTCGCTCACGGCCGAACTCGACGGTGCCGCGGCCCACCTGGGCGTTCTCGTCGGCAAGCTGCTGTTGGCCGCACTCGGTCGTGCCGTCGCACGCACCATCGGGTCGGGTGTCGTCGCCGTCGACGTGGACGCGCACACCATCGCGCTGGACTGCCTGCCCGCGTCCGAACTCGATGCCACCGGGATGCTCGGCCACGTGTGCGCGGCCCTGACCGGGTCCACCGTGCGTCAGCCGGATCAGCCGCCGGCCGATCTGGCCTTCCGGTGCGCGGGTCCCGCCGCGACCGAGGAGCCGCTGCCGGGTCACGCGCTCCAACTGCACGCCTCCCGTCGCGGCGGGGTCGTCGACCTGCAGTGGTGGTTCGATGCGCGCCGGTTCGAGGCCTACACCGTGGAAGAACTCGCCGAGCAGTTCCCGCAGGCGCTCATCGAGATCACCTCGGAGGCGATCCCCGGATTCACCGACGCCGACTGACCGCTAAACTTGTCCGAACAGGCGTCGATCCGGCCATCACCGGGGAGTCTCCGGAAGAACCGCGTCCGCCCATATCGGGTGGCGCCCAGTAGAACCGGACGGTCGGGCTCGTCATCGCCCAGTTGAGCGGTGCACCACGTCGAAGCGGCGGGGTGCGCAAGCGGGGTGGTACCGCGGGCTCGCGCACCTGTCGCGATGTTCGTCCCCGTGCCTGAATCGCTGGGCACACAGGAGACGACGAGCAGTGACCGCTTACCCGAAGCCGGCCGCCGGGACGCCGAATTTTCCGGCGCTGGAGGCCGAGGTCCTCGAGTACTGGGGCGCCGATGACACCTTCCGCGCCAGTATCGCGCGGCGCGAGGGCGCGCCGGAGTATGTGTTCTACGACGGCCCGCCGTTCGCCAACGGTCTGCCGCACTACGGGCATCTGCTCACCGGCTACGTCAAGGACATCGTTCCGCGCTACCGGACCATGCGCGGGTACAAGGTGGAGCGCCGGTTCGGTTGGGACACCCACGGGCTGCCCGCCGAGCTGGAGGTTCAACGGCAGCTCGGGATCACCGACAAGAGCCAGATCGAGGAGCTCGGTATCGAGAAGTTCAACGATGCCTGCCGCGCCTCGGTGATGAAGTACGCCGGTGAGTGGCGCTCCTATGTGACCCGGCAAGCCCGCTGGGTTGACTTCGAAAATGATTACAAGACAATGGATCTGGACTTCATGGAGTCCACCATCTGGGCCTTCAAGCAACTCTGGGACAAGGGTCTGGCCTATCAGGGCAATCGGGTGTTGCCGTACTGCTGGAATGACGAGACCCCGCTGTCGAATCACGAGCTGCGGATGGACGACGACGTCTACCAGAGCCGTCAGGACCCCGCACTCACGGTGGGATTTCGGATCGCCGACGGCGCAGAGTCTTCCTTGGCCGGTGCCTACCTGCTGATCTGGACCACCACACCCTGGACCCTGCCGTCCAACCAGGCCGTCGCGGTGAACCCCGCGGTCAGCTATGTCACCGTCGAAGGTCCCGACGGACACCGGTTCGTGCTCGCCGAGGCCCGCCTGGGCGCCTATGCGCGCGAGCTCGGTGAGGAACCGGTGGTCGTGGCGACACACCTGGGTGAACAGCTGCTGGGCACGCGCTACCTGCCCCCGTTCGCGTACTTCGCCGAATCCGAGCAGGCGCGCAACGCCTTCCAGGTGCTGGCTGCGGAGTTCGTCAGCACCGAGGACGGCACCGGCCTGGTTCACCTGGCGCCCGCTTACGGCGAGGACGACAAGGCGACCGCCGACACCGCCGATATCGTCGCCGTCACCCCGGTGGACTCCAAGGGTCGGTTCGATGCGACCGTGCCCGACTACGCGGGCCTGCAGGTCTTCGAGGCGAACCCGCGGATCATCAAGGACCTGAAGAGCGGGACCGGCCCGGCCGCGGTGAATGCGCCGGTACTACTGCGCCAGGAGACCTATGACCACTCCTACCCGCACTGCTGGCGGTGCCGGAACCCGCTGATCTACCGGGCGGTGTCGTCCTGGTTCGTCAAGGTCAGCGCTTTCCGGGATCGGATGGTCGAGCTCAACCAGCAGATCACCTGGTACCCCGAGCACGTCAAGGACGGCCAGTTCGGCAAGTGGCTGTCGAATGCGCGTGATTGGTCCATCTCGCGAAACCGGTACTGGGGCACTCCGATCCCGGTGTGGGTATCCGATGACCCCGCCTACCCGCGCACCGATGTGTACGGCAGCCTCGACGAGCTGGAACGCGATTTCGGGGTGCGCCCGACCAACCTGCACCGGCCCTATATCGACGAGTTGACCCGGCCCAACCCCGATGACCCGACCGGCGAGTCGACCATGCGGCGCATCGAGGACGTGCTCGACGTGTGGTTCGACTCCGGGTCGATGCCCTATGCGCAGGTGCACTATCCGTTCGAGAACCAGGAATGGTTCGACGGATCAGGTCATGAAGAGCCGCATTTCCCGGGCGACTTCATCGTCGAATACATCGGTCAAACCCGGGGCTGGTTCTACACCATGCATGTGCTGGCGACCGCACTGTTCGACAAGCCGGCGTTCAAAACCTGTGTCTCGCACGGCATCGTGCTCGGTAACGACGGTCAGAAGATGAGCAAGTCGTTGCGCAACTACCCGGATGTATCCGAGGTGTTCGACCGGGACGGCTCCGATGCCATGCGCTGGTTCCTGATGGCTTCGCCGATCCTGCGCGGCGGAAACCTGATCGTCACCGAACAAGGCATCCGAGAGGGTGTCCGGCAGGTGCAGCTGCCGCTCTGGAACGCCTACACCTTCTTGGCCCTCTATGCGGGTGAGCAGGGCACCTGGCGCACCGATTCGACCCATGTCCTGGACCGCTACATCCTGGCCAAGCTCGCCGCCCTGCGCGACGAGCTGACCGCGTCGCTGGACACCTGCGATATCTCGGGGGCGTGCGAACAGCTGCGCCAGTTCGCCGAGGCGCTGACGAATTGGTATGTGCGGCGGTCACGTTCGCGTTTCTGGGAGGAGGACGCCGACGCGATCGACACCCTGCACACGGTGCTGGAGGTGACCGGCAGGCTGGCCGCGCCGCTGTTGCCGCTGGTCTCGGAGGTGATCTGGCGCGGTGTCACCGGCCGGCGTTCGGTGCACCTGACCGACTGGCCGTCCGCCGACGAACTGCCCGCCGATCCTGACCTGGTGGCGGCGATGGATCAGGTGCGCGAGGTCTGCTCGACGGGTTCCTCGCTGCGCAAGGCCAAGAAGCTCCGGGTGCGGCTACCGCTGCCCACATTGACCGTGGCCGTGGAGGATCCGGAGCGACTGCGGCCGTTCGTCGATCTGATCGCCGACGAGTTGAACGTCAAGGCCGTCGAACTGTCCGACGATGTGGACCGCTACGGCCGTTTCGAGCTGGCCGTCAACGCCCGGGTGGCCGGACCGCGCATCGGCAAGGATGTGCAGGCCGCGATCAAGGCCGTCAAGGCCGGTGCGGGCGTGGTCAACCCCGACGGCACGCTCACCGCCGGGCCGGCGACCCTGCTGCCGACCGAGTACACCTCCAAACTCGTTGCCGCAGATCCGGAATGGACCGCCGCGCTCGACGATGGAGCCGGCCTGGTGGTGCTGGACGGCCGGGTCACCCCGGAGCTGGAGGCCGAAGGGTGGGCGCGCGACCTCATCCGAGAGTTCCAAGAGGCGCGCCGTCAACATCAACTCGATATCGGTGATCGCATCGAACTGGAACTGACCGTTCCGGAATATCCCGATGGTTGGCGGGAGGGGCTCAAAGAACTGATCGAAGGAGAGCTTCTCGCGACGAAGTTCGACATCACCCTCGATTCGAGTACCCGGATCCGGCCGCGAGACGATGGCGGGATGGACATGGTCAGTGGTGCGGTGGGGCTGGCCTCCGATGCCGAAGGGTGGTTCTCAGGAACCGTCGGCGGCGGATACCCGTACAGGCTGCGAAAAGACCTCGCGTTCGAGCGTTGATCGCGCCGAATGTTGGCTTGTGTGCGGGATGTGCGCCGCGTTTCGCACACAAGCCAACACTCGCTGCGGTAACACTCAGCCCGCGACAACCCGGGCGGTGTGCCCGGCGATGGACACCTCGTCGCCGGGGCGCAGCTGGCGGCCTCGGCGCAGGTCGACATCGCCGTTGACGCTGACCTGGCCGTCGGCGATCACCGCCTTGGCGTCGGCACCGGAATCGATCAGCCCGGCCAGCTTGAGGAACTGTCCGAGCCGGATCGATGCGTCGCGGATCGGCACGTCGTCCATGGCCGTCAGAGTAGCCACCTAACATCTGCGAGGTGGAGCGCTGGGTGCTGCATCTGGACATGGACGCGTTCTTCGCGTCCGTGGAGCAGTTGACGCGCCCGACGTTGCGCGGTCGGCCGGTGCTGGTCGGTGGCCTCGGGGGCCGCGGCGTGGTCGCCGGCGCCAGCTATGAGGCCCGGGTGTTCGGCGCACGGTCGGCGATGCCGATGCACCAGGCCAGGCGGATGGTGGGTGCCGGGGCGGTGGTGTTGCCGCCGCGCGGGGTCGTCTACGGGGCGGCGAGCCGACGGGTGTTCGAGACGATCCGCACCGTGGTCCCGGTGCTGGAGCAGTTGTCCTTCGACGAGGCCTTCGGCGAACCCGCCGAGATGGTGGGCTCGACGGCCGCCCAGGTCGAGGAATTCTGCGAGGCGTTGCGCGCCAAGGTCTTGGCGGAGACGGGCCTGGTGTCCTCGGTGGGAGCGGGGTCGGGAAAGCAGGTCGCCAAGATCGCCTCCGGACTGGCCAAACCGGACGGGGTGCGGGTCATCGGTCGCGAGGAGGAGCGTGGGTTGCTGGCCGGGCTGCCGGTGCGCCGGCTGTGGGGGATCGGGCCGGTGGCCGAGGACAAGCTGCGCCGCCTGGGGATCGAGACCATCGGGGCGCTGGCCGAACTCACCGATAACGAGGTCGCCGACGTGCTCGGCGGAACCGTCGGCCCCGCGCTGCACCGGTTGGCGCGCGGTATCGACGACCGTCCGGTCGCCGAACGTGCCGACGCCAAGCAGATCAGCGCCGAGTCGACGTTCGCCGAGGACCTGCGCACCATGGACCAGTTGCGCGATGCGGCGGCGACCATCGGTGAGCAGGCGCACCGCAGGCTGGTCAAGGATGGCCGCGGCGCCCGGACGGTGACGGTCAAACTCAAGCGGACGGATATGAGCACCCTGACCCGCTCGGCGACGCTGCCGTCGGCGTCGACGGACGCAACCCAACTCATCGCCACCGCTCGGCGGTTACTGCTGGATCCCCTCGAGATCGGCCCGATACGTCTTGTCGGCGTGGGCTTTTCCGGTCTCTCCGATGTGCGGCAGGAATCGCTGTTCCCGGACCTGGGCCAGGCCGCGCACGACGCTGCGGTCGCCGGTGCCGAAGGGTCGGCGCCCACACCGGTACCGTCCGGCCCCGCCCCGTGGCGCATCGGCGACGATGTGCGCCATGGCGAGTTCGGTCACGGTTGGGTGCAGGGCGCCGGGCACGGCGTGATGACCATCCGGTTCGAGACCAGGGCCTCCGGGCCCGGTATCGCGCGCACCTTCCGCGCCGACCTGCCCGATATCACCCGCGCCAACCCGGTGGACAGCCTGGACTGGCAGGACTACCTGGACGCCGTCTACCGCAGCGACGAGTGAGCCGCCGCCCGCCTCAGCCCCATTCGGCGAACACCTCGGCGGCGGGGCGGCCGGCCGCCAGCGCGGCCATCAGCAGCACCCTGGCCTGGCCGGGGCGCAGCGTGGGCACCACCACGGCGCCGGCGTCGACGAGCGCGCGGCCCGGCCCGTAGGCCGGTCGGACCCGGCCGCCCGGCACCCGGGTGGACACCGCGACACTCACCCCGGCCGCGGCGGCGCGCCGCACACCGTCGAGCAGTGCCGCTCCGGCGTTGCCCGATCCGAGCGCCTCGAGCACCAGGCCGCGCGCGCCGGCGGCCACACACGCGTCGACCGCGACGGCGTCCGCGCCGGGGTAGGCCGCGACGATGTCGACCCGCGGCGCGCCGGCGGCGGTCAGGGCGCCGAACCGGGGGCGCCGCGGCGCCCGGTCCAGACGGACCACGCCGCGGTGCACCGAGCCCACCGCGGATCCGGCGAAACCGCGCAGGTCTTCGGTCGCGACCTTGTGCAGGCCGAGGGGTTCCCAGAGCACACCGGCGAAGCTGAGCAGCACGCCGGCGTCGCGCGCCTGCGCGCTGGCCGCCACCGTGAGTGCGTCGCGCAGGTTGTCGGGGCCGTCCGCGTCTGGCGCGTCCGCGCTGCGCTGCGCGCCGGTGAGCACCACCGGCACCGCGCCCGCGTAGGTCAGCTGCAGCCACAGCGCCGTTTCCTCCATGGTGTCGGTGCCGTGGGTGATCACGATCCCGGTCGCCCCGTCCGTGGCGGCCGCGCCGATGGCCGCGCCGATGCGATCCCATTCCGCGGGTCCGAGCGCCGAACTGTCGAGTGCCATCAGCTCGACCACCCGGACCTGATCCAGGCCGAGGCCGTCGAGCAGATCCGCGCCGCTGCGGGTGGGGCGGGCCACGCCATCGGGGCCGGAACTGGTGGCGATGGTGCCGCCGGTGCTGATCACGACGAGGGGATACATGCCGGCAATTGTTCCCCGCGCCGGGCGGGCGTGCTCGGACCGCTCGGGAAGTTTGGGATGATGGCCGGGTGACTGAGGAATCAACGGGCTCGGCTGAGCCGGTGGCAGCGGACCACGACGGGCCACCGCCGCCCCGCAAGCGGCTGCGCCTGCTGCTGTCGATCGCCGCCGTGGTGCTGGTGCTCGACATCGTCACCAAGGTGCTCGCGGTCCGCCTGCTGGTGCCCGGTCAGCCGGTGTCGATCATCGGTGACACCGTGACCTGGACGTTGGTGCGCAACTCCGGTGCCGCGTTCTCGATGGCCACCGGTTACACCTGGGTGCTGACCCTGATCGCCACCGGCGTGGTGATCGGCATCATCTGGATGGGACGCCGGCTGGTGTCGCCGTGGTGGGCGCTGGGGCTGGGCATGATCCTCGGCGGCGCGCTGGGCAATCTGGTCGACCGGTTCTTCCGGTCGCCGGGACCACTGCGTGGACACGTGGTCGATTTCCTGTCGGTGGGTTGGTGGCCGGTGTTCAACGTCGCCGATCCGGCGGTCGTCGGCGGTGCCATCCTGCTGGTGGTGCTGTCGTTGTTCGGTTTCGACTTCGACACCCTTGGCAGGCGTCAGCCCCACAGCGCGGCCGATCCGGCGGGGAGTCCCCGGACCGCGGCCGACGACACGACCGCCAGCGCGAAGCACCCCGTCGCGGAGTCGGCGGCAGACGAACAACCCGACAGCTCCAGCTGATGACCACCCGTTCGATGCCGGTACCCGAAGGCCTGGCGGGCATGCGGGTCGACGCGGGCCTGGCCCGGCTGCTCGGGCTGTCGCGCACGGTGGCCGCGACCATCGCCGAGGAGGGCGGTGTGGAACTCGACGGCGCCGCCGCCGGCAAATCCGACAAGCTGGTCGCCGGCGCCTGGCTGGAGGTCCGGCTGCCCGAACCGCCCGCGCCCGTGGAGAACACGCCCGTCGAGATCGAGGGCATGGACATCCTGTACGCCGACGACGATATCGTCGCCGTCGACAAACCGGCCGGTGTGGCCGCGCACGCCTCGGTCGGTTGGACCGGCCCGACGGTGCTGGGCGGGTTGGCCGCGGCGGGTTTCCGGATCACCACCTCCGGGGTGGCCGAGCGCAAGGGCATCGTGTCCCGGCTGGACGTCGGTACGTCGGGGGTCATGGTGGTGGCCATCTCGGAGCGGGCCTATACGGTGCTCAAACGCGCGTTCAAGGAGCGCACCGTCGAGAAGCGCTACCACGCCCTGGTGCAGGGCCACCCGGACCCGTCCAGCGGCACCATCGACGCCCCGATCGGCCGGCACCGCGGGCAGGACTGGAAGTTCGCGGTCACCGAGCACGGCCGCGACAGCGTCACCCACTACGACACGCTCGAAGCGCACGTCGCGGCGAGCCTGCTCGACATCCACCTGGAGACCGGTCGCACCCATCAGATCCGGGTGCATTTCTCGGCGTTGCACCATCCCTGCTGCGGCGATCTCACCTACGGCGCGGACCCGACGCTGGCCAAGAAGCTCGGTCTGGAGCGGCAGTGGCTGCACGCCCGGTCGCTGGCGTTCGCGCATCCCGCCGACGGCAGGCGGATCGAGATCACCAGCCCGTACCCGGCCGACCTGCAACACGCCCTGGACGTCCTGCGTCGTCACGACCGGTGAGCGGGTCTACCGCACAGCGCTCCGGGCTGCTCCTCGGGGTCGGCGCGTACGGCTGCTGGGGGCTGTTCCCGGCGTTCTTCCCGCTGCTCAAACCGGCCGGCTCGGTGGAGATCCTGGCACACCGCATCGTCTGGGGTTTTGTGTTCCTGTTCGTGGTCGTCGCCGCGGTGCGCCGGCTGCGGGACGTGCGCGCGATCACCGGCCGCAGCTGGCTGCTGTTGGCGCTGGCGTCGGCGCTGATATCGGTCAACTGGCTGATCTATGTCTATGCCGTCAACAACGGTCATGTGGTCGACGCGGCGCTGGGCTATTTCATCAATCCGCTGGTGACGGTGCTGCTCGGGCTGGTGTTGTTCCGGGAGCGGCTCAACCGCGCCCAGGGTGGGGCGCTGTTGCTGGCGGTGGCGGCGGTGGTGGTGCTGACGGTGCAGGTGGGCGCCCCGCCCTATATCGGGCTCGGTCTGGCGTTGTCCTTCAGCTTGTACGGTGCGGTCAAGAAGGCCGTGCCGGTCGACCCCCGGGTCAGCGTCGGGATCGAGACGGCGCTGGCGGCCCCGTTCGCGGCGACCTACCTGGTCGTCATGCAGGCCGGCGGTCAGGCGGCGTTCGTCGGGTACGGCGCCGGGCACGTGGTGCTGCTGGTGCTCGCCGGGGTGCTGACGGCGGTGCCGCTGCTGCTGTTCGCCGCCGCCGCGCACCGGTTGCCGCTGGTGACCATGGGGCTGTTGTTCTATATGACGCCGATCATGCAGCTGTCCTGGGGCGTCCTGGTGGGGCACGAACCGATGCCGCCCGCACGCTGGCTGGGCTTCGGACTGATCTGGGTGGCGCTGGCGGTCTTCACCGTCGACGCCGTGCGGCGCGCCCGGTCGGCACTTGTAGCTGACCGAGTTAACAGCAACACCATGTAGCCTTGTCGCCAATGTCCAGACGTTCGAAGGTGACCGCGCGCGGCCTTCTCGCCTCAAACGGTCGCATGATCGTGCGTCATCCCGTGCTTGTCATCGCCGCATGGCTGGTCATCGCCGGTTCCCTGTTCGCGGCGCTGCCGCCGCTGATCACGGTGGCCCAGCGCAATCCGCCGGACTTCATGCCGCGAGACGCGGCGGTCCTGCAGACCAGCCAGCAAATGAAGGACGCCTTCAACGAGGCCGATGCGACCAACCTCATCGCGGTCATCCTGGTCAACGAGAACGGATTGACCGACGCCGACGAGGCCACCTACCGCAAGATCGTCGAGAACCTGCGCGCGCGCACCGACATCGTCGTCTCGATGCAGGACTTCGTCAGCATCAAGGAAATCCGGCCTGCGATGTCGAGCAAAGACGGGAAGGCCTGGAACCTGCCCGTCAGCCTCAACGGCACGATGGGTACCGGCGTCGGTCAGGCCGCCTACCGCGACGCGGTCAAGATCATCAACGACACCACCGCCGGTACCACGCTGACGCCGAGCATCGTCGGTGCGGCGGCGACGATGGAGGACGTCACCGAGATCGCGCTGCGCGATCAGCACCTGATCGAGATCTCCACCGTCGTCACCGTGCTGCTGATCTTGATCATCGTCTACCGCAACCTCGTCGCGATGGTGATCCCGCTGCTGAGCATCGGCATCTCGCTTGCCGTCGCGCAGCAGGTGGTGGCCGGTCTGGGCCTGCTCGGGCTGGGTTTGGCGCCGCAGACGATCGTGCTGATCACCGGCATGATGCTGGGTGCCGGCGTCGACTATGCGGTGTTCTATTTCAGCCGATATCAGGAGTACATCCGAAAAGGAGTGCCCACCGACGAGGCCATCGTCGGCGCCATGGTCACGATCGGCGAGGTGATCGCCGGTTCGGCGGGCACGGTCGCCATCACCTTCTCGGCGCTGTCGTTCGCCACGCTCAGCGTCTTCTCCAGTGTGGGGCCCGCGCTCGCGGCGACCATCTTCATCGGTTTCCTCGGGTCCATCACGCTGCTGCCGGCGTTCATCACGCTGGCCGGCCGCCGGGGCTGGGTGAATCCGCGCAAGGACATCACCGGTCCGATGTGGCGGCGGATGGGCGTCAGCATTGTCCGCAAACCCAAGCTCAACCTGATCGTCAGCCTGGTCATCCTGGTCACGCTCGCCGGCTGCGCCTTGCTGGTCGACTTCAACTATGACGACCGCAAGAACCTGCCCACCGAGTCCGACAGCAACAACTCCTATCAGACGATGAATGCGCACTTCCCGGCCAGCGCATCCATCCAGCAGTTCATCGTGGTGCACTCCGACACCCAGGACCTGCGGTCCCCGCGCTCGCTGGCGGATATGGAGCAGATGGCCATGCGGATCAGCCAGCTGCCCGATATCGCCGCGGTCCGCGGCATCACGCGGCCCAACGGGGAGATGCTGACCGAGGCCCGCGCCACCCACCAGGCCGGTGAGGTGGGCGACAAGCTGGGTGAGGCCACGCACCTGATCGACGAGAACGACTCCCGGCTCACCCAGCTGTCCGAGGGTGCACACACGCTGGCCGCGGCGCTCGACAAGATCCGCGACCAGGTGGTGGCCGCGGCCCCCTCGGTGCGCACCATCCTGAAATCGCTGGTCGAGATCGAGAACGAGTACGGCGGCGCCGCAACGCTGAAGGACATCAACGCCGGCGCGACGATGGTGACGGTGATGCGCAAACTGGGCCGCTCGATGGGCGTCGGGCTGGAGCAGGTGGTGCTCAACTACACCTGGATGGCGCCGATGGTGGCGTTGCTGGACAACAGCCCGATATGCACGCTGGACCCGGCCTGCAACGCGGTGCGCATCGATATGAAACGCATCGTCACCGCCTACGACGACGGCACCATTCAGCAGCTCTACGAACTGTCCAAACAGATGGAGACCACCCGCGAGGGGGACAGCCTGCAGCAGTCGGTCGGTGGGGTCACCAACAACCTGGAGCAGGCGCTGGGTGCGGCCGATCAGCTGGGCTTGGAGAGTCCGAGCGACGTCGAGCAACAGATGGACGAGCTGCTCACGGGTGTGAACACGCTCGCCGACTCCAGTGAGGCGCTGGCACAGGGTGTTCAGCTGCTGGTCGACCAGACCCGGCAGATGGGTGGCGGCCTCAGCCAGGCGTCGGACTTCCTGCTGGCGATGAAGCGCGATGCCTCGGATCCGTCGATGTCCGGGTTCTACATCCCACCGCAGATCCTGACCCGGCCCGAGTTCGAGAAGGCCGCGGGACTGTTCATCTCCCCGGACGGTCACACCGCGCGCTACATGGTGCAGACCGCGCACGACCCGTTCGGCGCGGACGCCATGGATCAGGTCGACGACATCATCGCCGCGGCGCGCAGCGCGATGCCCAACACCACCCTCGCCGACGCCGATATCGCCATGGTGGGCACCAGCGTGTACCAGAGCGAGATCCGCAACTACTACAACGGCGACATCCGCTACATCGTGATCGTGACCCTGATCGTGGTGTTCCTGATCCTGGCTCTGCTGCTGCGGGCGATCGTCGCCCCGATCTATCTGGTGCTCTCGGTGGTGCTGTCCTACATGTCCGCGCTGGGTATCGCGGTGGTGTTCTTCCAGATCATCCTCGACCAGCCCATTTTCTGGAACACGCCGGGCTTCACCTTCCTGGTTCTGGTGGCCGTCGGCGCTGACTACAACCTGCTGCTGATCTCCCGGATCCGGGAGGAGGCGCACCGTGGGACGAAGGTGGCGGTGATCCGCACCATCGGTGCCACCGGTGGCGTGATCACCTCGGCCGGCCTCATCTTCGCGGCTTCCATGCTGGCCATGACGGTCAGTCATATCGCCGCCATCGTCCAGCTCGGCTTCATCATCGGGGTCGGCCTGCTGCTGGACACCTTCGTGGTGCGCACCATCACGGTGCCCGCGATCGCGGTGCTGCTGGGGGAGAAGAACTGGTGGCCGTCCACGGTGCCCAGTGAGTTGAAGCAGCGCATCCCGATGCTGCGACGCGAACCGGTGCCGGCCGGGCCGAAGCCGATGACATTCCCGCTCGACGACGACCCCGCCGACGATGACACCGACGTGGGTTACGGTGTCGCCGTGGCGAAGGCCTCCATGGTGAATGCCGCCTGGCGCACCCGCTGACGAGGGCGCGGTATCAGGGCGGGCTGCGGAACACGGCCGCCGTTGCCGCAGTGGCGTCACGCCAGGTGCCGTGCGCTTGGGCCCAGTCCCGCAACGACTGTCGATCTACTCGGGGCGACTGGGCGCGCGCCAGGTCCAGTCCGCGGGCCAATCCGTCGACCCCGGGCCCGATCGGGACCAGCCGCTGACCGCCGGCCAGATCGGCGAGGTGATGGACGGCCGGTCCGACAAGCGGGCATCCCATGCTGAGTGCGAGCATGGCGCTGCCCGAGGTGAAGAAGGCGTGGTGTGAGATGACCGCGGTGTCGGCGGCAGCGAAATAGGTCGGTACCTCGTCATCGGGAATTCGCCTGTCGTGCACGATGATCCGATGATCCTGCTGTGCCGTCCGAAGGGTCTCGCCGACGTCGCCTTCGGGGCTGCCGGCGATCAGCAGGCGGTCGTCGCGGCCGGCGATCTGCCGGAAGGCCTCGATGATGTCGGCGGTTCCCTTGTAGGGCCTGATCTTTCCGAAGGACAGTGCGACGAAGGCCGCTGTGGGCAGGCCGAGCTCGGTGCGCGCCGCTGCCCGGGCGGGTGGCACCGGGTGCCGGTCGACGTAGTGCGGGTGATGGGTGACCGTGCACGGGCCGGTGTAGCCGAATTCCGCGGCGAGTGTGGCCTGCGCGCCGGGAAAGTGGATGAAGACATGGTCCACCAGGGCGAGAAGTTCCGCGCGGAACCGACGGCCGAGGTCGGGGTGCGGGTCGTCGTGGGGGACGAGATTGTGTGCGGTCCAGGCGATCCGGACCCCGCGTTGCTTGAGCCGGCGGAGTTGGTGATGAAATGCCGAGGCACGAGCGAGGTAAACCCAGCGCGCTCGGTGGGTGAGCGACTCGGTGGGCCAGTGCAGGTGCAGCCAGTCGCCGGTCTGCAGCCGCGCCGACCCGGTCGCCAACAGGTGCGGCGTGATCACGGTGACGCCGTCGGCACGCAGGCCGTCGACGATCTTCGGCAGGTAGTTGGTGGTCAACCAGCGTGGCCATTCGAGGACCTGCACGGTGGCGGCGGTGTGACCCGCTGGCGCGCCGGTGCCGGCCAGGCCGACGGGCGGTGCCGGTGGTGTGTGGGTGGCGCGACCGGGTGAGCGGGCCATGGCGGGCAAGATTACCGCGGATTTTGCTGTAATGACGGCCGTGCGCGCAACTTCATCGACTTTGGCCGGGCATGCACCGCCGGGTCAGATTTGCTGTGCGGGCGGCACTTCCGGTCGGCGAGCGATGTGCGCAGGTGCGACGGTGCTGCGCTGGCGGTCCGGTTCTCGGGTGCTGCGGGCAGGCTCGGGCAAAAGGCGTGCGCGTGGCCACTGGGTGGCGCCGCGGCGCCGGGCCGGACCGCAGGTGTGCGGGTTCGGTGTGTCGAAGGTGTCGGCTCAGGCGATCAAAGTCGTTTTTTGACAGTATGTTTCGCCAAGTTTGCGTATCGCTACCAGCGGGTTCTGGTAGGGCGGGCAGGTGCCGAGCGGCCCGATTTTTGACGAGATCGCCATTTTGCGGGTGGCCGAGCCCGGCAACCGGACGGCGATCGTGCTGCGGGGCGACCGATGTGCACACAACGCCGGGGATAAAGATGGCAGAGCGTGTCTGATGTAAGCTGCCGTGCACGCTGGCCCGGTTAGCCATCTCCGCGTCGAGGAATCGTCCAATGTTTGCGAGCGGAAGATTCTCGGCGGCCGGCGTGTGAGGATGTGCACGAGATGCCGCCGCGGCGTCCATTCCGATAGGGTTCGCTGCTGTGCGGCATCACGGCGGTGTTCACCAGGCCGACGCCGAAGGCGCGATGTGATGTACTTAGCGTCGATGGCTCGGCGTCTCCAGCAGGCCCGCCGGACGTGGGGCTCCGTGCGTAGCAGGCACCTCTTAGGCAAGGAGAGATTCTTGGCGGGCAGACATGATCCGGTCGCGAACGACACCGCGGCCGAGCACCGATCTTCCCTGCATCGGTCATTCGCCGCGAGCATGTCCCGGACAGCGAGAGCCTGGAGTTCAGTCAGATGAAAATGAGTGTGATCGGCACGGGCTACCTCGGCGCAGTGCACGCCGCCTGTATGGCCCAGATCGGGCATGAGGTCGTCGCCTACGACACCGATTCCGCCAAGATCGCCACCCTGTCCACCGGCGCCTCACCGTTCTACGAGCCGGGCTTCGACGAGCTGCTCGCCGACGTGCTCGCCACCGGCCGGCTCCGGTTCACCCAATCCGTGCAGGAGGCCGTCTCGGGGGCATCCGTGCACTTCGTGTGCGTTGGCACACCACAGCTGGCCGGCTCCGACGCCGCCAACATCGCCTATGTCGACAGCGCGTTCCACTCCGTTGCCGCCCATGCCGACTGCGACGGCCTCATCGTCGGGAAGTCGACGGTCCCGGTCGGTACCGCGCAGCGGCTGGCCGCCGAGGTGGCCGACACCGCGTCACAGCACCGCCTCGAGGTCGCCTGGAATCCGGAGTTCCTCCGGGAGGGCAAGGCGATCGAGGACACCTTGGCGCCGGACCGGCTGGTCTTCGGTGTCACCTCCGAATACGCCGAGAAAACCCTGCAGGAGGTGTACGGCTCGATCATCGAGGCCGGAACGCCACACCTGACCGCGGACCTGCCGACCTCCGAACTGGTGAAGGTGGCCGCCAATGCGTTTCTGGCCACCAAGATCTCGTTCATCAACGCGATGGCCGAGGTATGCGAGATCGTCGACGCCGACGTCGTGACGCTCAGTCGCGCACTGGGCTACGACGACCGGATCGGGAAACGATTCCTCAACGCGGGCCTGGGTTTCGGTGGCGGGTGCCTGCCCAAGGACATCCGTGCGTTCAGCGCCCGGGCCGGTGAGCTGGGCGCTTCGGATGCGCTGCGGTTCCTGCACGAGGTCGACAAGATCAACCTGCGCCGACGGGAGAAGGCCGTCGCGGTGGCGCGCGCCGTCGTCGGTGGCGAATTCCTCGGCAAGAGCATCGCGGTGCTGGGCGCGGCGTTCAAGCCCAACAGCGATGACGTCCGGGATTCGCCTGCGCTGAACGTGGCCGCGGCCATGCACCTCAAGGGCGCCGACGTGCGGGTTCACGATCCCAAGGCCATCGAGAACGCCAAGGCCCGGTTCCCGACGCTCGGGTACTTCGGCAGCGCCGAAGAGGCCTGCCGCAATGCCGATCTGATCGTGCTGGCGACCGAATGGGACGAGTACTGCGCCATCGACCCGGCCTCGTTGCGCTCGATCGTCAAGGAGGCACGCCTGCTCGACACCCGCAATGCGATCGACCGCGACTACTGGACCGGCGCCGGATGGCAGGTGTACAGCCTGGGCCGCGGCGGACTGAACGGCTGATCGATGGCGGGGCAGACCATCGAGGTCATCATCCCGGTGCGGGACATGGCCGACCATCTACCGAAGCTGCTGCAGCCGTTGCTGCACCAGCTGTCCGACGGTGACCGGGTCACCGTGGTCGACGATGCCTCCACCGACGAGACCGCGGCGGTGGCCCGCGCATTGGGCGCTCACGTGGTGACGGTGACCGACAGCCGGGGGCCCTACTATGCCCGGCAGCTGGCCGCGAGCTCATCCGTGGCGGACATCCTGTTGTTCATCGACGGTCGCTGCCGACCGCTGCCGGGGCTGCTCGACGCGCACCGGGCGCTGCAGAGCCGACCGGGAGTCGCGTTGTCGTGCACCAACGTTCGCACCGTATCCGGCCCGACGCTGGCGGCCCGGATGGCGGCCAAGATGCAACCGTTCATGCTGCCGCGGGGTGGCGGGGCGATGAAGGCCACCATCGGGATGGTGCCACCCAAACCCGACTACTATCCCACCGCCAACCTCGGTATCGACCGGATCGCCTTCGCGAAGGTCGGGGGATTCCGGGCCATGCGCGGCGGCGGCGACCTCGACATCTGCTGGCGCATCCAGGAGCAGACCGACGCCACGATCGCCACCGACACCCGGGTGCTCATGGAGTGGGAGCCGCGGGCCTCGATGCGGGATATGGGCAGTCAGTGGAAGCGGTACGGGCACAGCAACGCCTACCTGCGGTGGGCCCACCGCCACGAGCATTCCGGCGATGAATCCGGCCCGGCGGCCAAGCTGTCGCCGGTCGAGGCATGGGCGACGCTGCGCGCCGAAATGCGGCGACCCGTCGGCGAACTGGCGGCCAACGCGGTGGTCGGTCTGGCGTTCCAGTACGGGTTCGTCTCGGCGTGGCTGAAGCGCGGGGAGTTCGAGATGCCGGCCCGCTTCGAGATCACCCCGGACCCGGATTCCGGCTAGCCCGGTCAGCCGTCGAGCTTGCCGCCTTCGACCGCTGCCCGGTACCCGCGCACGGTGGCGGGGACGAACAGTGCGCCGAGCACCACCGCCCACAGCGCCGTCAGCAGCAGCGGCTGTAGTAGATCCCCGCCCGAGGACAGCGCCCGCATGGCGGCCGCCGGTGGTGCGATCGGCTGGTACTGCGCCAGCGGGCGCAGCACCGCCGGGATGCGGTCCACCGGGATCAGCGTGGCGAAGGCCAGCCCCATGCAGCCGCTCTGGGTCCAGGTGAGGATGATCCGGCCCTGCGGCCGCAGCGCCAGGGTGATGACGATGGTGGCGAAGACGATGACCACGATGACCGGGATCAGCAGATAGACGGCCATTCCGAGCAAACCGCGCTCGAACTGAAAGCCCATGGCGTAGGCGGTCACCACCACCAACGCCGTGCCGGCGAGGGTGCGCACCGCCTCGGCCAGCAGCGCACCGGTCAGCGGTGCGGTGCGATGCACCGGCATGATCCACAACCGGGTGAGCAGGCCACTGTCCCGGTCGTACGGCACGACCAGGCCGGCACCGACCGCCGCGGACATCGCGCCGGCCAGGGCGCACACCGGGATCAGCAGGTCGATGCCGCTGTTACCGGTGATCCTGGTCATCGACTTGCCGACCAGCAGGCCGTAGATGATCAGCAGGCCGGTGGGGAAGAGCAGCGCCTGCAGCGGCACCATCGGGTAGCGGCGCCATTGGATGAACAATCGGCCGGCGAAGATCCAGCTTTCCGAGAGCAGCGAGCGCTCGTGTTGTGAGTTCGTGGTCATGAGCGGCGCCCCTGCATCCGGATGGCGATCGTGCCGAAGACCACCAGCAACCCGATGCACCACGCCAGGCTGGCGATCAGGTTGCCCGTCACGATGTGGCCGCTGGTGAATCCGCGCAGGGTCTCGGTGATCTGGGAGATCGGCTGGTACTTCACGAACGGAGCCAGCCAGGTCGGGAAGGCGTCCAGCGGTGCGATGCCGGTCGACAGCAGCACCAGCAGCAACTGGGGGACCAACAGCAGTTGGCTGGCCACCTCGGTGCGGCCGGCCTTGCTCCCGGTGGCGTCGGCTCCCAGCGACAGCGCCAGCGTCAGCACCAGAGCCATCGCCACGAAGGCCACCGCGTAGCCGAATCCGCTGTCGAGCCGGAACCCGAACAGATACGCCGCCAGGAAGGAGGCGGCCAGCGCCAGCACCCCGCGCACCAGGCAGTAGGTCATCCGGGCCATCAGCGGCGCATAGGGCGAGATGGGCAGGGTGCGCATCCGCGCGCCGATCCCGCTGGCCTTCTCCCAGGCCGCGCGGTCGGTGGTGGTCAGCGCGCCGAACAGCATCGCCTGGACGACGATGGCGGGCAGCACATACTGCGCGTAGCTCATCTCTCCGGTGGAGATGATGTCGCGCAGCAGGAACGTCAGACCGATCAGGCCGGCGATCGGTACCAGCGCGGCGAAGACCAGGTCCACGCGGCCCTTGCGCAGCACGCGGGCCGCGAGGATCGCAACCGCGGTCACGTCGCGGTGACCGGGGAGGTGAGGTGCAAGAACACCTCATCCAGGGACGGCCGACGCAACGAGATGTCGATGAGTTCGACGCCGATCTCATCCATCCGCCGGAACACCTCGGTCAGCGTCGCGACGCCCTTGGGTGCGGGCACCGCCACCGTCGTGGCATCGGTGTCGACCTCGACCTCGTCGAAATCGGACAGCGCGGCGGCGATCCTGGGCAGGTCATCGGGGTTCAACGGGGTCATCTCGCAGTAGCTGGACCCGGTCTGGCGTTTGAGCTCGTCGGCGGTGCCCTGGGCGACGATCTGCCCGGCGTTGAGGATGACGATGGAATCGCTGAGGATATCGGCTTCCTCGAGATACTGGGTCGTCAGCAGCACGGTGATGTCCTGAGCCTTCATCGCGGCCACCAGATTCCAGACATCGCGGCGGCTGCGCGGGTCCAGGCCGGTGGTCGGCTCGTCGAGGAAGAGCACCTTGGGCAGGATGACCAGGGACACCGCGATGTCGATGCGCCGACGCATCCCGCCGGAGTACCCGTTGACCTGGCGGTCGGCCGCGTGGCCCATATCGAACTGGGCGATCAGTTCTTCGGCGCGGGCGCGTGCCTCGGCGCGGCGCAGCCCGCGCAGCCGGCCGAACAGCACGAGGTTCTCGCGACCGGTCAGCCGCGGATCCAGGGCGGCGTCCTGTCCGGTGACGCCGATGTTGCGGCGCACCTTGGCGGGTTCGCGCGCCACGTCGTAGCCGGCGACGATCGCCTGGCCGGAGCTGGGCGTGAGCAAGGTCGAGAGGATCTTGACCGTCGTCGTCTTACCCGCGCCATTGTGTCCCAGCAACGCACACACCGAACCGGTGGGAACCGAAAAGCTCACGTCGCGCAGGGCGGGCACGCCGCCGCCGAAGGTCTTGGCGACGTTATTGAGCTCGATCACGGAGTCATACGATACAGCCGCGGCCGGTTATTTGAGACCTACGGTCACGGGGTCACACCGGGGCTGTGGCAGTGGGGCGCGCCGGCGGACAAGACACGTGCCGCGACACGCCCGGAACTGTCGGAGCGGACCAATAGACTGGCCACCCTATGAGCGACTCCTTCGTGCATCTGCACAACCACACCGAATACTCGATGCTGGACGGTGCCGCGAAGGTCAAACCCATGGTGGCCGAGGCGCAACGCTTGGACATGCCGGCGATCGGCATGACCGACCACGGAAACATGTTCGGGGCCAGCGAGTTCTACAACGTCGCCACTGCTGCCGGGATCAAGCCGATCATCGGCATCGAGGCCTACATCGCACCGGCGTCGCGGTTCGACACCAAGCGGGTGCTGTGGGGTGACCGCAGCCAGAAGAGCGATGACGTCTCCGGTAGCGGCGCCTACACCCACATGACCATGGTCGCCGAGAACGCCGCCGGGTTGCGCAACCTGTTCAAGCTGTCCTCGATGGCGTCGTTCGAGGGGCAGCTCGGCAAATGGTCGCGCATGGACGCCGAGCTGATCGCCGAGCACGCCGAGGGCATCATCGCGACGACGGGCTGCCCGTCGGGTGAGGTGCAGACCAGGCTGCGGCTGGGCCATGACAGGGAGGCGCTGGAGGCGGCCGCCAAATGGCAGGAGATCTTCGGTAAGGACAACTTCTTCCTCGAGCTGATGGACCACGGTATCGAGATCGAGCGCCGGGTCCGCGATGGCCTGCTGGAGGTGGGCCGCAAGCTCGGTATCCCGCCGCTGGCCACCAATGACTGCCACTACGTGACCCGGGACGCCTCGCACAGCCACGAGGCCCTGCTGTGTGTACAGACCGGTAAGACACTGTCGGACCCGGCCCGGTTCAAGTTCGACGGCGACGGCTACTACCTGAAGTCGGCCGCCGATATGCGCGCACTGTGGGACCCCCAGGTGCCCGGCGCCTGCGACTCCACCCTGCTGATCGCCGAACGGGTGCAGTCCTACGCCGATGTGTGGGCACCCCGGGACCGGATGCCGGTCTTCCCGGTGCCCGAGGGGCACAACCAGGAGAGCTGGCTGCGCCACGAGGTCGCACAGGGGCTGGCCCGCCGGTTTCCCCAGGGGCCCGGGCAGGAGTACCTCGACCGTGCCGATTACGAGATCAAGGTCATCTGTGACAAGGGTTTCCCGGCCTATTTCCTGATCGTCGCCGACCTCATCAACTACGCCCGGTCGGTCAACATCCGGGTGGGGCCGGGTCGCGGGTCGGCGGCCGGTTCACTGGTGGCTTACGCGATGGGCATCACCAATATCGACCCGATCCCGCACGGTCTGCTCTTCGAGCGGTTCCTGAACCCGGAACGGCCGTCGGCACCCGATATCGATATCGACTTCGACGACCGCCGCCGCGGCGAGATGGTGCGCTACGCGTCGGACAAGTGGGGCAACGACCGCGTCGCGCAGGTCATCACCTTCGGCACCATCAAGACCAAGGCTGCGCTCAAGGACTCGGCCCGGGTCAACTACGGTCAGCCCGGCTTCGCCATCGCCGATCGCATCACCAAGGCGCTACCGCCGCCGATCATGGCCAAGGACATCCCGCTGTCGGGGATCACCGACCCGACCCATGAGCGGTACAAGGAGGCCGCCGAGGTACGTGCCCTGCTGGACACCGACCCCGATGTCCGCACCATCTACGAGACGGCCCGCGGTCTGGAAGGTCTGGTCCGCAACGCGGGCGTCCACGCCTGTGCGGTGATCATGAGCTCCGAGCCACTGGTCGACGCGATCCCGCTGTGGAAGCGCCCCCAGGACGGTGCGATCATCACCGGATGGGACTACCCGTCCTGTGAGGCCATCGGCCTGCTCAAGATGGACTTCCTTGGTCTGCGCAACCTCACCGTCATCGGTGACGCCCTGGAGAACATCAAGGCCAACCGCGGTATGGACTTGGACATGGACCATCTGCCGCTCGATGATCCCGCCACCTACGAATTGCTGTCGCGCGGTGACACATTGGGCGTCTTCCAGCTCGACGGCGGGCCCATGCGTGACCTGCTGCGCCGCATGCAGCCCACCGGGTTCAACGATATCGTCGCGGTGCTCGCGCTGTACCGCCCCGGACCGATGGGCATGAACGCGCACAACGACTATGCCGACCGCAAGAACGGCCGGCAGGCGATCAAGCCGATCCACCCGGAGCTCGAGGAGCCGCTCCGGGAGATCCTGGCCGAAACCTACGGCCTGATCGTCTACCAAGAGCAGATCATGTTCATCGCCCAGAAGGTCGCCGGCTACACGATGGGCAAGGCCGATGCGCTGCGGAAAGCCATGGGCAAGAAGAAACTCGAGGTGCTCGAAGCCGAGTACAAGGGTTTCAAGGAGGGCATGACCGCCAACGGGTTCTCCGAGGCCGCGGTCAAGGCGCTGTGGGACACCATTCTGCCGTTCGCCGGATACGCGTTCAACAAGTCCCATGCCGCCGGGTACGGGTTGGTGTCGTTCTGGACCGCCTATCTCAAGGCCAACTTCCAGGCCGAGTACATGGCCGGTCTGCTCACCTCGGTCGGCGATGACAAGGACAAGGCCGCGATCTACCTGTCGGACTGCCGTCGGCTCGGCATCACGGTGCTGCCGCCGGATGTCAACGAATCGGTGCACAACTTCGCCTCGGTGGGACAGGACATCCGCTACGGGCTCGGTGGTGTGCGCAACGTCGGCACCAATGTGGTGCAGTCGATCATCAACGCGCGCAACGAAAAGGGTAAGTACACCGATTTCTCGGATTATCTCAACAAGATCGATATCGGCGCCTGCAACAAGAAGGTGACCGAATCGCTGATCAAGGCCGGGGCCTTCGATTCGCTCGGCCACCCGCGCAAGGGCCTGTTCCTGGTGCACGCCGATGCGGTGGATTCGGTGCTCGGCACCAAGAAGGCCGAGGCCATCGGCCAGTTCGATCTGTTCGGCGGCGGGGACACCGAGTCGGGCATGGAGTCGGTGTTCACCATTCCGGTGCCCGACGGCGAGTGGGAGGACAAGCACAAGCTCGCTCTGGAGCGCGAGATGCTCGGGCTGTATGTGTCCGGTCACCCGCTCGACGGGGTGGCCCATCTGTTGTCTGCCCAGGTCGACACCCAGATCCCGGCGATTCTGGAGGGCGATATCCCCAACGACACCCAGGTCCGCATCGGCGGCATCCTCGCCTCGGTGAACCGCCGCGTCAACAAGAACGGGCTGCCCTGGGCCTCGGCGCAGGTCGAGGATCTCACCGGCGGGATCGAGGTGCTGTTCTTCCCGCAGACCTACACGGCGTTCGGCGCCGATATCGCCGATGACGCGGTGGTCATCGTCGGCGCGAAGGTCGCCATCCGTGACGACCGCATCTCGTTGATCGCCAATGACCTTGTGGTGCCGGATTTCTCGAATGCGCAGGGGGACCGGCCGGTCGCGGTCAGCCTGCCCACCCGGCAATGCACGCATGACAAGGTGACCGCACTCAAGCAGGTGCTGGCCCGCCATCCCGGGACCTCGCAGGTGCATCTGCGGTTGATCAGCGGCGAGCGGATCACGACGCTGGAACTCGACCAGTCGCTGCGGGTGACACCGTCCTCGGCGCTGATGGGCGACCTCAAGGCGCTGCTGGGCCCCGGCTGCCTGGGCGGCTGACCCCCTCGGGAATCCGGGCCGGTGGTTGAGTCGGCTAGCGCCGCGCGGAGATCCCGCCGGCCACCCACACCAGCGTCGCGATGGCTGCCGCGGTGAGTACCGCGGGTCCGACGCTGGTGGTGATCAGCCCGACCGCGATGAGCACCAGGGCGCCGATGAGCAGCGCCATCAATTTGTACGCCGGCCAGGGAACGCCGGCGACGTTGATTTCGGTGTGCGTGGTCACGGGTACACGATAACTCTCAACCAAGAGTTCGGGCAACCGAAACCTGGGAGTGTCCTGCTGGACCCGTTTTCGTCTCCGGGGCTGGTAGTGGCACCATTGAGCGGTGTCCGCAGACGTGATTCGAGGTCCCCAGGTAGCGCCGCTCACCGCGGCCGACATCGACGAGGCCGCCGCGCGAATCTCCGAGGTGGTCGCGGTGAGCCCGCTGCAGTTCAGCGACCGGCTGTCGCACGCCACCGGCGCGCAGGTATACCTCAAGCGTGAGGACCTGCAGGCGGTGCGCTCCTACAAGCTGCGCGGGGCCTACAACCTTCTGATGCAGCTCACGCCGCAGGAACTGGCCGCCGGCGTGGTGTGCTCGTCGGCGGGCAACCACGCCCAGGGTTTCGCGCTGGCCTGCCGATCGATGGGGGTGCACGGGCGGGTCTACGCACCGGCGAAGACGCCCAAGCAGAAGCGCGACCGCATCCGGTATCACGGGGGTGAGTTCATCGAACTGATCGTCGGCGGCAAGACCTACGATATGGCCGCCGAGGCGGCGCTGGCTGATGTCGCCCGCACCGGCGCCACCCTGGTGCCGCCGTACGACGATCCGCGAACCATGGCGGGCCAAGGCACCATCGCCGTCGAACTGCTCGAGCAGTTGCCGGCCGAACCCGACCTGGTGGTCGTCCCGGTCGGCGGTGGCGGCTGTATCGCCGGGATCACCACCTACCTGTCCGAGCGCACCACGAACACGGCGGTACTGGGTGTCGAGCCCGCGGGCGCCGCCTCGATGATGGCCGCGCTGGCGGCCGGCGAACCGGTGACCCTCGACCATGTGGACCAGTTCGTCGACGGAGCCGCGGTCGCCCGCGCCGGCCTGCACACCCACGCCGCGTTGGCCGCGGCGGGGGACATGCTCTCGATCACCTCGGTCGACGAGGGCGCGGTGTGTTCGGCGATGCTCGACCTGTATCAGAGCGAGGGCATCATCGCCGAACCGGCGGGTGCGCTGTCGGTCGCGGCACTGATGGAAGCCGATATCGCCCCCGGTTCCACCGTGGTGTGCATCATTTCCGGTGGCAACAACGATGTTTCACGGTACGGCGAGATCCTGGAACGCTCCCTGGTACACCGCGGGCTCAAGCACTACTTCCTGGTCGACTTCCCGCAGGAACCCGGCGCGCTGCGCGGTTTCCTGGACACCGTGCTCGGGCCCAACGATGACATCACCTTGTTCGAATACGTCAAGCGCAACAACCGGGAAACCGGCGAGGCCCTGGTCGGTATCGAGCTGGGATCGGCCACCGATCTGGACGGGCTGCTGGCGCGGATGCACGAATCCGAGGCGCATGTCGAACTGCTGGAACCGGGTTCGCCGACCTATCGCTACCTGACCTGAGTGCGCAGCACCGCGAACGAATGCCCCGGCATGACCGTGGCTGAACCGTCGGTGGCCGGTTCGTCCCAGGCCAGCACGACCTGGCCGGTGATCGGCACCCCGACCGCGGCAGCCCCGAGATTGCACACCACTGCGAATGCCCCGCGGTGCATGACGATCCAGTGCGCGTCCTCGTCGTAGTCCACCCGCAGGTGCTCCAGCCACGGGTCGGCGAAGTCGGGTTCGTCATGGCGCAGCGCGATCAGCTTCCGATACACCTGCAGTAGCCGCGCATGCTCGCCCTCGGTCACCTCGGCCCAGTTCAACTTGGACCGGGTGAAGGTCTCGGGATCCTGCGGGTCGGGGATCTCGTCGGCATCCCAGCCGTGCGCCGCGAACTCGGCCTTACGCCCCTCGGCGGTGGCACGCCCCAGCTCCGGTTCCGGATGGGAGGTGAAGAACTGGAACGGACTGCTCGATCCCCACTCCTCGCCCATGAAGAGCATTGCCGTATAGGGCGATCCGAGGGCCAACGCGGCCTTGACGGCAAGTTGGCCACCGGTCAGGTTCTGCGACGGCCGATCTCCGGTGGCGCGGTTGCCGACCTGGTCGTGGGTCAGGGTGTAGGCCAGCAGTCGGGTGGCCGGGATGGCCGCGGTGTCCAGCGGACGGCCGTGCCTGCGGCCCCGGAACGACGAGTAGCTGCCCGCGTGGAAATAGCCGTGGGTCAGGGTCTGCGCCAGCACCTCCATGGTGCCGAAATCACCGTAGTAGCCCTGTCGCTCGCCGGAGACCGCGGTATGGATGGCGTGGTGGATATCGTCATCCCATTGAGCGGTGAGCCCGAGACCGCCCCGCTCCCGCGGCGTGATCAACCGCGGATCGTTCATGTCGCTCTCGGCGATCAGCGACAGGGGACGCCCCAAATCGGCTGCCAACGAATCCGTTTCGGTGCTCAGTTCCTCCAGGATGTGGATGGCGGTGGTGTCGACCAGCGCATGCACGGCATCCAGACGTAACCCGTCGGCCCCGAAATCGCGCATCCAGCGCAGAGCGCAGTCGATGATGTAGCCGCGCACCTCATCGGCACCCGCATCGGCGATATTGACCGATTCCCCCCACGGGTTGCTACCCGACGACAGGTACGGCCCGAAACGGGGCAGGTAGTTGCCCGAGGGGCCGAGATGGTTGAACACCGCGTCGATCAGCACACCCAGTCCGTGCGCGTGGCAGGCGTCGACGAAGCGCACCAAGGCGTCCGGTCCGCCGTAGGGTTCGTGGACGGCGTACCAGAGCACGCCGTCATACCCCCAGCCGTGGGTGCCGCTGAACGCGTTCACCGGCATCAGTTCGACGAAGTCGACGCCGAGATCGACCAGATACTGCAGCTTTTCGATGGCTGCGTCGAAGGTGCCCGCCTCGGTGAAGGTCCCGACGTGCAATTCGTAGATGGTGGCGCCCTCGACGGAACGCCCGGGCCAGGGGCGCGGCGGCGCGTCCGGCGTCCACAGCTGCGAACGGGCGTGCACACCGTCGGGCTGGCGGGCCGAACGCGGGTCGGGCAGCACGGTGTCGTCGTCGTCGAGGACGAACCCGTACCGGCTGTCCGGGTTCGCCGGCACCGTGGCCCGCCACCAGTCGTCGGCACCGCGCTTCATGGGGTGCCGGGTACCGTCGACATCGAGTTGGACTCGCGACGGGCGCGGCGCCCACACCGCGAACTCTCGCTCAGACATCGGTGCGCTCCAGCAGGGCCACCGGCAGTTCGGCGAACAGTTCGGTCGCCGCGGGGATGCCCGCGTGGGTGCGCCCGGTCAGCCGGTCGGTCCAGATGCCCTCGGGCAGTGTCACTGTGGTGTCCCCCCAGCCGGTCTCGGCGAGTGCGACGGTCCACCGCGAGACCGCCACCATGACATCGTCGCCACGCAGGAATGCGATCAGATGCGCGGCCGCGGAGCCGGCGGCCGGCACGGGGCGGTAGCCGCCGTCGAGGAAGGTGTCCGGCAGTTCCCTGCGCAGCCGCAGCGCGGCGGCCACCACCCGGATCTTGGGGTCCGTGCCGGCCGCCAGCGCGCTCCGGCGTGCGGCGTAGTCCACCGGGCGGCGATTGTCCGGATCGACCAGGCTGTCGTCGAACAGTTCGGTGCCCTGGTAGATGTCCGGGACACCGGGCACGGTGAGGGCCAACAGCTTTTGGCCCAGACTGTCACTGCGGGCGTGCGCGTCCACCCGCGCCACCAAGGCGGTCAGCTCCTTGGACACCGGCCCGTCGATGACGGCGTCCACCCAGTCGTGCACCGCCGTCTCGAAATCGGGCTCCGGGTCGTTCCACGAGGTGTGCAGCCCGGCTTCCCGGATGGCCTTCTCGGCGTAGGCGTGCAGCCGGGCCCGCAGCGGTTCGGTCACCTCGCCATCGACCGGCCACACACCGAACACGTTCTGCCACAGGAACAGTGTGGTGGCCGGGTCCGGGCTCAGCACGATAGCCGACCAACGTTCGACGCGCGCGGCCCACTCGTCTGCCAACTGGGACAGGACGCCGATCCGGGCCCGCACATCCTCGCTGCGCTTGGTGTCGTGGGTGGACAGCGCCACCATGGCGTGCGGCCACAGCCGTGCCCTGGTGGCCGCACGCTCGTGGAACTCGGCGGCGCTCACCCCGAACAGCTCGGGTTCGCCGCCCACCTCGTTGAGGGTGACCAACCGGGCGTCCCGGTAGAACAGGCAGTCCTCGACCGATTTGGCGGTCACCGCACCGCACAGTTGCTGGATGCGCACAGCGGCCGCACCGTCGGCGGCCAAGGCCGCGGCCACCAGCTGCATCGGCTCGGCGAGCTCGGGTCGGGCGCGCACCGCGTCGGCGATGGCGGTCGACCCGACGGTGGTCAGGTTCAGATAGTCGAAGCGGTACACGTGCACGTGGGTCAGCAACGCGGTGACGGCGTCGGGGAGCAACGGATGGTCGGCGCCGGTGTCGGCGACGATGGACCGGCGCACCCGCGCCAGCTCGTTGCCCAGGGTGACGGTGGCGGCGGTGGATTTCAGTTCCGAGACCTGCTCGGCGGTGCAGCCGCGACCATGGCCGCTGCTGTCGTAGAGGGCGGTCAGGCGGGGCTCACCCGCCGGATCGAGGAACAGCCCGCCGATCTCGCGCAGGGCGTCGTAGCCGGTGGTGCCGTCGACCGGCAGCGCGGGGTCGAGTGCCTCGTTGGGCGCCAGGATCTTCTCGATGACGATCCAGGCTGCCGCACCGACCAGCTCACGCAGCGTGCCGGTGTACTCGGCGGGGCGCGCCAGCCCGTCGGGGTGGTCGATGCGCAGTCCGTCGACCAGTTCTTCGGCGAACCAGCGGCCCACCTCGGCGTGCGAAGCCTCGAACACCGCGGGATCCTCCTGGCGGAGTCCGGCCAACGAGGTGATGGAGAAGAACCGGCGGTAACCGCACAGGTTGTTGCGCCACCCGATCAACTTGTAGTGCTGGCGGTCGTGCACCTCGGCGCCGGTGGCCCCGTCGGAGGCGGTCCCGGGGGCGATCGGCCAGACCCGATCACCGAGGCGCAGCAGGTCGCCGTCCACGGTCAGCTCGGCGATGTCGTCATCGGATCCCAGTACCGGCAGCACGATCCGGCCGTTGTCGAGCTCCCAGTCGATATCGAAATACGTGCTGTACGCCGACGCGCGCCCATGGGCGAGCACATCCCACCACCACGCGTTCTGTGCGGGATCCTCGACGCCGACGTGGTTGGGCACGATGTCGACGATCAACCCCATCCCGCGGGCTCGGGCCAGCTCGGACAGCTCGGTCAGGCCCTGCGGGCCGCCGAGTTCGGCGGACACCGTGGTCGGGTCGGTGACATCGTAGCCGTGACTGGAGCCGGTGGCCGCGGTCAGGATCGGCGACAGATACAGGTGGGAGACACCGAGGTCGTCCAGATAGTCCAGCAGGTCGATCGCGTCGGAGAAGGTGAACGAATCACCGCGCATTTGCAGCCGATACGTGGAGATCGGGACACCCATCAGCCGTTACCGCCTAGGTCGTTTTCTTCAGCACCCGAAGCGAACGCGGCTGCAGTGAGATCTTCTCGCCCGCCGACATCGTCACCTCTTGGGCACCGGCGGGGTCGCCGGTGTCCAATGCGGTTACCCATTTTTCGGCGTAATCATCGGGTGGCAGCACGAAATCCAGCGGTTCGTCGTGTGCGTTGAAGCACAGCAGGAACGAGTCGTCGCGGACGCGTTCGCCGCGGGCGTTGGGTTCCGGGATCGCGTCCCCGTTGAGGAAGACCGCAATACTCCTGCCGAATCCCGAATCCCAGTCCTCGGGTGTCATCTCGGCCCCCGCCGGTGTCAGCCAGGCGATGTCGCGTACCTGTGCGCCGCTGCGGATGGGGTTGCCGGCCAGGAAGCGGCGCCGGCGGAACACCGGGTGCTTCGCCCGCAGTGCCACCGCCCGGCGGGTGAATTCCAGCAACTCGGCGTTGTCGGCCAGCGTGGACCAGTCCACCCAGGCCACCGGGGAATCCTGGCAGTAGGCGTTGTTGTTGCCGCCCTGGGTGCGCCCGATCTCGTCGCCGTGACTGATCATCGGGGTGCCCTGTGACACCATCAGGGTGCCGATGACATTGCGCATCTGCCGGGCCCGTAACGCACGGATGTCCGGATCATCGGTCGGGCCCTCGACACCGCAGTTCCAGGACCGGTTGTGGCTTTCGCCGTCCCGGTTGTCCTCACCGTTGGCCTCGTTGTGTTTCTCGTTGTAGGACACCAGATCGGCAAGGGTGAACCCGTCATGGCAGGTCACGAAGTTGATGCTGGCACCGGGCCGCCGCCCGGTGTTCTCGTAGAGGTCCGAGGAGCCGGTCAGCCGAGAAGCGAATTCGCCGAGGGTGGCCGGCTCGCCGCGCCAGTAGTCGCGCACGGTATCGCGGTACTTGCCGTTCCACTCGGTCCACAACCCGGGGAAGTTGCCGACCTGATACCCGCCCTCGCCGATATCCCACGGCTCGGCGATCAACTTCACCTGGCTGATCACCGGGTCCTGCTGGACCAGGTCGAAGAAGGCCGAGAGTCGGTCGACATCGTAGAACTCGCGGGCCAGCGTGGAGGCGAGGTCGAAACGGAAACCGTCCACGTGCATCTCCAGCACCCAGTAGCGCAGCGAATCCATGATCAGCTGCAGGGTGTGCGGGTGCCGGGCGTTGAGGCTGTTGCCGGTGCCGGTGAAGTCCTTGTAGAACTGCTCTTCACCGTCGAGGAGCCGATAGTAGGCCGCGTTGTCGATACCGCGGAAGTTCAGCGTCGGGCCGAGATGGTTGCCTTCGGCGGTGTGGTTGTAGACGACGTCGAGGATGACCTCGATTCCGGCGTCGTGGAATGACCGCACCATCGCCTTGAACTCCGGGACCGCACCCCCGGCGTGCCGGTTGGCGGCGTATTCGGAATGGGGGGCGAAGAAGCCGAAGGTGTTGTAGCCCCAGTAGTTTCGCAGGCCCAGTTCGAGCAGCCGGTGGTCGTGCAGGAACTGGTGCACCGGCATCAGTTCGATGGCGGTGACATTGAGGGACTTCAGGTGCTCGATGATCACCGGGTGCGCAAGGCCGGCGTAGGTGCCGCGCAACTGCTCGGGGATGTCGGGATGCAACCGGGTCAGCCCCTTGACATGGGCTTCGTAGATCACCGTCTCGTGGTAGGGCGTGCGTGGTGCGCGGTCCGAGCCCCAGTCGAAGAAGGGGTTGATCACCACGCTGGTCATGGTGTGCCCCAAGGAGTCCACCGTCGGATCGGCAAGGGTGAGGGCGGGATCGTCGGATTCCAGGTCGTAGGAGAACAGCGCCTGGGTGAAATCGAAGTCGCCGTAGAACGACTTGCCGTAAGGATCCAGCAGCAATTTGCTGGGGTCGCAGCGGTGCCCGGCGGCCGGGTCCCACGGCCCGTGCACCCGGAAGCCGTAGCGTTGTCCGGGGCTCACCGTCGGCAGATACGCGTGCCAGACGTAACCGTCCACCTCGTCGAGCGGGATCCGTTGCTCGGTACCGTCTTTGGCGATCAGGCAGAGTTCGACCTTGTCGGCGACCTCGGAGAACAGCGAGAAGTTGGTGCCGGCCCCGTCGTAGGTGGCCCCGAGCGGATATGCGGTGCCGGGCCAGACCGTGATCTCCACGTCACCACCAGCCGGTGGCGGCGGCGAGCTGTCGGCCCAATTCGTTGGTCATGGTGCGCACGTACGTCGTCGATAGATGGTGAGAATCGTGATAGATCAGCACATTTCCCTCCACTACTCGACAAAAGTCCGGTCGGCACACCGCATCGGTCATGTCGAGCGGCTTCAGGTTCGGAAACCGTTGCAGATAGTTCAACGTCGGGTTGTCGTCGGACAGTACCTGAGAGCGTTTGATGCCGCAGGAGATGGCGTCGCCCCCGGCGGCCAGACAGTCGGCGGGGAAGTACGGTTTGTGGTTGCGTACCAGCCATGGCGTGTCGCGCATCGCGAGCACGTCGATGCCGGCATCCGAGAACTGTTGCCAGATACCCAGATACGAGCTCGGCATGACATCGCCGGGTTTGATGTTCCACGGCCGAGTGGAGGTGGTGAACACATAGTCGGGCTTGTCCGCGATCAGCTTCGGCATTACCACGCTGTTCCATTGCCGGCACTTGGGGTAGGGGCGGTTATCGCCCATCACGAGCGGCTTTTCCTCGGTGGTCAGTGGGCAACCCATCTTCAGATAGGTGACCACCTTGAAACCATGCATCCGGCCGAGCAGATCCAACGCGGTGATCCAGTGTTCGGCGTGTGAGCCACCGGCCAGGGCAATGGTGCGCTGGGCGTCCTTATCCCCGTAGGTGCAGTTGATGACGTCGACATTGTCGAAATCGCTGATGCACCCGGCATTGGTGGACTCCGGGATGTCGTCCTTGGCTTCCAACACGGTGGGCCGCATCGGCAGTTTGGGCACCTTGGCGTTGTTGAGCAGGGCGCGCGCTCCGGGATAGTCGCGGGCGGACAGCCCGGCCAGCTCTTTACCACTGGCCCGCTCGACGGTGACGTGCTCGCGCCAGGTGAACGATGTCGCGGTGAGCGTGACGCCCAACAGGGTCACCACCGAGCCGAGGACGATGGTGGGCCGGCGCAATCGGGTGCGCCACGGGACCCCGGTGGGTCGCTGGGCCGGCGCGCGGTAGCGCAGCGGGGTCTCCACGTAGCGGGTCGTCAGCCAGGCGAGCACACCGCTGACCAGGAGCACGATCGCTCCGTCGGTGAACCCGGCGTGGTCGCGGCCGCTGTAGGCGAGCCAGAAGATCAGCAGCGGCCAGTGCCACAGATACAGCGAGTAGGCCATCGAGCCCAGCGCGACGAACGGTTTGGTGGCCAGCAGCCGGTTGGGTGCGGGTAGCCGACCCCCGGTGTGCGGATCGGCGACCCGGTTGGCCGCCGACAGGATGAACAGCACGGTGGCGCCGACCGGCACCAGCGTCCACGGACCCGGGAATTCGCGCACCCCGTCGATCAGCCAGCCGCACACCAGAATGGCGATCAGCGAGACGGTCGCCACCAGGGTGCGCAGCCACATGGGCCACCGCACATGGGGTACCAGCGCCCCGATCAGGGCGCCGAGCGTGAGCTCCCAGGCCCGGGCGAAGCTGTTGTAGTAGGCGACGGCCTGATCGGCGTTGTGCGCGATGATCGCGTAGGCGAAGGAAGCCACGGTCAGTGCGCTGAGCAGCACGATGAATACCCAGCGCAGATGTCTGCCCAGCGGTCGGCGCAGCAGATAGGCCAGGGTGAAGATGATCGCCAGCAGCGCGATGTAGAACTGTCCCTGCACCGACATCGACCAGATGTGCTGCAGCGGGCTGACCGTCTCACCCGCGCGCAGATAGTCCGCCGCGGTGTTGGCCAGCTCCCAGTTCTGGTAGTACCCGAGGCTGGCCAGGCTCTGGTCGGCGAATGTCTCCCAACGGGTTTCCGGCTGGATCAGGATGGTCAGCACCGCGGCGGCGGCGAGCACGACGATCAGCGCCGGCAGCAGTCGGCGGACCAGTCGGATGACCTCGGGAAGGGGGCGCAGCGCGGTGGCCGGGTCGATGGCGGCCCGCAGCAGCCGGCCGCCGAAGAAGAAGCCGGACAGTGCGAGGAACACGTCGACGCCGCCCGAGACGCGACCGAACCAGACGTGGAAGATCGCCACGAGCGCGATCGCGACCCCGCGGAGTCCGTCGAGGTCGTGGCGGTAGAAGCCCGAGGTGCGGGTGCCCATGCCGGTGCCGGCGGCCGGGGCCGGACCGGTCCCGGAGGTGGCGCGGGCGGCGGGCCGGGCGGGTGCGAGGGTCATCATGGTCGGGGAGTCAATCTACCTAAGAACCCTGGGTGCCTCAGGTCGTGGGCGTGACGTCACACCAGCGCAGCGAGGCGATAGTGTCCGATGCCATGCCCGCGTTGACACCGGCCGAGATCAGCGCGATCGACACCGCGCACATCTGGCACCCGTACAGCACCATCGGTGCCGGGGCGATGCCCCCGGTGGTCGCCGTCGGCGCCAAGGGGGCCTGGCTGACCCTGGTGCACGACGGGCGGTCCGTCGAGGTGCTCGATGCCATGAGTTCGTGGTGGACGGCGGTGCACGGGCACGGCCACCCGCGGCTGGACGCGGCGATGACCGCCCAGTTGGCGACCATGAACCATGTGATGTTCGGTGGCCTGACCCACGAGCCGGCGGCCCGGCTGGCGCAGCTGCTGGTCGACGTCACGCCGGCCGGCCTGGACTCGGTGTTCTTCAGCGATTCCGGGTCGGTGGCGGTGGAGGTGGCCGCGAAGATGGCGCTGCAGTACTGGCGCAGCCGGGGAATGCCGGCCAAGCACCGGTTGATGACGTGGCGCGGCGGCTACCACGGGGACACCTTCACCCCGATGAGCGTCTGTGACCCGGACGGGGGTATGCACGCGATCTGGTCCGATGTGCTGGTCCAGCAGGTGTTCGCCCCGCAGGTGCCCGGGCAGTACGAACCGGCCTATGTGGACGGGTTCGAGCGACGGCTCGCCGAGCACGCCGACGAGTTGGCCGCGGTGATCGTCGAGCCGGTGGTCCAGGGCGCCGGTGGGATGCGTTTTCACGATCCGCGCTATCTCGCCGATCTGCGACGGCTGTGTGACGCGCACGGTGTGCTGCTCATCTTCGACGAGATCGCCACCGGGTTCGGGCGCACCGGCGAGCTGTTCGCCGCCGATCATGCCGGTGTCAGCCCCGACATCATGTGTGTCGGTAAGGCACTCACCGGCGGCTATGTCACCCTGGCGGCGACCTTGTGCACCGCGGATATCGCCGCGACGATCAGCGCGGGGGAGCCCGGGGCGCTGATGCACGGGCCAACCTTCATGGCGAACGCATTGGCCTGCGCGGTCTCGGTGGCCGCTGTCGAGCTGTTGTTGGAGGGCGACTGGCGGGCCCGGGTGGGTGCCATCGAGGCGGGGCTGCGCACAGGTCTGGAGGCGGCGCGATCGCTGCCCGGTGTGGCCGATGTGCGGGTGCTCGGCGCCATCGGTGTGATCGAGATGCGTGAGCCCGTCGATATGGCGGTGGCCACCCGGACGGCGATCGCGCACGGTCTGTGGTTACGGCCGTTCGGCAGGCTGGTCTACGCGATGCCGCCGTTCATCTGTGATGCCGGCGAGGTCGCCCAGATCGGCGCGGGCATGGTGGCGGTGGCGCGTGCATTAACCTAGAACGGAATTGAACACCGTTCAGGATGAACGGATCGAGCCCCGTTCAGGAGGTTTTGCGCCCGTGACGCGTACCGGTCTGTCCCCGCTGGCCTGGCTGGCCGAGGTCGAGGAGCGCCGCCGCGCGCAGGGACTTCGCCGCACGTTGCGGGTCCGCCCGCCCGTCGGGGCCGAGTTGGACCTGGCATCCAATGACTATCTCGGGTTGTCCCAGCACCCGGCGGTGCTCGAGGGGGGTGTCCAGGCGCTGCGCACCTGGGGTGCCGGTGCGGGTGGTTCGCGGCTGGTGACCGGCAACACCGAGCTGCACGAGGAGTTCGAGTCGGCGCTGGCCGCGTTCACCGGTCACGAATCGGCGCTGGTGTTCTCCTCGGGATACACGGCCAATATCGGCGCGGTCGTCGCGCTGACCGGCCCCGGATCGCTGTTGGTTTCCGATGCGCTGACCCACGCCTCGCTGGTGGACGCGTGCCGGCTGTCTCGCGCACGGGTGGCGGTGACACCGCATCTCGATATCGCCGCGGTCGAACAGGCGCTGGCCGGTCGCGCCGAGGAACGTGCGCTGGTCGTCACCGAATCGGTGTTCAGCACCGACGGGGCGTTGGCTCCGCTGCGGGATCTGCACGAGGTGTGCCGCCGCTTCGGTGCGCTGTTGCTGGTCGACGAGGCGCACGGGCTCGGTGTCCGCGGCGCCGGCGGTCAGGGCCTGCTGCACGAGGTCGGGCTGGCCGGTGCGCCGGACGTCGTCATGACCACCACCCTGTCCAAGTCGCTTGGCAGCCAGGGTGGTGCGGTGCTGGGGCCGGCCGCGGTGCGCGCGCATCTCATCGATACCGCCCGGACCTTCATCTTCGATACCGGGCTGGCGCCGGCCGCCGTCGGTGCAGCGCTGGCCGCGTTGCGGGTGCTGATCGACCAACCCGAACTGGCGGCCACGGTGCTGGCCCGCGCCGCGGAACTCGCACAGATCTGCGATGTGGCCGAGGAACCCACCTCGGCGGTCGTCTCGGTGATCCTCGGTGATCCCGAGGTGGCCGTCGCCGCTGCCGCGGCCTGCCTGCAACGTGGGGTGCGGGTGGGTTGCTTCCGCCCGCCCAGCGTGCCGGCCGGAACCTCGCGGTTGCGGCTGACGGCGCGCGCCGCGCTCACCGATGACGAGACCGCGTTGGCCGCGCACGTCCTCGCCGAGGTCCTCGGCCGGACACGATGACCGTCCTGGTGATCACCGGCACCGACACCGGGGTCGGCAAGACGGTGACGACGGCGGCCCTGGCCGCCGCCGCTCGGCTGGCCGGGCACGAGGTGGCGGTGTGCAAACCGGTGCAGACCGGGGCCGCCGCCAGGGCGAGCGCAGCGACGGGGGAGATCACTGCCGGTGACGACGATCTGGGTGAGGTGGGCCGGCTGGCCGGCGTGCAGGCGCTGCACGGCGGCTGGCGCTACCCGGAGCCGCTCGCCCCGGTCGCAGCGGCCGAGCGGGCCGGATTGGCCCTGCCGACCCGCGACGAACTGCTGGCTTCGATACGCGCCGTCGACGGCCCCGGTCGGCTGACGCTCGTGGAGGGGGCCGGCGGTCTGCTGGTCCAGATCGGGGCTGACGGGGTGACGCTGCGCGATATCGCCGCCGCGCTGTGCGCACCGGTGCTGGTGGTGGTGGCGCCGGGGCTGGGCACCCTCAACCACACCGCGCTGACGCTGGAATCACTTGCCGGACAGGGGATTTCTACCGCCGGCGTGGTGATCGGCGCCTGGCCGCGCGAACCCGGGATCGCCGAGCAGGGTAACCGGGAGGCGCTGGCGCGGCTGGCCGATGTGCGCGCGGTGCTGCCCGCCGGTGCCGCGGCGCTGTCCCCGGCGGACTTCCAGGCGCTCGGCGCGAGCGCGTTCGACCGCGGTTGGATCGCGAGCCTGGTGTAGCCATGGTGCACTCGATCGAACTGACTCTCGACGCGGGCGCCGATGCCGCCGTCCGCGACCTCTGGCGGGCGATCGCCGAGACCGGGGTCCGTAGCCAGGCCGCGCACGGGTCGCCGAGCAATCGCCCGCACGTCACGCTCACCGTCGCCGCCCAGATGTCCGGGCCCGTGGAGTCCGATCTGTTGCCGGCGCTGGCCGGGCTGCCGCTGCCCTGCCGACTGGGCGCGCCGATGATCTTCGGGCGCGGTCCCTACACGCTGGCGCTGCTGGTCGTCCCGTCGGCCGCGTTACTCGACCTGCATGCGCAGGTCAACCGAATCTGCCTGCCGCACATGCCATCCGGCCCACTAAGGCATACTCAGCCGGGGCAGTGGACTCCGCATGTCACCTTGGCGCGTCGGCTCGGTGCCGATCTGCTGGAGCGGGCGTTGAATGCGGCGTGCACCGGTGCGGATATCGACGGGGAGTTCGCGGCGCTGCGGCACTGGGACGGCGATGCAAAGCGGGAGTACCCGATCATCTGATGCCCCAATATTCGCTTTGAGCGCTGTGGTCCCATCGGTCGCATCATCGGCGTTTTTGTCGGTGCATCGCACTAATGTTCGATGCATGGAGGGTGTGCTGTTCACCGATCTGGTGGCCTTGTTCGACAAGGCCACCGGTGCGGGGTTCGGTGACGCCACCCCGACCGAGCTGTTGACCGCGCAGTCCATCCAGGTCAGCCCCTCCGAGTTGGGGGCCAAGAACTGGGCTGGCGTCCTGCGGACCCGGATGCTGTTGTCCACCCGCGACGCCAACCGTCGCGTCCGGGAATCCGAACTGTTGGGTTCCCGCTGTTCATTGACCGGCCAGCCACTGGAACCGGCCTACGCGGCGACCGCGGCGGCGCGCGAGTGTGGCCGGATCACCGCCGAACATGTGCGGGGGCCGTGCTCTGGCATCCGCCACCGCCGCTCGACACGGGACAGCCCCGCCTCAACCTGTATCACCACCGGCGAGCGTGTGGTCGGGCGGCAGATCCCCCTTGTCGATGACGGGTGACCCGTCAGGCTCGACGCCCCACCGAGTGCGCGGTCAGCCCGCCGATCAACAGCTCGAGCCCGAACGCGAAACGGCGGGACGGTTCCGCGGTGAGCACCGATTGTTCTTCGGGCAGCGACGCGCCCGCGGCATCCCACTGCAGTCGGGACTGCTCGTCCGCCGTGAAACCGAGGACGTAGTAGAGGACGGTGCGTGCGGCCACTTCGGCATCGGATTCGGCGACCCCGGCATCACCCGCCGCGGACGCCAACCGGCCGACAAGATCGGCCATCGTCTGGGATTGCCCGGCGGCGAAACTTGCCGATACCAGTTCGGAGCCGTCAGTGTGGGACAGCAGCGCATCTCGCAGGGCGCAGCAGGTGCTCGTGATCCGGTCCTGCCAGTCGCCGTGGACGTCACCGAGCGGTTCGAGGATCCGGTCGGCCACCGCACCCAGCAGTTCCTGTTTGTTGGCGAAATGCCAGTAGAGGGCGCCCGGGCTGACGCCGAGTTCACGCGCCAGCCGGCGCATGGTGAGATCGGCGATCCCGAAACTGTCCAGGATCGCCGTGGCGGCGTCGACGAGGTCACGTTTGTGCAGCTGCACGGAGGTAGCCTAACCTGAACACCGTTCAATGGATGGCAGTGAGGGAGACGTACCGGTGACGGACATTCTGGTTCAGGCGCGCGAGCAGGTCTTGGAACGCGGCGTCGGCCTCGATCAGGACCAGACCCTGCAGGTACTGCAGCTTCCCGATGATCAGCTCGACGCGCTGCTCGAACTGGCCCACGAGGTCCGGATGAAGTGGTGCGGCCCCGATGTCGAGGTCGAGGGCATCATCAGCCTCAAGACCGGTGGCTGTCCCGAGGATTGCCATTTCTGTTCGCAGTCCGGCCTGTTCGCCTCGCCGGTGCGCAGCGCCTGGCTGGACATCCCGAGCCTGGTGGAGGCCGCCAAGCAGACCGCCAAGACCGGTGCCACCGAGTTCTGCATCGTGGCCGCGGTGCGCGGGCCGGACGAGCGGCTGCTCGCGCAGGTCGCCGCCGGTATCGAGGCCATCCGCAACGAGGTCGACATCCAGATCGCGTGCTCGCTGGGCATGCTGACCGAGGAGCAGGTGCAGCGCCTCGCCGATATGGGAGTGCATCGCTACAACCACAACCTGGAGACGGCGCGCTCGTTTTTCACCAATGTCGTGACCACCCACACCTGGGAAGAGCGTTGGGACACGCTGCGCATGGTCCGCGAGGCCGGCATGGAGGTCTGCTGTGGCGGCATCCTGGGCATGGGCGAGACGCTGGAGCAGCGTGCCGAGTTCGCCGCCAACCTGGCCGAGCTGAACCCGCACGAGGTGCCGTTGAACTTCCTGAACCCGCGTCCGGGCACCCCGTTCGGTGACCTGGAGGTGCTGCCGGCCGCCGACGCGTTGCGTGCGGTCGCGGCGTTCCGGCTGGCGCTGCCGCGCACCATGCTGCGCTTCGCCGGTGGCCGCGAGATCACCCTCGGTGACCTGGGGGCCAAACAGGGCATCCTGGGCGGCATCAACGCGGTCATCGTGGGCAATTACCTCACCACGCTGGGGCGCCCGGCCGAGGCGGACCTGGAACTGCTCGATGATCTGCAGATGCCGATCAAGGCGCTGAACGCGACGTTGTAGCTCACCCGGTATGACTGACAGTGTGATGTCCAGCGAGCTGCCGATGCTGCCGGCGCCTGTCGGCGCGGGTCGGTTCAATGTCTATACCGGTGCCGAGCTGGCTGCGGCCGCGGGCGCGGTGATCCCGACCGCGGCCCAGCTCGGGTTGGAGCCGCCACGGTTCTGCGCCGAGTGCGGTCGCCGGATGATCGTGCAGGTGCGGCCGACCGGCTGGTGGGCGAGGTGTTCGCGGCACGGGCAGGTCGACTCCACCGAGCTGGATTCCCGGCGATGACGGGTCCGCTTGGTGCGCCCGCGATCTCGACGCGTATGGCGTCCGTTCAGGTATTTCTGGGACTGCTCGCCGCGGGTGCGGTGGCCGGCGCGGTCTGGGCGTGGCTGGCACCGCCGATCCAGGGGGTCATTGCGCTGACCCGCGCGGGGGACCGGGTCCGGGCCTACCTGGGCAACGATTCCGACCACTTCTTTCTCGGTGCGTTCCTGCTGGCCGGTCTGCTCGCGGCGGTGGCGGTGGTCGCGACGGTTTGGGCGTGGCAGTGGCGGGCTCACCGCGGCCCGGTGCAGTTGGCGGCGTTGGTCGCCGGCATGGTGGCGGCCGCCGGTGCGGCCGCCGGGGTCGGTGCGGTGCTGGTGCACTGGCGTTACGGCGGGATCGATGTCGATGCCGCGCCGGTCAGCGAGGCCAGCCGGGTGCACTATGTGCTGGAGGCGCCCGCGGTGTTCTTCGGGCACGGCCCGCTGGTGATCGCGGCCGGGTTGGTGCTGCCTGCCGCGGTGGCTGCCCTGACCTACGCGCTGCTGACGGCGTCGACCACCCGAGACGACCTGGGCGCCTGGCCGCCGGTCGAGTACGCCGGGGTGTACCCCGCGGTCCCGGTCGCCGCGGCACCGTCGCCCGACCGCGCGCAAACGTAGCCCCCACAGCTGGTTTCGGCGCGGGTAGATTGACGCGCGCACAGCTGCGTCACAGCACAACGGCAGCTGGGAAGTTACCCGTGAGTGAGGTGCGCGATGCCGCTGCTGGAATACAAGACGACGCCGGCATGGCTGCAGACCTCGCGTCGCCGGGTGGTCGGGCGGATCCCGGTGACCACCATGCGGCACCTGCTGTATCTCGCGATGATCCGCAAGCGCGGTAACTTCACCGATCCGATGACCTTCAACGAGAAGGTGAACTGGCGGATCTTCAACGATCGGAGGGACCGGATCGTGCGGGCCTGCGACAAGATGTGGATGAAGGAGATGGCCCGGGAGGCCTATCCCGGTGCCGATCTGCGGATCCCCGCCACCTACTGGTCCGGGTCTGATCTGCGCGATGCCCCCGATCTGAGCACGCTGCCGCCGTGGGTGCTCAAACCCAATGCCAGCAGTGGGCGCGCACTGTTCGGGCCGGGCCCGCACACCGACCTGACCGACCTGCTGCGCCAGACCAGCACCTGGTTCGACGAGACACCGCTGGAACTGGGGGAGTGGGGCTACAGCGAGGCCCGTCCGCACCTGTTGCTGGAGGAGCGCATCCCGACCCCGGACGGCCAGGCACCGGTGGACTACAAGTTCTTCGTCTTCGACGGCCGCATCGAGCTGATCCAGGTGAATCGCGGCAGGTTCGGGGACCGGCAGACCGCCACCTTCCTGGACGCGGACTGGCGGCGCCTGCCGGTGCGCTGGCGGATTCAGCCGGTGGCCGATGAGCAGCGGCCCGCCGAGCTGGACAAGATGATGGAGGTCGCTCGTGCCCTGGGGACGGGCTGGGACTTCATTCGGGTCGACCTGTACGCCGTGGACGGTGAGGTGTGGTTCGGTGAGTACACCCCGTACCCGGGCAGCGGGTTGCTGCGCTACAAGCCGATGAGTTTCGACCTGGAACAAGGTCGGCACTGGACCCTGCCGGCCCTCGACGAGGTGGCGCGGGGCCGGCCCTGAGCCGTTTAGCGGTCCAGTTCTGACAGCGGCAGGCGATGCACCTTGCGTCCGGTGAGCACCTTGGCGGTGATGACGGCAAGGCGCGCCATGCCCTTGTAGGTCGACGGATTGAACAGCGTCGGCCACTTGGTGCGCAGCAGGTGTTCGCCGAGTGGGCGGCCGGCGAACCGATCGGAGAGCCAGCGCAACGTCATCGGCGCCGACATCGGGTGCAGCAGCAGGTGCTCGCTGAACATGTCGCGGTGATAGGTGACGCGGGCGCCGCCGGAGGCGTAGGTCTCGGCCAACTCGTCGATCCCGCGTACCGAGATGATCTCGTCGTGCACGGCCTGGATGATCAGCACCGGCGGGGTGGGCACCGCCACGCCGAGCTTGATATCGGCGAAAACGTGCTGCACCTCGGGGGTGGCGAGGATCTGCTCCAACGGCTGATCGAGCAGGTCGCCCATATCGGTGCGCCACAGCCGGACGACGGCCTCGACGGTGGTCATGTGGTGCAACCGGTCCAGCAGGGCCCGCCCGGCCTCGCTGGCATGTTCGGCGATGATCCGTTGCAGACCGGGATAGACATCGGCCAGTGCGGCGACCACCAGCGCCGGCAGTGCCGAGGCGAAGGTCCCGTTGAGTTTGCGGAAGGTGCGGCCGAGATCGCCGACCGGTGAGCCGAGGACCGCGCCGACGATATTGAGTTCGGGAGCGTAGGAACCGCTCATCTCGGCCGCCCAGGCGCTGGCCAGCCCGCCGCCCGAGTAGCCCCACAGCCCGATCGGTGCGTTCTCCGACAGTGTCAGCTGGTCGGAGCCGATGGCCGCGCGTAGCCCGTCCAGGATGCGATACCCGGGCTCGTAGGGGGTGCCCCAGGCGCCGTTGACTCCCTCGTGGTCGGGCACCGACACCGCCCAGCCCTCGGCCACGGCGGCGGCGACCAGCAGCATCTCGAACTGGGGCACGGCACCGGGAGCCACCGCGTGGCGCCGCAACGCGTAGGAGGGGAAACACCGTGACGAGATCGCGTCGATCGCGCATTGGTAGGAGACCACCGGGCAGACCCGTTCCGGCCCCCGGTCGACGGGGATGACCACCGTGGTGGCGGCGGCCTCGGGTTCGCCGTTCATGTCCGTGGTCCGGTAGAGCAACTGCACGGCGCGCACCTGCTGCGGGATCAGGCCGAGAAATGCCAGCTCGACATCCCGGCTGCGCAGCACGGTGCCCGGGGTGGCGTGCTGGAAGCCGGACGGGGCGACATAGAAGGGGTCATCCTTGGGCAGGCGCGGCCGCGCGGAACGGTCCAGCGGTTCGTGCGGGACGGCCCCGATCCAGTCGGGGTGGGTCGCGGCCGCGGTGCTGCCAAGGTCCATCGGGGCATTGTTGCCTAAGAATGGTCTAAGAAGCCAACCCGACTCACCCTGGCGGGCGCAATGCGGCGAATTCGTCGGTGACCCGGTAGCGCGACTCGGTGAACCGGTACAGCGCCGCGGGCCGGCCGCCACTGCGGCCGGAGCGTGCGGTGGTCCCGGTCCTGGTGATCACGTTGCGGCGCTCGAGTACGCGCTGCAGATTGGTCGCGTCGACCGGGTGCCCGAGCGCTGCGCTGTAGATGTCGCGAAGCGTGGACAGGGCGAATTCCTTTGGCGCCAGCGCAAACCCGATGTTGGTGTAGGACAGCTTGGCGATCAGCCGGGAACAGGCGTTGGCGACCATGGTGCCGTGGTCGAAGGCCATCGGTGGCAGTGCCGAGACCGGGTGCCACCGGGTGTCCGGCGGTAGCTCCGGAGTGGCCGGGGAGGGCACCAGGCCCAAAAAGGTGGAGGCGATGGTGCGCGGGCCCGGGACCCGTTGGGGGTCGGAGAACACCGCCAGTTGTTCCAGGTGTGCCAGTTCGCGCAGGTCGACCTTCTCGGCGAGCTGACGGCGGACCGAACTGTTCATGTCCTCGTCATGGCGCAGCCGGCCGCCGGGCAGGGACCAGGCGCCGCGCTGCGGGTCCATCGCGCGTTGCCATAGCAGCACGCTGAGCTGCGGATTCTTCGTGGACAACCGGCGAACCTGGAGGACGACGGCGAGCACTTCGTGGTCGGTGCTACCATGAGACATGTTTTCGATTGTAAGTCGAAAACCTCGGTGGGCAAAAAGGAGACTGCCATGACGGTCCTGGATCGCACGGGGCAACGCACGGGGGTGCACCACAGTGTGCTCGCTTCCAGCATCGTCGACGGCCCCGGCGGCTACGCGGGTGTGGTGGGTGACGAGCAGTGGGCCGCGGAGGTGCGCCGGTTGGCGGATCTGCGCAATGCCACCCTGCTCGCGCACAACTACCAATTGCCGGCCATCCAGGATGTCGCCGACCACGTGGGCGACTCGCTGGCGCTGTCCCGTATCGCGGCCGAGGCGCCCGAGGACACCATCGTGTTCTGTGGCGTGCACTTCATGGCCGAGACCGCGAAGATCCTCGCACCCGCCAAGACGGTGCTGATCCCGGATCAGCGGGCCGGCTGCTCACTGGCCGATTCGATCACCGCCGACCAGTTGCGCGCCTGGAAGGACGAGTTCCCCGACGCGGTGGTGGTGTCATACGTGAACACCACCGCCGCGGTGAAGGCACTCACCGATATCTGCTGCACCTCGTCCAATGCGGTGGAGGTGGTCGCCTCCATCCCCGAGGACCGCACGGTGCTGTTCTGCCCGGACCAGTTCCTCGGGGCCCACGTCCGGCGCGTCACCGGCCGCAAGAACCTGCACATCTGGGCCGGCGAATGCCATGTGCACGCCGGGATCAACGGCGACGAACTCGCCGACCAGGCCCGCAGCCACCCCGATGCCGAGTTGTTCGTCCATCCCGAGTGCGGTTGTGCGACATCGGCTCTGTACCTGGCCGGCGAGGGCGCGGTGCCCGAGGATCGGGTGAAGATCCTGTCCACCGGAGGCATGCTCGACGCGGCCCGCGCCACCAACGCCCGCCAGGTCCTGGTGGCCACCGAAGTCGGAATGCTGCACCAGTTGCGCCGCGCCGCACCGGATGTCGATTTCCTGGCCGTGAACGACCGGGCGTCCTGCACCTACATGAAGATGATCACCCCGGCCGCGCTGCTGCGCTGCCTGGTCGAGGGCGCCGACGAGGTGCATGTCGACCGTGAGACCGCCGAACTGGCGCAGGCCAGCGTGCAGCGCATGATCGAGATCGGGCAGCCCGGCGGCGGGGAATGAAGGGCTGCGGTGGGGCGACCCACTGGCAGCAGCGTGCCGATGTCGTCGTCATCGGCACCGGGGTGGCGGGCCTGGTGGCGGCCCTGGCCGCCGCCGGTGAGGGCCGAAAGGTCGTGGTGCTGAGCAAGATCGCCGAGACCGCCACGTTCTACGCCCAAGGCGGTATCGCCGTCGTCCTGCCCGACGCGCTGCGCGCCGACGGCGATTCGGTACAGGCGCATGTCGATGACACGCTGACCGCCGGCGGCGGGCTGTGCGACGCCGACGCGGTCCGCTCCATCGTCGCCGACGGTTACGCGGCCGTCGCCGATCTCGTCGCGGCCGGAGCCCGGTTCGACGAAACCGGTCCCGGGCACTGGTCGCTGACCCGTGAGGGCGGGCACAGCCGGCGGCGCATCATCCACGCCGGCGGGGACGCCACCGGCGCCGAGGTGCAACGTGCGCTCGATCAGGCGGCCACCCACCTCGACATCCGGCGTAACCATGTCGCCCTGCAGATCTGTCACGACGGCGACCAGGTGACCGGTGTCCTGGTGCACAGCGACCACGGGCCCGGCGTCGTGCACGCGCCGTCGGTCATCCTGGCCACCGGCGGTCTGGGCCATCTGTACGCCGCCACCACCAATCCCGACGGATCCACCGGTGACGGTGTGGCACTTGCCCTTCAGGCCGGACTGCGCGTCACCGATATCGAATTCATCCAGTTTCACCCCACGATGCTGTACACGGGGCCCGGCCCGGGCCGTGCCGGCGGGCGCCGCCCGCTGATCACCGAGGCGCTACGTGGCGAGGGTGCCCGGCTCGTCGACCGCCGCGGCGGTTCCGTCACCGCCGGGGTGCACCCGCTCGGCGACCTGGCCCCGCGCGACGTGGTTGCGGCCGCCATCGATGCCCGGCTGCGCGAGACCGGCGACCCATGCGTCTATCTCGACGCCACCGGCGTCGAGGATGTGCGCGGGCGTTTCCCGACCGTCACGGCGGCCTGTCTGGCCGCCGGCATCGACCCTGCCGTCCACCCGATCCCGGTGGTGCCCGGTGCACACTACAGCTGTGGCGGCGTACACACCGACGTGCACGGGCGTACCGATCTGCCTGGGCTGTTCGCCGCCGGCGAGGTGGCCCGCACCGGGATGCACGGGGCCAACCGGCTGGCCTCCAACAGCCTGCTGGAGGGTCTGGTCGTCGGCGGGCGGGCCGGTCGTGCCGCGTCCGCACATGCCGGGCAGTCCGGTCCGACCACCGCGGTCGCGCCGGCGGCGGTGCGCCTGCCGGTGCTGGGGCGCTCCGCACTGCAACAGGCGATGAGCCGGCATGCGTCGGTGGTACGCGACGCCGACGGGCTTACGCGGTTGGCGGCCATGCTCGCCGATGCGCCGCGGCGCCCGGTCACCGACCGCGGCAGTGCCGAGGACGCCGCTCTGACGCTGACCGCGCGGGCCATCGCCGCCGCGGCCCTGGCGCGCACCGAGTCCCGTGGCTGCCACCACCGTGCCGATTACCCGGATACCGATTCCGCCCAGGCATTCGCCATCTCGGTGCACACCGACACCACCGCCGAACCCGTCGTCACCGCACCCCTGGTCGCCGGCTGATGACGGCCACGACCCGAGGAGCACCGCAGGTGAGCTCAGCAACGCTGTCGGCCGACGAGCTGGTGGAAGCCAGGGCGGTGATCGCCAGAGCCTTGGAAGAGGATCTGCGCTACGGACCGGATATCACCACCCTGGCCACCGTGGCGGCCGACGCCACCACGACGGCGACGATGGCGACCCGGGAACCCGGTGTCATCGCCGGGGTCGACCTCGCCCTGCTGGTGCTCGACGAGGTGCTGGGCCCGGACGGGTACACGGTGCTGGAGCGGGTGCACGACGGCGCCCGCCTGCAGGCCGGGCAATCGCTGTTGCGGCTCACCGCCCCCACCCGGGGGCTGTTGACCGCCGAGCGCACGATGCTCAACCTGGTGTGTCACCTGTCGGGTATCGCGACCGCGACGGCGCGCTGGGTGGCTGCCGTCGAGGGCACCGGGGCCAAGATCCGGGATACCCGCAAGACGCTGGCCGGGTTGCGGATGCTGCAGAAGTACGCGGTCCGCGTCGGCGGCGGGGTGAATCACCGGATGGGTCTTGGGGACGCCGCGCTGATCAAGGACAACCATGTGGCGGCCGCCGGGTCCGTGCTCGCCGCGCTGCACGCCGTGCGCGCCGCCGCGCCGGATCTGCCGTGCGAGGTCGAGGTCGACTCGCTGGAGCAGCTCGACGAGGTGCTGGGCGCCGACGTGGAGCTGGTGCTGCTGGACAACTTCCCGGTGTGGCAGACCCAGATCGCCGTGCAGCGCCGCGACACCCGTTCACCGGGAACGAAACTGGAATCCTCGGGCGGTTTGTCGCTGGAATCCGCGGCCGACTACGCCGGCACCGGCGTCGACTACCTGGCCGTCGGGGCGCTGACCCATTCGGTACGGGTGCTCGATATCGGCCTGGACACCTGATCAGGCCGGCGTGCCACGGCGCACCAGGGACAAGACGACGGCGGCCGCCGCGAACATCGTGGCGACGACACGGTTGAGAATGGTCTGCTGGCGCGCGTTGTGCAGCCAGTGCATCAGCCGGCCGGCCAGCCCGGTGTAGAAGCCCATCACGACGATATCGACGGCGATCATCGTCAGCCCGATGGCCAGGTACTGCGGTAGCAACGGCATGGCCGGCACCACGAACTGCGGCAGCGCCGCGAGGAAGAACACCAGCCCCTTCGGGTTGGTGGCGTTGACCAGGAATCCGCGCGCCACCAGCCCGCGGCGGCTGCTGCCGCCGTAGGTGTCGAGTTGTGCACGCAGATCACGCGGGGCGGTGCGCCACTGCCGCAAGGCCAGGTACGCCAGGTAGGCCACGCCGAGCCACTTGATCGCGGTGAAGGCCAGCGCCGATGCCGCGACGATCGCGCCGACGCCGGCGGCCACCAGCACCAGCTGCAGCATCAGACCGATCTCCAGGCCCAGCACGCTCCACCAGCCGCGCCGCAGCCCGTCGGTCATCCCGGTGGCCATCGACTGCACCGCGCCCGGGCCGGGCGCGATGCTGATCAGAATCGCCGCGCCGAGGAACGCCAACCACACCTGCCAGGTCATACCAGCAGTGTGGCAGGCCCGGTCAACCGAGATTTCAGGCGATATCGGCGACGAAGACCCCGGACTTGCGGGCCATCAGACGCGCGATGAAGGGCAGCGAGCGGTCCTTGGTGCCGGCGGGCACGACCCGGGGGTTCACCAGGTGCAGATCCTTGCCGGATACCCGGATATCGGCCTGCCCGGCGGCGAGCACGTTCTTCACCCAGTTGGTCTTGCCGTGGATCAGCCCGATGGCCAGGGTGGTGCCCTTGCGGTAGGAGGTGACCGGGGTCTCGTACCGGGTGCCGGAGGTTCGCCCGGTGTGGGTGATGACACTCATCCCGGGCAGCTTCTTGCTGATCGGCGTCATCAGCGGGTTGATGTACTTGATCTGGAAACTCTCCAGCGCCGGCGGCACCAGCATCGGCACGCCGGAGGCGTTGTTGGGATGGTCCTTACGTGACGGTGCGGCTGACATGACGGCTCCCGAATTCGATTTGGCCTGCTCTGGGACAATAGACCCGTGACGTCACCACGATCCCTCATGGCCCGCATCGACATGCGAGGCGCGGACCTGTCCGCGGCCCGCTTGCGGACGACGCTGCCCCGCGGCGGCGTCGACGTGGACGCGGTGGTCCCGAAAGTCCGCCCCATCGTCGACGATATCGCCGCGCGCGGCGCCGTCGCGGCGCTGGAGTACGGCGAGAAGTTCGACGGTGTGCGGCCCGCGTCCGTGCGGGTGCCGGGCGAGAAACTGCAGGCCGCGCTGGCGGATCTGGACGCCGACGTGCGCGCCGCCCTCGAGGTGGCGATCGAGCGGACCCGCATCGTGCACGCCGATCAGCGCCGCACCGACACCACCACCACGCTGGCCCCGGGCGCGACCGTCACCGAACGCTGGGTGCCGGTCGAAAGGGTGGGGCTCTACGTCCCGGGGGGTAACGCGGTCTACCCGTCCAGCGTGGTGATGAACGTGGTACCCGCCCAGGCCGCCGGGGTGGCCTCGCTGGTGATCGCGAGCCCGCCCCAGGCCGATCACGGCGGTCTGCCGCACCCCACCATCCTGGCCGCCGCGGCGCTGCTCGGCGTCGACGAGGTGTGGGCCGTCGGCGGTGCCCAAGCCGTGGCGCTGCTGGCCTATGGCGGCACCGACACAGATGACGCTCCGCTGGCCCCGGTGGACATGATCACCGGACCCGGCAACATCTACGTCACCGCCGCCAAGCGCATCTGCCGCTCCCAGGTCGGTATCGACGCCGAGGCCGGGCCCACCGAGATCGCCATCCTGGCCGACCACACCGCCGACCCCCGGCATATCGCCGCGGACCTGATCAGCCAGGCCGAACACGATGAGATGGCGGCCAGTGTGCTGGTCACCGACAGTGTCGCGCTGGCCGATGCCTGCGACCGCGAGCTGGCCACGCAGTTGCAGACCACCGTGCACCGCGAGCGGGTCACCGCCGCCCTGACCGGTGCGCAGTCGGCCATCGTGCTGGTCGACGATGTGGCGGCCGGAGTCCGGGTGGTCAACGCCTACGCCGCCGAACATCTGGAGATCCAGACCGAAGACGCCTCGGCGGTGGCCGGGCAGATCCGTTCGGCCGGCGCGATATTCGTGGGCGCCTGGTCGCCGGTCAGCCTCGGTGACTACTGCGCGGGGTCCAACCACGTGCTGCCCACCGCGGGCTGTGCACGCCATTCCAGCGGGCTGTCGGTGCAGACCTTCCTGCGCGGTATCCATGTCGTCGAGTACGACGAAGCCGCGCTCAAAGATGTTGCCGGACATGTCATCACCCTCGCCAATGCGGAGAATCTGCCGGCCCACGGGGAAGCCGTGCGACGGAGGTTCGAGCGCTGATGACCGGCTCGCGTATCTCCTTGGACGATCTGCCGCTGCGGGACAACCTGCGCGGTAAGACCCCCTACGGCGCCCCGCAGCTGTCGGTTCCGGTGCGGCTGAACACCAACGAGAACCCGCACCCGCCGACGCGGGCGCTCATCGACGATGTGGCCGAGTCGGTGCGCGACGCGGCGGCGGAGCTGCACCGCTATCCCGACCGGGATGCCATCGCGCTGCGCACCGATCTGGCGGCCTATCTGAGCGGTCAGACCGGGGTGGAGGTGACGGTCGACAACGTCTGGGCGGCCAACGGATCCAACGAGATCCTGCAGCAGATCCTGCAGGCCTTCGGCGGCCCGGGGCGCAGCGCCATGGGCTTCGTGCCCTCCTACTCGATGCACCCGATCATCTCCGACGGCACCCAGACCACCTGGCTGGAGGCCGCCCGCGCCGAGGACTTCGGTCTGGACACCGATGTCGCGGTCGCTGCGATCACCGCAGGCAAACCCGATGTGGTGTTCCTGGCCAGCCCGAACAACCCATCGGGACAGAGTGTTTCGCTCGATGATCTGCGCCGGGTACTCGATGCCGCGACCGGTGTGGTGATCGTCGACGAGGCCTACGGTGAGTTCTCCTCGCAGCCCAGCGCCATCGGCCTCATCGCCGAGTACCCGGCCAAGCTCGTCGTCACCCGCACCATGAGCAAGGCGTTCGCCTTCGCCGGCGGCCGGCTGGGCTACCTGATCGCCGACCCCGCCGTGATCGACGCGCTGCTGCTGGTCCGGTTGCCCTACCACCTGTCGGTGCTCAGCCAGGCGGCCGCGCGGGCGGCCCTGCGGCATGCCGATGACACCCTGGGCAGCGTCGCCACCCTGATCGCCGAACGGGAACGTGTCGCGGCGGCACTGTCCGGAATGGGTTTCCGGGTCATCCCCAGCGATGCGAACTTCGTGCTGTTCGGCGGTTTCGACGATGCGCCGGCGGTCTGGCAGAGCTATCTGGACGCCGGTGTGCTGATCCGCGATGTCGGCATCCCGGGCTACCTGCGCACCACCATCGGCCTGATCGACGAGAACGATCTGCTGCTCGAGGTGAGCGCCAAGCTCGCCGAATCGGGCGTTGTCCACCAGACCCAAGGAGCCTCATGACCCGCCGTGCGAGAGTGGAACGCAAGACCAGGGAATCCGACATCGTCGTGGAGATCGACCTCGACGGCACCGGTCAGGTCGATATCAGCACCGGCGTGCCGTTCTTCGACCACATGCTGACCGCGCTGGGCAGCCATGCCAGTTTCGACCTCAGCGTGCAGGCGCGTGGTGATATCGAGATCGAGGGCCACCACACCGTGGAGGACACCGCGATCGTGCTCGGGCAGGCGCTCGGGCAGGCGCTCGGCGACAAGAAGGGCATCCGCCGCTTCGGCGACGCGTTCATCCCGATGGACGAGACGCTCGCGCACGCCGCCGTGGATGTCTCCGGCCGCCCCTACTTCGTGCACACCGGCGAACCGGATTACATGGTGGAGTTCACCATCGCCGGGTCGGCGACCCCGTATCACACGGTGATCAACCGCCACGTGTTCGAATCGCTGGCCTACAACGCCCGGATTGCCCTGCACGTGCGGACCCTCTACGGTCGTGACCCGCACCACATCACCGAGGCCGAGTACAAGGCCGTCGCCCGGGCGCTGCGCCAGGCCGTCGAACTCGACCCGCGGGTGTCCGGGGTGCCGTCCACCAAAGGCACGCTGTAGCCGTGGCGGGCTCGCGAAAGGTCGTGGTGCTCGACTACGGGTCGGGCAATCTGCGCTCGGCGCAACGCGCCGTGCAGCGCGTCGGCGCCGACGTGGAGGTCACCGCCGATGCGTCGGCGGCGTTGGAGGCCGACGGCCTGGTGGTGCCCGGTGTCGGCGCTTACGAGGCGTGTATGGCGGGGCTGCGCGATATCGGTGGTGAGCAGATCATCGCCAAGCGGCTGGCGGCCGGGCGCCCGGTGCTCGGTGTCTGTGTCGGCATGCAGATCCTGTTCACCCGCGGGGTGGAGTTCGGCGTACAGACCGAGGGCTGCGCGCAGTGGCCCGGCGCGGTCACCCGACTGGATGCCCCGGTGATCCCACACATGGGCTGGAACGTCGTCGACGCCGCGCCGGGCAGCACGCTGTTCCGCGGCCTCGACGCCGACACCCGGTTCTACTTCGTGCACTCCTATGCCGCGCAGGACTGGGCGGGCAACGCCGAGGCGAAACTGACCTGGGCGACGCACGGGGTGCCGTTCCTGGCGGCGGTCGAGGATGGCCCGTTGTCGGCCACCCAGTTCCATCCCGAGAAGAGCGGTGACGCCGGTGCGACGCTGCTGCGCAATTGGGTCGAGAGCCTCGACTGACGAGGCAAGTAAGGTAATCGCACGTGTCGCTAATTCTTCTTCCCGCCGTCGACGTCGTCGAGGGCCGCGCAGTCCGACTCGTCCAGGGTGTTGCCGGCAGTGAAACCGAGTACGGCTCGGCGCTGGACGCCGCGCTGGGCTGGCAGCGAGACGGTGCCGAGTGGATCCATCTGGTCGACCTGGACGCGGCCTTCGGGCGTGGCTCCAACCGCGAACTGCTCGCCGATGTGGTCGGCAGGCTCGACGTCGCGGTCGAACTGTCCGGCGGTATCCGTGACGACGAGACGCTGCAGGCCGCGCTGGCCACCGGCTGCCGCCGGGTGAACCTGGGCACCGCGGCTTTGGAGAATCCGCAGTGGTGCGCGGCGGCGATCGCCGAGCACGGCGACAAGGTGGCCGTCGGGCTGGACGTGAAGTTGGAGGACGGGGACTACCGGCTGCGTGGTCGCGGTTGGGAAACCGATGGTGGCGACCTCTGGCCGGTGTTGGATCGTCTTGTCGGGGAAGGCTGCTCGCGTTTCGTGGTCACCGACGTCACCAAGGACGGCACACTGAACGGGCCGAACCTGGAGTTGCTCACCGCCGTCACCGAGCGCACCGACGCGCCGGTGATCGCCTCCGGCGGGGTGTCCAGCCTGGACGACCTGCGGGCCATCGCCACCCTGACCGACCGCGGGGTCGAGGGCGCCATCGTCGGAAAGGCGCTGTACGCCGGGCGGTTCACCCTGCCCGAGGCGCTCAGCGCGGTCAGCGGCTGATGGTGGAGCCCGGACGACTCGCGGCGTTGCTCGCGACCGCTGCCGAGGTTCTCGACGATGTGTCCGAGGCCTTCGTCGACGGGCACCGGGCCGATTCCGCAGTCCGCAAGCACGGCAACGATTTCGCGACCGAGGTCGATCTCGCCATCGAGCGGCGGGTGGTGGCGGCGCTCACCGACAGGACCGGGATCGGGGTGCACGGCGAGGAGTTCGGCGGCGCCCCCATCGATTCCGATCTGGTGTGGGTGCTCGATCCGATCGACGGGACCTTCAACTATGCGGCGGGCTCGCCGATGGCGGCGATCCTGCTCGGCCTGCTCGCCGACGGGGAGCCCGTCGGCGGGTTGACCTGGCTGCCGTTCATCGGCAACCGGTACCTCGCCGCGGTGGGCGGACCGTTGCAGGACAACGGAATCGAACTTCCGCCGCTGGAACACACCACCCTCGCCGATTCGATCATCGGTATCCAGACCTTCAACATCGACTCGCGGGGTCGCTTTCCCGGTCGCTACCGCGTCGAGGTGCTGGCCAATCTGAGCCGGGTGTCCTCGCGGGTCCGCATGCACGGGGCCACCGGTGTCGACCTCGCCTATGTCGCGGCCGGAGTTCTCGGCGGCGCCATCAGTTTCGGGCATCACATCTGGGATCACGCCGCCGGCGTGGCGCTGGTGCGGGCCGCCGGCGGCATCGTCACCGACCTCGCCGGACAGCCGTGGACCCCCGAGTCCAAGTCGGCGCTGGCCGCCGCCCCGGGGATCCACCGGCAGATCCTCGACCTGGTGGCCGCCGCAGGATCTCCGGAGGATTACTGAGATGGGTGTGGCGGTGCGGGTGATCCCTTGCCTGGACGTCGATGACGGCCGGGTGGTCAAGGGTGTGAACTTCGAAAACCTGCGGGATGCAGGCGATCCGGTCGAATTGGCGGCGGCCTACGATGCTGCCGGCGCCGACGAGCTGACCTTCCTCGATGTCACCGCGTCCTCGGCCGGCCGGTCCACCATGCTCGAGGTGGTGCGGCGCACCGCCGAGCAGGTGTTCATCCCGCTCACCGTCGGTGGCGGGGTGCGTTCGGTCGCCGATGTGGACACCTTGCTGCGGGCCGGGGCCGACAAGGTGTCGGTGAACACCGCGGCGATCGCGCGCCCGGAGCTGCTGGCCGAGTTGTCCCGCCAGTTCGGTTCGCAGTGCATCGTGCTGAGCGTGGATGCCCGCACCGTGCCCGCAGGTGGCGCCCCGACCCCGTCGGGTTGGGAGGTCACCACCCACGGTGGGCGGCAGGGGACCGGCATCGATGCCGTCGAATGGGCCCGCCGCGGAGCCGAGCTCGGGGTGGGGGAGATCCTGCTGAATTCGATGGACGCCGATGGCACCAAGGCCGGTTTCGATCTGCCGATGCTGCACGCGGTACGCGAGGCCGTCGCCGTGCCGGTGATCGCCAGCGGCGGTGCGGGAGCGGTGGGGGATTTCGCGCCGGCCGTGCGGGCCGGCGCCGACGCGGTGCTGGCCGCCAGCGTGTTCCACTTCGGTGAGCTCACCATCGGTGAGGTGAAGGCCGCGATGGCGGCCGAGGGGATCACCGTCCGATGAGCGCAGCGAAGAGGACGAATCGGGGTGGAGCACGGTGAGCCTCGATCCCGCCATCTCGGCCCGTCTCAAGCGCAACGAGGCCGGCCTGTTCACCGCGGTGGTGCAGGAACACGGCAGCGGTGACGTGCTGATGGTCGCGTGGATGGACGATGACGCGCTGGCGCGCACCCTGCAGACCCGCGAAGCCACCTATTTTTCGCGGTCGCGCGGCGAACAGTGGATCAAGGGCGCCACCTCCGGGCACACCCAGTACGTGCATTCGGTGCGGTTGGACTGCGACGGCGATTGCGTGCTGCTCGAGGTGGACCAGGTCGGCGGCGCCTGCCACACCGGCGATCACAGCTGCTTCGACGCGGATCTGCTGCTCGGCGACGCCTAGGGTGTTGCGGTGCCGGGACTTGTCGGTGCCGTCGGACACAATGACCGGGTGCGTAACGAACCGGCGGCCGATACCGCCGCCACCCGCAAGGCGCGGGGTGCGTTCTTCACGCCGGCGCAGATCACCCGATATCTGGCCGAATGGGCGGTGCGTTCGGCCGGGGACGCGGTGTTCGAGCCGTCGGCCGGTGACGCCGCCTTCCTGGTCGCGGCCACCGAGCGGTTACGCGGGCTGGGCGCCGTGCGCCCGGAGCTCGACGGGGTGGAGATCCATCCGGTCAGCGCCGCGACGGCCCGGCGCCGGGTCGCCGCGGCGGGCGGCAAGGCCCGGATCCGCACCGCCGACTTCTTCGATATCGCACCCACGCCCAGCTATTCGGCCGTGCTGGGCAATCCGCCCTACATCCGCTATCAGGATTTCCGGGGGACGCAGCGGGCGCAGTCCCGGCGCGCGGCGCTGCAGGCGGGGGTCACGCTCTCGGCGCTGGCGTCCAGCTGGGCCGCGTTCACGGTGCATGCCGCGCTGTTCCTGCGCCCGGGCGGGCGGATGGCGCTGGTGCTGCCCGCCGAGCTGCTGAGTGTCAACTACGCCGCGGCGGTGCGCAAATTCCTGTTCGACCGGTTCTCCAGCGTGGAGCTGGTGATGTTCGACGAGCAGGTGTTCCCGGGCGCCGAGGCGGATGTGGTGCTGCTGCTGGCCGACGGTTTCGGGGCCGGCCCGTCCGGGCACGCCGTGATCCACCGTGCCCGCAATGCAGAGTCGCTGACTTCCGAACTCGTGCAACGTCATTGGTCCCCGGTTGACCCGTCCGACAAATGGGTCAGCGGCCTCATCGGTCACCGGCCCGTCGATATCCTGCACGGTCTGCTCGACGACGGTCGGTTCAGCACCCTCGAACAATGGGGTGACACCACCTTGGGCATGGTCACCGGTAACAACGGCTTTTTCGCGTTGTCCCCGGCGCGGGTCGCCGAACTGGGGCTGCGTCCCGCCGATCTGCTGACCCTGTCCCCGCCGGGCAGCGGTCACCTGCGTGGGCTGACCCTGTCCTCGCGTCAGCTCGCGGCGCTGGGCGCCGACGGCAAGTCCGTGCACCTGTTCCGGCCCACCGGCCGATTGTCTGCGCCCGCACAACGCTACGTGGACGCCGGGCACGCGGCCGGGGTGCATCTGGCCTACAAATGCCGCGTTCGCACGCCGTGGTATCAGGTTCCGCTGGTCAAACCCGCCGACCTCCTGCTCACCTGCATGAACGCCGACACCCCGCGCTTGGTGGCCAACCGGGCCGGCGCGCACCACTTGAACTCGGTGCACGGTGTGTACCTGCGCGAGCAGTTGGCCGTCCTGGGCCGCGATCTGTTACCCCTGGCCGCGCTGAACTCGGTGACCGTGTTGCACGCCGAGATGGTGGGGCGTGCCTACGGCGGCGGCGTGCTGAAAATCGAACCGCGCGAGGCGGATCGCTGGCTGGTCCCCGCCCCGGAGCTGATCGCTGCCCGCGCCACCGAGCTGCGTGCTGTCAGGCGCGCGGTGGCCGCACTGCTGGGCCGCGGCAGGCTGCTGGAGGCGGTCGGTCTCGTCGACGCCGCGCTGGATCTGGACGCCGATCTGGAATCGGTTCGGGCTGCACGTCATTCGTTGGCGACGCGGCGGGCGGTAAGGTCGCGGCGTGCCCGCTGAGCCGTCCACCAAGGCCACCGCGTGGGCCATCTTCGACCGGATCGTCGCCGATGCGGCGCCCGCCGGGGTGCACACCAACCCATGGCTGCGCACCGCCGAGCGGCTGACCTTCCGGCCCGATTTCAAGGTGCTGCGCAAGCTGCTGGGCGTGCCGCTGTACCTGGACGCCCCGTCGACCACCGGGGTGCCCGCGCTGGCCCTCGATGTGTGGATGTCCTATGAGCTGCGCCGCGCCGGTTTCGACCCGGATGCGGTGTGGCCGCGGCCGACCGACCCGCGCATCATGCCGAGTGCGATCGCCAGCCTGCTGGAGGGCCTGCCGCAGCGCGAACGCCAACTCATCGAGGCCCGGCTCGGCCGCTCGATGAAGGGTGTGGCCGGCTCGAGCGCCAGCGTGCTCGGCAAGCACTACATGAAGCAGGTCGACGTCGTCATGTCGGACTGGGACACCGGACCGGAACTGCTGATCAGCACCAAGCGGATGGACTCCAGCTTCGGCAAGAACGCCGCCAACCGGGTCGAGGAAAGCTACGGCGACGCCAAGAACTTGCGGCTTCGCCACCCGCTGGCGGCGCTCGGGTTCGTCTACGGGTTGCGTTCGACGATCCTGACCACCGAGCCCGACAAGGCCGAATGGCTGATCGATCTGCTGGGCAAACTCGGCACCGAGGACGACGCTTATCACGCCACCGCGCTGGTCATGATCGACTACGACGCAGACGGGGTCGAGTCACCCGAGGACGAGGTGGACAGTCTCGAAAAGGCGGAATCCGACACGCTTTTCGAGATCGCCGATGTCGCGACCGCCGCGGTCGACGAGGCGCTGGCGGCGTTACCGGATATCGCGATCCGCCACGATGCGGTGCCACCGCAACTGCAGCCGGCCAGGTTTCTGGCGGTCATGGCCAATCGCGTCATCGACACGTCCCCGGTGACCAGGCACCGCGAGGCGCGGCGCCGTCGCGATCAGGCGCCGGTCGCTTAAGTCATCCGCGCAGGGTGAATGTCCCCGTCGCTGCGCTCACCCCGCGCCCGGGCTCGTGCGCTCCAGCGGCCGTCGGTGTATCCGACCGTCACCGGGTGACGGAATGCCGCGCTGACGTGGTCGGTGGTCACCGTGTCCCGGGCCGGGCCCATCGCCACGGTGCGGCCCTGCCCGATGAGCAGCGCGTGGGTGGTGCTGGTGGGCAGTTCCTCCAGATGATGGGTCACCAGGATCGAGGCCATCTCCGGATGGCTGATGGCGAGCGTGTCGATGGTCTCCAGGAGCTGTTCGCGGGCCGCCACGTCCAGGCCGGTGCCGGGTTCGTCGAGCAACAGCAGCCGCGGTTCGGCGATCAGAGCGCGCGCTATCAGGGTGCGGCCACGCTCGCCGTGGGACAGCGTCGGCCACACCGCGTCGGCGCGCGCCGTCAACCCCACCGTGTTGATCAGCTCGTCGGCCCGGCGGACCTGCTCAGCGCTCGGTGTCCAGCGTGCGGCGGTGTCGATCGTCGCGGTGCACCCGGTGAGCACCACCTCCCGCACCGTCAGCGGGTACTGCAGCCGGTGTCGCGGGTTGACATGCCCGATGGACCGGCGCAGCACGGCAAGGTCGGTGCGCCCCATCTGCCCGCCCAGGATGCGCACCGTGCCGCTGCTCGGAAAGGTCACCGCCGCACAGAATCCCAGCAGTGTGCTCTTTCCGGCGCCGTTGGGGCCCAGCAGTGCCCAGTGCTCGCCGGCCTGCACGGTCAGCGAGATGCCGTCGATGATCTGTTTGCCGTCGCGACGGAAGGTGACGCCGGTGAGCTCCAGTACGGGCGCCACCGTCACCGCGCCCGCAGGACCTCGAGCGCCTTGTCGGCGTGGCCGTCCATGCTGATTTCGCTGGCGATCACCGCGAGCACGGTGCGGTCGGTGTCGATGACGAAGGTGGTGCGTTTGACCGGCATGAACTTGCCGAGCAGGCCGCGTTTCACCCCGAACGCGGCGGCCACGGTGCCGTCGGCATCGGAGAGCAGCGGATAGTCGAAGTGTTGCCGCTCGGCGAACTCGGCCTGCTTGGCCACTGCGTCGGTGCTGATTCCCACCCGGGCTGCGCCGACGGCGGCGAACTCGGCGGCCAGGTCGCGGAAGTGACAGGCCTCCTTGGTGCAGCCCGGGGTCATGGCCGCGGGATAGAAGAACAACACCACCGGTCCGTCGGCGAGCAACGAGGTCAGGCTGCGCGCGGCGCCGGTCTGATCGGGTAGTTCGAAGTCGGCCACGCGGTCACCGGTCTTGATAGGCGTCACGGTCGCCTAGGCTACGCCCACCACCGGGGGCCGTCTGGGAGGATTGTCGGCGTGCAACACGCTTCCGTGGCCGCCACGCTGGCCGTCACCACCTCTCGCGAGGATTTCCGGGAACTCGCCGCCGGGCACCGGGTCGTCCCGGTGACCCGCAAGGTGCTCGCCGACACCGAGACCCCGCTGTCGGCGTATCGGAAGTTGGCGGCGAATCGGCCCGGCACCTTCCTGCTGGAATCCGCCGAGAACGGCCGGTCCTGGTCGCGGTGGTCGTTCATCGGCGCGGGCGCGCCGTCCGCGCTGACGGTGCGCGACGGGCAGGCGGTCTGGCTGGGTGTCACACCGCAGGACGCGCCGTCGGGGGGCGACCCGCTCGCCGCGCTGCGCAGCACCCTGGACCTGTTGGCCACCGCCGCGCTTCCGGGGTTGCCGCCGCTGTCCTCTGGTCTGGTCGGCTACTTCGCCTATGACATGGTGCGCCGGCTGGAACGGCTCCCGGAGATCGCCGTCGACGATCTCGGGCTGCCCGACATGCTGTTGCTGCTGGCCACCGATATCGCCGCGGTCGACCACCACGAGGGCACCATCACCCTGATCGCCAACGCGGTGAACTGGAACGGCACCGACGACCGGGTCGACGAGGCCTATGACGATGCTGTAGCCCGGCTCGACGTGATGACCGCCGCGCTCGGTGAGCCGCTGCCCTCGACGGTGGCCACCTTCAGCCGTCCGCAGCCACAGTTCCGTGCGCAGCGCACCGTCGAGCAGTACAGCGCGATCGTGGACAAGCTGGTCGGCGATATCGAGGCCGGCGAGGCGTTCCAGGTGGTGCCCTCACAGCGTTTCGAGCTCAGCACCGACGCCGATCCCCTCGACGTGTACCGGATGCTGCGGGCCACCAATCCGAGCCCGTACATGTACCTGCTCAACGTGCCGGATTCAGAAGGGGGCCTTGACTTCTCCATCGTCGGTTCCAGCCCGGAAGCGCTGGTCACGGTCAAGGACGGCAAGGCGACGACGCACCCGATCGCGGGCACCCGGTGGCGCGGGGACAGTGAGGAGGAGGACCTGCTGCTGGAAAAGGAACTGCTGGCCGACGACAAGGAACGCGCCGAGCACCTGATGCTGGTCGACCTCGGCCGCAACGATCTGGGCCGGGTGTGCGAACCGGGCACGGTGCGGGTGGAGGATTACAGCCACATCGAGCGCTACAGCCATGTCATGCATCTGGTGTCGACGGTGACCGGGCAGCTGGCCGCGGGCAAGACCGCGCTGGATGCGGTCACGGCCTGTTTCCCGGCGGGCACCCTGTCCGGGGCGCCGAAGGTGCGCGCCATGGAGCTCATCGAGGAGGTCGAGCTGACCCGCCGTGGTCTCTATGGTGGCGTGCTCGGCTACCTGGACTTCGCCGGTGACGCCGATTTCGCGATCGCCATCCGGACCGCGCTGATGCGCTCGGGTACCGCCTACGTGCAGGCCGGCGGCGGGGTGGTGGCCGATTCCAACGGGCCCTACGAGTACAACGAGTCGGCGAACAAGGCCAAGGCGGTGCTGAATGCGATCGCGGCGGCCGAAACGCTCACCCCACCGCAGTCCCCGGCGTCGTGATCAGGATCGCGCAGGCCCTGCTGGCCCTCGGCGCGCTCGCGCTGTGGGGGGCCTCGCGGCTGCCGTGGGTGCAGGTGAGCACGTTCGACGGGCTCGGTCAGCCGAAGACCTCGACGTTGTCGGGTGCGGCCTGGTCGACGGCGCTGGTACCGCTGGCGCTGGTGCTGCTGGCGGCCGCTGTCGCCGCGTTGGCGGTGCGTGGTCTGTTGTTGCGCGCGGTGGCCGTGCTGGTGGCGGTGTCGGCGGCCGGGATCGCCTACGTGGGCATCAGTCAGTGGGTGGTCCACGATGTCGCGGTGCGCGGGGCCGGTCTGGCCGAGGTGCCGGTTTCGGCGCTGGTGGGATCGCAGCGGTTCTACGCCGGTGCCGCTGTCGCGGTCGTCGCGGCGGTGATTGCGCTGGTCGCGGCCGGTTTATTGATGCGTTCGGCGGCCCGGGCTCGGTCGGTGAACGCCCGTTACGCCGCGCCGGCGGCGCGCCGTGATGCGGTGCGCTCGGAATCGACGGAGGGTTCGGGCGCGCAGGGTATGTCGGAGCGGATGATGTGGGATGCGCTGGATGAGGGCAGCGATCCGACCCGTGACCCGAGCACCCACGATCCGGACAGCAAGGGTCGGTGACGGCCCGTGTGGTGCTGGCGACTAACCTTTCAGGAAACAACGGGGTCCATGAAAACCACGGGGTCGACGCAGACCATTCCGGGCGGATCCCGGCCGACGGAAAAGGACGATGGCCAATGAGTTCGGCGACCGTGCTCGACTCCATCATCGAAGGAGTCCGCGCCGACGTTGCCGCCCGGGAAGCCGCGGTGAGCTTCGCCGATATCAAGCAACGGGCGAAGGACGCTCGACCGCCGCTGGACGTCATGGCGGCCTTGCAGGCGCCCGGTATCGCTGTCATCGCCGAGGTCAAGCGCGCCAGTCCGTCGCGTGGTGAGTTGGCGTCGATCGCGGATCCCGCGCAGCTGGCGAAGGCCTACGAGGACGGTGGTGCGCGCATCATCAGCGTGCTGACCGAGGAACGCCGCTTCCACGGCTCGCTCGACGATCTGGACAGCGTGCGGGCGGCGGTGTCGATTCCGGTGCTGCGCAAGGATTTCATCGTCGGGCCCTACCAGATCCACGAGGCGCGTGCGCACGGTGCCGACATGCTGCTGCTGATCGTGGCGGCGCTGGAGCAGAAGGCCCTGGAGTCGATGCTCGACCGCACCGAGTCGCTCGGGATGACCGCCTTGGTGGAGGTGCACACCGAGGACGAGGCCGACCGCGCCCTGCAGGCCGGCGCGTCGGTCATCGGGGTCAACGCGCGCAACCTCAAAACTCTCGAGGTCGACCGGGACTGCTTCGCACGGATCGCGCCGGGGCTGCCCTCGAAGGTGATCCGGGTCGCCGAGTCCGGTATCCGCGGCACCGCCGACCTGCTGGCCTATGCCGGCGCCGGTGCGGATGCCGTGCTGGTGGGTGAGGGTTTGGTCACCAGTGGTGACCCGCGCAGTGCCGTATCCGATCTGGTCACCGCAGGCGCTCACCCGTCATGTCCGAAACCCGCACGCTGATCGTCGATGACGCGCGGGCGCGAAGAGAGCAGATAACTTTGGCCGATATCGCCGGCCCCCAGCTGCCCCACACCAGCGCAGCCCTGGCCGAACCCACGAGTCACGATCCGGACGCCAAAGGGCATTTCGGCGCCTACGGCGGGCGTCTGGTCCCCGAAGCGCTGATGGCCGTCATCGAAGAGGTGACCGCCGCCTATGAGAAGGTTCGCAGCGATCAGACGTTCCTGGACGAACTCGACCGTCTGCAGCGCCACTACAGCGGTCGGCCGTCCCCGCTGTATGAAGCCCAGCGACTCAGCGAGCATGTCGGCGGCGCGCGGATCTTCCTGAAGCGAGAAGACCTCAACCACACCGGATCTCACAAGATCAACAATGTGCTGGGGCAGGCCCTGCTGGCCCGTCAGATGGGCAAGACCAGGGTGATCGCCGAGACCGGTGCCGGACAGCACGGGGTGGCGACCGCCACCGCATGTGCCCTGCTCGGGCTGGACTGCGTCATCTACATGGGTGCCGTCGACACCGCCCGGCAGGCCCTCAACGTGGCGCGGATGCGGTTGCTGGGTGCCCGGGTGGTCGCGGTGGAGTCCGGATCGAAAACCCTCAAGGACGCCATCAACGAGACGTTCCGGGATTGGGTGGCCAACGCCGACGACACGTTCTACTGCTTCGGCACGGCGGCCGGTCCGCACCCGTTCCCGCTCATGGTGCGTGACTTCCAGCGGATCATCGGGATGGAGACCCGGGTCCAGATCCGCGATCAGGCGGGACGGCTGCCCGACGCGGTGACCGCTTGCGTCGGTGGCGGGTCGAATGCGATCGGCATCTTCCATGCGTTCATCGACGATCCGGGCGTCCGGCTCATCGGCTTCGAGGCTGCCGGCGACGGGGTGGCCACCGGCAGGCATGCGGCCACCTTCACCGGCGGGTCCCCGGGCGCGTTCCAGGGGTCATTTTCCTACCTGCTGCAGGACGAGGACGGGCAGACCCTCGAATCGCATTCCATCTCGGCCGGTCTGGACTATCCGGGTGTCGGACCCGAGCATGCGCTGCTCAAGGATGCCGGGCGCGCCGAATACCGGCCGATCACCGACACCGAGGCGATGGATGCGTTCCTGCTGCTGTGCCGGACCGAAGGCATCATCCCCGCCATCGAGTCGGCGCACGCGGTGGCCGGCGCGATGAAACTGGCTGCGGAACTGGGGAAGGACGCGATCATCGTCGTGAACCTGTCCGGACGCGGCGACAAGGACGTGGAGACCGCAGGGAAGTGGTTCGGGTTGTTGGACGGTGATTCGTGAGCCGCCTGGCCGGGGTGTTCGACAGCTGCCGGGCGCAGCGGCGTTCGGCGCTCATCGGATATCTGCCGACCGGCTATCCGGATGTGGAGACCTCGATCGCGGCGATGACCGCCATGGTCGATTCGGGGGCCGACATCATCGAGGTCGGTGTTGCCTACTCCGATCCCGGTATGGACGGGCCCACCATCGCCCGGGCCACCGAGGCCGCGCTGGCCGGTGGGGTGCGGGTGTATGACGCGCTGCGGGCCGTGGAGGCCATCAGCAACGCCGGCGGTCACGCGGTGGTGATGACCTATTGGAATCCGGTGTTACGCAAGGGGGTCGAGACGTTCGCGCGGGATCTGGCATCGGCGGGCGGACTGGGACTCATCACACCGGATCTGATCCCGGACGAGGCCGACGAGTGGATACAGGTATCCGAGCGACACGATCTGGACCGGATCTTCCTGGTGGCGCCGTCGTCGACGCCGGAGCGACTGGCCGCGACGGTCAAGGCATCGCGGGGGTTTGTCTACGCGGCGTCGACGATGGGTGTCACCGGTGCACGCGATGCCGTGTCGAACGCCGCGCCGGAACTGGTGAACCGGGTCAAGGCGATTTCCGATATCCCAGTCGGCGTCGGGTTGGGTGTCCGATCGGGGGCGCAGGCCGCCGAGATCGGCGCGTACGCCGATGGGGTGATCGTCGGATCGGCGCTGGTGACGGCGCTCGATGAGGGCCTGCCGGCGCTGCGGACCCTGACCGCCGAACTCGCCGAGGGTGTGCGCCAGGCGGTGCGGGCGTGACGGTGACAACGCTGGCCTACATTCCCAGCCCAGCACAGGGCGTCTGGTTCATCGGTCCTGTCCCGCTGCGCGCGTACGCGCTGTGCATCATCGTCGGGATCGTTGCAGCGCTGGTCATCGGCGATCGCCGGTGGGAGGCGCGCGGCGGCGAGCGTGGCGTGATCTATGACATCGCGCTGTGGGCGGTGCCGTTCGGGTTGGTCGGCGGGCGCATTTATCACGTCATGACGGACTGGCCGACGTACTTCGGCGCAGGCGGTGCCGGGTTGGGCGCGGCGTTCCGGATCTGGGACGGCGGGTTGGGCATCTGGGGCGCGGTCGCGTTCGGCGGCGTCGGCGCGTGGATCGCGTGCCGTCGGCGGGAGATACCGCTGCCCGCGTTCGGTGATGCGATCGCCCCGGGAATCATTCTGGCGCAGGCGATCGGCCGGTTGGGAAACTACTTCAACCAGGAGCTTTACGGGCGCGCGACGACCCTGCCGTGGGGTCTGGAAATCTACGAACGCCGTGATGCGGCGGGGTTCCGGGATTCCCTCAACGGCGTGTCGACGGGCGACTTGGTTGCCGTCGTCCATCCGACATTCCTGTACGAATTGCTGTGGAATCTACTGATTTTCGCGTTGCTGATCTGGGTTGACCGGCGTTACCGGCTGGGGCACGGCCGGGTGTTCGCGCTGTACGTGGCGGGATACTGCCTGGGCCGGTTCTGGATCGAGCTGATGCGCAGTGACGCCGCGACGTTGATCGCCGGTATCCGGGTGAACTCCTTCACTTCGACGTTCGTCTTCATTGCCGCTGTGGTGTACGTGATGGTGGCGCCCAAGGGGCGCGAGGATCCGGCGTCGCTGCGGGGTAATGCGCCGGTCGACGGGGATTCTGCGGTCGATACAGTGGCCACCGAGGCGCTCGAGGTTGGCGCTGTGCCGGGCGTCGTCGCGGCGGCCAAGGCGGCCGGTGCGGCGGAGCGCGAGGACGCGGCCGGTGGTGGCGTGGACGTCACGCAGGAGGCCGCCGTTGCCGATGCTGCCGACGAGGCCGACGAGGCGGAAGAGCCCGTCGAGACCGAAGCAGAGACCGAGACGGTGGTCTTGGTGGATTCGCCGGATGAGCCCACGGCGGAAGCCGCGGATGCCGTCGAGGAGTCGGATGCCGTCGAGGAGTCGGCCGAGACTGGACCGGAGTCCGCGGGCACCGAGGAGACTGGCGGCGGTGAGTCTGTAGCGGTCGAAGAGTCGCCCGAAGCCGAGGCTGTCGAGGGCGATACCGCGGACGCTGTGGTGTCTGAGGCGGATGTCGATGAGCCGGAGGCCGCCGATGACGTCGAGGACGTCGAGGTGTCGGCTGAGGAGTCGG
>JAKJHY010000001.1 GCA_021648845.1 Mycobacterium sp. MBM | reverse complement strand
AGAACTTCACGAATCATTGTCCAGCAACACTTTTGGAGAATTCTGACCGATAGGTCCATTTAAGCAGATAAGCAGTACGTCTGTTCGATTCGGGTGGGAATGCTCCGAGGCGATGTTCGGCCAATCGGCCGACATGGTCACCCGGCTATGTCGAGCCCGCCATGGCGGTTGCCGAGGTCCATGTACCGACCGCGACTTCACCTGCCGGACAACGAATCGTCAGCCACGCGAGGTCTCCGGTGATCGTGAGCTCCAGATCGTCCGCATCAGCTGGAAGTAGGTCTGGCAGTCGCTCCGTATCCCTGATATCCGGACATACGATGCTCGTGGTGAGTCCGGCCTGGTCGCTGGACAACGCAATGCGTGCAGACGTGCAGGACAGTTCCAGCGCATACCCCAACACCCCGACAACCCGGTCGATCATGGTCTGCTCCAGCTGTGGTACGGCACCGTCGATGTGCACGGACACGTCGACGTGGCGACGCTCTGCAGCGTCGATTGCAGGGCGAAGCTGTTGCAGTAGAGGATGATCGAAGCTAGCCGACTGGTCGAACAGCACCCGCATGCGCTGACATTCCACCCGGGCACTGCGCCGGAAGGACTCGTCGATTGGTTCCTGGTCACGCAGGCACTCGAGCAGCGGAATGACATTTGCGATCAACTGTGCGTAGCGCCGGTTGTATTCGGCCGCTAGGGCCTGTGCGACCCGATCCTTGGCCAGCAGCTGGATTCCGCGGGCAGTTTCGGCATGCGCTGCGATCGCGGCATCTGCCAACAATCCGTAGATGAGCAGCACGCACAGCTGGACGGTGAGGATGCTCGCCGTGCCAAGGCCGATGTTCGCAAGGGTATAGGTGGATGGGTTGCGAGCCAGGGCGACCATCGCCGGCGTGACCCAGTAAAGCAGCAGGAGACCCACAGCGTGAGGCGTCGGCTGCCTCAATAACAGCGGGAGCAAGCACCAGCCGGTCGCTCCCTGTGCCCAATGGTACTGGGAACCAACAGTATCCGCAGGTATCGATAGTGACTGCACCAGCGATATCGCCATCAAGGCGACCATGCCCACCGGAGGTGCCGGACCTCGCCGGTTCATCAGCTCCGGCAGTGCGCTGAGGGTGCAGGCGATTGCGCCGACTGCCAGCCAGATTTGGATTGATCCGATGTGGACTGCAAACGGTGCTGTTACCGCCACGTTGAGCACTGCGTAGGCTGTCATGACGAAGATGAATCGCATGCGTATGCGTGATATCAGCCGATCCGGGTCGCGAACTGATCCGGCCGTTCCGTCGCCCCACGTCAGTTCGACCGTCGTGCCCGAGCCCGGGCTGGAGACGATTGTGGCCTGGCCGCCGATGTGATTCATCCGGCCCTGAACCGAGGCTGACAGGCCGAACCCGTTGCCGGCTCCTCCAGGATCGAACCCCACACCGTCATCGGTCACTCGCACCCGGCGTTCACCGATGTCGATGGTCACCAGCGATGCGCGAGCGTGCCGATCTACATTGGTCAGTGCTTCTCGGCTGGCGGCAACCACCGCGGCTGCGATACCCGAGTCCACCCATACGTGCTGACGTCCAGTGAGGCGCGACGGTGTACCGAGGTGTCGCGTCAGTTCGTGAAGTGCAGAGACAATTTCCGTAGGTCCGTCCGGGAGGTCCAGCGGCTCGCGGTTCAGGACTGCGAGGTCGCGTGCGGCCTGTGCGGCCAGCCGCGCGGGCGGGACGTCGGCACCCTGTCCGGCAAGCATCAACGTGGAAGCCACGGTGTCATGCAAGAGCCGGGTCTGCTCGCGGTCATACGCGCGAACTGCCGCATTGACCGTCTCGTTGACCTCTGCCGCTTCGCGCGCAGTGCGTGCCGAATCGACGGCAGCGGCGACACGCAAGACGACGAACCGCATCACATAGGATGCCGCCCATTGCACGGCGAAGTAGTAGAGATTGAAGACCTCGTGCACCTGCGACCAGCCGATGACCTGGGCGGACCCGTACGCGTAGGCGGTGGCGATTGTCAGGGCCATAGGTACTGAAAGCCGCGCCGGCAGGGACAACGTGAACGCGATGACGGCAGTGCCCGCCACCGCGACCGGGGCGCAGTTGGCGCGGTGGAAATCGGGCCCCGAAACCAACAGTGGCAGCGCCAGGCAGACCGCAACTGTGATCGCGAAGTCGACGCCAACCAATGCTCGACGGGATGATCGGGTGGCCAGGCGGTACGCCGACCAGACGCCCACCGCGGCGAGCAGAAACCGGCCAGTCGGCGCGGCGAAGTGCGCCACGTCGACAATCATCGTCAAAGCCACCAGGACATTGGCTGCATGTCGCATCAGGAAGCTTGCTTGGCTGGTCCGATCGATGATGTGCCGGCGGGCAGAGGCACGCGTCGTGTTGGTTCGCATGTCACAGGTCGTCGACGCTGATCATTCCGTCCTGGATGGCGCGGGCAACCAGAGCTGCCTTGGTCGTCGCCGGCCGACCCACCGCCGCATACTTCACCCTGATGCGTTGCAGATGGGTGCGCACGGTAGCGGGGGAGATGTACAAACGCTTTCCGACAAGTTCTTTGCTCTCGGTCTGAAACCACGCCACCAGAACCTGTCGTTCTCGGTCGGCGAGTGCCGGCCGGCCGACCGAAACGTCACTGTGTAGTGCGCCTGCCATCCGCGGCCCGATGTAGGCCGTGTCGGCTCCTGCGGCCTGCAGCGCCTCGATGAGATGGTTCTGGCCTTCGGACTTGACCAGGTACGACACCGCACCGAAATCCAGGCAGCGCAGGATGACCTCGTTGTGCTCCAGATGGGAGTACACGACGACCCGGTGACCGGCGTCGGTTATGCGCTGCAGAGCGTCGAAGTCGGGTTTGCGGCTGGTGAGCTCCAGATCTACGACGACCACCTGTACCCGCTCAGACGGCGTGGGGTTTGCTGCCAGGAAGGACTCTGAGTTGAAATAGCAGTCGTGCACAACGATGGGTGGCTCCGCAGAGGCGCACCAAGACCGGATACCACTGTGTATGACGTCGTGATCGTCGATGACAGCGATCGACAACCCAGGCTGCGAACTCAACCCGTATTTCTCCCCCACAAGACGGTCTTGCTTTGCTGCGAAGATAAGCCCCCGCGCAATCTAGCACCGAAGTTACAGATCCTCGATGCTGAGGATCCCGTCCTGCACCGCGCGGGCGATCAGCGCGGCCTTGGTGGGCGCCGGCCTGCCGACCGCGGCGTACTTGGCCCGCGCACGCTGTAGGTGGGTGCGCACCGTCGACGGTTCGATGAACAGTCGTTTGGCGACGAACTCCTTGTTCTCGGTCTGGAACCAGGCGATCAGCACCTCGCGCTCCCGGGTGCTCAGCCCGGGCCGCCCGACCGTGCGGTCGTTGAACAACGCCTTGGCCATCCTGGGCCCCACATAGGGCACGTTGGCGCGAGCCGCGTACACCGCGTCGAACAGATGTTGTTTGTCCTCGCCCTTGGCCAGGAAGGAGGTGGCCCCGGCGTCCAGGCTGGACAGGATCACCTCGTCGGTGGCCATGTGGGAGTACACGATGACGCGGTGCCCGGCCTCGCAGACCTGCTGCAGCGTGTCGAATTCGGGCTGAAAGCGTTCGTACTGGAGATCGAACACGACCACCTCGATATCCTCGCCGCCCGTGGGGTGATCGGCGAGGAAAGACGTGGGGTTCGGATAGTCGGCGACCAATTCGATCGGGGGGTCACAGCCGGCAAACCAGGCGCGGACGCCGGCGTGGATCACATCGTGATCGTCGATCAGAGCGACTGTGATGGCGTCCGTCGTTTTGCCCACCCCGCGATTAACGGTCCTAGTCATGCAGATCACCCGGCGTCCATGGGGTCATGAATCCGGCCCCCAGCGCATTCCAGTACACAGACTGTACCCCCAGCAAACTCGTTGTGAAGCCCCAACTTCACATATTGGCTAACACAATTGTCGCCGCGGTAGATTTTAAGCGATCTCGGCGCACTCTCTGCCGTCAATCGCGGTATCCGCCATCAGGTGGTGCACGCTGACCCATACCGTCCCGCCGATTTCGGTGACCTCGATCCGGGGTTCGTCGGCGTTGCCCGACCGTGGCTCGATGCCCAGTCCGTCGGAATCGCACAGGATGCTGGCGATCAGTTCACCGGGGACCATGGTGAGCCCCAGTCGGGCGTGCTCGCTCGCGCGGGCCAGGGCCTGCTGAATCGGCTGTAGGAGTCGGCGCCGCTGTTCACGATCCAACCGCGGCAGGTCGTTGTCCGCGTTCAGCGAGACCACCACCCCGCGCGCGTCGGCGTCCTCGATGGCCGGCCGCAAGTCCGAAACCAGCGGATGCCCGAAGGTGCGGGCCTGGAAGATGTACAGCCGCAGCCGGCGCGATTCGATGCGGGCCTGCCACCGGATATCAGCATCGATGGTGCCGGTGCTCAACGTTTGCAGCAGCGGGAACACCCCGCGGATCAGCTTGGCGGTGCGCCGCACGTAGTCCTCGTGTAACGCTTCGTTGATCCGGCGTTGGGCGTCGTTGGCCCATCGCTCCCGGATCTCCTCGGCCGCAGTGGCATGGGCGTTGCGCAGCATCGCCGGGAAGGCCAGCACGAACAGCTGCACCACGAAGACGCCCGCCGTGTAGAGCGCCAGGTTGTAGGCGGTCACCATGCCCGGATAGTCGACGAAGTTCAACAGCGCGGTGCCGAACCAGAACGCGGCCATGACGCCGGCCGCCAGCGCCACCGGTAGCCGGAGCAGGTAGGGCAGGATGCACAACATGGTGGCCAACAGGGGCCACTGGGCCGGCCCGCCGAGCATATCGTCGGGCAGCAGCCCGGCCTGAAGATAGATGATCCCGGCCATCACGATCAGCGCCGGAACCGTGAGGTTCGGCCGCCTGTCCAGCACCCTCGGGATGCCCGCCAGCGCCACCAGCGCTGCCAGTCCGCCCAGGGCGAACTGCGCCGCGGGGTGATCGGTACTGGTCGCCGCGTACGGCACCGCCAGTGCCAGCTGGACGAAGGCGAATGCCACGATGCCCAAACCGAAACGCACGAAGATCCGCTCGGTCAGTTGATCGACATCGTCGACGGGGGGAGCGTCCGGGGGCGTGTTCTGCAGCAGGTGCCAATTGACGGTGACGACGGTGCCGGCCCCCGGGGTGGAGCGCACGGACGCGGTGCCGTTGGCGCGGCGCATCCGGCCGATGATCGATTCGGCGACGCCGTGACCGAGGGAGGTGCTCAGCGGGTCGAAACCGACACCGTCGTCGGTCACGGTCACCGCTGTCGGCGAGATGTCGACGACGATGCGGCGCGCGCGGGCATGACGGTCGGCGTTGGTGATCGCCTCGCGCACCACGGCGACGACGGCGTTGGCGGTGCGCCCGTCCAACACCAGCCGGTCCAGTCCGGTCACCTCGACGGGGGTGGTCGCGTGCTGGACTTCGTCGCGGATGGCGGCGGCGATATCGATGGCCGTTCCGATGTCGAGCCCTACGGGCTCACCGGCCAGCAGCGCGAGGTCGCGGCTGGCCTGCGCCGCGATGCGTTCCGGGGACACTTCGGCGCCCTCGCCCACCAGGTGCAACGTCGAGGCGGCGGTGTCGTGCACCAGGGCCATGTGTTCGAGCTCGTGGTCGCGCACCGCTGCGGCGATCGCGTCGCGCAGCGCGGCATCGTGGTTGTCGGCGCGGGCCTGGTCGACTCGACGGGCCACGGTCCGCGCGGTCGACACAAGCACCGTCGTGATGGCCCACTCGACGGCCAGCATGTAATAGAACATCGGGACGTGCAGCACCTGATCCCAGCCGACCACCTGCGCCGACCCCGCCATATATGCCGCCGTGATCGCCACGGCGGCGGGCAGGCTCACCCTGGGCGGCTGGGCGATGGCGCAGGTGATCACCGCGACGCCGGCGATGACCTGAGGCACCGAGTTGGTGTAGAGCAGGTGCGGATCGGTGCCGAAGACGGGGACCGCCGCAGACACCGCCAGCACGTAGCAGAAATCGAGCAGCTGGAATGTCGTCGATCGCGACCGGGTCGCCAGCCGGTAGACCGACCAGCACACCAGGAGCGCGAGGGCGGCCAGACCGATATTCGATTCGGGCGTGTTCGGCAGAAGCAGCGCACTCATCGACGCCACCAGGGTGACGGTGTTCAGCAGAATCAGGGCAAGGTCTTGCGCGTGGGCGATCACCTGCTGCTCGGATACATGTACTGCCGGGTTGTGGCCGCGCTCGCGCACAGGACATTATGTACCGAAGGTCAGTGTCCATGTCGGCCAATTGGCGGACATGGCCAGAACGCACGGGCCGACGAGACCGTCATTGAGCTGAGCGCTGCGAGACGAGGAGCCGGTCGATGGTGTGGCGTTATGTGAAGGCGCAGGCCATGGTGCTGCTGTGCGGCGGGCTGGTCGGCCCGATCTTTCTTGCCGTCTACTTCGCCACCGGGCAAAGCGACCTGATGAAGTGGATGTTCTGGACCGGCCTGCTGGTGACCGGCGCCGACGTACTCGTCGCGCTCGGCATCGCGGGTTATGGCGCCAAGGCGCAGGCCAGGTCCGCCCACCTCGAGGCGCATGGGGTGCTGGCGCTCGCGCAGATCACCGGTATGGCGGAGACGAACACCCGGATCAACGACCGGCCGGTGGTGAAGCTCGACCTGCGTATCTCCGGTCCCGGTATCAACACCTTCGACGCCGAGGACCGGGTGATCGCCGATGTGACGCGGTTGGCGATGCTGACGACGCGGCGGCTGGCGGTGCTCGTCGATCCGGCCACCGGCCAGTTCGAGATCGATTGGGAACGCAGCAGTCTGATCACCGGGCAGCTGCCCGCGACGTTCTCGATCGACGCGGACAACACGACCTACGATCTGACCGGTCAGGTCGAACCGTTGCTGGAGATCCTGCGGATCATGAAGGCCAACGGGATCGGGATGAACCGCATGATCGACCTGCGCGACAATCCTGCGGTGCGGGCCCAGGTGCAGGACGCGGTCCGCCGCGCCGCGGCGCACCAGGCGCCCCCGCCGGCGCAGCCCGCCGCCGCGTACCCGGTCCCGCCGGCCGGGGTCTACCCGCCGCCGGTGCCCGAACCCACCACCGCGCAACGGTTGCAGGAGCTTGAGACGCTGCGCGCCACCGGGGCGATCTCCGAGGACGAGTACGCCGCTAAACGTCAGCAGATCATCGCGGAGCTTTAGGTGGCCCGCGGGTGGGCGTCGATCGTGCCGCTGCTGGAATGCTCTGTCGGAGAATCCTTTTCGGTTTTTATCCGCTGTTTCCGGCCGGTGTCGGTGCGCGCCGCGCATCGTCAAAAATGCTCGGCGGCAACGCCATCGAGGCCCCTCGCGCCCTGCGCGGGTGGCGTCTAGCCCGCCCGGCGGGCAGCGATCACGACCTGAGAGGACTCGACCCATGACGAGCAAACCGTCGGACGCCTACGGTGTGCACTCCGAGGTGGGCACGCTGCGCAAAGTGCTGGTGTGTGCGCCGGGCCTCGCGCACGAGCGGCTGACGCCGACCAACTGCGACGACCTGCTGTTCGACGATGTGCTGTGGGTTCAGAACGCCCGGCGCGACCACCTGGATTTCATGGACAAGATGCGTGATCGGGGCGTCGAGGTCGTCGAACTGCACAACCTGCTCACCGAGACCCTGACCATCGCCGAGGCGAAGGCCTGGCTGCTGGACCGCAAGATCACGGCCAACGAGGTGGGCCTCGGACTCGTCGAGGACACCCGCGGCTTCCTCGATTCCCTGCCACCGCGCCGGCTGGCCGAATTGCTGATCGGCGGCATGTCGACTTTCGATCTGCCCTCCGACGTACAGTCCGGATACCGCGCGCTGACCCGGGAGGACACCCGGGTTGCCGAATACCTGATGCCGCCGCTGCCCAACACGCTCTACACCCGCGATACCACCTGCTGGATCTACGGTGGCGTGACCTTGAATCCGCTGTACTGGCCGGCCCGCCAGGACGAGACGCTGTTGATGAAGGCGATCTACGAGTTCCACCCGGACTTTGTGGGGTCGCGGGTGTGGTGGGGTGATCCGGAGAAGCAGTGGGGGCTGGCGTCCATCGAAGGCGGTGACGTCCTCATCCCCGGCAACGGTGTGGTGCTCATCGGGATGAGTGAGCGCACCTCGCGCCAGGCCATCACCCAGGTGGCCGCCGAACTGTTCGCCAATGGCGGCGCCGAAAAGGTGATCGTGGCCGGGATGCCGAAACTGCGCGCAGCCATGCACCTGGACACCGTGTTCACCTTCGCCGACCGCGATGTGGTGACGATCTACCCCGATATCGTCGACAGCATTGCGGCATTCACCCTGTTACCGAGCGACACCGAACCGGGCGTCGAGGTGATCGAGGAGGACAAGCCGTTCACCGAAGTGGTCGCCGCCGCACTGGGTCTGCCGCGGTTGCGCATCGTCGAGACCGGGGGCTCCCGGTACGACTCGGAGCGCCAGCAGTGGGACAGCGGTAACAACCTCGTCGCGGTCGAGCCCGGGGTGGTCATCGCCTACGACCGCAACACCTACACCAATTCGTTGCTGCGCGCCGCGGGCGTCGAGGTCATCACCATCGTGGGCGCCGAACTGGGCCGTGGCCGCGGCGGTGGACACTGCATGACGTGCCCCATCATCCGCGACGGCGTCGAGTTCTAGTGCCCTGAGGCAATCACTAGAACACGTTTCAGTTCTACTGCTAGCCTGGCGCGGGACCGACGCGATGATGTGGGAAGGACCGACTGATGACGGCGGAAAGCGGGACACTGGAGGGCCGAGTTGCCTTCATCACCGGCGCTGCCCGCGGCCAGGGACGCGCGCATGCCGTCCGGCTGGCCAAGGAGGGCGCCGATATCGTCGCCTCCGATATCTGCGCGCCGGTATCCAGCTCGGTGACCTACCCCGCGGCCACCGCCGAAGACCTGGCCGAGACCGTGCGCGAGGTGGAGGCCACCGGGCGCAAGGTGCTTGCCCGCGCGGTGGACATCCGGGACCTGCAAGCGCAGGAACAACTGGTGGCCGAAGCCATCGAGCAGTTCGGACGGCTCGACGTCGTGGTGGCCAACGCGGGCGTGCTCAGCTGGGGCCGACTCTGGGAGCTCACCCCCGAACAGTGGGACACCGTCATCGATGTGAACCTCAACGGCACCTGGCGGACGATCCGGGCCACCGTCCCGGCGATGATCGAGGCGGGCAACGGCGGTTCGATCATCATCGTCAGCTCGTCGGCGGGGGTGAAAGCCACTCCCGGCAACGGCCACTACGCCGCGTCCAAGCACGGTCTCACCGCGTTGACCAATTCGTTGGCCCTGGAGGTCGGCGAGTACGGCATCCGGGTGAACTCGATCCATCCGTACTCCATCGACACCCCGATGATCGAGCCCGAGGCGATGGGTGCGTTGTTCGGCAAGCACCCGAGCTTCCTGCACAGCTTCGCCCCGATGCCGTATCACCGGGTTACTGACGGCAAGAGCGAGGGGCTGGCGGCGTTCATGGCGCCCGAAGAGGTCGCCAATGTGGTGGCCTGGCTGGCCAGCGACGCGTCATCGACCTTGTCGGGCAGCCAGATCGCCGTCGACCGCGGCGTCATGAAGTATTAGCGGTCCGCCATCGCCTCGGCGAAACGGTCCATCGCCCAGTCGATCTCGTCCTCGGTGATGACCAGCGGCGGCGCGAAGCGCAGGGTCTGACCGTGGGTGTCCTTGACCAGCACACCGCGTTCGGCCAATCGCAGGCTCAGCTGTTTACCGGTGCCGATCCGGGCGTCGATATCGACACCCGCCCACAGGCCCTTGCCGCGGACCGCGGTGACGCCGTGCAGGCCGGCCAACCGGCCGTGCAGATGCGCTCCGAGTTCGGTTGACCGGGACTGGTACTCGCCGCTCTGCAGGATGTCGACGACGGTGGATCCGATGGCCGCGGCCAACGGGTTTCCGCCGAAGGTGGAGCCGTGCTCGCCGGGATGCAGGACGCCCAGCACCTCGCTGTCGGCGACCACCGCCGACAGTGGGACCACCCCGCCGCCGAGTGCCTTGCCCAGCAGATAGACATCGGGCACCACCTCCCAGTGATCGCAGGCAAAGGTGCGGCCGGTGCGGGCCAGACCGGACTGGATTTCGTCGGCGATCATCAACACATTGTTGGCGGTGCACGTTTCGCGCACCCTGGGCAGGAACTCCGCGGGTGGCACGATGATGCCGGCCTCGCCCTGGATCGGTTCCAGCAGGACGGCGACGGTGTTCTCGTCGATGGCCGCTGCCACCGCGTCGTGATCGCCGAACGGCACGGCCCGGAATCCGGGGGTGAACGGGCCGAACCCACCGCGGGCGGTCTCGTCATCGGAGAAGCTGATGATGGTGGTGGTGCGGCCATGAAAGTTGTTACGGGCCACGATGATATTGCTCCGGCCGGATGGCACACCCTTGACATCGGTGCCCCACTTGCGGGCAACCTTGATGGCGCTCTCGACGGCCTCGGCGCCACTGTTCATCGGCAGCACCATGTCCTTGCCGCACAATCCGGCCAGCGCGCGACAGAACGGGCCCAGCCGGTCGGAATGGAACGCCCGGCTCACCAGCGTGAGGGCATCGAGTTGGGCGTGGGCGGCGGCGGTGATCGCCGGGTGGCGGTGCCCGAAGTTCACCGCCGAATAGGCGGCCAGGCAGTCCAGATATCGGTGGCCGTCCACATCGGTGATCCAGGCGCCCTCGGCGGTGGCGGCGACCACCGGGAGCGGGGCGTAATTGTGCGCGGCGTAGCGGTCATCGAGGGCAATGGCATCCCGGGTCCGGCCGCTGAGATCGCTCACGACACTCACGGATGTATTTCCAGCGTGCAGCATTTGATCGACCCGCCGCCCTTGAGCAGCTCGGACAGATCCACCCCGATGGGATCGAAACCGTGCGCGCGCACCTGATCGGCGAATCCGGTCGCGGTGATCGGCAGGATGACGTGGCGGCCATCGGAGACCGCGTTGAGGCCGAGCACGAAGGCATCCGCGGTGGCGACCTCGATGGCGGTCGGGAACAGCTCACGCAGACGGGTCAGCGCGTCGGCGGAAAAGGCCGGCGGGTAGTAGGCCATGGTGACGTCGGGCCCGTCGCTGAGCACGGTGAGCGCGGTATCGAGGTGGTAGAACCGCGGGTCGACGAGTTCCAGGCTGATCACCGGCAGGCCGGTGATCGCGGCCACCTCGTCGTGTGCCCGCCGATCGGTGCGGAAACCGTAGCCGGCCAACACCGTCGACCCGGCCACCAGCAGATCGCCCTGGCCCTCGTTGCGGTGGCGGGTGCGCTCGGGCAGATGGCCGGCCGCGGCCATCCAGGCGGCGTACGCGTCGGCTTCGGCCGTGCGTTGCGGATAGGTGAAGTTCGCGACGACGGCCCGGTTGTTGACCACGAGTCCGCCGTTGGCGGCGTAGACCATGTCGGGCAGCCCGGGCACCGGATCCACCAGATCGACGCGGTGGCCCAGCTGAACGTAGGTATCGCGCAGCGTCTCCCACTGGCGCAGCGCGAGATCGACGTCGACGGCCACACCGGTGTCCATCCACGGGTTGATGGCGTACTCGACGGCGAAGTGGCGCGGTGGCGTCATCACGAAGTGGCGCGCGCGGGCTCGACGGACGGGGTGCGGGGCGGGGGAGGCCGTGGTGGCGGTGAGGTCCGAAACCGTCATGACCATGACGGTATGCTCCCGCCGAGAAGCAATCAATCGCCGATCGTTGCTTCTGCCGTGCAGATTTGTTGCGTAAGATCGGCAATGTCGGTGATTCATTGTGAAAGAGGTCGGCTCGATGGATGAAACGGACGAGCGCATCCTCGCCGAGCTGACCGATGACGCCCGCGCCACCTTCGCCGAGATCGGGCTGCGGGTGAATCTTTCGGCGCCCGCGGTCAAGCGGCGGGTCGATCGCATGCTGGAACGCGGCGTGATCCGCGGATTCACCGCGGTGGTCGATCGCAACGCGCTCGGCTGGACCACCGAGGCCTACGTGCAGGTCTACTGCCACGGCACCATCGCCCCCAGCGCGTTGCGTCAAGCCTGGGTGGATATCCCCGAGGTGGTCAGCGCCGCGACGGTGACGGGTACCGCCGATGCCATCCTGCACGTGCTGGCCCGCGATATGCGCCACCTGGAGGATGCCCTGGAGCGCATCCGGGCCAGCGCCGATATCGAGCGCAGCGAGAGCATCGTGGTGTTGTCGAACATCATCGAGCGCTCCCGGTCCTGAGCGGTACCGCCGGGGTGGTGCCGTGCACAGGCGCGCCATCGTGTAAGAAACACCACGTGGCAACCAATGGGGGCATCGTCATTGTCGGTGGTGGGCTGGCTGCGGCCCGCACCGCCGAACAATTGCGCCGCGCCGAATACACCGGACCGATCACCATCGTCAGCGACGAGCAGCATCTGCCGTACGACCGGCCGCCGCTGTCCAAGGAAGTCCTGCGCAACCCCGAGCACGACGTGGTGCTCAAGCCGCAGGAGTTCTACGACGAGGCCGACATCACGCTGCGGCTGGGGACGGCCGCGCAATCGGTGGACCCCGCCGCCAAGCTGCTGACCCTGGCCGACGGCTCGACGCTGGGATACGACGAACTGGTCATCGCCACCGGCCTTGCGCCCAAGCGCATCCCGTCCTTCCCCGACCTCGAGGGCATCCGGGTGCTGCGCTCCCTCGGAGAGTCCGCCGAGCTGCGCGAGCATGCCGCGACGGCTCGGCGCGCGGTGATCATCGGCGCCGGTTTCATCGGCTGCGAAGTTGCCGCCAGCCTGCGTCAGCTCGGCGTCGACGTGGTGATCGTGGAACCGCAACCGACCCCGTTGGCCTCGGTGCTCGGCGAGCAGATCGGTGCGCTCGTCACCCGATTGCACGAGGCCGAGGGGGTCGACGTGCGCTGCGGCGTCGGGGTGGCCTCGGTGGCCGGCGCCGACAAGGTCGAAAAGGTGGTGCTCTCCGACGGCACCGAAGTGGACGCCGATCTGGTGGTGGTCGGCATCGGGTCACACCCGGTGACCGGCTGGCTCGACGGCAGCGGTATCGCGGTGGACAACGGTGTGGTGTGCGATGGCGCCGGGCGCACCAGCGCCGAACATGTCTGGGCCATCGGCGATGTGGCGTCCTGGCGTTCCGAGGTGGGCCACCAGGTGCGCGTCGAGCACTGGAGCAATGTCGCCGAGCAGGCCCGGGTGCTGGTGCCGGCGCTACTCGGGCGGGAGCCGGCCGGCGCGGCGATCTCGGTGCCCTACTTCTGGAGCGACCAATACGACGTCAAGATCCAGTGCCTCGGCGAACCCGCCGCCGGCGATGTGGTGCACATCGTCGAGGACGATGGCCGCAAGTTCCTGGCCTACTACGAGCGCGACGGTGCGTTGACCGCCGTGGTCGGTGGCGGGATGCCGGGCAAGGTGATGAAGGCCCGCGGCAAGATCGCCGCCGGCGCCCCCATCGCCGAGGTGCTGCCCACTTCTTCTTCGTGATTTGTGGAGTCTCAGCCGCAACCATGGCGGCTGAGACTCCACAAATCGCTAGTGCTCACCCAGGTAGAACCGGGCACCCTGGTCGTCGGCGCACAGCGCGGACTTGCCATAGGACTGGGCTGACGGTTCCTCGATGACCGTGCCACCGGCCGCCCGCACCCGCTCGACGGCGGCGTCGATATCGTCGACAGTCCACATGGGCACCGTCACCGGAGCGGGATTGCCGCCGGCCATTCCGGCCATCGGATGGACGTCCTCGACAGCCCAACCGTCCTGCACCCGCCCGGCCGTGAAGGTCCAGTGCAGCACCCGGGAGTAGAACGCCCGGAACGCGGCAGAGTCCTCGGCGAAGTACGTGATATACGAAAGCTCGCCCGGACCGGTGCCGTTGAGTGCCGGACGCGCCGTGCCCACCGAATCGCGGTACACCGCGAACGGGATACCGGACGGGTCGACCGCGTCCAGCACGGTGCCGAATTCGCGCTGCTGCGGTTCGCCGACGGTGCCGCCGCCGGCCACGATCGCCTCGCGCGCGGCATCCAGATCGTCGACGGCGTAGCAGCAGAACAGCGTGCTCGGTCCGGGGGTCTCGAAGATGCCCATCGACAGGCTCGACCCGTTGACGTGGTCCCCGTCGAAGGACCAGCCGAGTACCGCCGAGTAGAACGCCCGGGCGCGCGCTGCGTCGGGGGTGTTGATCGAGACGTATCCGACGTCGCCGTGCGTGATCTGCACCCGGGCACCGCTCGTCGGGCCGGAGAGCATCCAGCGGTGCCCGGACGGGTCGAGGAAGGTCGCGCCGCGGGCGCCATGGTCCTCGTGGACCTCACGCAGCACCGTGGCCCCGTGGTCGCGGGCCCGCTGCAGTGCGGTGTCGGTATCGTCGACCGGAAGCATCAAGCTGACCGAAACAGACTGTGCGGCAGGTGCCTTGAGGCCCAGCTCGGGGAATTCGTCGGCCAGGTAGAGCACCCCGTCGCCGATGGCGAGTTCGGCATGACCGACCCGGCCGTCGGCCATCAGTATCGGCTCACCGACGACGGTGGCGCCCAGCGCGTCGACATACCAGGCGATCGCTGCCTTGGCATCCGGCACCGCCAGGTACGGGATCGCGGCGGATCGCGGGGGAGCACTCGTGGTGGTCGAATTCAGTTCTGCGATAGCGGTATCGGTGCCGCTCATGACAACTCCTGACGTGTTCGCGGGCATGGTGAGGGCCGACTCCAGGCGTGCCCGCAGCCGGGCGGCGAACCCTGGATCGGGTGCCACCGGGAGCTCGTCGCCGCGCAGCACGTTCAGCGGATCCCGGTTGTCGTTCACGACGGCCCTCCTTCCGGTGGCGGGTACAGCGATCTGAAGGCGCGACGGGCCCGCACCAGCAGGGTTTCGGTGGCGTGCACGGTGCGACCGATCAGCTCGGCGCATTCACCCACCGAGCAGTCGTCGAGATAGCGCAGCGCCAGCACGGTGCGGTGATGCTCGGGCAGCCGCGCCAGCACCGCCTCGGCGACGATGCGGTCCAGCTCGGCATCCCAGTCGTCGGCCGGGTCGGCCGGCTCGGGTAGTTCGGCCATCGGGACACTCAAGCGGGCGTGCCGATGCCGATAGTGGTCGGCAAGCTTGTGCCGGGCCACCCCGATCAGCCACGGCACCGTCATCGGTGGCGGTGCCGGTCTGCGCGCCGCATCCATGGCCGCCAGGAAGGTGTCCGAGGTCAGATCTTCGGCGACCGCGCGGTCACCGCAGCGGCGGGTGAAGTACCCGTACACCACGGGCAATGCCTCGTCGTAGAGCTCCAACAGCTCTCGAGGGGCATCGCGGTGACCCGATTCGACGCTCACACCTCTATCGTCGTCGCCCGGGCCCGAACTCCGACACCCCACTTTCCCGCGATTTGAGGAGTCTCAGCCGCCATGAGTCCGGGTGAAACTCCACAAGTCACAGGTGGGTCAGGCCGCGGCCGACCACATCGAAGCAGTCGCCCAGCAGTTGCTCCAGGGGCACCGAGTCGCCGGAAAGCCACTGCTCGTAGGCGGTCAGCGCCACGCCCAGCAGGGTCCAGGCGGCGGTCTGGGCGACCAGGCTGTCCGGCTGCTCACCGCGGCGGCGGGCCACGTACTCAGCGACCACCGCACGCCACCCGGCGTACATCGTCATCGAATGTGCTTGCAGTGCATCGGTACTCAAGATCAGCCGCATCCGCTGGCGGTGGCGCTCCTCGTCGTCGAATCGGTTGAATGCGAGCAGCGCGGTGCGCAGTGCGGTGGCGATATCGGCCTGCGGGTCGCCCTCGGCGAGTAGCTCGCGCATCAGGTTGAGATGGGCATCGAAATCGCCCCACGGGATCGCGTTCTTGGAGGGGTAGTAGCGGAACAGGGTGCGGCGGGCGATCCCGGCGGCGCGCGCGACATCGTCGACGCTGACCTCGTCGAAGCCCCGGCTGGCGAAAAGGTTGAGCGCCACCGAGGTGATGTGGTCCTGGGTGGTGGATGGTCGCCGGCCGACTCGGGGTCCTGACACCTGGCCCATCAAACCACCCCTTCCATTTCTGCACTCAATGCCATATTGTTGCGACCCAGGTCACAAAAGCTCGGACCTGATCTGATCACACGATCCGATCCACAGCCGCAGAAAGGTGCGAACCATGGACAACAACCCGCAGGTGGAGACCGAAACCCAGCTCGTCACCGAGTCCCTCGTCGAAGAGGTCTCGATCGACGGTATGTGCGGGGTCTACTGATCGTGACCGCACCCACTGCTGATGCAGTGGCGTTCGACCCCGATCGCGGCTGGCGGCTGCACCACCAGGTGGCGGTGCGGCCGGAGCCGTTCGGAGCGCTGCTGTACCACTTCGGTACCCGCAAGCTGTCCTTCCTGAAGAACCGGACGATCGTCGAGGTGGTCAACTCGCTGCCCGAGCACCCCGACATCCGATCCGCGTGTCGCGCCGCCGGTATCGCCGACGACGCCCAAGGCCCGTACCTACATGCGCTGAGCGTGTTGGTGAAATCCAACATGCTGGTCGCCAAGGAGAACACCATATGACCGCCGTACTGCCCCCGGCGCTCGTGCCCGTGCAGCAGCCGACCAAGGTTCCCAAGCTCGTCGAGCAGTTCGAACACGGGCTGGATGCCCCGATCTGCCTGACCTGGGAGCTGACCTATGCCTGCAACCTGTCGTGTGTGCACTGCCTGTCCTCCTCGGGCAAGCGTGACCCGCGCGAGCTGAGCACCGAGCAGTGCAAGGCGATCATCGATGAGCTGGAACGCATGCAGGTGTTCTATGTGAACATCGGCGGCGGGGAACCCACTGTGCGGTCGGACTTCTGGGAGCTGGTGGATTACGCCACCGAGCATCACGTGGGAGTCAAGTTCTCCACCAACGGCGTGCGTATCGACGAGGAGGTGGCCGCCAAGCTGGCCGCCAGCGACTACGTGGATGTACAGATCTCGCTGGACGGGGCGACCGCGGAGGTCAACGACGAGGTCCGCGGTCCGGGCTCGTTCGCGATGGCGATCCGTGCGTTGGAGAACCTCAAGAACGCCGGATTCAAGGATGCCAAGATCTCGGTGGTCGTGACGCGCCACAACGTCGATCAGCTCGACGACTTCAAGGCGCTGGCCGACACCTACGGCGCCACTCTGCGCATCACCCGGTTGCGACCGTCGGGCCGCGGCGCCGACGTGTGGGACGAGTTGCACCCGACCCCGGTCCAGCAGGTCCAGCTCTATGACTGGCTTGTCGCCCACGGTGAGGGCGTGCTGACCGGGGACTCGTTCTTCCATCTCTCGGGTTTGGGTGAGCCGGGCGCACTGGCCGGACTGAACCTGTGCGGCGCCGGCCGGGTGGTCTGCCTGATCGACCCGATCGGTGATGTGTATGCCTGCCCATTCGCCATCCATGACAAGTTCCTGGCCGGAAACATCCTGACCAGTAACGGTTTTCAAGACGTATGGCAGAATTCGCAGCTGTTCAACGAACTGCGCGAACCGCAGTCGGCCGGCGCGTGCACCAGCTGCAACCATTTCGACGCCTGCCGCGGTGGTTGCATGGCCGCGAAGTTCTTCACCGGCCTGCCGATGGACGGGCCCGACCCCGAGTGCGTGCAGGGCTATGGCGAACCGGCGCTGGCCGCCGAGCGCGACAAGCCCAAGTCAAGCCAGGATCATTCCCGCGCCGGCGGGAGAAGAGCACCCGTACCTCTCAAACTGCTCACCGTCCCACCCAAGAAGTTCTGTAACGAAAGTCCTGTGTAGAGATCATGGCTCGCGATACCTGGTTCGAGACCGTTGCCATCGCCCAACAGCGCGCGAAGAAACGGCTGCCCCGCTCCGCCTACTCGTCGCTGATCTCGGCGAGCGAGAAAGGGGTGTCGGTCTCCGATAACGTCGAGGCGTTCTCCCAGCTCGGTTTCGCCCCGCACGTCATCGGTGCCACCGAGAAGCGCGAGATGGCGACAACGGTGATGGGACAGGACATTTCGATGCCTGTGGTCATCTCGCCGACCGGAGTGCAGGCCGTCGACCCGGACGGTGAGGTCGCGGTGGCCCGGGCCGCGGCCGCGCGCGGCACCGCGATGGGGTTGTCCTCGTTCGCCAGCAAGCCGATGGAGGAAGTCACCGCCGTCAACGGCAAGATCTTCTTCCAGATCTACTGGCTGGGCACCCGCGACGAGATCCTGGCCCGGATGGTGCGGGCCCGCGAGGCCGGTGCGGTCGGGCTGATCCTGACCACCGACTGGAGTTTCAGCCACGGCCGGGACTGGGGCAGCCCCAAGATCCCGGAGCGGATGGACCTCAAGACCATGGTCACGATGGCGCCGGAGGTCATCACCAAGCCACGCTGGTTCTACAGCTTCGCCAAGACCCTGCGTCCGCCGGACCTGCGGGTTCCCAACCAGGGTCGCCGCGGCGAGCCGGGGCCGACCTTCTTCGAGGCCTACGGGCAGTGGATGGGCACCCCGCCGCCCACCTGGGAGGATGTGGCCTGGTTGCGTGAGCAGTGGGGCGGACCGTTCCTGCTGAAGGGCATGGTCCGCGTGGACGACGCCAAACGCGCTGTGGACGCCGGTGTTTCGGCGATCACGGTGTCCAACCATGGCGGCAACAACCTCGACGGCACCCCGGCGGCCATTCGCTGCCTGCCGGCCATCGCCGACGCCGTCGGCGACCAGGTGGAGGTTTTGCTGGACGGTGGCGTGCGCCGCGGCAGCGATGTGGTCAAGGCCGTCGCGCTGGGCGCCCGCGCGGTGATGATCGGACGGGCCTATCTGTGGGGTCTGGCGGCCAACGGGCAGGCCGGTGTGGAGAACGTCCTCGACATCCTGTCCGGGGGTATCGACTCGGCATTGCGGGGTCTGGGCAAGTCCTCCATCCACGACCTCACCCGCGAGGACATCCTCATCCCCGAGGGGTTCACCCGAACGCTCGGAGTGCCGCCGTCCTGACACGCCGATAACCTGGTGCGGACGTGACTCACGTGACGGACGTGACCGGTTGTCCGCCGAGTGGGCGACACGCCCGGGAATCAAATGCGGCGCATGCGCCAACAATTGGTGCATACCAGGTGAATTCGGCCTACCATCACCGGGTGGCTGCACCAGGGGAGCTCGGCGACGTGACGTCGAGTGGACTGCTCTGCACCCCAGGTAGACAGCTCATCGTGCCGCTCGGGTCCACCGAACAGCACGGCCCGCACCTGCCGCTGGACACCGACACCCGCATCGCGACGGCCGTGGCGCGGGCCGTGGCCGCCCGCCTGGGCGCCGGCTGGTTGCTGGCCCCCGCCCTCAGCTATGGCGCCAGCGGTGAGCACGAAGGCTTCGCCGGGACGGTGTCGATCGGCACCGAGGCGCTGCGGATGGTGCTCGTCGAATTCGGGCGGTCCGCCTGCAACTGGGCGTCCCGGCTGGTCTTCGTCAACGGTCACGGCGGCAATGTCGAGGCCTTGGCCGCTGCGGTGGGTCTGCTGCGCGCCGAGGGGCGCGACGTCGCCTGGAGTTCGTGCACGGTATCCGGCGCCGACGCGCACGCCGGACACACCGAAACTTCTGTATTGCTACATATTTCGCCCGAGGTGGTGCACACCGATACCGTGGTGGCGGGTAACAGCGCGCCGCTGGCGGATCTGATGCCCGCCATGCGTACCGGCGGTATCGCCGCGGTCAGCGCGGTCGGCGTGCTGGGGGACCCGACGACCGCCACCGCGGCCGACGGCGAACGGTACTTTGCCGATATGGTCGACGGGTGTGCCCGCAAGATCCTGGCTTGGACGGCGAACGGGCACGGGATGCTGATATGACGGGGCCGCGGCTGCCGGACGGGTTCGCCGTCCAGGTGGACCGCCGGGTCAAGGTGCTGGGGGCCGGCTCGGCGCTGCTGGGTGGCTCGCCCACCCGTTTGCTGCGGTTGGCGCCGGTCGCGCAGACCATGATCGACGGTGGCCGCCTGGAAGTGCACGACGCGCTGTCTGCACAGCTGGCCCGTACCCTGCTGGACGCCACCGTGGCGCATCCGCGGCCGCCGAGCGGACCGTCGCACCACGATGTCACGGTCGTTATCCCGGTGCGCGACAATGTTTTCGGTGTCGACAGGCTGATCCGCGCGCTGCGCGGGATGAAGGTCGTGGTGGTCGACGACGGTTCCGCTGTGCCGCTGAAGGACACCGATTTCGCCGGGGCGCACTGTGAGGTGCGGGTGCTGCGCCACGAGCGCAGCCGCGGCCCCGCGGCGGCCCGTAACACCGGTCTGCGGGCCTGCGGTACCGACTTCGTGGCCTTCCTCGACTCCGATGTGGTGCCGCGCCGTGGTTGGTTGGAGGCGCTGCTGGGTCATTTCTGTGATCCCGCGGTGGCGTTGGTGGCCCCCCGGATCGTCAGCCTGAACGAACCGGAGAACCTGGTCGCCCGGTACGAGGCGGTGCGTTCCTCACTGGACCTGGGCATGCGGGAGGCCCCGGTGATGCCCTACGGCACGGTGTCCTATGTGCCCAGTGCCGCCATCATCTGCCGGCGTAGCTCCTTGGCCGAGGTCGGCGGTTTCGACGAGACCATGCAGTCCGGCGAGGATGTCGACCTGTGCTGGCGGTTGATCGAGTCCGGGGCCCGGCTGCGTTATGAACCCATCGCTCTGGTCGGTCACGACCACCGCACCGAACTTCGGGAATGGTTCCAGCGCAAGGCATTTTACGGGCAGTCCGCTGCGCCACTGGCGGTCCGCCATCCGGGCAAGACGGCGCCGATGGTGCTGTCGCGGTGGATGCTGGTGCTGCTGATCCTGGCGGCCACCCGCTCGGGTCTGGGCTACGCATGCGCCACGGTGGCCGCGGTGTTCTTCGGCAGGCGCATTTCGACCACGCTGGAGGCCGTCGAGACCGGGCCCAAGGAGGTGGCTGCGGTCGCGGCGGGTGGCCTGTGGGGTGCGGCGCTGCAGGTCGCCTCGGCCATCTGTCGGCACTACTGGCCGGTGGCACTGCTGTCGGCGGTGTTGTTCCGGCGCTGCCGGCAGGTGGTGCTCGCCGCGGCCGTCGTGGACGGTCTTGCCGATTGGTTCAACCGCCGCAACAGCGCCGCCGAGGAAAATCAGCGGGTGGGACTGCTCAGCTACCTGCTGCTCAAGCGGCTCGACGATATCGCCTACGGACTGGGGCTGTGGACAGGCGTGGTCCGGGAACGCCACCTCGGTGCGCTCAAGCCGCAGATTCGATCCTGAAGCGCACCGCGTTGGCCACCGATGTCCTGATCGTCGGCGCCGGTAGCGCCGGTTCCGTTCTTGCCGAACGTCTTTCCTCTGACTCCGCGTGCACGGTCGCGGTTTTGGAGGCCGGCCCGCCGGCCATGTTGCCGGGCTCCGACGATGCGTATCTGGTGCCGATCGGGCCGGGTAGCACGGTGGTCAGCCGGTATCCGGCGACGCTGACGGATTCGCCGCGGCGCGAGGTGGACCTGGTACGCGGTGCGGTCGTCGGCGGCTCGGGTGCGATCAACGGCGGCTATTTCTGCCGGGGTGTGCCGGCCGACTTCGCCCGCTGGCGGACACCCGGCTGGTCCTGGGAGGAGGTGTTGCCGCACTTTCGGGCGATCGAAACCGACCTGGACTTCACCGGGCCGGCGCACGGCGACTCCGGGCCCATACCGGTGCGGCGCACACGCGAATTCAGCCCGGGTACCGAAAGATTCGTCGAGGCGGCACTGGACAGGGGGTTCGGCTGGATCGACGACCTCAACGGCGGTGGCCCCGCCGACGGGGTGGGGGCGCTGCCGCTCAACGTGCTCGACGGCACCCGGGTCGGGCCGGGCGCGGCGTTCCTTCGGCCGGCTCTGTACCGGCCCAACCTGATGCTGTATCCGCACACCAAGGCGCTGCGGTTGCGGTTCTCGAGAACCCGGGCCGTCGGGGTGGACGCCCTCGGCCCGTCCGGGCCCGTCCACTATTCCGCCGGGCGGATCGTGCTGTGTGCCGGCGCGATAGGTAGCGCGCATCTGCTGTTGGTATCGGGCTGTGGGCCGGCCGATGTCCTTGGTGCTGCTGGGGTTCCGGTGTTGGTGGATCTGCCGGTCGGGGCGGGGTTCAGCGATCACCCGGAGTGGGTGCTTCCCGTCGATTGGCCGGCGAGCGGCGGGCGTACCCCCATCGAGGCGTCGTTGGCGGTCGATGGACTTGAAATTCGTTTGTACACCACGGGTTTCGCGCAGATGACCGGGGAGCCGCCGTCGGATCCACCCCATATCGGGGTGGCGTTGATGCGCCCGCGTTCGCGCGGTCGGTTGACGTTGTCGTCCGCCGATATCGCCGTGGCGCCGGTGATCGAGCACCACTATGACGCGGTCGCCGACGATGTGGCGGCGCTACGACGTGGTGCAGACCTCGCCCGTGATATCGCCGGAGTGCCTGACCGCGAGGCGCATTGGTCTACGACCCAGCATCTGTGCGGAACTGCACCGTTGGGCGCGGTCCTCGACCCGCAGTGTCGGGTGCGCGGGATCGAAAGCCTGTGGGTGGCCGACGGGGCGATTATGCCGACGGCGATGTCGCGTGGACCGCATGCCACCATCGCGATGATCGGGCACCGGGCCGCGGACCTGGTGATGCGTTAGGCGCGGTGTCTGCCGGAGGCGAGATAGCTGCGCACCAGGCGCAGCTGCCGATCATCGCGCCCGGGCGCCCACGCGGAGATCACGACGGCGCTGACCCCCACGATGACGGCCAGGCCGACCACCGCGGTGTTCATCGCCTCGACGAAGGCGGCCCTGCTGAGTTCGGCGAGTTCGGCACCGCCCGGGCCGATGCCCGCGGAGACCTCGAGCGCCTGGCCCAGCGAACCAGAGAGCGCCTCCCGCACGGGTTCGGGTAACTGAGCCGGCAAGCGTGGCAGCAGCTTGTCGGTGTATTGCGCGGCCAGCAGAGAGCCCGCCAGCGCGATGCCCAGGGCGGCACCGACCTCGCGCGTGGCGTCGTTGACCGCCGATCCGACCCCTTGTTTGTCGTCGGGGATGTTGTTCATGATCGCCGACGTCATCGGTGCGGTCAGCAGCCCGATGCCGACGCTGAGCAGCAGCATCGGCCAGCCCATCGCGCCGTATCCGTCGGTGACGGAGATACCGCCCATCAACAGGAAGCCGACCGCGATGAGTCCCAGACCGCAGAACACCACCATCCGCAGACCTAACCGCGGGAGGTACCAGAACGCGCTCGCCGACAGTGCCAGGATCGGTCCGACCAGTGGTGCGAGCGCCAATGCCGTCTTGATCGGGCTGTAGCCCAGGATCAGTTGCATGTACTGCATCACGATATAGAAGAAGCCGAACATGGACAGGAAAAACACCGTGATGGCGGCGGCGCCGGTGGCGAAGGCGGGGTTTGCGAACAACCGAACGTCCAGCAGTGGATGGCGTTGGCGCAGTTCGGTAATCCCGAAGGCCACGCACAACAGCAGGCCCACCGCGATGCCGCCGATGACCAGTCCGTCGGTCCAGCCCCGGGCCGGTGCCTCGAGAATGCCGAACACCAGGATCGCCAGGCCGCCACCGATCAGGACCGCTCCGGTCCAGTCCAGCGGGGTGGGGACGGATTCCCGGGATGTCGAGATGGTCAGGGCGGCGGCGAACAGCGCTGCGCTGGCGACGGTGAAGGCCCAGAAGATGGACTGCCATTCGAAGGCGTGCAGCAGCGCGCCCGAGCCGAGCATCCCGAGCACCGAACCGCTGCCCGCGGTGCCGGCCCAGATGCCAACGGCCTTGTTGCGCTGGTCTTTCGGATAGGCGGCGGTCAGCAGGGACAGCGTCGCCGGCATGGTGAAGGCGGCGCCGGCGCCGGCGGCTGCGCGGGCGATGATCAGGTGCATCGGGTCCGACCAGATCACCGGCGCGATCGAGGCGATGGCGAAGATGGCCAACCCCAGCAGTAGCGCGCCACGGCGGCCGTAGCGGTCGCCGAGGGCCCCGGCGGGCAGCAGCAGACAGGCGAGCGCCAGGGTGTAGCTGTCGACGATCCAGGTGAGTTCGGTCTGGCTGGCCGATGTGGCTCTGGCCAGGTCGGGCAGTGCGGTATTGAGCGCCACCATCGACGAGATGACCAGGAGCACACCGAGACACGCGATGACCAGGGTCCAGGCGCGAGCTCTGGCGGACACCTTGGCAAGGGCGGGATCGGTAGACTGCTGCGCCTCGGCGAGTGCGTGGACCATTGCCCCTCTTTCGGCGCGTGCCATACTTTTGATACTGCCCGTCTCGTTTCGAGACTAACAGTCTCGTTGTGTGCCGGGAAGGAGTTGGCGATGGACAGCGATCCGCGGGTTGCGCGGTCGCGGGCGCGGTTGCTCGACGCCGCCACCGCGCTGTTGCGCACCGGGGGACCGAACGCGGTGACCGTGGACGCCGTCGTGCGCGCCTCCAAGGTGGCGCGGGCGACGCTGTACCGGCATTATCCGAGCGGAAACGACCTGTTGGCAGCGGCCTTCCATGCACTGATGCCGCCCGCATCCACTCCGCCGGAGGGCGGCAGCCCACGTGAGCGACTGATCGCTGCGCTGGATAATTTTGCCGATCTGATCGTCGATGCGCCGTTCAACCTCGCTGCCACGGCCTGGCTGGCGCTGGGCGGTGGGCTCGATTCGTCCTGGTGGAATCGGGGTGAACGCGCTAACGAGAGCGATGCGGTGCGCACCCTGCGGGAGCGAGTCGCCGAGCAGTATGCGGCGCCGTTCGACGCGATCTTCGACAGCCCGGACGCGGTGGCGGAACTAGGTGATGTCGACCGGGTACAGGCGGTGGCCCTGCTGGTCGGGCCCATCGTGCTGGGCAAGCTGAGCACCGTGGCCGACTTCGACTATCGCGCCGTCGCCCGGACGGCCGTCGACGGATTTCTGGCCGGCCGCTCCGGGGCGGGCGGCGCTACCGCAGTGAATACCTGACCGGTAGGTGTTTGAGCCCCCCGACGAAGGTCGTCGCGGACAGCTCCGGCGTGCCGGCCAACTCGATCGAGTCCAGCCGCGGAATGAGTTCGGAGAACAGGCTGTTCATCTCCATCCTGGCCAGCGCGGCGCCGAGGCAGAAGTGCACTCCATAGCCGAATGCGACGTGCTTGTTCGGGTCGCGACCGACGTCGAAGCGGAACGGCTCCTCGAACACTTCTTCGTCACGGTTTCCGGAAACATAAGCCAGGTACACGGAGTCGCCCTCGGCGATGCGCACACCGCGCACCTCGGTGTCGGCGGCGGCGGTCCGCATGAATTCCTTCACCGGTGTCGCCCAACGGATCATCTCCTCCACCGCGGTGCCCATCAGCGTGGGGTCCGCGCGTAGCCGGTCGAGTTGATCGGGATTCTCGATCAGGGCCAGCAAGCCACCGGAGATGGCGTCCTTGGTGGTGTCGTGCCCGGCGCTGGCGACTATCACGTAATACGACGCGGTATCCACATCGCTGAGCGGTTCGCCGTCGATGCGGCCGTTGGCGATGGCCGAGGCCAGATCCTCGGTCGGGTTCTCCCGGCGCGACGCGGTCAGCGTGGAGAAATAGGCGAAGAAGTCGAGTAGCACCTGCAGCTGATCCTCCAGCGAGCCGGCGGCACGCTTGTACTCGTCATCGTCACCGCCGAACATCTCCTGGGTGAGCATGTGCATTCGCTCGTAGTCGTCCTCGGGCAGCCCGAGCAGCGACATGATGACGTAGAGCGGGAAATGCACCGCGATCTCGGTGACGAAATCGCATTCGGGCCCGATATCGCGCATCCGGTCCACATAGCGCTTGGCGAGTTCGTCGACGCGGACTTTCAGGTCGCGCATGGCTTTGGGGCGGAACCAGTCGGCCCCGATGGCCCGGACCTTGCGGTGGTGCGGGTCGTCCATGTGGATCAGCGTGCGCAGTCCCATGCCCGCCTCCAGCTGCTCCTTGGCCAGGTCGTCGGCGGCCGCGGTGGCCAGCAGTGGACGGGGTTCGCTGAGAAACAGGTCGTTCTCGCGCTCGATGGCCATGATGTCGGCGTGTTTGGTGATCGCCCAGAACGGACGGTAAAGCTTGGACTCGACCCGGACGACCGGCTCATGGGCGCGCAGATAGGTCAGCGCCTCGTGCAGGCGGGCGTCATCGGCGTACGCCTTCGGCTCGACGAAGACACGGGCGTACTGGCTGACCCTGTCGTCCTTGGTCGGAGTGCTCATCAACGGCCCCTTCTTTGTTTGACGGGTGTCAAGTCGCAGTTTAGGGGAGGCCGCGGGCACTGGACCCGAGAATGCCCGAATCGTCGTCAGTAGGCTCGGGGAGTGCCCCCGATATCGCGAATCATGCGCTGTGCGCTGGCATTACTGAGCGTCGGGGCCCTCACCCTCGGCTGCGGCCGCGAGAGCGCCGACCATCCCGCCGCGCAGCCGCCCGATCCGTCCGTGGTGACCACGTCCGCGGGTCTACTGCGGGGGGTGGCCACCCTCGACAAGCGGCATTTCGCGGGAATCCCGTACGCGGCACCACCGGTGGGACCGCTGCGCTGGCAGCCCCCACAACCGATGCAACCCTGGGCGGGTGTGCGCGACGCCACTAAGGCCGGGCCGCGCTGTGTGCAGGACGAGGGCAGCGACCTTGAGATGGGCAGGCAAACCGACGAGGACTGTCTGACCCTGAACGTGTGGACGCCGCCACCGGCGGAAGAGCTTCGGCCGGTGATGGTTTGGATCCACGGCGGCGCGTTCATCAACGGCAACGGCGCCATGTACGACTCGCGCTGGTTCGTCGACCGCGGCGATATCGTCGTCGTGACACTCAACTACCGCCTCGGTGCCCTCGGGTTCCTGGCGCATCCGGCACTCGGGCCCGAGGGCGCGGTCGGCAATTACGGCCTGCAGGATCAGCAGGCGGCGCTGCGCTGGGTGCGCGACAACATCTCGGCGTTCGGTGGCGACCCGCAGGCGGTGACCATCGCCGGTGAATCGGCCGGTGCGATGTCGGTGTGCGACCACCTGGTCGCGCCGGGCTCGGCCGGACTGTTCCGGGCCGCGATCATCCAGAGCGGACCGTGTCAGGCCCAGCTGGCACTACCGCAGGCCGAGCGCATCAGTGCCGATTACGCACGCGATGTGGGCTGTGCCGACCCGGCGACGGTGGCCGCCTGCCTGCGGGCGCTGCCGGAGACCAAGCTGCGTAAACCGGTGTGGTACGCCCGGATCGGGGAGGACACGTTGAGCGGGCCGGTGCACGGCACCGTAGTCCTGCCCGAGGATCCGATGATCGCGTTCCGGGCGGGGCGCGCCGCCGAGGTGCCCGTCCTGATCGGTACCAACCGTGACGAGTTCACGCTGTTCGTCGCATTGCAGTACCTGCGCGCGGGGCGGCAGTACACGGCGGGGGAGTACCCCGGGCTGCTGGAAAGCACCTTCGGCCCCGCGGCGGCGGCGGTGGGTGCGCGATATCCCCTGGACCGGTACGGGGGCAGCGCGGCCCTGGCGTACGCGGCAGCGGTCACCGACGGCGTCTTCGCGTGCGTCACCGCCCGGATGGCCGGCCAGTTGTCGCAGGGCCGACGCGTCTACGCCTACCAGTTCGACGATCCCGATCCGCCGACGCCGGAGCCGATGCGCAGCTTGCCTTTTCCCGTCGGCGCCAGTCACTCACTGGAACTGCGCTACCTGTTCGACGTCGGTGGCGCGCCGGCGCTGAACCCGGCCCAGCGACGCTTGTCGAGCCAGATGATCGACTACTGGGCACACTTCGTATCCGACGGGGTGCCCCGCGCGCCGGGGGCCCCGGACTGGCCGGCGCTGCACGGGGGCACGCCTTGGATGTCGCTGCGCCCGGACGGGAGTCGCCTCATCGATGATTACAGCGCGCAGCATCAGTGCGGGTTCTGGGACGGGTTGGAGGCCAAATGAGCGAGTTCGCCCAAGAATGGGTCGCGGCGTGGAATCGCCACGATGTCGAGGCCGTGCTGGCGCACTTCCACGAGGACGTCGTGTTCACCTCCCCGGTCGCGGCGCGCGTCATCCCGGCCAGCGGCGGGCTGATCCGTGGGAAGGCTGCGTTGCGTGACTATTGGACCACGGCCCTGGCGCAGCTACCGGACCTGCATTTCGAGGTGCTCGGCGTGTACCGCGGCGTGTCGAGTCTGGTGATCAACTACCGAAACCAGGCCGGCGGGCTGGTCAACGAGGTGCTCCTCTTCGACGGCGAGCTGGTGCGGGAGGGGCACGGCACCTATCTCTGAGCGGCCGGCGTCACCCAACAGGTGATATCGGCGTGCACCACCTCGGTGCCGGCGCGATCGGTGATGCTGACCGGTATCACCAGTTCGACACCCTCGGTGACGGTGTCGAAGTCGGGTGGGGTGAACTCGGCGCGCGCTCGCAGCGAGGTGGTGGCCTTGGCCAGGTACTGCACCGTCATCCCCTTCGGAATCCAGCGGTGAGTGCCGGGCACTGTCGCTTCCATGGCCATCCCCATGGCGACCTCGGCGGCGTTGCAGGAGGCGATCGCGTGCACGGTGTGCAGGTGGTTGTGCAGCAAGAACCACTTGGGGACCGTCACCTCGGCGCAGCCCGGGGCCATCTCGACGACATGCGGCAGCACCGTGGCGAAGTAGGGGACCCGGATCATCGCGGCCGCCGAGAACAGCCGGCTGCCCAGCGGTTTATCGGACAACCGCTGCCAGGCGCGATAGGTGGGACTCTGGGTCATCGCATACACCTTACTCGGGAGTAAGATCGTTGCCCGGTGTGCTTCACGCGCGGCTCGGCTACCTGGTTTCAGTGCGGAGCGAGGGCGACCGCGGTCGGCTGACGTGAGGTAGCGGATCGGGCGGCTTCGGCTACCTGGTTTCAGCGAGGTCGAGGCCCACGCGTCGTTGGCCGACGTGCGGTAGGCGGGCGGGCGGTTTGGGCACCTCGACCGCCGTCCGCCGAGGCTGCGAGCTGCCTAAACCGGGATTTGGAGGACGCCGCGATCTGAGGCATACTGTTCGGGTTGCCTTCAGCCGGGTTCGCCTGGCCGAGGGCATCCGACCGGCGTCCTTCGCGGACGCATCCGGTCCCCACCTCGATTGCGACGAAATATCTGCGCAAAAGAGTGTGCGTGCGGGCGACACACCCGAGCGCGGGGGTCGGTGAACCACAGACAGGTAAACAGCGGCGGCATAGCCAGCGTGCTGTCCTGCGGGGAGACCCGCCGGCAGCGCGCACGAAGACAGAGTTTTCCGCGCCCGAAGCGCGGAAGCCCTAATAGTGAGGTAGGAAAGCGTGGCGGGACAGAAGATCCGCATCAGGCTGAAGGCCTACGACCACGAGGCGATTGACGCCTCGGCGCGCAAGATCGTCGAGACGGTCACCCGTACGGGAGCAAGCGTGGTCGGCCCGGTGCCGCTGCCGACCGAGAAGAACGTGTACTGCGTTATCCGGTCCCCCCATAAGTACAAGGACTCGCGGGAGCATTTCGAGATGCGTACCCACAAGCGCCTTATCGACATCCTCGACCCCACCCCGAAGACCGTTGACGCCCTGATGCGCATCGATCTGCCGGCCAGCGTCGACGTCAACATCCAGTAAAGGACCCGGAAGAATGGCTAACAGTGCTAAGTCCGGCGCTTCGCGCCGTGGCATCTTGGGCACCAAGCTGGGCATGACGCAGGTGTTCGACGAGAACAACAAGGTCGTCCCGGTCACGGTCGTCAAGGCCGGCCCCAACGTCGTGACGCGCATCCGCACCCCGGAGCGCGACGGTTACAGCGCAGTGCAGCTGGCCTACGGCGAGATCAGCCCGCGCAAGGTGAACAAGCCGGTCGCCGGCCAGTTCGCCGCCGCCGGTGTGAACCCGCGCCGCCATCTCGCCGAGCTGCGGCTCGACAGTGCAGAAGCAGCGGACGCCTATGAGGTCGGCCAGGAGCTGACCGCCGAAATCTTCGCCGACGGTGCCTATGTCGACGTGACCGGCACCAGCAAGGGCAAGGGCTTCGCCGGCACCATGAAGCGCCACGGCTTCTCGGGTCAGGGCGCCAGCCACGGCGCCCAGGCCGTGCACCGCCGCCCCGGCTCCATCGGTGGCTGTGCCACCCCGGGCCGTGTCTTCAAGGGCACCCGCATGTCGGGCCGGATGGGTAGCGACCGCGTCACCACCCAGAACCTGAAGGTCCACAAGGTCGATGCCGAGAACGGCGTGCTGCTGATCAAGGGCGCTGTCCCCGGGCGCAACGGTGGACTCGTCGTGGTCCGCACCGCGATCAAACGAGGTGAGAAGTAATGGCTCTCAAGCTTGACGTTCACACTCCGGACGGCAAGAAGGACGGCACCGTCGAGTTGCCCTCCGCGCTGTTCGATGTGGAACCCAATATCGCGCTGCTGCATCAGGTCGTGACCGCGCAGCTGGCCGCCAAGCGGCAGGGCACGCACTCGGCGAAGACGCGTGCCGAGGTGTCCGGTGGCGGCAAGAAGCCGTACCGCCAGAAGGGCACCGGCCGCGCCCGTCAGGGTTCGACCCGCGCGCCGCAGTTCACCGGTGGTGGCATCGTGCACGGACCGAAGCCGCGTGACTACAGCGAGCGCACCCCCAAGAAGATGATCGCCGCCGCCACCCGCGGGGCGCTCTCGGACCGGGCCCGTAACGACCGCATCCACGCGATCACCGAACTGGTCAGCGGGCAGACCCCGTCGACCAAGGCGGCCAAGGCGTTCCTGGAGACCCTGACCACCAACAAGAGCATCCTGATCGTCATCGGGCGCAGCGATGAGGTCGGGGCCAAGAGCGTGCGCAACCTGCCGAACGTTCATGTGCTGCCGGCTGATCAGCTCAACGCCTACGACGTGCTGCACGCCGACGACGTGATCTTCAGCGTCGAGGCGCTGGACGCCTACATCAGTGCGCACACGAAGGATCAAAAAGAAGGAGCGTCGGTCTGATGGCTACGATTACCGACCCCCGCGACATCATCCTGGCCCCGGTCATCTCGGAGAAGTCGTACTCGCTGATCGAGGACAACGTGTACACGTTCGTCGTGCACCCGGACTCGAACAAGACGCAGATCAAGATCGCGATCGAGAAGATCTTCTCCGTCAAGGTCGACTCGGTGAACACGTTGAACCGCAACGGCAAGCGCAAGCGGACCCGCAGCGGCTACGGCACGCGCAAGAGCACCAAGCGCGCCATCGTGACCCTGGCCGCGGGCAGCAAGCCGATCGACTTGTTCGGAGCGCCGGCCTAACCGCCGGACGGGAAACAGAGAGTCCAGACACATGGCAATTCGCAAGTACAAGCCGACGACCCCGGGTCGTCGCGGTGCCAGCGTCTCCGATTTCGCCGAGATCACTCGCGACCATCCGGAGAAGTCGCTGGTTCGTCCGCTGCACGGCAAGGGCGGACGTAACGCCCACGGCCGCATCACCACTCGGCACAAGGGTGGTGGCCACAAGCGCGCCTACCGCGTGATCGACTTCCGTCGCCACGACAAGGACGGCGTCGACGCCAAGGTCGCGCACATCGAGTACGACCCCAACCGCACCGCGAACATCGCGCTGCTGCACTACCTGGACGGCGAGAAGCGCTACATCATCGCGCCGCAGGGACTCAAGCAGGGCACCATCGTGGAGTCGGGCGCCAACGCCGACATCAAGCCGGGTAACAACCTGCCGCTGCGCAACATCCCGGCCGGTACGGTCATCCACGCGGTGGAGCTGCGTCCCGGCGGCGGGGCCAAGCTGGCCCGCTCGGCCGGCGTCAGCATCCAGCTGCTGGGCAAGGAAGGCAGCTACGCCTCCCTGCGTATGCCCAGTGGCGAGATCCGTCGCGTCGACGTGCGCTGCCGCGCCACCGTCGGCGAGGTCGGCAACGCCGAGCAGGCCAACATCAACTGGGGCAAGGCCGGTCGTATGCGGTGGAAGGGCAAGCGCCCCACCGTCCGTGGTGTCGTGATGAACCCGGTCGACCACCCGCACGGCGGTGGTGAGGGTAAGACCTCCGGTGGCCGTCACCCGGTGAGCCCGTGGGGCAAGCCCGAGGGCCGCACCCGCAAGCCGAACAAGGCGAGCGACAAGCTCATCGTCCGTCGCCGGCGCACCGGCAAGAAGCGCTAGGGAGTAAAGCGATGCCACGCAGCCTGAAAAAGGGCCCGTTCGTCGACGACCACCTCTTGAAGAAGGTCGACGTCCAGAACGAGAAGAACAGCAAGCAGGTCATCAAGACCTGGTCGCGCCGTTCGACCATCATTCCCGACTTCATCGGTCACACCTTCGCCGTCCACGACGGTCGCAAGCACGTGCCGGTGTTCGTCACCGAGGCCATGGTCGGGCACAAGCTGGGCGAGTTCGCCCCCACCCGCACGTTCAAGGGTCACATCAAGGATGACCGGAAGGCGAAGCGGCGATGAGCGCTTGCGCGAAGAGCGAAGGAAACAGCTAATGACTTCCACCATTGAGTATCCGTCCGCCAAGGCGGTGGCACGCTTCGTGCCGTTCTCGCCGACCAAGGCGCGCCGGGTCATCGACCTGGTCCGCGGCAAGTCGGTGGCCGAGGCGCTCGACATCCTGCGCTGGGCTCCCCAGGACGCCAGCACCACGGTGGCCAAGGTGATCGCCAGTGCGGCCGCCAACGCGCAGAACAACGACGGCCTGGATCCCTCGACCCTCGTGGTCGCGACCATCCACGCCGACGGTGGCCCGACCGCCAAGCGCATCCGGCCGCGCGCCCAGGGGCGTGCCTTCCGGATCCGCAAGCGCACCAGCCACATCACCGTGATCGTGGAAAGCCGTCCGCCCAAGCAGAAGGGTGGCGCGTCGACCTCGACCGCGCGTACCCGTCGCGCGCAGGGCAGTAAGGCCGCTGCTGCGAAGGCCACCGATTCGAAGGAGGGCTCGGAGTAGTGGGCCAGAAAATCAACCCGCACGGCTTCCGCCTCGGTATCACCACCGACTGGAAGTCCCGCTGGTACGCCGACAAGCAGTACGCGGACTACGTCAAGGAAGACGTCGCGATCCGTCGCCTGCTGGCCACCGGCCTGGAACGCGCCGGCATCGCCGATGTGGAGATCGAACGGACTCGTGACCGGGTCCGCGTCGACATCCACACCGCGCGTCCGGGCATCGTCATCGGCCGCCGCGGCACCGAGGCCGATCGCATCCGCACCGACCTGGAGAAGCTGACCGGCAAGCAGGTCCAGCTCAACATCCTCGAGGTCAAGCAGCCCGAGGCCGTTGCCCAACTGGTCGCGCAGGGCGTTGCCGAGCAGCTGTCCAACCGGGTGGCGTTCCGCCGCGCGATGCGCAAGGCGATCCAGTCGGCCATGCGCCAGCCCAACGTCAAGGGGATCCGGGTGCAGTGCTCGGGCCGCCTCGGCGGTGCTGAGATGAGCCGTTCGGAGTTCTACCGCGAAGGTCGAGTCCCGCTGCACACGCTGCGCGCCGATATCGACTACGGCCTCTACGAGGCCAAGACCACCTTCGGCCGGATCGGCGTGAAGGTCTGGATCTACAAGGGCGACATCGTCGGCGGTAAGCGTGAGCTGACCGCCGCGGCGCCGGCCGCCGACCGTCCGCGTCGTGACCGTCCGTCGGGCACCCGCCCGCGCCGCAGTGGCGCGTCGGGTACCACCGCGACGAGCACCGAGGCCGGCCGTGCCGCCACCGGAGAAGAAACGGCCGCACCGACCGCCGACGCTGCTGTCGAGGCGGCCGCCGCGAGCACAACAGAGAATTCAGGGAGCTGAAATGCTTATCCCCCGCAGGGTCAAGCACCGTAAGCAGCACCACCCGCGCCAGCGTGGTACCGCCAGTGGTGGCACGTCGGTGAGCTTCGGTGACTATGGCATCCAGGCTCTGGAGCACGCCTACATCACCAACCGGCAGATCGAGTCCGCTCGTATCGCCATCAACCGGCACATCAAGCGTGGCGGCAAGGTGTGGATCAACATCTTCCCGGACCGCCCGCTGACCAAGAAGCCCGCCGAGACCCGCATGGGTTCCGGTAAGGGTTCGCCCGAGTGGTGGGTGGCCAACGTCAAGCCCGGCCGCGTGCTGTTCGAGCTCAGCTACCCGGATGAGAAGATCGCCCGCGATGCTCTCACCCGCGCAATCCACAAGTTGCCTATCAAGGCGCGCATCGTGACCCGAGAGGAGCAGTTCTGATGGCAGTGGGAGTTACGCCTGGCGAACTGCGTGAGCTCACCGAAGAGGAGCTCACCACTCGCCTGCGCGAATCGAAGGAAGAGCTGTTCAACCTGCGCTTCCAGATGGCGACCGGTCAGCTGACCAACAACCGGCGCCTGCGTGTTGTGCGCCACGAGATTGCACGGGTCTACACCGTGCTGCGTGAACGTGAACTGGGTCTGGCTTCCGGACCCGTTGGTGAGGATTCGTAAGACATGGCAGACACTAAAGGCCCCAACCACACGCCGGCCACCGAGACGCCGCGTGGCCGTCGCAAGACCGCGATCGGCTACGTGGTGAGCGACAAGATGGAAAAGACCATCGTGGTCGAGCTCGAATCGCGGAAGAGTCACCCGCTCTACGGCAAGATCATCCGGACCACGAGCAAGGTCAAGGCCCACGACGAGAACGGGGACGCCGGTATCGGTGACCGCGTCTCGCTGATGGAGACCCGCCCGCTCTCGGCGACCAAGCGCTGGCGCCTGGTCGAGATCCTGGAAAAGGCGAAGTAGCGCCCTCCCGTCCGGATTCGCTTCGCTGACCCCCGGTCCCGCACACGCGGGCCGGGGGTCGGTGCGTTTTCGGCACCCGTGGCGACGCTGGAGCTGGAGATTCCCAACGACGGTGACGGGCAGCCGAATTGGCGGCTGTATCGGGTCGAGCAACCGGTGGGCTGAAGGGGCGGGCGGCGGCGCGCACCGGAGACGCCATCAATTCGTCGGGTGGGCGACGTCCGGCGGGTGTAGTGTCCGGGCGTCCGCCAAACCGGGAGGTCCGATGGTTGCAGAGTTCAACGGCAAGATCGCGCTCGACATCCGCGATTCCGAACCCGACTGGGGGCCCTACGCCGCACCCGTCGCGCCGCCCGACGCGCCCAACGTGCTCTACCTGGTCTGGGACGATATCGGCATCGCGACCTGGGACTGCTTCGGTGGGCTCGTCGACATGCCGGCGATGCGCAGGATCGCGGACAAGGGTGTGCGGTTGTCGCAGTTCCACACCACCGCACTGTGTTCCCCGACCCGCGCGGCGCTGCTGACCGGCCGCAACGCCACCACGGTCGGGATGGCGATCGTCGAAGAGTTCACCGAGGGTTTCCCCGGCATCAACGGCCGGATCCCGCACGACACGGCGCTGATCTCGGAGGTGCTGGCAGAGCGCGGCTACAGCACCTCGTGCGTGGGCAAGTGGCACCTGACCCCGCTGGAGGAGTCCAATCTCGCTGCCACCCGCAGGCATTGGCCGTTGTCCCGTGGCTTCGACCGGTTCTACGGCTTCATGGGTGGCGAGACCGACCAGTGGTACCCGGAGCTGATCTACGACGGGCATCCCGTGGAGGCGCCCGCCACCCCCGAGGAGGGCTACCACCTCTCCAAGGACATCGCGGACCGCACAATCGAGTTCATCCGTGACTCGACGATGATCGCCCCCGACAAGCCGTGGTTCTCCTATGTCTGCCCCGGCGCCGGGCACGCGCCCCACCACGTGTCCAAAGAGTGGGCCGACCGCTATTCCGGCCGCTTCGACATGGGGTACGAGCGGTACCGGGAGATCGTGCTGGAGAACCAGAAGCGGATGGGTATCGTGCCACCGGACACCGAACTGTCGCCGGTCAATCCCTACGGCGACGTCACGGGACCGGAGGGACAGCCCTGGCCCGAGCAGGACACCGTGCGTCCGTGGGATTCGCTCAGCGACGACGAGAAGAAGCTGTTCGCCCGGATGGCCGAGGTGTTCGCCGGTTTCCTGTCCTATACCGACGCCCAGATCGGCCGCATCCTCGACTATCTCGAGCAGTCCAATCAGTTGGACAACACGATCATCGTGGTGATCAGCGACAACGGTGCCAGCGGTGAGGGCGGGCCGAACGGGTCGGTCAACGAAGGCAAGTTCTTCAACGGGTATATCGACACGGTCGAGGAGAGCATGCGCTTCTTCGACGAGTTGGGCGGTCCCACCACCTACGGCCATTACCCGATCGGCTGGGCGATGGCGTTCAACACCCCCTACAAGCTCTACAAGCGGTACGCCTCGCACGAGGGCGGCATTGCCGACGCGGCGATCATCTCCTGGCCCGCAGGGCTTTCCGCGCATGGCGAGATCCGCGACAACTACGTCAACGTCTGCGATATCACCCCCACCGTGTACGACCTGCTGGGCATCGTCGCGCCTGCGACCGTGAAGGGCATTCCGCAGAAACCGCTGGACGGCGTCAGTTTCAAAGTGGCCCTTGATGACCCGGACGCACCGACCGGAAAGGAAACCCAGTTCTACACCATGCTGGGGACCAGGGGTATTTGGCACCGCGGCTGGTTCGCCAGCGCTGTGCACCCCGCCGCTCCGTCGGGATGGTCGCATTTCGACCAGGACCGCTGGGAGCTTTACCATCTCGACAACGACCGCAGTCAGTGCCACGACGTGGCCGCCGAGCATCCGGGCAAGCTCGCCGAGATGCAGGCGTTGTGGCTTTCGGAAGCCGAGAAATACAACGGGATACCGTTGGCCGACCTCGGGGTCGTCGAGATGCTCACCCGCTGGCGTCCGTCGCTGGCCGGTGACCGGACGAGCTACGTCTACTATCCGCACACCGCTCCCGTCGCGGTCGGCGGTTGTGTCAACATCGCGGGTCGCTCGTTCTCGGTGTTGGCCGAGGTCACCGTCGACAGCGAAGACGTCCGGGGCGTGTTGTTCAAGCAGGGCGCCGGGCACGGTGGCTACGTGCTCTACGTCGACGAGGGGCGGCTGCAGTTCGTGTACAACTTCTTCGGCGAGGACGAACAACGCGTGGGCGCCACCGAACCGTTGGCGGCCGGCGCGCATGTGGTCGGGGTCGAGTTTGCGCGGACCGGCACCGTGGAGGGTAGCCACACCCCGGTCGGCGACGTCACGCTCTACGTGGATGGCGCTGCCGTGGCCACCCGCGCCGCCGTGAAGGCCCATCCGGTGATGTTCGGCCTGGCCGGTGGAGGGGTCAGTGTGGGACGCAACGCGGGTCAACCGGTGTCCACGGCCTACCGGGCGCCGTTCGAGTTCACCGGCGGCGCCATCGGCCGTGTGGTGGTCGACGTGTCGGGCGCGGCGTACCTGGATGCCGAGCGCGATCTCGCCCGGGCGTTCGCGAGGGACTGATGATCGGGTTCGGGAGGGTCGTGGCGGCAGCGGTGCTCTGCTGTGCCGTCCCGGCGCTGGTGTCGTGCACGAAGTCCGATCAGGGAACACCGGTGCCCGGCAGCGTCGCCGCGGCCACCACGCCGGCAACCACACCGGCAACGGCGACGACCACCGCGCCGGCCGGTCCCGGCACCTCGGCCACGGATCCGACCGGCGATACCGGGCACCCGGACTTCGGTGTCGTGCCGACCAGCACGACGGCCGTCCCCGCGGGCGCCGTCACCTGCGAACCGGCGCAGCGCCCGCCGGTCGGTATGGTCGCCGAGATCGCCGACTCGGCGGCTCCCGTGCTCACCGTCGCCGTTCCCGAAGGTTGGTCGATGCAGGGCGGAACCGGTGATATCGGTGCCGAATTGACGGGCCCGGACGGTATGTCGGCGACGGTCACCATCCTGGCGACCAGTTTGGATCCGCAGGCCGCGTTCGCCGAGTATGTGCAAGCCCTGACCGCCGACGCCGCAGTGAGCTCGCTGAGCGTGCTGCCCGCCGAGCTGTGCGATTACAGCGGCCAGAAGCTGCTCGGCGCGGTATCGGACACCCCCGATGATGCCACCGAGTTCGTCGACCGTGTCGTGCACGTGTGGACAAACACCGGTGACTACCTGGTGTCGGTACACGCCGAGGCGCCGGCCGGAACCGGCGGATTCGACGCGGCCGCAACGGAATTGACCGGGGACTTCGAGATCAGAATTCCCTGACGGCGGGGCCGACGGCTATCGCAGGGAGGCCTCGGGCAGCTCGGCGCGCCGTGGTGCCAGCCGCAGGTGGCCGAGCACCGCGACCGCTGCGGTGAGCGTGGCCGCCACGGCGAACGGCACCGCGATATGCCAGCGCAGCAGCAGTGCGCCGGCCACCGCCCCGGCGAAAATGCCCGCGATCGCCCCGAATCTGCGGTTGAACAGCACACGTTCGCCGCGTCGGGTCCAGGTCTCACCCGCCAGCGAGGCCAGGGTGGAGGTCACCACGACGGTCGTCATATCCGCCACGGCCACCGCCCTGGCCACCATCGCCTGGGAACCCATCACCGCGGCCGTGCTGGCCGCCATCGCGATCTGCACGGCCGATGACGCGTGCTCACCCGCCGTGGCGGCCACGGCGGTGAGGGCCGCCAGCGCCACCGCGCCGAGGGTGAGCAGCACGGTGACCCGGTGCTGCCACCCCTTGGTTCGCGCGCGTAACACCAGTCCGGCGACGAAGGCCGCCGCGGTGAACGCGGCCAGCGCGATCGCCGGCCCCAGCACCGGCAGATCGTCCGCGCCCGCCACGCCCATGCCGAGGATCACGATGTTGCCGGTCATGTTGCCGGTGAACACCCGGTCCAGAGCCAGGAAGCCGACCGCGTCGACGATTCCGGTGACGAAGGTCAGCGCTCCGGTCGCGGCCAGCGCCAGTTTCTGCTCGGTATCGGTCAACGTCATCAGAAGACGAGTATGGCGAACAGGGTGGACAACACCAGCCCGGACATCACCGGCAGGAAGCACTTGCGCGCCAGGGTGAGCACCGGAATGCGCGCGAAGCCCGCGACGGCGATCAGCGATGACCACGCCACCAGGGTGCCGCCGCCGGACCAGATGTTGCCCATCTGGCCGATGGCGGCCAGGGTAGCGGGATCCATATCGGCGGCGGGGCCGAGCGCACCGGCCAGTGAGCCCGTGAGCGGCAGGCCGCTGAATCCCGAACCGTCCAGTCCGGCAACGATACCCACCAGCAGTATGCCGAAGCCCAGAATAAACGGGCTCGGTGTCACATGTGCCATCGCCGCGCTGATCAGGTCGAACAGAAAGGCCGGTCCGGTGGCGTCGGGGCCCATCCCGAGCACCCGGGCCGAGAAGTCGCCGCTACCGATGAAGAAGAACCCGGCGATCGGTAGCACCACACCCATGGCCTTGAACGCGAACACCAGGCCGTCGATGATGTGGGTGGACGAGCTCTCCAGAAAGTCGCGCTTGTCATTGGTCAGGCAGGCGGCGAACAGCAGGATCGCCGCGATCCCGCCGACGATGCCCGCGGCGTCCCCGCCCTGCAGCGGCGGCACCAGCGTGGTGAACTTGCCCAACAGCAGGTAGACGATGAACGCCAGGTAGGCCGCCGGCACCAGCGCGGCAAATATCTTGGCGGCCAATGAGTTCGGTAGAACGGGCGCCGGCGGCGCGGCGGCCGGAGCGAGGGTGGCCGTGGCCGACACGGCGCCCGACCCCGTCGGCGCCGGTACCGGCGCGTCGGTGGCCACCGGGACCGGCCCGGTACCACCGGGGCCCGGTTCGGGCCGGGCCTCGGGCGCGCCGAGCTTGTCGGCCTTGTTCTCCCAGGCCACCAGCAGGTCCGCCGACGGCGGCTGCCACGTCCGGCGCTGCATCACGTAGGTGATCAGCAGCGCGGCCAGACCGGTGATCAGCGAGAGCACCAGCGCCTTGTCGGCCACACCGTCGGCATCGACGCCGGCCGAGGTGGCCGAGATGCCGGGGGCGACCTTGATGATGTAGTCCGAGGACAGGGCCATGCCCTGCCCGGCGATGGCGATGACCATGCCCACCGACAGTGGACTCAGGCCGGCGCGGATGGCGACGGGAATGAGCACCGCGCCCACCAGTGGGACCGCCGGCGTGGGCCAGAAGAACAGCGAGATGACATATGTGACGACGGCGAGGGTGATGAAGCTGCTGGTGCCCGCACGCATCACTCGTCGGAACGGGGTCACCATCAATTTGTCGGCGCCCATCTCACGCAACGCACCCAGCATGGCGGTGATGAAGGCGATGATCAGGAAGATGTTGAACAGTTCCTGAGCGGCGACCAGGCTGGCATTGAAGATCGACGACAGCCCGGTCACGATGCTGCCCGAAAACACCCACGCCGTAAGCAGCGTCGCGACGACCGCCGGCACCACGATGTTCTTGCGCAGTGCCATCGTGAGGAGGATGACGACGATTCCGGCCAGGTAGATCCAATGGGCCGCGCTGAGTTGTATGTCCATGGAAGGTCTTTTCACTCACAACTGCTCGTGGGCTGTGCAGTCTGATGCAGGAATGCTGGGCCCGTTACCCGAACGGGTCAACGCACACTGTGCACAACGCTGTGCGCACGCCCCTGTGCAACGTGTTCCGACATTGTCATCCTGGTGTCGCGGTGTTTCGCAAACGTTAAAATCCGCGCCCCGGTGTGCTGGGTCACGGGACATCGGCCCGGCCCGGGTGTGCATGATGTCCGGATCCGGGTGTCGTCGCTGTGCGCGTTGACCTTCCCGGGCGTCCCCGCCGACGTGCCGGGAATGAGACAGTGGCAGCACGGGTGCGCGCGCAACCCGCGCGTCCACTTCGAAACGATCGGCCACGGAAATCACTGCCATGACTGACACAGACAGCCGAACGCCGGCGGGCACGGCGGGCCCCGACGGGGCCGGCACGCCGATGGCCCTGGCGGCCCTGCTGTCGGGCACGCTGGTCGGCACGGTCAGCAACAATGTCGTCAACGTGCCCTTGCCGGCGATCCTCGCCGAGTTCGACGCGCCACTGGGCAGCGGCGTGTTCGTGGTGGTGGGCTTCCTCCTGACGTTCACCGCCACGATGCCGCTGGTGGGCTGGATCGGTGACCGCTTCGGCAGACGCCGGATGTACTGCGCGTCGATGATCGCGACGGCGGTATGCGCCATCGGGGCGGCGACCGCGCCCTCTCTGGAGCTGTTGATCCTGTGGCGTTGCCTGGGCGGCGCGGCGGCGTCGGCGTTGGGCCCGGCCGTACTCGGCCTGTTGACCTGGCTGTTCGCCGGGGAACGGCGGGGCAGAGCGGTGGGGTTGTGGGCCTCGGTGAACGGTATCGGGCAGGCCATCGGCCCCACCATGGGCGGTTTCATCGCCGACGGCTGGGGGTGGCGTTGGGTGTTCGTGCCGCTGGTGCCGGTCGCGCTGGCCGGGTTCGTCGGCACGTTGCGCCACATCCCTCGCCATCCCGGCACCCGGATGCGTTTGGACACCGTCGGTGCCATCGCGCTGACGCTGGGATCGGGGCTGCTCATCCTCGGGGTGGCACTCATCCCGGGGCAGGGGGTCTCGGTCGGGGTGGGCGTGGCCGTGGCGGTCTCGGTGGCGATCCTGATCTTCTTCGTGCGGCACTGCCTGCGGGTCCCGGCACCGTTCGTCGATGTCCGCCTCGTCGCCGAGGCCCGCTTCGTGCGCAGCACCCTCGGCGCATTCGCGTTCATGTTCAGCATGGGCGCGACGCTGCTCGCGGTGCCGCTCTACCTGGTCGGCAGTGGCCGGACCGGATCGCTGGCCGGTCTGGTGTTGTTGGCGATCCCGGCGTCGATGGTGATTCTCGGTCCGCTGGTCGGACGCTACCTCGACAGGATCGGCGCGCGCCGGGTGCTGCGCACGGGGCTGTCGCTGCTGATCCTCGGCCAGGCGCTGCTCTCGCTGGCGGTTGGTCTGCATTTGGTCGAGAAACGTTGGGGTCTGGCCGCTTTCGTCGCGATCCTGGTGGTGATCGGGATCGGGACGGCGTTCGTGCAGACTCCGGCGGCCACCGGTGCCACGCGCTCGCCGGCCGGGGCTCAGGGCACCGGGCTCGGACTGTTCAACCTGGTGCGTTTCGGGGGATCGGCGATGGGGGCCGCATGGGTCGCCATCGCCCTGGGCCTCGGCACCACGGTCGGTTTCATCCTGGCGTTCGCGATGGTCGGCGTGGTCGCCGTGCTCGGCCTGCTGGGCTCGTTCATCGGGCCCGACCCGGTGCCGCAGCACTGACCGGTCAGCGGAAACTGGCCTCGCGGTCGACGGCGGCGTGTACCTCACTGAGCAGGTCCAGCCGGATCGCCAGCCAGACCGTGAACTGGTTGTCGGGCACCCGGATATCGAGCCCGATGGCCCGTGACACGCGGTCCAGCTTGGTCAGCATGGTGTTGCGGTGCACGTTGAGCGCCCTGGCGGTGGCGTTGACGTTGCCGCCGTTGGACAGGTAGCCGGTCAGGAAATCGCGCAGATCCGGAGCGCCGCGCAAGGGCCCGAGAACGTCGTTGACCAGGGCCTTGCTCTGTTCGGTCTCGGCGATCTCGGCGAGCACGGTGAAACTGCGTAGATCCTGATACGAGACGGCGCCGGTGAGGGCCAGCCGGCGCGCGATGCCCAGCGCGATGCGGGCCTCGCGGTAACTCGCCGAGACGGCCTGTGCCCCGGACACCGGCCGGCTGTAGCAGACGACCACGGCTGAGCCGCGGCGGTGTTCGAGCTCGCCGGCCATGGCCTCGGCGTAGTGCACCATCTCCCGGCGCCGCGCGGCGTCGTCACCGCCACGCAGTGAGCGCACCACCACCAGGACGTCGCCGAGCACGGTGACATAGGAACGCACGGCCGGGTCGGGTGCCACGTTGGCGGCGTAGCGGGCCAACCGCACCATGCTCGCGGCCGGGTTGTCCGCCCCGCGCGGTATCGCCCCCGGTGCGACGAAAACACCGAATTGCGAATCGATGTCGACATCGTGGTACTCGGCCCGCGCACGCATATCGTGCTCGCTGGAGAAATGCCCGTGCACCAGGGCCTGGACGAAGTCGCCGCGCGCACGTTCCTCGGCCTCGTCGACGCTGTGCTGGCGGAGCATCTCCGAGCCGATGATCGCCGTCGCCTGTTCGGTGACGACGATGTGCTGCGCCAGCTCGTGTGCGCCGGGCTCGGAGGTCGGCACCAGGACAACCACCCAGCCTTCGAATGCCTTGCCGAGCCGGATGGCGGTGGAGATGGCCGTCCACGTGTTGCCGTGCGGGTCGGCGAGGTGCTCGACGCGGGTGTCGTGGTGTCCGGAGAGCCGGGCGCCGGCCGGGAGGTCGACGGTCAGTCTCGGCACGATGCTCTCGGTGAGCGCCCCCGCCGCCTCCGCGGCCAGGCCGTTGTGCGCCACGATGTGGCCGCGGGCGTCGAGCGCCACCGCGGGATTGCGGGCCAGGTTGGATACCTCGCGGATCAGGATCTGCAGGCCGGCGCCGCGATGGAACAGCCCCGCCAGGGACGTGTGCACATGCGTGGCATACCGCATCACGTGCACTTCCTGGCTCAGCGCACGTTCGGCGAGCAGCCGATTCAACGCGGTGAACCCCACCGGAAACGCCATCTCGACCACCACCAGGCCGGCGGGCAGGTCAGGGGGGAAGTCGGCGGGAACCGAACCGTCGACGACCAGCGTCGTCGCACCGCGCGCGGCCAGCGCGGCCAGCGCGCCCGCGGTGCCCAGCAGCGCCTCCGGGCGGGCGTAGATCGCGACGCCGTCCAGTGGTTCGTGCCGGGACAGCACCTCCGAAAGCGGTAGTACCCAATGCAACTCGCGACCAAGCTGCTCGTGTCCGGAGATCACGCGGGCGCCGGACATGAGTGATTCGTCCAGCAGACCGGCGACCGTCATCCGGTCACCGCGTGGGTGCTCTGGTGCCATGTCCTCACCTGCCTGTGCGGATCGATCATCGAGGTGGCGGGCCCGAACCATCACCATCACATCCTCGACCGTGCACACACTATGTGCACTTTGACCATGTTGCTCGCGATAAAGCGGACATTGTGACCAAGGCGGCGACGCGGCCGTCCCGGTAGACATGCACCAGGCACACCGCCGGCGGGCGAGATCGCCCGTCATACCCGGATTCGGCCATCGCCGACAATCTCAGGAGGTCAGCAGCATGCACCAGATCTACCGGATCACCCTCGACGACGCCCTGCCACTGCTCGCCGCCGGGCGTGCCAAGGCCGAAGAGATCGGTGTCAAGCAGACGCTGTGCATCTGCGACGATGGCGGTAATGTCCTTGCCCTGCACCGACTTCCGGGCGCACGGCTGACGGGTGTGGACATCTCCATCGCCAAGGCGTTCACCGCCGCCGGTCACGAGCGGGCCACCCACCTGTTCAACGAGGCGCCCGACGGCCCGGCGCTGCCGGGCAACGAGGCCTTCGGTATCAGCCACATGCTGCCCGGCAAGTTCGCGGTGTTCGTCGGCGGATTCCCGCTCGTCTTCGAGGGTCAGATCATCGGCGGGGTCGGGATCAGCGGTGGTAACGGGGCCCAGGACAAGGCCGTCGGGGCGGCAATCCTCGCCGAGTTCGAGGCGCTGACCGCGGCGGTCGGCAGCCGCTGAGGACCGTTGTGCACCATGACTTGCGACGGTGGGTATCGAGGGTGAAGTTGTCCATACCGCAATCCGGCGTCGCTGGTTAACGTCGCTGCTGCACAGTCGACTTCGCAGCGCCGCAGCGTCGTGCAGCCCCATCACATGCGAAACACGGTCAAAACCAAGTGGTTTCGCGAACTCAACAAACGAAGGGATCGAATCCATGACTGAGTTGCTGGGCCGGGACGAGTTCCGTGCCGAACTGGAAAACGCGATCAAGGGCCGCGAGGCCAAGAATGCGTCGTTCTCCAAGGCATGGGCGGAGGGGCAGCTGGAGCGCCACCACTTCGCCCGCTGGGCCGAGAACCACTACCACTACGTCGGGCCGTTCGCCGACTATCTGGCCAACATCTACGCCAACACCCCCGACGAGTTCACCGGCGCCAAGGATTTCACGCTGCAGAACATGTACGAGGAAGAACTCGCCGATATCCGGCACACCGACCTGCTGATCAAGTTCGGTGAGGCATGCGGGACCACCAAGGAACGCATCGAGGACCCGAACAACATGAACGCCATCACGCGCGGGCTGCAGTCCTGGTGCTACGCGGTCTCCCAGCGCGAGCACTTCGTGGTGGCCACCGCCGCGCTGGTGGTGGGTCTGGAATCGCAGGTGCCCAGCATCTACACCAAGCAGATCGTGCCGCTGCGTGAGGTCTACAAGTTCACCGAGGACGAGATCGAGTTCTTCGACCTGCACATCACCTCCGACGTGGTGCACGGCGAACGCGGCTACCAGATCGTGCTGGACCACGCCGACACCGTGGCGCTGCAGCAGCGCTGCCTGCAGATGGTGCGCTGGGGTGCCGAGATGCGGTTCTCCTACACCAAGGGTCTGTACGACACCTATGTCGCGCCGGAGCTGGCCAGCGTCTAGCGATTTCGGCGCGCTCGTAACCGCCCAGCGGTTACGAGCGCGCCCGAATCGCAGGAAAGGGACATCATGGGTGAGTGGATCGCGGTGGCCAGCACCAAGGAGCTGGGCCGGCGTCGCAAGCTGCGGGTCGAAGTCGACGGCACCGCCATTGCCTTGTTCGCCACTGACGGCAAGGTCTACGCGTTCGCCGATCTCTGTGTGCACCAGCACCGTTCGCTGTTCAAAGGCACACTGTTGCACGGCAAGGTGATCTGCCCCGGGCACCAGTGGCAGTTCGACCTCGAGACCGGCTACGAGGCCGACCAGGACCTCTGTCAGCCCACGTTCCCGGTGCGGGTGGACGACGACGGCACCGTCTACGTCTGCAAGACCGTCGCGCAGGAGGTCTCCGCATGACCCGGCCCACCCATGTGCTCGTCGGCGCCGGCCAGGCGTCCGCGGTGGCCGCCCGCAACCTGCGCCGCCACGGTTTCGACGGCCGCATCGTGCTGATCGGTGACGAGCCGCACGCGCCGTACCAGCGCCCGCCGCTGTCCAAGGAGTTCCTCGCCGGCACCGACACCGAGGACTCACTTTGGATCCTGCCGGAGAAGTGGCGCACCGCCAACGACATCGACCTGATCACCGGGGCCACCGTCACCCGGGTCGACACCGCCACCGCCACAGTGGAATTGGACAACCATGCACCCATCGCCGCCGACGCCGTGCTGTTCGCCACCGGCGGCAGCCCGCGCCGGCTGCCGGTGCCCGGTCCACGCCCGGACCTGGTGCACTATCTGCGCACCCTCGATGACGCCACCGGCCTGGCCCCACACCTGGCTCCGGGCCGGCGCCTGGCGATCATCGGTGCGGGCTTCATCGGCCTGGAGTTGGCCGCCACCGCCGTATCGGCCGGTGTGACGGTCACGGTGTTCGAGACCGCACCGGTCCCGCTGGAGCGCGTGCTCGGCGCCGACCTCGGCACCCTGATCACCCGCATGCACCGCGACAACGGCGTCGACGTCCGCACCGGCGCGGGTGTGGCGCACCTGCAGACGACCGCGGAGGCGGTGCTGGTCGGCGACGAAGAGTTCGACGTACTGGTGATCGGCATCGGCATCACGCCGAATGTGCAGGCAGCCAACGCAACGGGACTGCACATCGACGACGGCATCGTGGTCGACGCGGCCGGGCGCACGAGTGTGCCCAACGTGTACGCCGCCGGTGACGTGGCCCGGCGCTTCTCGGCCAGGGCCGGTCGCCACATCCGGGTGGAGCACTTCGACAACGCCAGTCGCCAGGGTGTCGCCGTGGCCGGCGCCATGCTGGGGCGCGACGCGATCAACGACGACCCGCACTGGTTCTGGTCGGATCAGTTCGGCCGCAACATCCAGAGCGTCGGCTCGCTGACCGGCACCCCGGTGCTGCGTGGCGATCGCGACGGGCTGGACTTCACCGCCTTCTACCTCGACGGCGGCGCGCTGTGCGGCGCGTTCACCGTCGAACGCGGCGAGGACATCTCGGTGACCCGCGAACTGCTGGGCCGCGAGTTGGACCCCGCCGTGCTGGGAGACGAGGACACCGACCTGTGGGACCTGGCGTACGAGGACGACATCGAAGAGGTGACGGCATGATCGAGGGTTTGAACTTCATCGGCGGGAACTGGGTGCCCGCGGTGTCCGGGGCCACCTTCACCCGCAGCAACCCCGCCGACCCCGGTGACGTCATCGGCGCGTTCCCGGACTCCGGCGCCGACGACGTGCGCCTGGCCGTCGACAGCCTGGCTGCCGCTGCGCCTGCCTGGGCGGCCACCTCACCCGAGCGCCGCGCCGGCATCCTGGAAGCTGCTGCGGCGCGACTGGAGTCACGCAGCGACCAGCTGATCGCCGAGCTGGTCCGCGAAGAGGGCAAAACGCTGGCCGAGGCCACCATGGAGGTCAGCCGCACACCGATGAACCTGCGGTTCTACGCCGCCGAGGCCACCCGCAGCTGCGGCGCCACCTATCCCGTGGCGGGGCAGACGCTGCTCTACACGGTGCGGGAGCCGATCGGCATCGTGGGCGCCATCACCCCGTGGAATTTCCCGCTCAACATCCCGTCCCGCAAGCTCGGGCCGGCGCTGGCGGTGGGAAACCCGGTGCTGTTCAAACCTTCTGAGATCACCCCGCTGATGGGGCAGCGGCTGGTGGAAGCACTGCTGGCCGGGGGACTGCCGCCGGAGGTCATCGCGCTGGTGCAGGGCGGCGGGGCTGCCGGTGCCGCCGTGGCCGGCGACGAGCGCGTGGCCGCGGTGACCTTCACCGGATCCACCGCGGTGGGCAGACTGATCCACAGCCAGGTGGGCCCGCACCGGCGGGTGCAGTTGGAGATGGGTGGCAAGAACCCGGTGGTGGTGGCACCCGACGCCGACCCCGAACGCGCAGCTGCTCTGATCGTCAAGGGCGCCTTCGGCTTGTCCGGGCAGGCCTGCACCGGTACCAGCCGGGTGATCGTCACCGAGGCCAACCACGACGCCGTGGTCGATGCCGTCGTCGCGCGCGCCGAAGCGCTGCAGGTGGGCCCCGGCGCCGACACCGGCATCGACATGGGTGCACTCGCCAACGCTGAGCAGCACAAGAAATTCCTGGGCTACGTCCAGGCCGGCATCGAGGACGGCGCCACCTTGCGCTGCGGCGGCGAGGACACCGGCGGCAACGGATTCTTCGTGCGTCCCGCGGTGTTCACCGACGCCACCGCAGGCATGCGCATCGTCGACGAAGAGGTGTTCGGACCGTTGATCGCGGTGCAACGGGTGAGCACCCTCGACGACGCCATCGACGCGGCCAACAACACCGAGTTCGGGCTCTCGGCCGCCATCGTCACCAACGACCTCACCGTCGCCCAGGAGTTCTCCCGCCGCTCGAAGACCGGGCTGGTCAAGATCAATCAGCCCACCACCGGCATGGCGATGAACGCGCCGTTCGGCGGCTACAAAGCGTCCTCGACCGCCACCTTCAAAGAGCAGGCCGGCGCGTCGATGATCGAGTTCTACCTCAACGAGAAGACCATCTATATGAATCCGGGACTGTGACATGACTGATCAGATCGACGACACCACAACCGAATTCGTCAGGGTGGCGCGCTCCGGGCAGGTGCCCGAGGGGATTGTCCGGCGGTTCTACTCCGGCGACCACGAGTTCGCCGTGGCCCGACTCAACGGCAAGGCCTACGCCACCTCCAATTACTGCACGCACCTGGACTGCCTGTTGTCCTCGGGCAAGCTGCGCGACGACGGTATCGGCTGCTCCTGCCACGGCAGTGCATTCGACCTGGAGACCGGTGAGCCGATCAGCCCGCCGGCCACCGAACCCATCAAGACCTTCCCGTGCCAGGAACGTGACGGCGAGATCTTCGTCGGCATCGAGCCGGGGGAGACCCCGGCCGGCCCCACCCGCCGGGCCCGCCGGGGCGCGTGATGAGCGCGCCGAGCCGGCCGCCGGCACTGTCGGCCGGCGCCATGGTCAGCAGCAGTCATCCGGCTGCCAGCCTGGCCGGTGCCCGGGTGCTGGCCGACGGCGGTAACGCCATCGACGCCACGCTGGCGATGGCCGCACTGACCTGGCTGACCCTGCCCGGGCAATGCGGGATCGGTGGTGACGCCTTCGCCGTGGTCCGCGAGCCCGACGGGCGGGTGTGGACCGTCAACGGATCCGGCTTCGGCCCCGACGGTGGAACCCCGGATTTCTATGCCGCGCAAGGTCTTACCGCGATACCGCTGGACGGCCCGCTGGCCGTCGCGGTGCCGGGTGCCCCCGCGGCGCTGGCGGCATTACACGACGGCGGCGCCACCCGGTCGCTGCCGGAGCTGTGGGAACGCGCCGCCCGCATCGCCGAGAACGGGTTACCCTGCTCGGCCCGCACCGCAGGCGATGTCGGCGAGGCCATCGAGGCCGTCAGGGCCGACCCCGGTCTCACGGAAACCTATGCGCCCCAGGGTGTTGCGCCTGTCGTCGGGAGACGGCTGCCGCAACCGGCGCTGGCGGCGAGCATCCGCACGCTCGCCCGCGATCCGGGGAGCTTCTACACCGGCGAGTTCGCCGAACGGGCCGTCGCCGCGCTGCAGGCCGGCGGGGCGCCGTTCAGCGGTGACGAATGGGCCGCCGGTGCCCTGGTCGGTCCCGAGCCGGCGCTGTCCGGGCGCTACGCCGGCGCGGTGCTGCACCAGACGCCGCTGCCGACGCCGGGCTGGATGGTGCTGCAGCAGGCGGCGCTGTGCGACGGTGTTCCCGGGGCGAGCGACTGGTTGTCCGCGGCCGCCATCGACCGGCTGGCCCGCGCCGCCCGGCTGTCGTTCGCCGATCGATTTGCGTTGTGCGGCAGCGATAATCGCCGCCACGGCGCCGACTACGTGCTGGCCCCGCAGCGCCTGGACGCGCAGCGGCGGGATCTGGACGGACGTATCGAGGAGCGCGGCCGCATCGAGGTCGCCGCCGGCGACACCACCTCGACGGTGGCGGTGGACGCCGACGGCCGCGCGGTGAGCTTCATCCATTCGCTGGCCTTCACCTTCGGCGCGAAGTTCACCGTCGCGGGCACCGGGGTGGTGCTCAACAACCGGTTGGGGCGCGGGGCCTACCTGTTGGCCGGGCATCCCAACGAGGTGAAACCGCGACGCAAACCCCTGCACACGCTCAACGCCTGGATCGTCACCGACGCGGCGGGCGCGCTCAAATATGTCGGCAACACCCCCGGCGGCGACGGGCAGGTGCAGTGGAACATGCAGCTGCTCTCCCATCTGCTGGACCATGGACGCGATGCCGCCCAGGCCGTGTCGGCGCCGCGATTCACCGTCTTCCCTGGCTCGGACGCCGACGTCATCGGCGCACCCGACGAACTGCGCGTCGAGGCCGGCCTGCCCGCCCCGGTGCGCGCGGAACTGGCCGCGCTCGGGCACCGGGTGGTCGTACAACCCGATCTCGGTGCCGGTGGCAGCGCCCAACTCATCTGCGTCGACGACCGAGGTGTGCTCAGCGGTGCCGCCGACCCCCGCCAGGAAGGCGTGGCGCTCGGTGTCGACTGATGCGGAGCCCGGCGATGCGCAGGTACCCGCTCCGCAGGGCGCCTATGTCCCCGCGGTATGCCACGACGGCGTCATCTACACCGCAGGCATGACACCCCGACGCGGCGGCGTGCTGGTGTTCACCGGTGTCGTCGGGGCCACCCTGACCGTCGAGCAGGCGCGCGCCGCGGCCGGGCTGGCGGCCCGCAACGCGCTCGCTGCTGCCCGGGCAGCAGCGCCGGGACCTGCGGCTTTGCGGTGCCTGCGGATGACGGTGTTCATCGCCTGCGCGCCGGACTTCGGTGCGCTGAGCGCGGTCGCCGACGGCGCCTCCGACGTCCTGGTCGCCGAACTGGGCGTCGCCGCACTGCCGGCCCGCAGTGCCATCGGTGTGCGTGCGCTACCGTCCGGAGCGCCCGTCGAGGTGGAGCTCACCGCCGCCGTCCTCTGACCCGTGCCGCCCCCGATGAGCTGGGATTTGGCTCTGCGCAGGTCGTCCCCTAGACTCTAGGGGTTGCCTGGGGCAGACCTCGGTTATCTCTCTGCGAGAAAACCCTGCGTGCTCTCGGGGCAACAAAGACCGCGCACGTCAGGTCGGTATCTGCCGTGCACACATAACCAGGTCAGGAGATCGAGTGATTCAGCAGGAATCGCGGCTGAAGGTCGCCGATAACACGGGTGCCAAGGAGATCTTGTGCATCCGCGTTCTCGGTGGCTCGTCGCGGCGCTATGCCGGCATCGGCGACATCATCGTGGCGACCGTCAAGGAAGCCATCCCGGGCGGCAACGTCAAGCGTGGCGATGTGGTCAAGGCCGTCGTGGTGCGCACCGTCAAGGAACGCCGTCGCGCCGACGGCAGCTACATCAAGTTCGACGAGAACGCGGCCGTCATCATCAAGGCGGACAACGACCCGCGTGGCACCCGCATCTTCGGCCCGGTCGGCCGCGAGCTGCGTGAGAAGAAGTTCATGAAGATCGTTTCGCTCGCCCCGGAGGTGCTGTAAATGAAGGTGCACAAGGGTGACACCGTGCTCGTGATCTCCGGTAAGGACAAGGGCGCCAAGGGCAAGGTCATCGAGGCGTACCCGTCCCGCGAGAAGGTCCTCGTCGAGGGCGTCAACCGGATCAAGAAGCACACGGCGCAGTCGCAGAACGAGCGCGGCGCCTCCTCCGGCGGCATCGTCACGCAGGAGGCGGCCATCCACGTCTCCAACGTGATGGTCATCGACTCCGACGGAAACCCCACCCGCATCGGCTACCGCGTCGACGAGGAGTCGGGCAAGAAGGTTCGGGTCTCCAAGCGCAACGGCAAGGACATCTGAGAATGACCACAGTAGAAAACGCCGCCAAGGTGCAGCCGCGGCTCAAGCAGCGCTACCGCGAGGAAATCAAGGACGCGCTCAACAAAGAGTTCAACTACGCCAACGTGATGCAGATCCCCGGCGTGGTCAAGGTCGTCGTCAACATGGGTGTCGGTGACGCCGCCCGCGACGCGAAGCTGATCAACGGCGCGGTCAACGATCTCGCCCTGATCACCGGCCAAAAGCCCGAAATCCGCAAGGCGCGCAAGTCCATCGCCCAGTTCAAGCTGCGCGAGGGCATGCCGATCGGTGCCCGGGTGACCCTGCGCGGGGACCGCATGTGGGAGTTCCTCGACCGCCTGGTCTCGATCGCGCTTCCCCGTATCCGCGACTTCCGTGGCTTGAGCCCCAAGCAGTTCGACGGCAGCGGTAACTACACCTTCGGGCTCTCCGAGCAGTCGGTGTTCCACGAGATCGACGTGGATTCCATCGATCGCCCCCGCGGCATGGACATCACCGTCGTCACCACGGCGACCAACGACGACGAAGGACGAGTGCTGCTGCGGGCCCTCGGCTTTCCGTTCAAGGAGAACTGAGCAATGGCAAAGAAGGCTCTGGTCAACAAGGCCAACAAGAAGCCGAAGTTCGCGGTGCGCGGTTACACCCGGTGCAACCGGTGCGGCCGTCCGCACGCGGTGTTCCGCAAGTTCGGCCTGTGCCGGATCTGCCTGCGCGAAATGGCGCACGCGGGCGAACTGCCCGGTGTCCAGAAGTCCAGCTGGTAACCAGCATTCATTCGAATTCAAATTTCGGAAGGCCCACTGTGAGCAATGAACACATGGGAACCGCCGCAAGGAAGGTGAACCGGCTGTCATGACGATGACCGATCCCATCGCAGACTTCTTGACGCGTCTGCGTAACGCCAACTCGGCGTACCACGATGAGGTGACTCTGCCCCACTCGAAGATCAAGGCGAATATCGCCGAGATCCTCAAAAAAGAGGGCTACATCTCCGATTACCGCACCGAGGATGCCCGCGTGGGCAAAGCCCTCGTGGTGCAGCTGAAGTACGGCCCCAGCCGTGAGCGCAGCATCGCGGGCCTGCGCCGGGTGAGCAAGCCCGGCCTGCGGGTCTACGCAAAGTCCACCAATCTGCCTCGGGTGCTCGGCGGCCTGGGCGTGGCGATCATCTCCACGTCCTCCGGTCTGCTCACCGATCGCCAGGCAACTCGACAAGGCGTGGGCGGCGAAGTCCTCGCCTACGTCTGGTAGGGGAACGAAAACATGTCGCGTATTGGAAAGCAGCCGGTCCTGGTTCCCGCCGGGGTCGACGTGACCATCGATGGTCAGAACGTGTCGGTGAAGGGCCCCAAGGGCACCTTGACCATGGATGTCGCCGAGCCGATCGTGGTCTCGCGCAACGACGATGGCGCCATCGTGGTGACCCGCCCCGACGACGAGCGGCGCAGCCGCTCGCTGCACGGGCTGTCGCGCACCCTGGTAGCCAACCTGGTCACCGGTGTGACCGAGGGCTACACCACCAAGATGGAGATCTTCGGGGTCGGCTACCGCGTGGCGCTCAAGGGCGCCAACCTGGAGTTCGCGCTCGGCTACAGCCACCCGGTGCTCATCGAAGCGCCCGAGGGCATCACGTTCGCGGTCGAGACACCCACGAAGTTCTCGATCACGGGCATCGACAAGCAGAAGGTCGGCCACATCGCTGCGGTCATCCGCCGCCTGCGCCGCCCCGACCCGTACAAGGGCAAGGGCGTGCGCTACGAGGGTGAGCAGATCCGCCGCAAGGTCGGAAAGACAGGTAAGTAACCATGGCTTCCACGAAAACTGATGCAGCCGCCGGCACCAAGCACAAGCCGGTGGGGCAGAACATCTCCGAGACCCGTCGGGTCGCGCGGATCCGTCGGCACGCCCGGTTGCGCAAGAAGGTCTCCGGCACCGCCGACGCCCCGCGTCTGATGGTCAACCGGTCGTCCCGGCACATCCACGTCCAGCTCATCGACGATCTCGCCGGCGTCACCGTCGCCGCGGCCTCGTCCATCGAGCCCGATGTGCGTGCCGTCGACGGCGACAAGAAAGCACAGAGCGTGCGGGTCGGTCAGCTGATCGCCGAGCGCGCCAAGGCTGCCGGTATCGAGACGGTCGTGTTCGACCGCGGCGGGTACACCTACGGCGGCCGGATCGCAGCGCTGGCCGATGCGGCGCGCGAAGGCGGGCTGAAATTCTGATGACTGTTAACGAGAGGACTGCATGATGGCCGACCAGGCTGGCGCCGGTTCGGCGCAGGACAATCGCGGCGGCCGCGGAGATCGCGGCGGCCGGGGCCGTGACGATCGTGGCGGCCGCGGCCGCGGCGACGACCGCGGTGACAAGAGCAACTACATCGAGCGCGTCGTCACCATCAACCGCGTCTCCAAGGTGGTCAAGGGTGGTCGGCGCTTCAGCTTCACCGCGCTGGTCATCGTCGGCGACGGCAACGGCATGGTCGGGGTCGGCTACGGCAAGGCCAAGGAAGTTCCGGCCGCCATCGCCAAGGGCGTCGAGGAAGCTCGCAAGAACTTCTTCCGGGTTCCGCTGATCGGCAGCACCATCGTGCACCCGGTCCAGGGTGAGGCCGCGGCCGGTGTCGTGATGCTGCGTCCGGCCAGCCCCGGTACCGGTGTCATCGCCGGCGGTGCTTGCCGCGCCGTGCTCGAATGCGCCGGGGTGCACGACGTCCTGGCCAAGTCGCTGGGCAGCGATAACGCGATCAACGTGGTGCACGCCACCGTGGCCGCGCTCAAGATGATCCAGCGGCCCGAAGAGGTGGCGGCCCGTCGTGGCCTGTCCATCGAGGATGTGGCGCCGGCCGGCATGCTCAAGGCCCGGCGCGAGAGCGAGGCGCTGGCCGCCAGTGCCGCGCGTGAGGGGTCGGCATAGTCATGGCAGAGCTCAAGATCACCCAGGTGCGCGGAACCATCGGCGCACGCTGGAAGCAGCGCGAAAGCCTGCGCACGCTGGGGCTGCGGAAGATCCGCCAGTCCGTCGTCCGTGAGGACAACGCCCAGACCCGAGGTCTGATCAAGACCGTGCACCACCTCGTCGACGTCGAGGTGGTCGGCGATGAGCGCCCGCGCGAAGAGCAGAAGGGCTAGCAATCATGAGTGTCATCAAGCTTCACGACCTGAAGCCGGCCGCCGGGTCGAAGACGAAGAAGACCCGCGTCGGACGCGGTGAAGGCTCCAAGGGTAAGACCGCGGGTCGCGGCACCAAGGGCACCAAGGCCCGCAAGAACGTCCCGTCGACGTTCGAGGGTGGCCAGATGCCCATCCACATGCGGCTCCCGAAGCTCAAGGGCTTCAAGAACCGCTTCCGGGTGGCCTACGAGGTCGTCAACGTCGGCGATATCGCCAAGGCGTTCCCGCAGGGCGGCACCATCGGTGTCGACGAGCTGGTGGGCAAGGGTCTGGTTCGCAAGAACTCCCTGGTGAAGGTCCTCGGCGACGGCAAGCTGTCGGTCAAGGTCGACGTCACCGCCAACAAGTTCAGCGGTTCGGCGCGCGAGGCCATCACGGCCGCCGGCGGTTCGGCCACCGAGCTGTAGATATCTCCGTCAGAAGGCCCCTGCCCCGGCAGGGGCCTTTTGCGTTGCCGGACCGCTCGGGATTGCCTACCTGAGTTCAGCCGGATGCCGGTGAGCTTCGAGTTGGCGGACACCAGGTAGCTCGCTGAGCCTGATCGCCTACATAGGTTCAGTCAACCGTCGGCGCGGGCCGAGCCGACTGAAGTGGGGTAGCACGCGGGCCCGGCGCGACGTTCACATTCGGCGAAAAGGCGTGTCCTGGCGGCGCCGGTAGGCTCGGGAGATGTTCGGATTCCTTCCCAGCCTGCCCGGTCCCGACGAGCTGAAGTCGCTGGTACGCAAGGTCGACACCGCCCGGCACAACGGTGTGCCCGCCGGATGCGTGCTCGAACTCGATCTGCAGACCGCGCCGCCGGAATCGTCCGGATTCGATCCGCTGGCCCTCATCTCGCTCGGTGGCAAACCGCTGACGCTGCGGCAGGCGGTCGACGCGTTGCACCGGGCGGCCGATGACGAGAGGGTGGCCGGGCTGATCGCCCGGATCCAGCTCTCGGGCGCTGCACCGGGGCCGGTGCAGGAACTGCGGGACGCGATCGCGGTATTCGGTGCGGCCAAGCCGACGCTGGCCTGGGCGGAGACTTATCCGGGCACCCTGTCCTACTACCTGGCCTCGGTCTTCGGCGAGGTGTGGATGCAGCCGTCCGGCACCGTCGGATTAATCGGATTCGCCACCAGCGCAACGTTCCTGCGCGGTGCGCTGGACAAGGCCGGGATCGAGGCGCAGTTCGTGGCGCGCGGTGAATACAAGTCCGCGGCAAACCTCTTCACCCAGGACAGCTACACCGACGCGCACCGCGAGGCCGATACCGCGTTGATCACGAGCCTGCATGCCCAAGTTCTGCACGGGGTGGCCGAATCCCGCCATCTCGACACCGCCGACCTCGACGCGCTGGCCGACAGGGCGCCGCTGCTGCGCGACGATGCGATCTCGGCAAAGCTGGTCGACCGCATAGGTTTCCGCGACGAGGCATACGCCCGCATCGCCGAGCTCACCGGCGCGCCGGCCGTCGCCGACGGTGCCGACGCCGCGCCGCGGCTGTACTTGTCGCGGTACGCCAAAGCGCACCCGCACCCCCCGGCGCCGCGCCTCCCGGGGCGCAAGACCACGCCCCGGATCGCGGTCGTCACCATCGACGGTCCCATCGTCAGCGGCCGCGGCGGCCCGCAGATGCTGCCGTTGGGCAACTCCAGCGCCGGTGGGGACACCATCGCCGCGGCGCTGCGCGAAGCGGTCGCCGACGACCACGTGGCGGCCATCGTGTTGCGGGTCAACAGCCCGGGCGGATCGGTCACCGGCTCGGAAACCATCTGGCGGGAGGTCGTTCGGGCCACCGAGGCCGGCAAACCGGTGATCGCCTCGATGGGTGCGGTGGCGGCATCCGGCGGTTACTACGTGTCGATGGCGGCCGACGAGATCGTCGCGAACGCGGGCACCATCACCGGGTCGATCGGCGTGGTGACCGGCAAGCTGGTATCCCGCCAGCTCAAGGACAAGCTGGGTATCGGCTCGGATGCGGTGCGCACCAACGCAAATGCCGATGCTTGGTCGGGCAACGAGCGTTTCACCCCGGACCAGCAGGCGCATGTGGAGGCCGAGGCGGACCTGTTCTACACCGATTTCGTGGAGCGCGTCGCCGCCGGGCGGAGCCTTCCGGTGGCCGCGGTCGAAGAGGTGGCCCGGGGCCGGGTGTGGACCGGCGCGGACGCCAAACAGCGGGGACTGGTCGACGAACTGGGCGGACTGCGCGCGGCGATCGACCGGGCGAAGGCGCGCGCCGGGATCGACGCCGACACCGATGTGCGGGTGGTGAACTACCCGGGCTCGTCGATGCTCGATATGGTGCGCCCCAAGGCCTCCTCCCAGCCGGCCGCGGCATCCGTGCCCCAGGCGCTCGGTGCGTTGCTGGGCAGCTCGGTGTCGGGCGCTTTCGACCAGGTGGAGCGCTCCTTCGGCGGCGCACAGGCGTTGTGGTTGGGGGATGTGCGGTATTGATGCCCGCCGTTGGTCCCCGGCGATCGGGGTTGCGTCTATCGTGGTCGAGTCGGTGCAGGTGAGTCGATCGGAAGGCAGGCACCATGAGCGGTCTGCCCGTGCGCTTGGCCATCGTCAACGACTACGAACTGATCGTCGCCGGCCTGGCCGCATTGCTGGCGCCCCACCGTGACCGGTTGCGCATCGTCGAGCTCGACCTGCGCACCGATGTGCACAGCCCGGTCGATATCGCGATCTGGGATACCTTCGCCGCCGCACAAGGTGATCGCACCGATGTCAGCGACCTCGTCGACCGACCGCATATCGGCCGAGTGGTGGTGTACTCCTGGAATATCGACCAACTGCTGATCGACCGGTCGATGGCGGGCGGAGTCAGCGGCTACCTGGCCAAGTCGCTTCCGGTGGACCGCCTGGTCGACGCCCTGGAGCGGATCCACGCCGGCGAAAAGATCGTCGAACGCGGTGACGGCAGCATGTCGATGCCCATGCCGTGGCCGGGCCGCGACGCCGGCCTGTCGGCCCGCGAATCGGAGGTCCTCGCGCTCATCACCCAGGGCCGGACCAACAACGAGATCGCGGAGATCTGCTACCTGTCCATCAACACGGTGAAGTCGGTGGTGCGGTCGACCTACCGCAAACTCGGGGTGAGCCGGCGCGCGCAGGCCGTCGCCTGGGGCATGGAACACGAATTCGGGCCGCAGCGGGCCCGGGTCAAGCAGCCCTGAGCGTGGCAAAACCACCCTTAGGGGTGTAGTTCGCCGCCGGGACACGGCGTTGACTGATCGGGGTGCGCACACTCATCGATCCCGGCTTGCGGGCACGGCTGCCCGACGGCGGGTGCTTCGACGTGTCCACCGCGCTCGGCATCGCCACCGAGCTGTCCGACCTGCAATGCCGGCCCGGTGAAGGGCGCACCCACGACTACCTGAGCACGCTGGCCACGCTCGGAGTTGCCGACGCGTCGCTGGCCCGCGTCGTCGAACCACATCTGGACGCGCACGCGATCCTGCGGCAAGCCGGCATCGGCCCCGAGATCCCGGCGATCGGCGCGGACAGCCGCTCCACCTGGGGCGTCTACGCCGCGCACGCGCCGGCAATGGTGCTGGCGGCCAACCGCGATCGGGACGGCTGGACGTTGTCGGGGGCCAAGCCGTGGTGCTCGCTGGCCGGGCGGCTATCGCATGCGGTGATCACCGCCGAGGTAGCCGGAGGAGGCCAGCAGGCATTCGCGGTCCGCCTGGACCCGCGCCACGTCAGCGCGATCCCGACCCGCTGGGTGTCACGGGGGTTGGCCGACATCCCCAGCGGACCCATCGAGGTGCGGGAGCTGCCCGCCGTGCCGTTGGCCCACCCGGGATGGTACGTACAGCGACCCGGATTCGCTTGGGGCGGAATAGGTGTGGCTGCGGTCTGGTATGGCATCGCCGTGGCATTCCGCGAACGAATGCTGCACAAGCTGGCCGAACGTGATCGGGATCCGATAGCGCTGGCCCAATTCGGCGGCGTCGACGAGGGGCTGTTCAGCGCCGCGACCAGTCTGCAGCACGCCGCCGAGGCGGTCGACGCCGGTGCCGCAGAACCGATGTTGCTCGCGCAGCGCGTGCGGGCCACGGTGGCGCGGGTGTGTGAGCATGCCATGCTCGTCGCGGGGCACCTGCTCGGCCCCGGCCCGCTGGTCGGCGAGGAGGCGTACGCCCGCCGGGTGGCCGACCTGGGCGTGTATCTACGCCAGCACCACGGACCACGCGATCTGGCCCAGCTCGGCGAGCTCGCGGCCGCCGCTGCGGAGCACGACCATGACTGAGGCCAGGCCGTTCACCCACCGGGACAACGGAACCGACGAGCCCACCTGGTTGCTCGACCCCGGATGGGACGATGTCCCCCGACTCGATCTGGACGCCATCACCGCGCGGTACCCGCACATCGTGGTCGTGGCGCCGCACCCCGACGACGAAACACTCTCGCTCGGAGCGACACTGGCAGATCTGAGCGCGAGGGGCGCCGATATCACCGTCGTCTTCCTCACCCATGGGGGCGATGGCCCCGGGTCGACGCCGCGCCGCGTCGAAGGTGACCGCGCCATCGCGGCGCTCGGCGGCCGGATCGCCACACTGTGGTGGGACCTGCCCGACGGTAATCTGAGCGCCGCGCCGGACGCCCTGCGGCAACGGCTGGCCGGACTGATCGACGAGCGCACCGTGGTGTTCGCCCCGGTGGAGTGCGATGGTCACACCGACCACGAGGCCGCCGCCGCCGCGGCCGAGGCGGCGGCCCGGCAGCGGTCGGCGGTACTGCTCAACTATCCGATCTGGTTGTGGCACTGGGCAACACCAACGGACATCGACTGGTCGCGGCTACGCACGCTGGCGCCGTCGTTGACGGGTCTTAGCGCCAAGAGGTCGGCGCTGTCCTGTTACACCAGTCAATTGCACGCCGACGACGGCCTGCCGATCCTCGGATCGTCGGTGCTCAACCGCGCCCACCGAACCTTCGAAACGTTACTATTGCCGGCGGCGCCCGACCTCGCCGACGACGTCCGTGCGGCCGTGCTGGCCGGGCGAGCGCGGGCCGTCATCGCCGAGCCGTTCAACGCGATGATGGACTCGGGGGAGCAGGACCCGTGGCATCTCGACGACTTCGCCTACGAGCGGCGCCGCCTGGAGTTGGTGTTGGCCTGCCTGGGTCGGGAACGCTACCAGCGGATACTCGAAGTCGGTTGTGCCACCGGGCAACTCTCCGAACTCTTGACCGGCAGGGCCGACACCGTGGTTGCCCTCGATGCGAGCGAACGCGCGCTCGACGTCGCCAGAAGCCGGACGGCGGCGGTCCGATGGATCTGCGGCGCGGCCCCCGACGATCTGCCCGAGGAGACCTTCGACGTCATCGTCCTCTCCGAGATCGGCTACTTTCTCGATGGCCTCGACCTGACCGCGACACTGCGCCGGGTACGCAGGCAGCTGACCGCCCGGGGCGAGATCGTGCTGGCGCACTGGCGTGGGAACACGGCCGGTATCCCGCTCGACGGGGCCGCCGTGCACGAGCAGGCCGCGGCGCTGCTGGATCTGCCGCTGCGGGCCCGCTACACCGATGTCGACCTGGTGGTGGAGGTATGGGGCGAGCCCGTCTCGGTCTACCGCGAATACCGCGGCGCCTCATGATGCCCATCCGCCGTGTCGAGGTGGTGGTGCCGGCCCGTGACGAGCAGGCCCATATCGCGGAATGTCTGCACAGCCTGGTGCGCAGCATGACCGTGATGCACGCCGAAAGCCCACAGGTGTCCTGCGCCATCACCGTCGTACTGAACTGCTGTACCGACGCCACCGCTGAGATCGTGGGCACCTTCGGCGTTCACGTCCTGACCAGTGACGCCGACCGGATCGGCTCGGTGCGCCGCTCGGGCGTCGCGGACGCGATCAGCAGGGCCCGCCGCGCCGGCGTCGAACCCGACGCGTTGTGGATTGCGTGCACCGATGCCGACACCGTGGTGCCGGGGGACTGGCTACACAGGCAGGTCGAGTTCGCGGACTCGGGCCTGGATGCGGTGATCGGCACCGTGACGCCGGGGGACATCAGCCCACAGCTCTACCAGCGGTGGCTGCGTGATCACGATCTGAGCGAGGGCCATGATCATGTGCACGGCGCCAATCTGGGATTCCGCGCCGACGTCTACCTGCGAGCGGGCGGATTCCCCGAGGTCGAGAGTCACGAGGATGTCGGTCTTGTCGACCGCATTCGCGCCGTGACGTCGCGCTGGACCGCCACCCACCAGACCAGCGTGCTCACCTCGGGTCGCCGTGAGTCGCGGGTGAGCGGCGGATTCGGTTCCTACATCGCTGATTTGGAAGCCGAGGCGGCGCCGTGAGGATCGCCGTGATCGGGCCGTCACGACACCCGGTGAGCGAGCCCTACGCCGGGGGACAGGAACGCTTCACCGCGATCCTGTCCAGCGGGCTGCGCATCCGTGGACATCACGTCGAGTTGTGGGCGCGGGCGGGTACCGCGGCGGGTCTCGCCGATGAGCTACATGTCATGCCCGACACCCCGGAGTTGTCCACGGTCGCGTCCGGTGACCCGAACCTGCCCGAGCCGGAGTTTCTCAACGATCAGGTCGCCTACCTGGCGGTGCTGCGAGATCTGTTGAACAGAAGTGATATCGACGCCGTGCTCAACCAGAGTCTGCACCAGCTGCCGCTGGCGCTGAGTTCGACGCTGCGGGTGCCGATGGTGACGACCCTGCACACACCGCCGTTCCCCTGGATGGAGATCGGTGCCTGGCTGGCCGGCCCGACCTCACATCTGGTGGCGGTCAGTGCGGCGCTGCGCGCCCAATGGGAGACGTTGCCCGGTGTTCGGGTCATCCACAACGGCGTCGATCCCGCGGCGTTCCCGCTGGGCCCCGGCGGCGCGGATCTCGCCTGGGCCGGCCGCCTCACCCCGGAGAAGGGCGCCGATATCGCGATCGCGGCCGCAGCGCGCTGCGGCCGCCGATTGCGCCTGGCGGGACCGGTCAGCGACCCGGGATGGTTCGACCATGTCATCCGTCCCGCGCTCGATTCCCGGGTGGAATACGTTGGTGTGCTTGACGACAACGGCCTGGCAGAGTTCTACGGGCAGAGCGCGGCCACCTTGGTGACACCGCGATGGGACGAGCCCTTCTGCCTGGTGGCCGCGGAATCCCAGATGTGCGGGACACCCGTGGTCGGTCTGAGCAGGGGCGGCCTACCCGAGGTCGTCACGCTGCCCGGCGGCCGGCTGGTGCCGGCCGGAGACGACGCACCCGCGCGGCTGGCCGCAGTGCTGGACGCCGTCATGGCCGCCGACCGCCACAGCGTCGCAATGTCGGCGCGCATGCGATTGAGTAGCGACCGGACGGTGGACGGCTACGAACAGCTGCTGACGCTGGCCCGGCGCATGAACGGACTGGAGGTTTCCCGATGAATGATCGAGCCCGCGACAGGGGAGGCGAGAATGACTAGTCAGCCCTCCCACTGCGTCATCGAAGAGCGCCGCACCGATGGTGCCGTCGTGGTGGCGGTCAGCGGAACCGTCGATGCCCTCACGGCACCACAATTGGAGCAGGCCATCGCCGCTGCCGCCGCGGGCGCACCCGCGGCGATCGTGGTGGATCTCGTCGCCGTGGACTTCCTGGCGTCGTCGGGGATGGGCGTCCTCGTCGCCGCGCAGACCGACCTCACACCGTCGGTGCGGTTGGCGATCGTCGCCGACGGACCGGCAATCAGCCGGCACCTCACACTGATCGGCATCGCCGATATGGTGGGCGTCTACGCCGAACTCGGCGAAGCACTGGCCGCGCTGCGCGACTGAAACCGGCCGACAACCGATGTCGATCAGGGCAGTGTGCCGCTGAGATAGACGATCTCGCCGAGGACGTCGCGGTCACCGAACTCGGGTGCGGGTAGGCCGTACCTGGCGAACAGTTCGGTGCGCGGCGCGGCGGACATCTGCCAGCCCTTGGCGCCGAGATAGTCCGCCGCGGACGTCCGTTCACCGTGGTAGATCAACGACGGCATATCCATGTCGAGTCCGAGCCGGGTGAACGCGTCCGTCGATGCCCGTGCCTGCTCGGGATCGAAGTTCCGCAGACCGGGCACGTATTCGGTGGCAACCATGCTGCCCGGTGCGCTGAGCGCGTGGATGTTGTCGAACAGCCGGTCCTGGGCCTCGGGCGGCAGGTAGATCAGCAACCCCTCGGCGCACCACGCGGTGGGCCGGTCCGGGTCCAGGCCCGCCGCCCGCATCGCCGCGGGCCAGTCCTCGCGCAGGTCGACGGGCACCGTCTTGCGTTCGGCGGTGGGTTGGGCACCCAGTTCGGCCAGGGTGCGGGTCTTGAACTCGACCACATCGGGCTGGTCCACCTCGTAGACCACGGTGCCGTCGGCCCACGGCAGCCGGTAGGCGCGCGAGTCCAGGCCGGCGGCCAGGATGACCGCCTGGCGGATGCCGGATTTCCCTGCGGTGACGAAGTAGTCGTCGAAGAACTTCGTCCGGACCGCCATCTCGTCGATATTGGATTTGACCTGCGCCGCCGCCTCCGGAGCCACCTCGGCGATATCGATCTTCCCGTCGACCATCATGGTGAACGCCTCGATACCGACCGCGCGGACCAGCGGGGCGGCCCACGGGTCGTCGATCAACCCGTGCTCGTCGGCACTGGCGATGGCGCGTCCGACGGCAACCATGGTGGCTGTGGCGCCCACGCTGGAGGCCAGATCCCAGCTGTCACCCTCAGACCGGGCCATCATTTCACCGCGGAGATATAGGACGGTTGGCCGAACTGGTCATCGTCGGTGGGGACCGGCAGGCCGTGCCGGGCCAGCAACTCCGAGGCGGACAGCGCCGTGGAAGTCCAGCCGAGTCCGCTCAGGTGGGTGGCCGTGTCCGTGCGCTCACCGAGATAGACGAGCTCGCTGAAGTCCAGGTCGAACCCATGCGATGACCACGCGTCGGTGGCGGTCTGCATCCGTTCCCGGACGATCTCGGGGTCGACATCGGCGAGGCTGGGCACCGCCTCGACGGCGAACCGGCTGCTGGGTGCGCTGTTGTCGGTGATCAGGTCGAGCAGTCGGTCTGCCGCCTCGGGCGGCAGATACCCGAGGAGGCCTTCGGCGATCCACGCGGTCGGCGCGGTCGGATCGAAACCCGCCGCCCGCAGGGCACTCACCCAGTCGTCGCGCAGATCGGTCGCGACGGTGCGCCGATCCGCGGTGGGCGCTGCGCCCAATTCGGCCAGCGTCTGCTCCTTGAAGGCGATGACCTCGGGCTGGTCGATCTCGAACACCACGGTGCCGGCGGGCCAGTCGAGCCGGTAGGCGCGCGAGTCCAGGCCGGCGGCCAGGATGACCGCCTGCCGGACACCGGCGGCCCCGGCCGCGGCGAAGAACTCGTCGAAGAACCGGGTGCGGGCGGCCATGCCGTTGGCGAAGCGCGCGATGTTCATCTGCGGGTCGTCACCGAGGTCTGCCTCGGTGATCTCACCGTCGACCAGCTTGGTGAAGAAATCGACGCCGACCGCGCGCACCAGGGGCGCGGCGAACGGGTCGTCGATCACGGGGTCGGGGGCGGCCGTGGCCATCGCGCGGGCCGCGGCCACCATCGTCGCGGTGGCGCCCACGCTGGATGCCAGGTCCCAGCTGTCTCGGTCGGTGCGGGCCATGGTGATCTCCTCAACGCAATTTAGTTAGCTGTCGTAATAAACACCATCGACTGTACGCTTCCCTGCGCGATGACCGCGGCGCCATGCATGTCGCGTGGACAAGGGCGGTGCGGGCGGCAGCTGTTACTCTCGTAGACTGTTTGACGCGTGACTTTGCAGGCTGCAAACCTGCAGGTAGAGCGCGAGACTTTAACCAGACGCTGGATTGTCCAGCCCCATTGCACGCCGCGCGATTGAAGTCGGCTGCGCAGGAGGAAGAGTGCTTTCGGCTTTCATCTCGTCGCTGCGGACTGCCGACCTCAGGCGCAAGATCCTGTTCACCCTCGGGCTGGTCATTCTCTATCGCGTGGGCGCGACCATCCCGTCCCCTGGCGTGAACTACCCGAACGTGCAGCAGTGCATCGAGCAGGTCAGCGGCGGTGACTCGGCGCAGATCTACTCGTTGATCAACCTGTTCTCCGGCGGTGCGCTGCTGCAGCTGTCGGTGTTCGCGGTCGGCGTGATGCCTTACATCACGGCCAGCATCATCGTGCAGTTGCTCACCGTGGTCATCCCACGCTTCGAGCAACTCAAGAAGGAGGGTCAGGCCGGCCAGGCCAAGATGACCCAGTACACCCGGTACCTGTCCATCGCGCTGGCCATCCTGCAGGCCACCAGCATCGTGGCGCTGGCCGCCAACGGTGGTCTGATGCAGGGCTGCAGCCTGGACATCATCGACGACTCGTCGATCTTCGGCCTCATCGTCATCGTGCTGGTGATGACCGCGGGCGCCGCACTGGTCATGTGGATGGGCGAGCTGGTCACCGAGCGCGGTATCGGCAACGGCATGTCGCTGCTGATCTTCGCCGGTATCGCGGCCCGTATCCCGGCCGAGGGCAAGGCCATCCTGGATGCCCGCGGTGGCATGGTGTTCACCTTCGTCTGCGTCGGCGCGCTGGCCGTGCTGGTCGGTGTGGTGTTCGTCGAGCAGGGTCAGCGCCGCATCCCGGTGCAGTACGCCAAGCGCATGGTGGGCCGGCGCATGTACGGCGGCACCTCTACCTACCTCCCGCTGAAGGTCAACCAGGCCGGCGTCATCCCGGTGATCTTCGCCTCCTCGCTGATCTACATCCCGCAGCTGGTCACCCAGCTCATCGACAGCGGTCGGGACAACCCCGGTACCGGCTGGTGGAGCTCTTTCGTGGCCAACCATCTGTCGAACCCGACGGACCCGGTCCACATCGCCTTCTACTTCGGCCTGATCATCTTCTTCACGTATTTCTACGTCTCCATCACGTTCAACCCGGAGGAGCGGGCCGACGAGATGAAGAAGTTCGGCGGCTTCATCCCCGGCATCCGCCCGGGCAAGCCGACCGCCGACTATCTGCGCTTCGTGTTGAGCCGCATCACCCTGCCCGGCTCGATCTACCTCGGCGTGATCGCGGTGCTCCCCAACGTGGTCCTGCAGGCCGGCAGCGGGGGCGCTACCCTGCAGAACCTGCCCTTCGGCGGCGTCGCGGTACTGATCATGATCGGCGTCGGGTTGGATACCGTGAAACAGATCGAGAGCCAGCTCATGCAGCGCAACTACGAAGGTTTCTTGAAGTGAGAGAGGGTCCTAAGTTGAGAATCGTTTTGCTGGGACCTCCCGGTGCCGGAAAAGGAACCCAGGCGGAGAAGCTCGCCGCTCAGCTCGGTATCCCGCAGATCTCCACCGGTGACCTGTTCCGTCACAACATCGGTGCCGGCACGCCGCTCGGTGTGGAGGCCAAGAAATACCTCGACGCCGGCGACCTGGTGCCGGCCTCGCTGACCAACGCGCTCGTCGACGACCGCATCGATCACGACGACGCGGCCGGCGGATTCATCCTGGACGGGTATCCACGCTCGGTGGAGCAGGCCGAGGCGCTCAAGGACATGCTGGCCAAGCGCGGCCTGAAGCTCGACGCGGTGCTGGAGTTCCGGGTCTCGGAGGACGAGCTGCTCGAACGCCTCAAGGGGCGTGGCCGCGCCGACGACACCGAAGAGGTCATCCGTAACCGGATGGCGGTGTACAACGCCGAAACCGCGCCCCTGCTGGACTACTACGCCGGCGAACTGAAGACCGTCGACGCGGTGGGCACGCTGGACGAGGTGTTCGCCCGGGCGTTGCAGGCGCTCGGCCAGTAACCGGGAGCATCCCTTGATCGGCCCATCATGATCAACGTGCCCGGTCTGCGCCGCAAGGTCGTCCCCCGGCGCAGTCCCGGCGAGCTCGATGCGATGGCGGCCGCCGGTGCGCTGGTCGCCGCCGCGCTCAAGGCGGTCCGGCAGGCCGCCGCGCCCGGCGTATCGACCGGTGAGCTGGACCGGATCGCCGAGTCGGTGATCCGCGACGGCGGCGGTGTGCCGTCCTTCCTCGGGTATCACGGTTTCCCGGCCACGGTCTGCGCTTCGGTCAACGACCGCGTCGTGCACGGCATCCCCTCGGATGACGAGGTGCTGGCCGCCGGTGACCTGGTATCCATCGACTGCGGCGCGATCCTGGACGACTGGCACGGTGATTCGGCCATCACGTTCGGCGTCGGCACCCTCATCCCGGCAGACGAACTGTTGTCCGAGGCCACCCGCGCCGCAATGGAGGCGGGTATCGCAGCCATGCTGCCCGGCAATCGACTCACCGACGTATCGCACGCGATCGAGGTCGGCACCCATGCCGCCGAGGCCCGCGATGACCGCAAGTACGGCATCGTCGCCGGCTACGGCGGTCACGGTATCGGCCGCGAGATGCACATGGATCCGTTCCTGCCGAATGAGGGCTCACCCGGCCGCGGACCCTACCTGGAGGTCGGCTCGGTGTTGGCGATCGAGCCGATGCTGACCCTCGGGACCGCGAACACCAAGGTGCTCGACGACGACTGGACCGTCGTCACCACCGATGGGTCGCGCGCCGCGCACTGGGAACACACCGTGGCCGTCACCGCCGACGGCCCGCGGATCCTGACGCTCTGACCCGGCGGGTCAGTTCTCCTCCTGGTCGGCGGCCAGCAGCGTGAGCGTCTCCCAGTTCTGCTGGGCGGCCGCCGCTGCGGCCTCGGCATCGCCCAGACGGCAGAGTTCGATGATGCGTGCGTGTTGTTCGATCGACCCGCGCGCCGACAGCGACGAGAAACGCAGGTACTCCAGGCGTCGCAGTACCGGGGTCACCGCTTCCAGCGCCACCGGGATCACCCGGTTCTGACTCGCCTCGACGGCGACCTGATGAAACCGGTCATCGGCCCGCAGCGCCGCCGCGGCGTCGCCCGCGGTGAGCGCGGCGGCGAACTCCGCGTTGGCGTCGGCCATGGCGGAGAACTCGGCCTCGCGCATCAGCGGCACCGCGATACGCACCGCGAGGGCGTGCATCGCGGCGGCAACGGCCTGCGCGTCCAGGACGGCCTTGCCGTCGATGGTCGACACGACCGTCGACCGTCCGGGCATGGTGTGCACCAGGCCGGCCGTTTCCAGGCGGGCCATCGCCTCCCGGATCGGCGTCCGGCTGATCCCCAACCAATTCTCCAACTCCGGGTCGCGCAGCTTCTCCCCGGGCGCAAGGGTGCCGTCGACGATGGCGTCCCGCAGCGACAGGTAGGCCTGCTCGCGCAGCAGCGACCTTTTGTGTCTGCCCTGTTCACCCGGTACCGGCATGCGCAGGAGCTTAGTTGCCGCGCCGGTGCACACCCGCCCGCGCCGGCATCGCAGCACCGTGCGCCGCCGGCGCCCCGAGCAGGTGTGGCGGCGCTACGTTGAACTGGGCCACGTTGAACTGGACCGCTGCCCACGTCGTGTCAGAGACGGAGGTTGGGAGTGGAGGATCCGGAGGCCGCGATGATGCGGATGCTGTACGACGAGCACGCGGCGGCGCTGTGGCGCTACGCCCTGCGGTTGACCGGGGACCCCGCCCGCGCCGAAGACGTCGTGCAGGAGACGCTGCTGCGGGCCTGGCGCCACCCCGAGGTGAGTGCCGATCCGGATCGTCCGGCCCGGGCATGGCTGTACACGGTGGCGCGTAATCTCGTGATCGACGAGCGGCGGAGTGCGCGGTTCCGCAACGAGGCTGCAACTGCAGATCTGGTGAAGGTCGCCGACAGCGCCGCCGCGGGCAGCGCCGCTGCCGGCCCCGACGAAGTGGATACCGCGTTGGACCGACTGCTCATCAGCACCGCGCTGAGCGAACTGTCCGAGGATCACCGCGCGGTGATCCGGCGTGCCTACTACCAGGGCTGGAGCACGGCTCAAATCGCCGCCGACCTCGGCATCGCCGAAGGCACCGTGAAATCCCGGTTGCACTACGGGATGCGAGCGCTGAAGTTGAACCTGCAGGAGATGGGGGTGACCCGATGACCGATACCGAACCGGCCTGCGCGGGGGACCCCTACCTGACCTGGGACGCCGGGTACGTACTCGGCGCACTGTCGCCGGCGGACCGGCATGAATTCGAGGCGCATCTGCAGAGCTGCGCGCGCTGCCGCGGGGCCGTCGCCGAACTGGCCGCCATGCCGGCCCTGCTGGCGATGGTGGGACTCGACGAGGTAGACGCGCTCGACGACGGCCCACCGACGGATCCGCCGCTGCGGCCCGAAGTACGGGCGCGGGTGCTCGACACGGTGCGCACCCGGCGCCGCCGCACCCGCTGGATGTCGACCGCTGCGGCGGGGATGGCCGCCGCACTGCTGGCGGTCGGGATCGTCGCGGTCCTGCGACCGCAAACCCTGGGCCTGCAACCGGATTCGCCGACCGCCGTCGCGATGACGGAGATGCGCAAGGTCAACGAGACACCGATCAACGCCAGCGTCGCGATGTCCGGCTACAGCTGGGGCACCCGCATCGACATGGCATGCAGCTACGGGGACTGGGGCCAACGCGACGCCGCAGCCGAGAATCTCGGCATGGTGGTCGTCGGACACGACGGCTCCCGTACCCAGATCGCGACCTGGCTCGGCTTGCCCGGTGCCACCGCCCTGCCGAGCGGTAACGTCGCGATGCCGCCGGGTGACATCGCGGCCGTGCAACTGGTTTCCGCCGACGATGGCAAGGTGCTGCTGGAGAAGCAGCTATGAGCCTGGGCTGACGGCACGGCCGGCCATCGGTGCCGCGATAACGGAAACGGTCCGCCGGTGCGGTAAGAAAGGGCATGCCCACACATCCCGGCAAACGTGACCCGATCACGCTGGCACGCGCCAACTGGGAGCGCGCCGGCTGGGGCGCGGTCGCCGACGGCATGGTGGCCGTGACCTCGGTGATGCGCGCACACCAGATCCTGCTGGCTCGGGTGGAGGCGGCATTGCGACCCTACGACCTGAGTTTCTCCCGGTTCGAACTGCTGCGCCTGCTGGCGTTCAGCCGCGACGGCGAACTGCCCATCACGAAGGCCTCGGATCGCCTCCAAGTCCACGTCACCAGCGTCACGCATGCGATCCGGCGGCTGGAGAGCGACGGCCTGGTCGAGCGGCTGCCGCACCCGACCGATGGCCGCACCACGCTGGTGCGGCTGACCGACCTGGGCCGTTCCACCGTCGAGGACGCCACCGAGACGCTGAACAAGGACGTCTTCGCCGATATCGGTATCACCACCGCGGAGTCTCGGGCGCTGGCGGCGTCGATCGAGACGCTGCGCCGCCATGCCGGCGATTTCTGAGGCGTCACGTCGAGGGGAGCGGGATGGTGGCGGTGACCGTGGTTCCCGCCGCCAGCCGTGACCGGATGTGCAGGCGGCCGCCCACGATCTCGGCGCGCTCGGCCATCGAGAGCAGCCCGTAGCCGCCCATCTCGTCGCTGCCCAGCGGATGCTCGAAGGTATCGAATCCCACACCGTCATCCACGATTTCGAGATGCGCCGCATCGTCTCGGACGGCATAGGTCAGGCGTGCTTGGGTGGCGCGAGCGTGTTTGACCACGTTCTGCAGGCATTCCTGGGCGATCCGGTACAGCGCCAACTCGATGTGATCGGGCAGCCGGTCCTGCGCGAGGTCGACCTCGATGGCGGGCTCGGGTATCGAACGGGCCAGGCTGGCAAGACCACCGGCCAGGCCGAGATCGTCGAGGACGGGCGGGCGAAGCCCACTGATCGCGGCGCGCGCCTCCTGCAGCGTCAGGTCCACCAGCTCGCGGGCCTTGGCGAGCTGGTCCCCGGCGGCGGGTGGGTCGTCGGCGACCGCCCGGGTCGCCGCGTCCAGCCAGTAGGACAGGGTGACCAGGCGCTGGGAGATGCCGTCATGGATATCGCCGGCCAGCCGGCGCCGCTCCAGCTCCTGCGCCTCGATGACCTGCTCCACGAAGTTCTCATGCGCCCGTTCGCGGGCCACGAGCTGGCGGTGCAGCCGCGCCTGGTGCAGCGCGCCGGCGATCAACCGCCCGATCACCAGCAGCAGTTCGACGTCCCGGTCGGTGAACTCGCGCCGGTGCACGGTGTGCACGTTGAGCACCCCGACCAGCCCGCCGGGATCGGTCTCCATCGGCACCGACACCATCGACGTGAAATCCGAGCCGCGCAGCGACTCGAACGGCAGGTAGCGCGGGTCGGACTCCTTGTCGTGGCTGATCACCACCGGCTTGCGGTTGCTGGCCACCCAACCGGAGATCCCGCTGCCCAGCGGCAACCGGATCTTGCCGACCTCGCTGTCGAAGGGCGGGGTCGCCCCGGTCAGGGTCAGCGAACGATCGGTGTCGTCGAGGACGTGCACGAAGCAGACATCGGTGTCGGTGGCGTCGGTGATCATCCGGGCGGCGGCCGCGGCCAGCGGCTCCACCCCCGGACCGCTGGAGGTCGCCTGGATCAGCTCGCGCAACAGCGCGAGTTCACGGTCGGCGGTCAGCACATTGCGTCGGGCCGGGGGGACCTGCGGGTCGCGGGCGGCGACACCCGCGGGACGTTCGGCGTGGGTCACTGGTAGATCCCCTCGCGCAGCGCGGTGGCGACCGCGCCGGTGCGGTCGCTGACACCGAGCTTGCGGTAGATGGAACTCAGGTGGGTCTTGACGGTCTCGTCGCCGATCACCAGCTTGTTGGCGATCCCGCGGTTGGACAGCCCACTGACCACGTAGGACAGGATCTCGCTCTCGCGTTGGGTGAGTCCCTGCCGGACCCCCGGCCAGAACTCGTCGCGCTGCAGCCGGGCAGCGGTGTCGGCGGCACGCGCGGCCATGCCTGGATCGATCGCGGTCTGGCCGCGCTGCACGAACTCCAGCTGACGCACCAATTCGTCACTGCTGATGCTCTTGAGCAGATACCCCGACGCCCCGACCCGCAACGCCTGGAACAGGTACTGCTCGTCGTCGTAGACCGAGAGCATCACGACCTTGCAGTCCGGGTCGCGCTCGCGCAGGGACAGGCAGAGATCCAGCCCGCTGGAACCCTGCATCCGCACATCGCACAGCACGATGTCGGGTTGCAGCTCGTGGACCACCGCTATCGCCTGTTCCGCGCCGATTGCCTGCCCGACGACCCGAACACGGTCGTCGAACGTCACCAGCATGGCTTTGAGGCCCTCGATGACCATCTCGTGGTCGTCGACCAGGACGAGGCGCAGTGGGCTGGGGGGCGCCATGGCATCACCTTAGGGCCGCTGAGCCGGTGCGCGGCCCAAGTTGGCCTGCCCAATCCCCCTTCCGGGGGACGCGGCAGCCTGTGATGTGGGCCACTCTGTTCGGTATGTCCCTGCATGAGGAGAAAACCTGGCCCTCGGCCGGCCAGTTCTGGTGGTACGGCGACGAGCCCGACGGCCCGGCGGCCTACCCGCTGCGCGCGGTGGTCTTCGACCTCGATGCGCTCTCGGATCTTGACCTCGACGGACATCGGGTGGTCTACAACGCCGCCTTCGCCGCGCTGGGCTTGGACCTGCAGTGGAGCGTCGGGCGCTACCAACGGTTGATGGCGTTGCCCGACGAGCGTCAGCGCGTCGCCGCCGAAGTGCGCAAACGATGTCTCGGCACGGAATGCGATGTGCTGGTCAACCTGCTCGTCGACGAGATCTGCGCCGCCAAGGACATGATGTTCGACGAGATGATCCTCGATGCCGGCCTGACCCCACGCCCGGGTCTGGTGGACCTGGTGATGGATGCATTCGTCGCGCATGTCCCGGTCAGCGTCGTCACCACCGGCCGTCGCAGCTGGGCGGAGCCGCTGGTGCGACAGCTCGTCGGTGACGGTCTGGTGGAATCCGTGGTGACCGCCGACGATGCCGGTTCGACCAACGGTGCTCGGCTGTTCGGTCACGCCCTCGCCGAACTCGGCGTCGCGCCGCATGATGCGCTGGCCGTCGCCGGCTCACCCGCGGGCCTGCGCGCCGCGAACGCGGCTGGGCTGGCCACGGTACTCATCTCCGCCGACGCCGGGCAGCGTCCGGTGGGGACGGCCGCCGCGGTGCGGGCCGAATACGGCGGCGCCGGGGATGCGTTGCGGTTGGCGAACTGTCGCCGGCTGCACGCGCGGTGGTGGGACCAGCACAGCCCGTCGGCGGCTTAGCGGCCGTCGCGCAGATACTCGATGACCGCGCTGAAGTCCTTGTCGGCGTGCTCCTTGGCGAATTCGGCGTAGATCTGCGCGGCATGGCTGCCCAGCGGTGCCGCCGCACCCGTCGAGTGCACGGCGGCCATCGCCAGGCCGAGGTCCTTGTTCATCAGCGCGGTCGCGAAACCCGGCTTGAACTCATTGTTCGCCGGTGACGTGGGCACCGGCCCGGGTACCGGGCAGTTCGTGTGCACCGACCAGCAGTTGCCGGTGGCGCCGGTGATGACGTCGAACAACGACTGTTTGTCCAGGCCCAGCTTCTCGGCGAGCACGAAGGCCTCACCGACGGCGATCTGCTGCACCGCGAGCACCATGTTGTTGCACACCTTGGCGGCTTGGCCGGCACCCGAATCACCGCAGTGAATGATCTTGCCCGCCATCGCGTCCAGCACCGGGCGGGCGCGCTCGACGGACTCGTGGGCACCGCCGACCATGAACGCCAGCGTCCCGGCCACCGCCCCCTTGACACCACCGGACACCGGGGCATCGACCTGGGCGAAACCATGCTCGGCGGCCAGCGTGTGCACCTCGCGGGCATCGTCGACGGAGATTGTGGAACTGTCGATGAACAGCGCGCCGGTCGTCGCCGCGGGCAGGATCTCCGCATAGCAGCTCTTCACCAGGGCGCCGTTGGGCAGCATGGTGATGACCACATCGGCCCCCGCGACCGCTTCCGCTCCGCTGTCGAAAACGCTGGCGCCGTTGGCCTTCGCGGTATCTTTTGCCGCGGGGGCGGGGTCGAAGCCCCGCACGGCGTGCCCGGCGGCCAGCAGGTTGGCGGCCATCGGGCCACCCATATTGCCCAGTCCCAGAAAAGCAACGGTGCTCATCGTCTGCCTTGTCTCTCGTTAACCGGTGGCCCTGGCGCGGGCGGCTTCCGCCCGGCCGATGACCACACGCATGATCTCGTTGGTGCCCTCAAGGATGCGGTGCACCCGCAGATCCCGGACGATTTTCTCCAACCCGTATTCCTTGAGATAGCCGTAACCGCCGTGCAGCTGCAGGGCCTGGTCGGCGACCTCGTAGCAGGTGTCGGTGACATAGCGTTTGGCCATCGCGCACAACGTCACCTTGTCCGGGTGGTTGCTGTCCAGGGCGGATGCCGCCCGCCACAACATGTTCCGCGATGTCTCCAGTCCGGTGGCCATATCGGCGAGCGTGAAGCGGATGGTCGGCTCGTCCAGTAGGGCGCCGCCGAAGGCCTGCCGGTCGGCCAGGTACGCCACCGTCTTGTCGTAGGCCGCCTGCGCACCGCCCAGTGAGCATGCGGCGATATTGATGCGCCCCCCGTTCAGGCCGTTCATCGCGATACCGAACCCGGTGCCCTCCGCGCCGCCGAGCAGGGCCTCGGCCGGCACCCGGGCGCCCTCGAAGACGACCTGCGCGGTGGGCTGGGCGTTCCAGCCCATCTTGCGCTCATCGGTACCGAAACTGACACCCGGCGTGTCCTTTTCGACGACGAACGCCGAGATCCCGCGCGGTCCGTCGGCGCCGGTGCGGGCCATCACCACGTAGACGTCCGAGACACCCGCACCCGAGATGAACTGCTTCACCCCGTCCAGCACGTAATGGTCGCCGTCCCGAACGGCCTTGGTGCGCAACGCCGCCGCATCCGATCCCGCCCCGGGTTCGGTGAGGCAGTAGCTGGCGATGGACTCCATCGACGCGAGTTTGGGCACCAGGGTCTTGCGCTGTTCGTCGGTGCCGAAGCTGTCCACCATCCATGCGCACATGTTGTGGATGGACAGGAACGCCGCGATCGTGGGGTCGGCGGTGGCGAGCGCTTCGAAGATGCGCACCGCGTCCAGCCGCCGCAGCCCGCTGCCGCCGACATCCTCGGCGCAGTAGATCGCGGCCATCCCCAGTTCCGCGGCCGCGCGCAACACATCGGTCGGGAAGTGGTGGGACTCATCCCAAGCCAGCGCGGACGGCGCGATGCGTTTCTCGGCGAAGGCGGCCGCGGTGTCGGTGATGACGCGCTCGTCGTCATCCAACTCGAACATCGGTGCCCTACTTCATGGTCGGGATGACGAATTCGGCGCCATCCTTGATGCCCGAGGGCCACCGCTCGGTGACGGTCTTGACCTTGGTGTAGAACTGGATCGACGCGGGCCCGTGCTGGTTGAGATCGCCGAAGCCGGACCGCTTCCAGCCACCGAAGGTGTGATAGGCCACCGGAACCGGGATCGGCACGTTCACCCCGACCATGCCGACCTGCACCCGGGAGACGAAGTCGCGGGCGGCATCGCCGTCGCGGGTGAAGATGGCCACCCCGTTGCCGTACTCGTGCTTGGTGGGCAGTTCCAGCGCCGCTTCGTAATCCTCGGCACGCACGATGCACAGCACCGGGCCGAAGATCTCGTCGGTGTAGATAGACATGTCGGTGGTGACGTGATCGAACAGGGTGGGGCCGATGAAGTAGCCCTTGGACAGATCCTGATCATCGAAGGTCAGCTCGTCGGTGGTGCGCTCCCGGCCGTCGACCACCAGCTCTGCGCCGGCGGCGACTCCCTGGCCGATGTAGTCGCGGACCCGCTCCAGGGCCGCGCCGGTGACCAGCGGCCCGTAGTCGGCCTTCGGGTCCAGGCTGTGGCCCACGCGTAACTGGTTCACCCGCTCGACTAGCTTGTTGCGCAGTCGCTTTGCCGTCTCTTCGCCGACCGGCACCGCGACGCTGATCGCCATGCACCGCTCACCGGCGCTGCCGTAGCCGGCGCCGATCAGGGCGTCGACGGCCTGGTCGAGGTCGGCATCGGGCATGACGATCATGTGGTTCTTGGCGCCACCGAAGCACTGGCTGCGCTTGCCGTGCGCGGCCGCGGTGGAGTAGATGTACTGCGCGATATCGGAGGACCCGACGAACCCGACGGCCTGGATGTCGGGGTGGGTGAGGATGGCGTCGACGGCCTCCTTGTCGCCTTGGACCACCTGGAACGCGCCCGGGGGCAGCCCGGCCTCGATGAACAATTCGGCCAGCCGCAGCGGTACCGAGGGGTCGCGCTCGGAAGGCTTGAGAATGAACGCGTTTCCGCATGCGAGGGCGGGGCCGGCCTTCCACAGCGGGATCATCGCCGGGAAGTTGAACGGGGTGATGCCGGCGACGACCCCGAGCGGCTGGCGGATCGAGTAGACGTCGATCCCGGTGCCTGCGCCCTCGGTGAACTCGCCCTTGAGCAGGTGCGGGATCCCGATCGCGAACTCGATGACCTCGATGCCGCGCTGGATGTCCCCGAGCGAGTCGGGGACGGTCTTGCCGTGTTCCAGGCTGAGCAGTTCGGCCAACTCATCGGCGTGCTGGTTGACCAGGTCGATGAAACGCATGAAGACCCGGGCGCGTCGTTGCGGGTTGTAGGCGGCCCACACCTTTTGGGCCACCACGGCGCTGGCCACGGCCGCGTCGACATCGTTTTTGGAGGCCAGGAGCACCTGGGCCTGAACGTCGCCGGTGCTCGGGTTGAGGACATCGGCGGTGCGGGTGGAGCCGAGGGTGCTGCGCGCGCCGTCGATGAAGTGCGGAATCTGTGTGGTCATGGCATCCGTCCAGAGGGGGTGTGCTGAGTTCGGGACCCGGCCCGGAGCCGAGATACTTGCATATCCTAGTAATCTCATCCTGCGCTTGGCAAGAGCTCTTTTAATTACGAGACGGTGCCGTTACGATATTTTGGTGGACGCCGATGTGCTGGTCGTGGGTGCCGGCCCGACGGGCCTGACGCTGGCCTGTGCCTTGCGTCTGCACGGCCTGACGGTGCGTATTGTCGACCGTGCCGCCGGCCCGGCCCCGACATCGCGGGCGAACTTCCTGCACGCCCGCGGGTCGGAGGTGCTCGGCCGCATCGGAGCGCTCGGCACCCTGGCGCAGGAGTCGTTGCGGGCCATGCGGATCACCAGCTACCTGGGCGGAAAGCCGTTGATGACGGTGCAATTCGGGGATCCGGGAATGGGTACGGCCGCCCCGCCGATGGTGGTGTCCCAAGCGCGGGTCGAGGCGGCGTTGCGTGGCAGGCTGGCCGAACTCGGGGTGACACCGGACTGGGATACCACCGTGATCGGGGTGCGCCACGACGACCACGGCGCGTTGACCGAACTGGAGGGTGGCCGAACGATCCGTACCTCCTGGGTGGTGGGCTGCGACGGTACCGCCAGCATCACCCGCGCCTCGGCGGACATCGCGTTCCCGGGGGTCAAACTCAGCGAGCGGTTCCTGCTCGCCGACGTGCGGCTGAACTGGGACGTCGACCGATCGGGAACGTCCGGCTGGATACACCCCGACGGTGTCATCGGTGTGATGCCGATGCCCGATCCACACGGTGCCGACGATCTGTGGCGCGTCTTCGCCTATGACCCCGGCCACGAGGACAAGCCGAGCGACAGCGACATTCTGGAGCGGATCGCGACCATCCTGCCCGAGCGCACCGGTCGCGATGTCCGGGTCGGTGAGGCCCGATGGCTGAGCGTGTTCACCGTGCATCGCCGCCTCGCGCAACGCTACCGCAGCGGTCGCATCCTGATCGCCGGTGACGCCGCTCATGCCCATTCCCCGTTCGGCGGGCAGGGCATGCTCACCGGCATCGGCGACGCCGAGAATCTCGCCTTCAAGCTGGCACTGGTCGTGCGGGGGCTGGCGTCCGAGGCCCTGATCGACACCTATGAGGCCGAACGACGCCCCTTGGCCCGCCAGGTGTTACGCGGCACCAGTACGGTGACGCGGGTCAATATCGCGAGCAATCCGATCGGACGGTTCCTGCGCGACCGGGTTGCCCCGCGGGTGTTCGGCCGCCCCGCAGTGCAACGCTGGACGACCTACACCGCCTCCCAGCTGTGGGTGAGTTACCGCAAGGGCCCACTCGGTGCGCGCGGGCCCAAGCCGCGCCCGGGTGACCGCATCGCTGACCTCGCGTGCACGCGCCCCGACGGCACCGCAGCTCGTCTGCACGGCGAGCTCGGCGGTCGATGGGCACTGCTGGTGCCGGCGCACTGCACACCCCGGGATGAGATCGATACCTCCGCGCGCCGGCTCGGCGACTATCTCGCCACGCTGACCTACGGCGGCGCGGAGGTGATGCTGATCCGCCCGGATGCGCACCTGGCGTGGCGGGGGAGACCCGCGGCCGTGGCCGATCTGAACCGTTGGCTTGCAGAAGCTTTGGAGACCGGAAGCACTCGATGACACAGCCGTCGGGCCGCGGCCGGCCGCGGGCGGCCGCCACCGATCAGGCCATCCTGCAGGCCGCCCTGGCGCTGTTCATCGACAACGGTGTGGAGGGCGTGAGCATCGAGCAGATCGCCAAGCGGGCGAAAGTCGGCAAGGCGACGATCTATCGGCGCTGGTCGGGCAAGGAGGACGTGATCGCCGCCGCCATCGAAACCCTGGTCACCGAGGACACCGGATGGACGGTGCCGGATACCGTCGACTCGCAGTCGCCGTACGCGTTGGTCGAAGCGGCCATCGATCCGGCGGCCGCCGCCACGTCCACCCACCGATACCGGGCGTTGGTCGCCAGGGTCTTCGGGTCGGCCGTCAGCCATCCGGAGTTGATGGCGCGCTACTGGCAGCGCTACATCCTGCCGCGCCGCCGGCTGGCCACCCTCCTGCTCGAGCGAGCGCAGCAGGAGGGCACCGTCCCCGCCGACACGGATCTGGAGGTGACCATCGACATGATCGTGGGTGCGATCACCTACCGTGTGCTGCAACCCAATCCGCCCGATGCCGACGAGATGCGTCGCTACCTTCGGCAGGTCTACCGGCAGGTGGGCCTGTTACCCGACCCGGCGAATCGAGACGGTGCCGGTGCGCACGATGTCTAGAGCTCGTGGCGGCGCTCCCAGCGCGCCAACACCGCCGGGATCTCGTCCATCAGGAAGGCGTAGAAGTCACGCATCTGGTTGAGCCGTTCACGTGTCGGGCTGCCCTCGCCGGCCACGGTGATCCCGGCGGCGGCCGCGGACTGCATCGCCGCAATGGTCGCGTTCTGGTTGGTGAACAGGGTGGCCCAAGCATTGTCGCGCAGCCGGAAATGATCGCGCCGGCTGGCCGGGGCCGGAACCCGTTCGGCCAACCCCACCGACGTGAGCGTCTTGAGTGCGCCGGAGATGGATCCCGCACTCGCGTGCAGCACGTCGGCGAGCTCGGACATCGTCATGCTCGACTGTTCGGTGAACAGCAGCGCCGCGAGCACCCGCGCGGTCATGCGCTGCAACCCGAGCCCGGCGAGCACCATGGCCAGCCGCTCGGCGCAATCCTGCAACTCGCGCGCTGACGACACCGGGAACCTCCTCGCCACCAATGCTCTTCAAAGATTACTGAAAGTTTAGTACGGTGGTTTCCGGTGCTCCGGGAAGTCTGGTCGGAAATGTAACTCAACTGCGCCCCGTCGGCCGCCGCCGGGGCGCCAGACCGAAAGACGACTGCGCGCCGATGCGAACCGAAACAGCAAACACCCCGGACGTCATCCGTGTCCACGACCTGACATTCAGCTACCCCAAGGCGGCCCACCCCGCGATCCGCGGTATGGATTTCACCGTACGAAACGGCGAGATCTTCGGGCTGCTCGGCCCGAGCGGCGCCGGCAAGTCGACGACGCAGAAGCTGCTCATCGGGCTGCTCCGGGGCCACGGCGGCCAGGCCACCGTATGGGGCAAGGACCCTCAGGAGTGGGGATCGGACTACTACCAGCGCGTCGGCGTGTCCTTCGAGCTGCCCAACCACTATCACAAGCTCACCGGGCTGGAGAACCTGCGGTTCTTTGCCTCCTTGTACGACGGACCCACCCTCGACCCCATGGAATTGCTCGACTCGGTCGATCTTGCCGACGCCGCCAAGGTCCGGGTCGGCGCGTACTCCAAGGGAATGCAGATGCGACTGACCTTCGCCCGGTCCCTGATCCACGATCCCGAGCTACTGTTCCTCGACGAGCCCACCTCCGGGCTGGATCCGGTCAGCGCACGCAAGGTCAAGGACATCATCCTCGGATTGGCCGAACACGGGCGGACGATCTTTCTCACCACCCATGACATGGCAACGGCCGACGAGCTGTGTGATCGGGTGGCGTTCGTCGTCGACGGCCGGATCGCCGCCCTCGACGCGCCGGCGGAGCTCAAGATCGCGCGCAGTCAGCGCCGGGTCCGGGTGCAGTACCGAGCGGGCGATGCGCTCGAATCGGCCGAATTCGGGCTGGACGGTTTGGCCGACGATCCCCGATTCCACGCCGTGTTGCGCGACTGCCACGTCGAGACCATCCACAGCCGCGAAGCCAGCCTCGACGACGTTTTCGTCGAGGTGACCGGACGGCGGCTGTCATGAATCGGCTGGTATCGGCCACCCGACTGGAAGTGTTGTTGCAGTGGCGGCAGAAATTCCTGCACGCCGCCATCTTCTCCGGACTCATCTGGCTGGCCGTACTGCTGCCGATGCCGCACCGCTTGCGGGCCGTCGCCGAGCCCTATGTGCTGGCCGGTGATATCGCCATCATCGGATTCTTCTTCATCGGCGCCGCGGTGTTCTACGACAAGACCGAACGCACGCTGGGCGCACTCATCTCCACACCGTTGCGATTCTGGGAGTATCTGACAGCCAAACTGGCTGTCTTGGCCGCGATCTCGCTATTGGTGGGGGTGATCGTCGTGACGGCCGCGCACGGACTCGATTACCGCCCGCTGCCCCTGGTCATCGGGGTGCTGCTCGGGACGTTGGTGATGCTGCTCGTCGGCTTCATCAGCTCGTTGCCGTTCGCGTCGGTCACCGACTGGTTCCTGGCCGCCACCATCCCGTTGTCGATCATGCTGGTGCCGCCGATGGTCCACTACTCGGGTCTGTGGCCGCACCCGGTGCTCTACGTGTTCCCGATCCAAGGCCCGATGTTGTTGTTCGGGGTGGCTTTCGGCCAGGTGGACCCCGCCGGGTGGCAACTGGTCTACGCGGTGGTCTATCCCGCGCTCTGGCTGGCGGCGCTGGCCAAGGCTGCTCGGGTGCTCTTCGATCGCTACGTGACGACGAAGGCGGGTGCACTGTGACCGCGGCGTCCGCTCGTGCGTTGCTTGCCTTCGGCCGCAACGATCTTCGCGGCACCTACCGCGATCCGCTGCTGGTGATGCTGGTGGTTGCGCCGGTGATCTGGACCACCGCCGTCGCGATGCTGACCCCAATGGTCACCGAGATGCTCTCCGCGCGTTACGCATTCGACCTGCGGCCCTACTACCCGTTGGTGCTCACCGGCTTTCTGCTGCTCACCAGCATCATCATCGCCGGCGGCTTGGCGGCCTTCCTGGTGCTCGACGAAGTGGACGCGGGCACCCTGAGTGCGCTGCGGGTGACACCGGTAGCGCTGTCGACCTTCTTCGGATATCGCGCGGGCACGGTGGTGGTGGTCACGGCCGTCTACGTGATCACCACGCTGTCGTTCAGCGGGATCCTGGAGCCGGGACTGACGGCGGCACTGGTGCCGATCGGCCTGCTCGCCGGTCTGTCGGCGGTGGTGACCCTGCTGCTCATCATCGCGGTGGCGGGCAACAAGATCCAAGGTATCGCGATGGTGCGCGCGCTGGGCATGCTGATCGCGGGCCTGCCATGCCTGCCCTGGTTCGTCGATGCGCCGTGGGATCTCGCCTTCGGCGTGTTACCACCGTTTTGGGCGGCCAAGGCCTTCTGGGTCGCCGGCGAGCACGGCACCTGGTGGCCCTATCTGCTCGCCGGTGCGATCTACAACCTCGCGATCGCCGTACCGCTGTTCCGTCGTTTCTTGGCCAGGAATACCTGAGCCTGCCGAGGGTCACGGCAGGCGGGTGCGCAACCGTTCGACGAACGTGCGGGTGTCCGCCCAGCTCGGCAGCAGCCCCGCGGCGGCCACCTCGTCCAGCGTGGGCGCGGCGGCATCGCGCTCGGACAGGATCAGCGGCCGCTCGGTGGGCCAGTCGATGCCCAGTTCGGTGGCCCGGATGGTGTGCTCGCGCTGCGGAGCGTAACCCGCCGAGCACAGGTACATCACCGTCGAATCATCCTCCAGGGCAAGGAAGGCATGGCCCAGGCCCTCGGACAGGTAGACCGACTTGCGGTTGCGCTCGTCCAGGCGGACCGCGTCCCAGTGCCCGAAGGTGGGCGAGCCCACCCGGATGTCGAGCACCACGTCATACACCGCGCCGCGGACACACGTCACGTACTTAGCCTGACTCGGCGGCAGTTCCGAGAAGTGCACGCCGCGCAGCACTCCGGCGGCCGACACCGAACAATTGGCCTGAGCCATGCCGAAGCGGTGTCCGGTCATCGCGGTGAACCCGGGGTCGGTGAACCACTCGAAGAACAGCCCCCGCTCGTCGGCATGCACGGCTGGGGTGATCTCCCAAGCGCCGGGCACCGCGAGCTCCCTGGTGATCACCGACCACCCTCCGCGTAGCGGGCTTCGACATCGGCCTTCAAAGGGCCCCACCATGATTCATTGGCGCGGTACCAGTCGACGGTGGTCCGCAGGCCCGCCTCGAAATCGGTGTGCTGCGGAGTCCAGCCCAGTTCGCTGCGCAGCGCCGACGCGTCGATCGCGTAGCGCAGATCATGGCCGGCACGATCGGGGACGTGGTCGAAATCGTCGGGATCGCGGTCGAGCAGGGTGAGCAGGATGCGCAGCACCGACAGGTTGTCGCGTTCGCCGTCGGCGCCGATCAGAAAGGTGCGGCCGATCTCGCCGTCGCGCAGGATCCGCCACACCGCCGCGTTGTGATCGTCGACATGGATCCAGTCCCGCACGTTGGCGCCGCTGCCGTACAGCTTGGCCCGCCGGCCGGTCAGCAGGTTGGTGATCTGACGCGGGATGAACTTCTCCACATGCTGGTAGGGCCCATAGTTGTTGGAGCAGTTCGAGATCGTGGCGCGGATGCCATAGGACCGCACCCAGGCCCGCACCAGCAGATCGGCCGACGCCTTGGTCGACGAGTACGGGCTGGACGGGTTGTAGGGCGTGGATTCGGTGAACCGCGCCGGGTCGCCCAGTTCGAGGTCGCCGTACACCTCGTCGGTCGACACGTGATGCAACCGCACCCCGTGCCGGCGCACCGCCTCCAACACCGTGAAGGTGCCCACGACGTTGGTGTGCACGAACGGGGCGGGGTCGGCCAACCCGTTGTCGACATGCGTCTCGGCCGCGAAGTGCACGACCGCGTCCGTGTCGGCCACCAGCGCATCCACCAGGTCGCCGTCGGCGATATCGCCCTCGACGAGCCGGATTTGGTGAGCCACCGGGGCCAGCGATTCCCGGCTACCCGCATAGGTCAGCGCGTCCAAGACCGTCACCTCGGTGTCCGGGTCCGCACCCAGGGTCAGATGCACGAAGTTCGCGCCGATGAACCCGGCGCCACCGGTCACCAGCAGCCGCATGGGTGAAACCCTAGACGGGCTACCCCCGCAGACCCAGCGGACCCGCCAGTTCGGTCAGCGTCGGGACGAGCTTGTCCCACCCGCCCAACACCTGGATGGCCACGTGATCCGCGCCGGCGTCCAGATGCTGGCGCAGGCGTGCCGCGACGGCGTCGGCGTCACCGTGGGCGACCACCGCATCGATGAGCCGGTCGCTGCCGGGTTTGGCGATATCGTCCTCGGTGAATCCGAGCCGGCGCCAATTGTTCAGGTAGTTGCTCAGATTCAGGTAGAAGTCGACCGCGCCGCGTCCGACCTCACGGGCCTCGTCGGCATCGGTACCGAGCACCACCTTGTGCTCCGGAGCCAGGAAGACGGTGTTGCCGATCAGGTTGTGGGCCTGACCGGTGTGCTGCGGCGTGGTCAGGTACGGGTGGGCGCCGGCACTGCGGGCGGCCGCCAGCTTGAGCACCTTGGGTCCGAGCGCGGCGACCACCCGGCGGCTGGTCGGTACCTTCTGCGCGTCGAGGGCATCGAGATATTCGACCAACACGTCATAGGGCTTGCGGTACTCCTCGGTGTGCTCGGGATGCCCGATGCCGATCCCGAGCAGGAACCGGCCCGGAAACGCCTTCTCCACCCGGTGATAGGCCTCGGCGACCTCCTCGGCGTCGGCCGTCCACACGTTGACGATGCCGGTGGCCACCTGCAGCGTTTCGGTGGCCTCCAACAGCGGTTCGACGTAGGACAGATCACCCTTCGGTGACCCGCCGATCCATATCGCACCGTAGCCGAGCCGCTCGATCTCGGCGGCCTGCTCGGGTTTGGGAACGCCGAACGTCCAGACTCCGTAGCGGCCGAAGTCGGGTTTCAGCGTGACAGCGTCGGTCATGTGTTGTCCTCAATTCCGGTGGGCGTACGGATCCCGGTCACTGCAGGCCGAGCGGTCCGGCCAGTTCTGCGAGCGCAGGTACCAGCTTGTCAGTACCCGTCAATACCTGAACCGGAACGTGGTCGGCGCCGGCGGCGAGATGCTCGTGCAGCCGCGTGGCGATCGCCTCGGTGCTGCCATGCGCCACGACGGCGTCGACCAGCGCATCGCCACCCGGTTTGGCCACATCGGCCTCGGTGAAACCGAGCCGGCGCCAGTTGTTGAGGTAGTTGGCCAGGTTCAGGTAGATCTCCAGCGCGTTGCGGCCCACCTGGCGTGCCCGCTCGGCGTCGGTGGTGAGAACCACCTTGTGTTCCGGGGCGAGGAAGGCGTCGGGTCCGATGAGCTCGCGGGCGGCCCGGGTGTGTTCGGGGGTGGTCAGATACGGGTGGGCGCCGGCGCTGCGCCGGGCCGCGAGTTTGAGCACCTGCGGGCCGAGCGCGGCGACCACGATGCGGTCCTTGGGTACACCGTGCTGATCCAGCTCGTCGAGATAGTCGTTGAGCGCGTCGTAGGGCTTCTTGTATTCGGTGTGCGCCTCGGGATGGCCCACGCCGATGCCGAGCAGGAAGCGGCCCGGGAACTGCTTGTCGATGCGGTGGAAGGACTCCGCGGTCGGTCCGGCGGGGGCGGTCCAGATGTTGACGATGCCGGTCGCCAGGTGCAGGGAATCGGTCGCGGCCAGGATCGGGTCGACCCACTCGAGCTCGGCCGGCGGCGAGCCCCCGGCCCAGATGGCGCCGTATCCGAGTTCCTCGATATCGCGCAGTTGCGCACGCGAGAGCTGCTGCCACTGGTTGTAGTGACCGAATACGCCGAAGCGGCCCAGATCTGGTTTCGTCATACCCCGGTCAACCGCCGCGGCCGCCGCACGCATTCCGATCCGCGCACGGTGATGGCACGCTATTCGGTGCCGGCGGCGGCGAGTTCACCCGGCGTGGGGGTCAGCGGAGCCGGCGCCACCAGCGGAAGGCAGACGGCGAACCGGGTGTCGCCGGGTGTGCTCTGCACCGAGATGTTTCCGCCGTGCTTTTCGACCACGATGCGCCAGGCCAGGTCCAGGCCGAGGCCGGTGCCTTCCCCGAACGGCTTGGTGGTGAAGAACGGGGTGAAGATGCGCTCGATGACATCCTCCGGGATGCCCGGGCCGTCATCACAGATCTCCACCCGGATCATCTGCTCGTTCTCCCGCGCGGTGCGAATCGTCAACGTGCCGTGCCCGTCCATCGCCTGAATCGCGTTGTCGATGATGTTGGTCCACACCTGGTTGAGATCGCCTGGATAGCACTGCAATTCGGGCAGCGACTTGTCCAGATCCTTGACGATCGACACCGGCTTACCCTTGCCGGGGCCACCGATCTTGTCACCGAACATCATGATGGTGCTGCGCAACAATTCGTGTACATCGGCACTGCCGTAGCTACCGCGGTCCATTTGCGAATACTGTTTGGCGCCGGCGAGCAGAGCCGAGATCCGTTTACTGGCCTCGGCGATCTCGTTCATCCGCAGCTCGTTGTCGATGGTGTACTTCAACCACCCGATCGCGCCCTGCAGCGAGGCGGTGCAATCGGAATCCTCGATGACGGCGGCCACCTGCTCCAGCCACGCGGTGTCCAGGCCGGCCTCGACGAACGTCGGCGCGTAGTCCCAGGCACCGTTGATGTTGTGATCTTCCAGCCAGTCGCCGAGTTCGTCCTCGCGGTCGGAGGCCTCCAGCGCCGACAGTTCCATCCCCTTGTTCTTGGCGACCTGCTCGGCGACCTGATCCTGCATGTTGACCAGGACGCGCAACGCTTCGGGGGTGAACTTCGCCTCGGCCACCATGGCCAGCTTGTTGCGCATATGCCCGACGCTCTCGCGTAGGTCGGCGACCGCGCGTGCGGTCGCCGCAGCCGGATTGTTGAGCTGATGGGTGAGCCCGGCGGTGATGGTGCCCAAGGCCAGCAGCTTCTCCCGCTGCCCGATGATCTGACTCTGTCGCCGCCCGCCGACCAGCTGGCCCTCCATCAGGTGCACCGCCATCGGGAACTGGGTGCGCATGAACTCGGCGAAGGTGTCGGCCGCCAGCACGAAGATCCGCGACTCGGCGACCAGCCGTACCGAGGCCTGATAAAGCTGCTCCTCGCCGGGGATATAGGCCGACCACGCACCGAAGTACACCCCGCGTTGGGAGGTCCGGTTGGTCTGGATGTCGACGCCGCCGGAGCGTTTCGACATGACCAGCTCACCGTCGATCAACACGTAGAAGCAGGTGGCCCGTTCACCCTCCACCACGATCGGCCCCGGCGGGAACGTCTCGATATGGCCGGCCTCGCAGAGGATGTCCAACTGCTCATCGGAGAGGTGCTCGAAGAGGAACAGCGTGCGCAGCTCATCGCGCACACACTCGTCACCGTGCTGTGAGCCCATGCTCTCTCGTCCTCTCAGGCTTCCGCCAGATACCGGTGCACCAACATCACTGCCATCGAGCCCTCACCGACCGCGGCGGCCACCCGCTTGGCGGATTCCGATCGCACGTCGCCGGCGACGAACACCCCCGGGACGCTGGTCTCGAGGTGATGCGGTGGACGGTCCAGCGTCCAGCCCACCTTGTCGCGCAGATCGGGCCCCGACAAGATGAAGCCGTGATCGTCGCGGGCTATTCCCGCTTCCTCCAGCCAATCCGTGCGCGGCGTGGCCCCGATGAAACAACACATCCGGTCGCTGACGACCGTTTCCCGTTCGCCGGTGCGTTTGTCGAGCAGGACCAGACCGGACAGTCGGCCCTCGGTCGCGACGGTGTCGACGACCTCGGTGCAGGTCCGGACGGTGATATTGGCCGTCTTGGTGATCCGGTCCACCAGGTACTGCGACATGCCGGCCTCCAGCGACGGGCCGCGGATCAGCATGGTCACCGACTTGGCCGTCTCGGACATGTACATCGCGGCCTGACCCGCCGAGTTGGCGCCGCCCACGATGTAGACGTCCTCGCCGGCGCACTCGGTGTTGTCCGAGACCGACGCCCCGTAATAGACGCCGCGGCCGATGTAATTGCATTCCGGGTCATCGGGGTTCTCCCAGCATCCGGTGATCTGCAGTTGGCGGTACTCCACACCGGTGGCCAGGATCACCGCGCGGGCGCCGATGGTCTGCGACTCATTGAGGCGCAGCGAGTGCGCCGCGCCGATGCCGTTGACCTCGAGGCGACCCGCCTCCTGGGTGGTGATCACCTCGGCGCCGAACTTCTCGGCCTGCCGCCGGGCCGAGGTGGTCAACTCCGCGCCCGAGATGCCGGTCGGGAAGCCCAGGTAGTTCTCGATCTTCGAGCTGCGCCCGGCTTGACCACCGGTCGAGGACTTCTCGATCAGCACCGTCTTGAGGCCCTCGGAGGCGCCGTACACCGCGGCGGCCAGTCCGGCGGGACCGCCGCCGATCACGGCGAGGTCGTACATCTCCAGCGACGGACTCGTCGACAGGCCCAGCAGGGTGGCCAGCTCGGCGTCGGTCGGTTCGACGAGCGTCTCGCCCTTCTCGGTGATGACCACCGGCAGTCGGGTGCCGTCCAGGCCGGCGGCCTCCAGCAGCTGCTGCCCCTTGGGTTCCTCGGCGTTCACCGAGCGGAACGAGTACTCGTTGCGCGCCAGGAACTGGCGAACCTCCCAGGACCGGTCGCTGTACCGATGACCGATCACCTTCGTGTACGGCATACCGCGGTCACCGACGGCCCGCCACTCCTCCAGCAGCCCGTCGATGACGGGGTACAACTTCTCCTGCGGCGGGTCCCAGGGCTTGAGCAGGTAATGGTCCAGGTCGACGACGTTGATCGCGTCGATGGCGGCGTGGGTGTCGGCGTACGCCGTCAACAGCACCCGCCGGGCGAGCGGGAAGAAGTCCATCGCGCGTTCGAGGAATTCGATACCGCTCATCCCGGGCATCCGGTAGTCGGCCACGAAGACGGCGACGGTGTCACCGCGCAGTTTCAGTTCCTTGAGTGCGTCGATGGCATCCGCGCCGGATTCGGCGCGGATGATGCGGTAGCGCTCGCCGTAGTGGCGGCGCAGATCGCGGGCGACCGCACGCGAGACGGCCGGGTCGTCGTCGACCGTCAGGATTGCGGGTAAACGGGGTTGGTTCTCGGATCCGGGCATCGCATACAAGTATGCGCCGCTGGTCCAGCGGATATCAGGGCCAGCCCGCCGTTGCCGCGGTCTGCGCTGGTCCGGTGCTGGCGACGTCGGCGCCGCTGCCTCACGTCCGGGCTCCCGCAGCCGCCCGGCGCTGCTGGAGGTGCACCCGGCGAGCGATACCGCGCAGCATCTTGGTTTCCATCACGAAGTGGGGCACATCGAACCAGACGTGGCCGACGGCACCGCCGCTGCCGCGGGCCAGCAGGCGCGCCCCGGCACCCTCGGGGCGCAGGACGAACGCCCAGGCGCCGGCGGCCCGTTGCCCGCGCTGTAACCGCGCATAGTCGGCTGCCGACACCAACACCAGGTGCGAGGCCGGTTGCACGGCGGCCACCAGCTGCCGTGCGGCCCGACCGTATCGGCGGGCCAGCCAGATCGTGTCGCCGACCCCGAGCCGCTGCCACTGCGGGTGGATGACGTCGGCGTTGTGCACATCGGCCCCGACCGCCCGTTCCAGCAGGTCATAGCTGTAGAACCCACCGCGATCCTCCCCGATCTGGGCCAGCCACGGCCAGACCTGGTGCGGCGCCGCGTGGATGGTGACCGCCCGGGTGGTGCGCGGCACCCCGGCAACGACCAACTCGTCGCCCGGCAGGGTGCCGCACAGCTCGTCTGCGCGAGCCCCCCAGCCGTACATGCGCGGGCGCACATGGGCCAGGTAGAGCGCACCGATGCCGATCGCGGCCATGATGTCGGCCACGACGGGGTGTTGCCGGTGCTGGACAGTGCGGGGGTTCACGATGTGCTCCTCTCCGGCGCGGGCACGCGATGGTGTCCGCACCGATATCCCAGCAGTGCCGGCAACGTGGTCCCAGAGTCCGAAGTCCCGCCGTCGAAGGCCGTTCGACAACACCGCCCACCGATGACTTTCGGCCCTAACCGCGGCCACGGCCCGCGGGGTACCCAGAGATATGAGCAATGTCGAACCGATCAGTGCCCCTGCCCCCGTCGACATGACGATTGACGGCGACTTTCCCGGCGCCGCAGAGTATGCGCGCACCAAGATCGGCGGCTTGACCCGTCTGACGCGCCACCCGATATCGCACGTCCGGGTGAGGCTGACGCGTCGGCACAATCCCGCCGTCGCGAACACGGTGCTCGCACAGGCCAATCTGACTGTCCGCGGCCGCCCGGTACGTGCCCAGGTCGAGGCCGGGCACGCCCATGAAGCCATCGACCAGCTGGAGGCGCGGCTGCGCCGCGCGATCGAACGCGTCGTCGCGCTCTGGGAGCCGCACCGAGGCCCGGACGTGGCCCCGCCCTGGCGTGATGCCGCCGAACCGATACGGGCAAGCCGGCATCCCGACACCGACGGCGCACCGTCGATCAGCCGCCGCAAGACATTCGCGATGGCACCGTGCACCGTCGATGACGCGATCCGCGAGATGGAACTGCTCGACTACGACTTCCATCTGTTCAACGAAATCGCCACCGGTGCAGCGGCAGTGGTCTATCGAAGCGGTGCAACGGATATCCGCCTGGCGCTGGTCGACCCGGCCCTGGCCGACGCGTTGGCGCCGTACGAACGGCCGATCACGATCAGTCCGCACCGGGTGCCCTGCCTTCGACAGGAGGCCGCCGTCGAACGCATGGACCTGATGAAGTTGCCGTTCCTGTTCTACATCGACGCCGCCGAAGGGCGTGCCAGCGTGCTGTACCGGCGCTACGACGGGGATCTTGCGGTACTCACCCCCGCCGGGTAGCGGGTGCCCTTGGTACCCGCAACCGAGGACTTTGGGCCGCAGCCCCCGACGGCGTCTGCCGCCTACCGTCGCTACATGACCGATGACGCCCGAACCATGTCCATCCTGTCCGTCACGCAGTGCTGGGATCTGTTGTCCGGCACCGCACTCGGACGGCTCGTCACCACCGTCGACGGTCACCCCGGGATCTTCCCGGTGAACTTCGCGGTGCAGGACCGGACCATCCTGTTCCGCACCGCCTCGGGCACCAAACTGGTCAGCTCAGCGATCAACAACCACGTGCTCTTCGAAGCCGATGGCTACAACCGGGAGCAGGGCTGGAGCGTGATCGTCGCGGGTGTGGCACGCCTGCTGCGCAGCGACGACGAGATCGCCGAGGCCGAACGCGCCGCGTTGGTTCCGTGGACCGCTTCGGAGAAGCAGCATTTCGTCCGGATCCGGCCGCGCAGCGTGACCGGTCGGCGCTTCCAGTTCGCCGGCGCACCGGCGAACTGGCTCGCCGCCGAAGACCCCGTGCTCGGCTGATCCCACGGGCCAATCGTGCACACCCCGTCACCGTCATCGAACCGGAGGACCAGATGAGCGATCAGCGGAGCGGCGGGATCATCGTCGGTGTCGACGGATCCCAGCAGGCCGGCGCGGCCGTGCGGTGGGCCGCTGCCGAGGCCCGACTGTGTGGCGCGCCCCTGCAGCTGATGTACGCCGTGCGGCCGTCCGTGGTGACCTGGCCGCTGGCTCCGGCGGACGAGTTGGCGGCCTCCTGCGAACGGGACAACGCCGAGGACACGTTGAACTACGCGCGTCAGGCGGTGCTCGCCGACACCGGGGACGGCGATCCCCCCGACGTGCACACGGAGGTGATCGGCGACGGCGCACTCAGTGCCCTCATCGATGCGTCCTCGACCGCGCGAATGGTGGTGGTCGGCAGCCGAGGGACGGGCGGGTTCGCCCGACTGAAATTGGGATCGGTGAGCGCGGGGTTGATCCGTCACGCACACTGCCCCGTCACCGTGGTGCACAGTCACATGGGCGTGTTGCCGGATGCCACCGCGTCGGTGCTGGTGGGCGTGGACGGCTCCCCGGCATCGGAGGCGGCCACCGCGTTCGCCTTCGAGGAGGCGTCACGGCGGGGCGTGGAATTGGAGGCACTGCACGTCTGGAGTGACCGCAGCGGCTGGGCGCTGCCCGGCGGCGGCTGGCCAGATATCGAACAACAGGCGGAGCAGACCCTCGCCGAGCGGCTGGCGGGCTGGCAGGAGCAGTTTCCCGATGTGCGGGTGCGGCGGCACGTGGAATTCGACCAGCCCGGCCGGCGGTTGATCGAACGGTCACGCTTCGCGCAGCTCGTCGTCGTGGGCAGCCACGGGCGGGGCGGGTTCTCCGGGATGCTGCTGGGTTCGGTGAGTTCCACGGTGGCCCAGTCGGTCGACGTCCCGGTGACGGTGGTCCGGCCGCAGTGAGCTGAGCCCGACTCGGTGCTCAGCCGTCGTGGTCGTCGGACTCGTGCTGCTCGGCGGCGAGCTGATCGTGCAAGGTCTCCGACGTCGTGTGGGCCGCCGAGGCGAATGGCTCGAGAACGATGTCGACCCCGCTGGCGCGCAGCTGCTCGGCATCGTGGCGGGTGTGCGCGGTCAAGGCGATGATCCCGGCGAACTGGTGCTCGCGAAGCCCGTGCAGCAGTGCGAGGTTGGTCTGCAGGACCGGGATGGCACTGACGACGTACTTGGCGCGTTCCAGCGGAAGAGTCTCGAGCAGGTCGAGGTCCTCGGCGCTGCCGAAGGTCATCGACACACCCTTGCGGCGATGGGTGCGCACCCCGTGCACGTCGAAGTCGACTCCCAGCACACGGTGGCCCGCGGCGGACAGGCGTTCGGCGAGATGGCTTCCGAACCGGCCCAGACCGAACAGGATCACATCGAAGTCATCGCCGGCATCGGTGGGCTCCGGTTCCCGCGGCTGCGCGCGCTCCAGGATGGTGAGCCACCGGCGGCACCGACCGAAGATCGGTTCGGCGTACGTCGTCAGGTAGGTCGACGCCGCGATGGTGATCAGGCCGACGACGGTGATCAAACTGAGGGTGGCGCCGCTGATATGCCCCAGCGTCACACCCAGTGTGGCGAGAATCAGCGAGAACTCCGAGATCTGCGCCAGCGGCAGCCCGACGGCAAAACCGACCCGGACCGGATATCGCATCACCGTCATGATCGCGATGACGATCATCGGCTTGGCGATCAGCACGAACACCGAGAGGATGATCGCGGCGACGATCTGGCCGGCCGCCTCGGTGAAGTCCAGCCCGGCCCCCAGATTGAGGAAGAAGAACAACAGCAGAAAGTCGCGCAGGCTGACCAACCGCGCGCCCAGGGCGTCGCGAAACTGTGTGCTGGCCAGCGACACCCCGGCGAGGAACGCCCCGACTTCGGAACTGAATCCCAGCCACTCGCTGAAGGCGGCCACCGAGACCGCGTAGGCGACGCCGAATAGGACCAGCAGTTCCTGTGACCTGGCGACGTGCGGCATCAGCCACGGCATCACCCAGCGGGTCAACGCCCAGATCGCCGCCAGTAGGCCCAGGCCCTTCAGCGCCGCCACCACGATGCCGCTGCCCACGCCCCCGGAGGATCCTTGGCCGTACGCGGTCAGCGCGATCATCACCAGCACCACGACGATGTCCTGCACGATGAGGATGCCCAGGGTGATCCGCCCGTGCAGCTGGTCGAGTTCGCGCTTGTCGGACAGCAGTTTGACGATGACGATCGTCGAGGAGAAGGTCAGCGCCGCCGCGACGTACAGCGCGGTGATGCCACTGAGATCCAGTGCGAGGGCCATCAGGTAGCCCAGCAGGGCCGTGCAGACGACCTGGCCCAGACCGGTCACCACCGCCACCGGTCCGGTGCTGCGGATCATGTGCAGATCGAGCCTCAGCCCCACCAGGAACAGCAAGATCGCGAGCCCCAGCCGGGCCAGCAACTCCATCGTGGTATCCGCGGAAACCCAGTCGGTGCCGACCGGTCCGACCGCGACGCCCACCAGGATGAACGCCACGATCAGCGGCTGGCGCAGTTTGTTGGCCAGCAATCCGGCCACGGTGGCGAGGGCGAGGATCAGGGCAATGGTGGGAAACGGGTGCAGGTCCACGGTCAGCAGTGGACCGGTGCAGCCGGCGGCCGGACGCCGTGTTCAGACGCACGTCGTGAAGGGGCCACGTTCACTCGTTGCGCCGAGTCGCCCGCGGTCAGCGCGGCCAGGGACGCTGCTGCATCGACATCCATGATTCCCCTACTCCGTTCGAACGATCCTACTGCGGGACCTCAGCCACTTCTCAGCCGCGACGGCGAGGCTCATCACGATGGCGATTCCCAGGATGCGCAGCCAGACATCGGCTCCCAGCGGCGCCGTCTGGAACAACGTGTTCATGGCGGGCAGGTAGGTGATCGCGAGTTGCGCCACGGCCTGCGCCGCGACGCCGACGGTGAGCCAACGATTGCTGAACAGTCCGATGCGCCACGCCGAGTGGGCCAGTGAGCGGCAGCTGAACAGGTAGAACGCCTCCACCACGACGAAAAGGTTCAGCGCAGCGGTGCGGGCCTCGGGCAGCGTGGCGCCGGCGGCGAGTTCCCATTCGAACAGCCACCAAGTGGCCATCACCAGCAGTGCCGAGACCAGCAGAATTCGTCCGACCAATGCTCGGGTGAGCAGGGGCTGGCTCGGGTCCCGCGGCGGACGGGTCATGATGCCGGCCTCTTTGGGTTCGAAGGCAAGCATGAGACCGAGGGCGACAGCAGTGGTCATGTTTATCCACAGGATCTGGGTGGGCAGGATCGGCAGCGCGGTTCCCAGGGCGATCGCCACCAGGATCACCAGTCCCTCACCGATGTTGGTGGGCAACGTCCAGGTGATGAACTTCGTGAGGTTGTCGAAAACGCCGCGGCCCTCCTCGACGGCGGCTTCGATGGTGGCGAAATCGTCGTCGATGAGCACCATGTCTGCTGCATCCTTGGCAACCTCGGTGCCGCTTCGGCCCATCGCAACCCCGATGTTGGCCTGCCGCAGCGCCGGTGCATCGTTGACGCCGTCTCCGGTCATCGCGACAACATGTTTGCGGTCCTGCAATGCCTCCACCAAGCGCAGCTTCTGCTCCGGCGACACGCGGGCGAACACGGTGGCCCGTTCGACGGCCTCGGCGAAGATTTCGGGTGGCAACGCCGCCAGTTCGGCGCCGGTCAGAATCGCCTCGCCGGGAGGCCGGCTGCGATCCAGCACCCCGACGGTGGCGGCGATCGCGCTTGCCGTGCCCGCGTGATCGCCGGTGATCATCTTGACCGCGATCCCCGCGGAGTGACATGCGGCCACTGCCTGTGCCGCGGCCACCCGGGGCGGGTCCAGCATGGCTTGTAGGCCTGTCAGCGTCACCGCTGGGGGCAACGTTGCTTCGCGGAACGCCGCTCGGTCCACGGTCGTGCTCACTCCGGTGGCCAGCACCCGCAGGCCCTTGGCGGAGAGCCCTTCGACAGCCTGCAGTACGGCGGGGCGATCGATGGGGCGCGGCGAGCCGTCGGCGCTCATCTCACTGCTGCACAGCTGGAGCAACCGTTCAACCGCACCCTTGACCAGCACGACATCACCGTCGGGTTCGGAGCTGTGCAGGGTGGCCATGAACTGGCGCTCGGAGCTGAATGGGATCGTCGCCACCCTCGGGTAGATCTCGCCGAGATGATTCGGTGTCAGACCGACTTTCGCGGCGACGACAAGCATGGCCGCTTCGGTCGGATCGCCCACGACGCCCCACCCTTGTCCGTCGTGGATCAACTCGGCATCGTTGCATGCCGCCCCGCACAGCAGCGTCCAGCGCAGCGCGGCGTTCGACTCGACCGATACCGGGTGGCCGTCTCGCCCCAACAGCGCACCGTCGGGCGCATAGCCGGACCCGGTCGCTTGCACCGAGTCTTCGGGTGTCCAGACTTCGCGCACCGTCATCTGGTTCTCGGTGAGAGTGCCGGTCTTATCGGAGCAGATCACTGTCGTGCTGCCGAGGGTCTCCACGGCAGGCAATCGCCGAATTACCGCCCTGCGCTTGGCCATTCGTGCAACCCCGATGGCCAGGGTGATCGTCACAGCGGCAGGAAGCCCCTCGGGAATCGCCGCGACCGCAAGCGCGATGGCTGCGGTGAAGGTCTCCACGGCATCTTGCTTGCGTAGCAAGCCGATCGCGAACGTCAATGCCGCCAGCCCCAGGATTCCGACGGTCAGGACCCTGCTGAACCCGGCCAGCTTCGAGGTCAGTGGCGTGGCGAGCATCTCGGCAGAGCCGACGAGTCGATGGATCTCGCCGATCTCGGTCTCCGTACCGGTGGCGACCACGATTCCGGCGCCGTTACCCGCGGTGGCCAGAGTCCCCGAGTAGGTCATGTTGCGCCGATCCGCGACCGGAGTCAGCTCGGGAAGGACGACCACCTCATCCTTGGCGATCGGTACCGACTCTCCGGTCAGCGCCGATTCGTCGACCTGCAATTCATTCTGCCGAATCAGCCGAATATCCGCGGGCACTTTGTCGCCGGCCTCGATCAACACCAGATCCCCTGGTACGAGTTCGTCGGAGTTGACTGTGTGGTTGCGACCATCGCGTTTCACCGTGGCCTCGGTGTGCACCATCGCGCGCAGGCTCTGCAGCGCGGTCTCCGCCCTGGACTCCTGGATGAAGCCGACGATGGCGTTGACGATGACCACGCCGAAAATGACCGCTGAATCGACATACTCCTGCAGGCCGGCGGTGACGGCCCCGGCGGCGAGGAGCACGTAGATGAGCGGGTGGTGGAACTGGCGCAGGATGCGGATCAGCAGTCCCGCCCCGGCGGTCGTGGGAATGGCATTGGGCCCGAACCGCTCGAGGCGTTCTCGGGCCTGATGGCTGCTGAGCCCGCGACGGGGGTCGGTTTCGAGCAGCAGGATCACCTCGTGGACCGACAGTCCGTGGTGTGAGGCCGGCGCGATCGATCGCTGCGCTGTCATTCGGTCGGCACCGGCGTGCCGCCAGGAAGTGACCGGTGGCGCAAGTCCCGCGACTTCGACGACCGTTTCCGGTCGCCGGCGGGTTCGATGACGAGCACCGGCACCGACGAGCGCTGCACGATATCGGCGGAGACACTGCCCAATACGCGGGCAGTGAGGCCGCGGCCTCGCCGTCCGACCACCAGCATGTCCACCTCATGCTGATCGGCGGCACCGAGCAGGCTCGCAGCGGGTGCGCCGGTGAGCACCTCGGTGTGAACGGCGCCCGAGATCTCGGCACCTGCGGCCAGACGGGCCAGTCGCTGCGATGCTTCGGCGAGTTCGGTCCGGCCGGCGAATTCGGCCGCTTCGAAGTGCACGACCTGGGCCAACACCAGCAGTGCGCAGTGCGGCCCGAACATCTCGACGGTGGCCGCCAGCGCGCGTTCGGAGTCGGGGGAGCCATCGAGGCCGACCAGCACGCGCAGCCCGGTCTCGGTTTCCGCGCGCGGCGGTGCCAACCTTCGGGTCCCGACGGCGGCCACGCCGGGGTCGCGCTGCACTCGTTCCATGGCGATGGGCACGAACAGCGGGCCCAGCGGGAGCGCCACCAATGTCCACATCGGATCGTGCCCGTGACGTGCCATCCAGAGTCCGGACAGCAAGCCGATGAGGACCCAAGCGGCGGCGATGAGGATGACGACCGTTGTGTTCACACCACCGACGGTGTCACCCCGGCGGAGACCGGGATACGTGCACAAGACCGTGGTTGGAGTGACTTTGGACCTTGCTGAGTGTCGGCGTCGGAATGTGGAACCCGTCCGCGCACCGGGTAGCCGATCCAGCTCGCTATGGGACGTCTGCCCATCGAGCGTTCCGGTGCCCGGTCACCGGGGGCCGGCGACGATCACGGGAACCCGGGCGGCCTGTACCACGGCGCCGCTCACCGACCCCAGCAAGGTGGCTGCCACAGCACCGAACCCGCGCCTGCCCATGACGACGAGCTGGGCAGATCGGGAGTGCTCGATGAGCCGCTGGGCGGGATTGTCGGGCACCACGAGACGTTCGATCGTCACATCGTGATAGCGCTGCTGCCACACCGACAGTTGCCGGGACACCTCGAGGTCGACCTCGGGACTGATGGCGTCCCAGTCGAATCCCGGCATCTCGAAAGCGCCGGGTGACCACCAGGCGTGCAGCGCAACCAGTTTCACCTTGCGCAGCGCGGCTTCCTCGAAGGCCAGCTCGGTGGCCGGATTCGCGGCGGTCGATCCGTCGAACCCCAACAGCACCGGTGCGTCCGGCTCCGGCGGCTGCTCTTCGTCGTGGATCACCGCCACCGGGCACTCGGCGCGGTGCATCACCGCCGTGCTCGCGCTGCCCAGGATCGTGCGTGCCAGCGCGCCTCGTCCGCGCGAGCCGACCACCACCATGCCCGCCGAGCCGGAGGCCTCCACGAGGGCGGCCGCGGGCGTCGCGACCACAAAATCGGTGGTCACACCGACGGCATCGCCGACGATCGCTTCGGCGGTCGCGGATGCGGCGGCCAGGATGTCCTGGGCGAGTTCTGCCTGATAATCCATGTACCCGGTCGGTATCGGCGGCACCGGCCACGCCGCGACCGGCAGTGTCGAGGCATACAGGATGTGAAGCGGTGCCCGGCGCCGGCGGGCTTCTCCGGCCGCCCATTCCAGAGCGCGCTGACACGATGTCGAATCATCTACTCCGACAACAATCTTTCCGAAGGCGGCGGCATCGGCCATCTCGTGGTCCTCAATATTCGGCATCGGTGGTCGGTTCGATCCTGTCAGCGCAGTATCAACCCTGCACGATCAACCCTGCACGCGATCGAGGTGCGACGGCGCCGGTATCGGGGTGTCGGCGCCATCGGTCGGCCCGAGCAGCACCAGACCGGGGCGGCCCGGGTGCGGGTGGCGCGCGGCCGCGGCCAGACACGTCATCGCCTTACCGATGCCGTCGGCCAGTTCGTCGACATCGGGCAGCGCGTCGAAGTCCGCCGTGACACCGAAAACCAGGTCGTCGGCATAGGTCAGGATTGCCACCCCGGCCCGAAGTCGCAGCGCCACCGGGGGCACCGGGAGCATGCGAACGACATCGCGTCCCATCAGGTGCTGCCGCTGCCGAGGTCCGGGGATATTGGTCGCCAGCGTGACGACGCCGCGCTGCGGCAGCGCGGTCAGCGCGCGGATGGTGCGGGACGCCAGCGCGAACGGCACCAGCTTGAGGGCCGCGACCACGGCGCTGCCGGCTTGGGACTGACCGCCGGATTTCACCCGTGCCAGCCGGCGGTGCACGGCCCGCAGCTGCTCGACCCGGTCGGGCTCGTCGACGGGCAGATAGGGAAGCATGACCGAGACGCGGTTGCCGGTCTGGTCCGCGGCGTCGCCGGAGCGCACCGACACCGGCACCAGGGTCCGCAGCGAATCGGAGCGCGGCTGTTCGCCGCGCCGCAGCAGAGCCGCTCGGAAGCTGTCGGTGATGGCTGCCAGCGCGACATCGTTGAGGGTCACCTCGAATGCCTGGCAGACCGAGAGCGCGCCGGCCAGTGGCACCCGCACCGCGCTGTAGCGGCGCATCGTCGTCACCGGGCCGTTCAGCGGGGATCTCGGCCCGGTGCGCAACAAGCTGTCGACGATCTCGATGGCCCCGGTGAGCGTCTTGACCGTGCCGGAGGTGACCGCGGACGCCGTATTCCACGCCGAGCGCGCCCACCGGAGCGGGTCGAGAGTCGGCGCGGCGGGTGCCGGATCGCCGGTGTCGGCGGTGGGGCGGATCGCGTCGACGTAGGTCGGGGCCGTGCCGGCATCGCACAGTCCGGTCAGCAAGTGCATCGTCGAGATGCCGTCGGCGATGCAGTGGTGCAGCTTCATCAGCATCGCCCACCGGCCCTCGCTGAGGCCCTCGATGATCCAGCACTGCCACAGCGGCCGTTCCCGGTCCAGCCGTGACTCCATCGCTTCGGCGGTGAACTGGAACAACTCCGCATCGGTACCCGGATGCGGCAGCGCGGCGCGGCGAATGTGATGCGCCAGATCCAGCTGCGGATCGTCGGCCCAGCTCGGCGCCGTCAGGTCCAGCGGATGCCTGCGCACCACCTGGCGCAGCCGCGGGGTGGCCATGATGCGTTCGCCGAGGACGGCGAGCAGCTCGTCGTGTTCGGGGACGGGCCCCGCCATGATGGCCACGGCGCCGACGGCCAGACTGATATGACGGTCGGCGTCTTCGGCATCGAGGAACCCGGCGTCCAGCGCGGTCAAACGGTCCATCCCTGCACTATCGGCGCAATCGTGCGCCACCGTCAGAGTCGGAAGTCCCTGGTTGGCGAGGACCTGCGGGCGAAGCCGCCGCCGTGCTCGGTGTCGCCCGGTGGAGCTGCGCGTTCGCTGATTTTGGGGACGACGCCCGAACGGGTAGCATGGAACAACGGTGCGGCTTGCGCGCCGACTCTTTGCGTGCCTGTCTTGGAACCTTCACGAATTCGGTGATCCGGCCCACGTTCTCAGTCGGTGGCGAAGGCTGCGCCAAGCCGAGGGCGCACAAGATACGAAAACGAAGGCAAGGATCGCTAACACAGTATGGCCAAGAAAGACGGTGCCATCGAGGTCGAGGGCCGTGTCGTCGAACCTCTGCCCAATGCGATGTTCCGCATTGAGCTGGAGAACGGACACAAGGTTCTGGCCCACATCAGCGGCAAGATGCGGCAGCACTACATCCGCATCCTGCCCGAGGACCGCGTCGTGGTGGAGCTTTCGCCCTACGACCTGTCCCGGGGCCGCATCGTGTACCGGTACAAGTAACACGCCCTCAACTGCAACAACCACTACCTGTGGTGGGCATCCAGGTGTCCGTCACAACCGACCTAGAAGGATCGCGAAGCCGTGAAGGTGAACCCGAGCGTCAAGCCGATCTGCGACAAGTGCAGGGTGATCCGCCGGCACGGGCGGGTCATGGTGATCTGCTCGGATCCGCGGCACAAGCAGCGGCAGGGTTAGGCCCAGTCCAAGCAAGTAGCACCACCCACAACTGAATGCAGACCTCCCAGTACCAGTGAGCGGATTCGCCGCTCGCTACACGCCCGGCACGGAGGCCGGGCCCCGCCAAGACGGGGAACGGACTGGGAACAGACCTCCGCATATGAAAAGGAACACTGCCTGATGGCACGTCTCATGGGCGTTGATCTCCCGCGCGATAAGCGCATGGAGATCGCGCTGACCTACATCTACGGCGTCGGCCGTACCCGCTCCCAGGAGATCCTGGAAGCCACCGGCATCAGCCGGGACCTGCGCACCAAGGACCTGACCGATGATCAGGTCGCCCAGCTGCGCGACTACATCGAAGGCAACCTCAAGGTCGAGGGTGACCTCCGCCGCGAAGTTCAGGCCGACATCCGTCGCAAGATCGAGATCGGCTGCTACCAGGGATTGCGCCACCGTCGTGGCCTGCCCGTGCGTGGACAGCGCACCAAGACCAACGCGCGCACCCGCAAGGGCCCGAAGCGCACCATCGCCGGCAAGAAGAAGGCCAGGTAACCCCGGATGGCACAGGCAAAGAAGGGCGGCACCGCCGCCAAGAAGGGTCAGAAGACCCGCCGCAGGGAAAAGAAGAACGTCCCGCACGGCGCTGCTCACATCAAGAGCACCTTCAACAACACCATCGTCTCGATCACCGATCCCCAGGGCAACGTCATCGCCTGGGCCTCGTCGGGTCACGTCGGCTTCAAGGGTTCGCGTAAGTCGACCCCGTTCGCCGCTCAGTTGGCCGCCGAGAACGCCGCCCGCAAGGCGCAGGAGCACGGTGTCAAGAAGGTCGATGTCTTCGTGAAGGGCCCGGGTTCGGGCCGCGAGACCGCGATCCGCTCGCTCCAGGCTGCCGGCCTCGAGGTCGGCGCGATCTCCGATGTCACTCCGCAGCCGCACAACGGCTGCCGTCCGCCCAAGCGGCGCAGGGTCTAGGGAGGATCTGAACAATGGCTCGTTATACCGGACCCGCCACCCGCAAGTCCCGCCGTCTCGGCGTCGACCTGGTCGGTGGTGATCAGTCGTTCGAGAAGCGCCCCTACCCGCCCGGCCAGCACGGTCGTGCGCGGATCAAGGAGAGCGAATACCGCACTCAGCTGCAGGAGAAGCAGAAGGCCCGCTTCACCTACGGCGTCATGGAGAAGCAGTTCCGTAAGTACTACGAAGAGGCGAATCGCCAGGCGGGTAAGACCGGCGAGAACCTGCTGCAGATCCTGGAGAGCCGCCTGGACAACGTCATCTACCGCGCCGGCCTGGCCCGCACGCGGCGGATGGCGCGCCAGCTGGTCAGCCACGGCCATTTCACCGTCAACGGTGTGAAGGTCAACATCCCGAGCTACCGGGTGTCGCAGTACGACATCATCGACATCAAAGAGAAGTCGATCAACACCCTGCCGTTCGAGGCTGCCCGACAGGCCGCCGGCGAGCGCCCGGTCCCGGCCTGGCTGCAGGTCGTGGGCGAGCGTCAGCGCATCCTGGTGCACCAGCTGCCCGAGCGGGCCCAGATCCAGGTCCCGCTGACCGAACAGCTGATCGTCGAGTTCTACTCGAAGTAGTTGGTTAACCGCCCCGGCCGCCCAAATCCGGGCGGCCCGGGGCACCCAGACGGCATCAAATAGCGGGTGCCGAGAAGGAGATAACGAAACACCATGCTGATTTCACAGCGACCCACACTGTCCGAAGAGATACTGGCCGACAATCGGTCCCGGTTCACCATCGAACCGTTGGAGCCCGGATTCGGTTACACCCTCGGTAACTCGCTGCGGCGCACGCTGCTGTCGTCCATCCCGGGCGCGGCGGTCACCAGCATCCGCATCGACGGTGTGCTGCATGAGTTCACCACCGTCCCCGGGGTGAAGGAAGATGTCACCGACATCATCCTGAACCTCAAGGGTCTGGTCGTGTCCTCGGAAGAGGACGAGCCGGTGACCATGTACCTGCGCAAGCAGGGCCCCGGTGCCGTCACCGCCGGTGACATCGTGCCGCCGGCCGGTGTCACGGTGCACAACCCCGATCTGCACATCGCGGCGCTGAACGACAAGGGCAAGCTCGAGGTCGAACTCGTCGTCGAGCGCGGCCGTGGCTACGTGCCCGCCGTGCAGAACAAGGCCTCGGGCGCCGAGATCGGCCGTATCCCGGTCGATTCCATCTACTCACCCGTGCTCAAGGTGACCTACAAGGTGGAGGCCACCCGCGTCGAGCAGCGCACCGACTTCGACAAGTTGATCCTCGACGTCGAGACCAAGAACTCGATCAGCCCGCGTGACGCCCTGGCGTCGGCAGGCAAGACCCTGGTCGAACTCTTCGGCCTGGCACGGGAACTCAACGTCGAGGCCGAGGGTATCGAGATCGGGCCGTCGCCGGCCGAGGCCGACCACATCGCCAGCTTCGCGCTGCCGATCGACGACCTGGACCTGACGGTGCGCTCGTACAACTGCCTCAAGCGCGAGGGCGTGCACACGGTCGGCGAACTGGTGTCGCGCACCGAGTCCGACCTGCTCGACATCCGCAACTTCGGCCAGAAGTCCATCGACGAGGTGAAGATCAAGCTGCACCAGCTGGGTCTCTCGCTCAAGGACTCACCCGCCACCTTCGATCCGTCCGAGGTTGCCGGTTACGACGTGGCCACCGGCACCTGGACCGGTGACGCCGGCTACGACCTGGACACCGACCAGGACTTCGCCGAGACCGAACAGCTCTAAGCAGTAACCCGTCCCGGTCCTACCTGATACGGGGGCCGGCCCCACAAGGAGATAGTTGCAATGCCCAAACCCACCAAGGGTCCTCGCCTCGGCGGGTCGTCCTCGCACCAGGCCGCGCTGCTGGCCAACCTGGCCACTTCGCTCTTCGAGCACGGCCGCATCAAGACGACCGAGCCGAAAGCACGGGCGTTGCGTCCGTACGCGGAGAAGCTGATCACCCACGCCAAGAAGGGCACGCTGCACAACCGGCGTGAGGTGATGAAGAAGATCCGCGACAAGGATGTGGTGCACACCCTGTTCGCCGAGATCGGACCGTTCTTTGCCGACCGTGAGGGTGGCTACACCCGGATCATCAAGGTGGAGGCACGTAAGGGCGACAACGCCCCGATGGCCGTCATCGAGCTGGTCCGAGAGAAGACCGTGACCTCTGAGGCCAACCGTGCGCGCCGTGCGGACGCTTCGCAGAAGGTCGCGGCCGCCGCCGCACCGCAGGCCGCAGTCGAGCCAGAAGCCACCGAGGGCCCGACCGCCGACGAGGCTGCCGAGGAGACCACCGAGGTCGTCGCCGAGGAGACCACCGAGGACAAGGCCGAGGACAAGGCCGAGGACAAGGCCGACGACGCCAAGTAGCAACGCAATGAACAGACCCGCCATCGACTCCGGTGGCGGGTCTGTTCGTCTGCGGCTCGACATCGCCTACGACGGGACCGACTTCGTTGGCTGGGCCGCCCAGGACGGGCAGCGCACCGTTGCCGGTGTCATCGAGGAAGCGCTGTCGACGGTGTTCCGTACCCCGGTGGTGCTGCGCGCCGCCGGGCGCACCGACGCCGGTGTGCACGCCAGCGGCCAGGTGGCGCATGTCGATGTTCCCTCGGCCGCGCTGGGGCATGCCTACCCGCGCAGCACACGGCCGGCGGGTGAGCCCGAATTTCTGCCGCTCATCCGGCGTCTGGGGCGGTTCCTGCCTCAGGACGTCCGGGTTCTCCAGATCGGGCGTGCCCCGGACGGTTTCGACGCCCGGTTCTCCGCCCTGCGCCGACATTACGAATACCGGCTCGCCACAGCGCCATACGGCGCCCTGCCGCAGCTCGCGCGGTTCGTGACGCCCTGGCCGCGCCCGCTCGACCTGGACGCGATGGCCGACGCGTCCCGGCACCTGATCGGGCTGCACGATTTCGTGGCGTTCTGTAAGCACCGCGACGGCGCCACCACCATTCGGGAGATGCAACGCCTGGATTGGCACACCGACGGTGGGCTCATCACCGCACACGTCAGTGCCGATGCGTTCTGCTGGTCGATGGTGCGCTCCCTGGTGGGGGCGCTGTTGGCCGTGGGGGAGGGCCGTCGTGACGCCGCGTGGTGCGCGGGACTGCTCGACGCGGGGAAGCGGTCCAGTGATTTCGCCGCGGCCCCGGCGCGCGGGCTGACCCTGGTCGGCGTGGACTATCCGGCCGATGCCGAACTGGCCGCCCGGATCCGGGTGACCCGCGACCTGCGGACGCTCTGACCCTCGCTGGCCTGCCCGATCCTCAGAGGCGCGGCGCGACGAAATCGGCGGCCTGATTCACCATGCCCGCCTTGATATATGCCGGTGCCAGGTGGTCGGCCCAATAGGATTCCCAGTTCTCCGGGTCGGTCGGATTGCAGATCGGGTCATCACCGTGGCACAGCTCGATGGTGCGGTCGCGATAGATCGGGTTGAAGTTCGCGATGGGGCCGACCCAGGAGATTCCGTTGCCGAACAACGCCACCGCGGCGATCTTCTGGTCGGCGCCGGGCGGTAACGGGTTCTTGAAGCCGAAGGCCGCGAACGGCACTGCCAGCACGACATCGCTGACGGCCGCCCCCAGTGAGTAGCCGCCCAGCACCAGCCGGGTGTTCGGGCAGTTGGCCGACATGTACTGCACTCGTGCGCTCATGTCGTTGGCGCCGATGTCGATCTGGGTGTCGGCGGGGTATTTCACGGCGTACAACGCCACGTTCTTGCCGGATTTGGCGCGCAGGGCACTGGCGAGGGCGTTACCGATCTGGCCGGCTCCCGGTGATTCCATCCGGCCGCGCGCGAAGATCAGCTCGGCGTCGGGACATGAGACGGCGCCGGCGACAGGTAGCAGGCTAGGTGTGCTCAGCGCCGGTGTGCTGAGCGCGGCCAGCGTGACGATCAGTGCCGATGTCAGCACGGTGAAGCGGCGGACCCGGGCCCGCCTCCTGGGCTTCAAGATCACCGCACCGAGTGTAGCCGCCGAAATTGACGGATGTGTTGCGAAGTGTGCGGTTACCGCACTCGCGCTGCCGCGAAATCGGCGGCCTGCTCGATGAGCCCGGAGCCGATATAGCCGTCCTGCAGGTGGTCGCCCCAGACTCGTTGCAGATCGCCGAGATCGTTGGGCAGCCCGCCCGAACAGACCGGGTCCTGAGCATTGCAGATGTCGATGGTGCGGTCGAGGTACTGGCCGGCGATCTGATGGCCGGGTACCTGCTTGGAGAAGTTGCCGACCAGCACGACCGCGGCGATATGGCTGTCCATGCCCGGCGGCAGCGGGCGGTTGAAACCCAGCCCGGTCTGGTTCGCCGACAGCGCCAGGGCGGCGGCCACCGAGCCCAGCGAGTAACCGCCGACGATCAGGCGGGTATCCGGGCAGGCGCCGGCCATGTACTGGATCCGGTTGCTGATGTCGTTGGCGCCGGCGGCGATCTCGGTGTTCGCCGGGTAGTTCACGGCGTAGACGCCGACGGGTTGGGGCAGGCGCGCGTTCAGGGCGCCCACCAGAGCGTTACCGATCCGACCCACCCCGGGCTGCTCGTTGCGGCCACGGGCGAAGATCAACTCCACCGGTGCGCACGGCTCGGCCGACGCGGTAGGCAGCTGGGCGGCCGGTGCGCTCGTGGTTCCGGCCAGGAGGCCGCCGGCGATGGCGGCCACCGAGGCGACGGACGCGACGAATTTACGCGCGCGGCGCTTTGCTAGAGGTGTTCGGATCCACACCAGAGGAAGTGTACCGGGGTGCGCGCTACAGCAAACCGGCCACGAAGGAGGCGGCCTGATCGGCGGGTGCGCCGTTGTAGGCCCGGTGGGCCGCCACGTCGTCGCCGCCGCTGCAGACCGGGTCGCCGAAATTGCACAGGTCGATCGAGCGCGCGCCCCATACCGGGCTCACGGTCAACGGCAGCCCGACCTTTGCCGAGGGGTTGCCGAACACCGCGAGCGCGGCGACGTGTTCGGGGGTGTTGGGCGGCAGCGGCGCGTTGAAGCCGATACCCGGTACCGGGACCGCCGCGATGACGTCGATGACGGCGGCGCCCTGGGAGTAGCCGCCGAGCACCAGCCTGGTGTTCGGGCAGTTGGCCATCATCCACTGCACGTGACCGCTGGCGTCGTTGGCGCCGCCGGCGGCGGCCAGGAAGTCGAAGCTCGCCGGGTAGTTCACCGCATAGGCGCCCACCGAGCGCCCACCGACCTTGTTGCGCAATGAGTTGACGAAGGCCGTGCCGATGCGACCGAGCCCCGGGTCCTCATTCGTCCCGCGGGCGAAGACGACCTCGATATCCGGGCATCCTTCGGCCTGCGCGGGCGAGGCCGGGGCCAGTATCAGCGCGCCTACCGCGGTGACGGCGGCGGCGAGGACGGAGCAGCGGCGAACAAGATCGATGCGCACGCCAAAGCATAACTCGAAGCGGGGCTAAACAAGTCCCGAGTCAGACCCGACCTGCGATGAAGCCGGCCGCCTGGGGGATGAAACCCGACGATTCGTAGTGGGTGTGGGCGAACGGGTTGCGTCCCCGCGAACAGATCGGATCCCCGTCGGCGCACAGGTCGATACCGCGGCCGCTGTACGGCGGCGGTGCCGCCGAGAGTGGATTGCTGAACTTGGCGCCGGGGTTGCCGAACACCGCCATGGCGGCGACGTTTCCGGCCAGATTTGCCGGTAGCGGTGGGGCCGAGCCGAACTCGCCGATGCGCTCGCCGACCGGGGGCAGCCCGACCAGCATGCTGACGATCGCCGCGCCCTGGGAGTACCCACCGAGCACCACCTGGGTGGCCGGGCAGTTCTGCGCCAGGTAGGAGATCCGGCCGGTGGCGTCATAGGCGCCGTCGGCGGCGGTGAAGAAATCGTAGGTCGCGGGGTAGTTGACCCCGTAGGTGCTCAGGGTGCGTCCGCCGAGCTGTGGGCGAAGGGTGTCGGCCAGCGCCTGGCCGACCCGGCCGATACCGGGCGGCTCGCTCGTGCCGCGGGCGAAGATGAGTTCGACATCCGAGCATGGATCGGCGTTGGCGACCGGCGCGGGAGCGGCCAGAACGGCGAGGGTGGAGATCAATGCGGACCCCAGCGCGGCCGACCGGGCCGCCATCGTGCGCAGCTTCACGGTCACCATCTTCACATTCGATGCTTAGCTACGGCTAATCGGTTGTTCGGGTTGCATCGGCACGGGTGCAACGTCGGGCCATTCGGCCTGGGCCACCTGCTCGGTGCGGTCGCCCTGGCGGGCCAGCGCCAGGCCGAGCAGCACCACTGCGCCGCCGACAGTCTGGGTGACGGTGATCGACTCGGCCAGCAGCGCCCACGCGGCGAGCACCGCGAACAGCACCTCGGACAGCCCGACCAGTGAGGCGAACCGTGGGCGCAGCCGCGAGACGCCCATGATGCCCAGCGTGTACGCGATGGCGGTCGGGATGAGCGCCAGTCCGATGACCGGCACGAACCAAGGCACGGTGAATCCGGCCAGGACGGCGGCATCGGCGCTGAACCGCATCGGCATCAGCCCGGACACACCGAGGGCCGCGACGGTGACGGCGCCGACGATGAGGCCGGCCGCCGCCAGGGTGATCGGGTTCAGTCCGGTGCCGTCGGAACTCGCCTTCTCCGACATCATGAAGTAGCAGGCCGCGCAGACCGCGGCGGCCAGTCCCCACACCACACCGGTCGAATTGATGTGTGCGCCGGCGAACACGTCGAGCACCAGGGTGATCCCGGTGATCGCGATCGCGACACCGGCCAGCGTGAGGGTGCTGGGCCGGCGCCGGGTCCGCGCCCACAGCCAGCCGACCACCAGGATCGGCGCGGTGTACTCCAGCAGTAGGGCGACGCCGACCGACAGGTGCGAGACGGCGTTGTAGTAGCAGAATTGCGCACCGGCGACCGGGAACACCCCGTAGGCGAGGATGGTGCGGCGATGCGCCCAGGCCTCTGCGGCCCATCCGGGTGTCGCGAAGCTGGCGAACACCGCCATGGCCAGTGCCCCGCCGGCCAGCCGTGCGGTCACCGCCGCGGTGGGGGTCCAGCCGGCCTCCATCAGCGACTTCGCCAGCGGTCCGGACACGCCGAACGCGAAGGCGGACGCGATGGCGAAAACCAGCCCGAGCCGGAACCGGTTCGTCGACCGCGCGTCTGTCATCGTCATGGCGCACCCCAGGATGTAATGAGTAAAGTGGATATTGCACATGACAGTATCGCCGACGGGAGTCATGCGTCAAATGATTTTTACTTATGACACGGAACTCACATTGCGTGCTGCGTGCGTCTTGGTCAACAGCGACAGGGCTGCCGCCGACCGCGACGATCTGGGCGATATCGCCGGGCTCGACGCCTATCTGGCCGAGTTCGGCTGGACCGGACGTCGCGACCGTGACGATGCCGAGCTCGCCGAGGTGCACCGGCTGCGGGAGCGCATCGGCCGGCTCTGGGCGGCGGCCGACGACGAGGAGCGCGCCGTCGGCCAGGTGAACGCCCTGCTGTCGGACACCAAGGCCTCACCCTGGTTGACCCGGCATCCCGAGATGCCCGAATGGCATCTGCACCTGGCCTCGATACACGATCCGCTGGCCCGCAGGATGGGTGCGGAGATGGCGATGGCGCTGGCCGACCTGATCCGCGGTGGCGAGCTGCGCCGGCTCAAGATCTGCGCTGCGCCCGATTGTGACGCGGTGCTCTTCGACGTATCCCGCAACCGCTCGAAGATCTTCTGTGACACCGGAAACTGTGGAAACCGCCAGCACGTGGCGGCCTATCGGGAACGGCGCGGCAGGGAGGGATAGCGCCGAAAATTGGTGTGCCCTCGCCCTCCCCGCGCCGATTAGGGTCGAAGCCGGGGGACACAATGGTGCGGCGTTCGGTGACACGTCTTCAGCTCAGCGGCTACCGCTTCCTGATGCGCAGGATGGAATATGCGTTGGCGTGCCGCGATATCCGCATGCTCGACGACCCGATCCGCGCCCAGTCGACGGCCCTGGCCGCCGGGGTGCTGCTGGCCGCGATCGTGGTGGCGGTGTGCGCGGTCCTTGCCCTGCTGCGGCCGCACGGCAGCCTGGGCGCGGACCCCGTCGTCATGGTGCGCGACTCCGGAGCGATATACGTGCGCGTCGGCGACACCATGCACCCGGTACCGAATCTGGCTTCGGCGCGGTTGATCGCCGGAACCCCGGCGGTGCCGCGATTGGTGAGCGCGGCCATGATCGCGGCAGCCGAACCCGGCCCGCTGATGGGCATCGCGGGCGCCCCCGGTGAGGTGGCGCCGCCGCTGGCGCACGACCAGCAGTCCTGGACCGTGTGCGATGACAGCGGTGAACGCACCACCACGATCGTCATCGGCGCACCCGCCGAGCTGCCGGTTGCGCCGCCGATACTCGTCACCGCGGCCCAAGAACGCACACCGGGGGTCTACCTGCTGCACGCCGGGCGACGGGCGGCGGTGGACATGCGGGACCGCGCGGTGACGCGGGCGCTCAACCTCGATGGCGTGGTTCCATTGAAAGTCTCTGCGGCGCTGTTGGATCCGCTTCCGGAGGCGACACCCATCGGAGCACCCCGCGTGCCCGGGGCCGGACGTCCGGGGCCCGCCGGGCTGGCCGACTTCCGGGTGGGGGAGGTGCTCCGCGTGCCACGAGCCGGCGAGGCCGATCACTATGTGGTGCTCGCCGATGGGGTGCAGCGGGTGGGCCGCGTCGCGGCGGACCTGATCCGCTTCGCGGATTCGCACGGCGGCAAGGAGATCCCCGAGATCCCCGCCGACCGGATGGTCTCGGTGCCGGTGCTGGACACCGTGCCGGTCACCGATCTGGCCGATTCGGCGGTGCTCGGCGCGGATTTCGGCGGCGTCCTGTGCAGCCGCTGGCAGTGGCAGCGAACCGGCCAACCACCCGAGACCGCGGTACTCGCACCCGACGTGGTTCCGGCGCCAGGGCACCCCGCCGCACTCGTCCAGGCGGACGGGGCCGGTCCCGCCGTCGACGCCGTGTCGGTCCCGGCCGGACACAGCGTGTACGTGCGGGCGGCGGGCGTGGCCGGCGAGGGCGGCACCAGCGGTCCGCGCTATCTGATCACCGGATCGGGGGTGGCCTTCGGCATCGCCGACACGCCGGCGGCGCGTGCGCTGGGCCTGCCGCAGACACCGGGCGGCGCGCCGTGGCCACTGATCGCACTGCTACCGCGCGGCCCCGAACTGGGCACCGCCCGCGCCCTCCTGGTGCGCGACAGCATCGATGCGCCGGCGTGACCTTCTGCCCGGCACCGTCGCCGACGCGACCGCCAGCGCGGTGCACACCGCCACACCGATGAACGCGAACCGCCGCCCTCCGGTGTCGGTCACCGCGGCAGCCGGCGGTACCAACGGCTGCGGCGCGGCAGGGGGCGACGGATCGGCGATCCCGCGGATCGCGGCCAGCACATCGACCACGCCGTAGCCCACCAACGGGTTCCAGCCCGCGGCCGGATGCTGTGCGGTGCTCTCGATGCGGTGCATCACCTGTCGGGCGGTCAACTGCGGTGCCGCCGCGCGTATCAGTGCCGCAACCCCCGAGACCATCGGCGCCGCATAGCTGGTACCGGAGATCGGTTGGGATGCAGCAGCTCCCGGCATGGTGTCGACCAGTCCCTCACCCACCGCACTCAGCGACACCACCGCCTCGGCGGGCGCCGCGACATCTACCCACGGACCCGCCAAGGTGAAGTCCGACGGCGCCCCCTCACCGTCCACCGAGCCGACGGTCAACACGTAGTCGTCATACCAACTGGGGCTGGCCACCACGTCCACCCGATCCCAGTCGGGTCCGCCCGCGCCGTCGGGCACCGGGTTCTGTTTCGGGCAGGTTCCCTGCCCGCCGACATTGCCGGCCGCAGCCACGACCACCGCGTTGCGGTCGTCCACCGCATACGCCAGCGCTGCGCCCAGCGTCCGATCATCGAGCGCATCGGTGACCGCCAGGCAGGCCACCGACGAGATGTTGATGACCGTGGCGCCCTGGTCGGCGGCGGTCCGAACCGCCGCCGCGAGCGAGTCGACATCGCCGATCCCATCGCCACCGGCCGCGCCGGACGCACGGAACTTCATGCTGGACTGCCGAATTGCGAGCACGGCAGCGTCCGGGGCGATCCCGCTGAACCCACTGACCGGATCGGCAGCCGCGCCGATGATCCCGGCGACGATGGTGCCGTGGCCGTCGCAGTCGGCGGTACCGTCGCCGTCGGCGACGAAATCACCGCCGGCCACCAGGTGCGGCAGTAGGCGGTGGCGGGCCACGCCGGTGTCGATCACCGCGACTGTCTGACCCGCACCGCGGGTGCGGGTCCAGGCGGCACGCAGGTCGGGCCGTTGCAGGCGCGGACCGATCTTGGTGATCGGTGCACTCACGCAGGGCTCGAACTGTTGGGTGCGTTGACCCGGCGCGGCCGGCCCGGGCGCCGGCAACAACCCGACGTCGACCGGCGGCGGGCCGACCGCCGGCGCGGGCGCGGCGGTGGTAACCGCGGCGGCGAACAGCGCGACCGCCGCGAGCACCGGGGCCGCCCGCCCGGTCGTCATCCGAGACTCGACGATCGAACCAGCTCGTAGAGCCCGCCGACCCAACCAGCCAGCGGCACAACGGCAGCCAGTGCCACATACTCGCCGATGTCGGCGCCGCGTGTCGCACCCGCCCGGGGGCTGCGGCGGGTGCCGGCCCATGCCGTCGACGCCACCAGCAGCACCGTGGCCGGGCCCGCGTACCGTGGCGCCGCCACCGTCGCCAGCGCGACCGCCGCCGTGGCGGCGGTGAGGCCGCACCAGCCCAGCGCGGCGCGACACCGCGGATCGGCATGGGAACGGATCCGCGCCAGCAGCAGCCCCGCAAGTACGGCGGCCAGGGCGAGGCGAGGCGGCCACGGCGGGCCGTCCGGGCCACCGGCCAACACCACCGCGCCGACACCGAGGCTGACCGCCGTCGCAGCCCCGCAGACCAACCCGGCCATCAGGGTTCGACCGCCGATCGCGGCCGCCTCGGATATCGGTGCGACACCGTGGTCCGGCCGGTCGCCCGGAAATGGCGGGCGCAGACCGCCCAGTGCGATCGCCACCCGGCCGGCGGCGCCCAGCACGGTCAGCGCCAGCACCCCGAGCAGCGCTCCGGTGGGGGCACGCCCGGCCCCCAGCGCCAGCGCGACGCCCGTCGCCACGGTCACCAGCGCGGTCGCGGTCGCCGCGGCGGTGAGCTGCCACATGTCGCCGCCCGCCGAGCGCAGCAACCACACCGCGGCCGCGCAGCCTGCGGCCGCACCCAGCGCCACGCCTGGCGCCGCGCCGCCGGGGGTCACGAGAAACCCGGCCACGCATACGAATCCAACGGCGATGGCGTGCAGTACCGTCCGGGCGGTGTCCCGCCGCCAGGCCACCAGGACGCACACCGCGGCGCTGAGCGCCGCGATGCCCGCGGCCGCCCATGGCGCACCGCCGCACGCACCCGAGTAACACAACGTGGCGACCGCGACCATGCCCGCGCACGCCCACAGCCACCTCGACGTATCGCGACAAGTCGGGTTGGTTGCCGAGGCATCCGGTGCCACTGGGGCATCACGGACGGTGCGGAACGGATCTTCGCGCAACGGCCCCGGCGCCGGGGCGTCCACCGGGCAGAGCACCATGACGTCACCATCGGTGATCCCACTCTCGTGCAGCGTCATCGACTCATCGCAGGAGCCGCCGAGAATGCGGTCCAACCGCCACCCCCGCGGTACCGGCTCGGGCGGTGCGTCGCCGATGACGAGGTCGACGATATCGGGCAGCAGCAGCCCCACCTCGGCGTGCCGGGGCAACGCGATATCGACCACGTCGGGCCGCACGGCATTCTGAATCGATATCCGGCACAACGGATCATCCATCTGCGTCCCCCCGAGAACTCCGTCAACTCACGATAGCCGGGTGGTGGCCGCCCGCTTCGCACCAAAATTCGGGGGAACCCGTCGCGTGCCGGCTGCGTCCAAACAGGTAATGCCGAAACAAGCGATGCGGCCACTGGGCGAACGGCCTGCGCGCCCGCCGTCGGTGCCGGGCGGGGACATCCACCTGCGACGGCCTCCGCCGGTTCCGGTCGCCGAACCCGCGAGCCCGCTGACGCGCCTGCTGCCGGTGCTGATGCTCGTCGCGGTCGGCGGTATGGCGGTGTGGTTCCTGACGTCGGGGTCTGCGGCCACGGCCGCACGCAATCCGATGTACCTGGTGTTTCCGCTGATGATGGCGGTCTCGGTGCTCGGCACCCTGTCGCACCGCACCCGGGGGCGGACCGCCGAGTTGAATGCCGGCCGTCGTGACTACCTGCGCTATCTGGATTCGATCGCCGAACAGGCCACCGAAACCGCACGCGCACAACATGATGCACTGCACTGGACGCACCCCGATCCGGCACTGTTGTGGACCCTGGCCGGTGGCGCACGGATGTGGGAGCGCAGACCCGCCGACCCCGAGTTCTGCCGGATCAGGCTGGGCCTCGGACCGGTCCCGCTCGCGACGGCATTGGTCGCGGCGGCGGCCGACCCGGTTACCGAGGCCGACCCGGTGACCGCCGCGGCGCTCGACGATTTGATCGCCTCGTGCGCGGTGGTGCCGGGGTTGCCCGTCACGGCCGAGATCACCGGCCGGATCGGCTTCGCCGGCGCGCCGCACGAGGTGGCCGCGCTGGTGCGCGCCATCGTGTGTCAGCTGGCGGTGTGGCATGCCCCTGATGTGATTCATGTGACCGGACCTGCTGGGCCGGAATGGGATTGGCTGAAGTGGCTGCCACACCACACATCACGCCCCGGCCACGGCGCAGCAGTGCGCAACGTGCTGATCTGCGACCGGGACACCTTCGCCGCGCCGGGGACCGCCGCGGCGGTGCTGGACCTCACCGGCGGCGGGGACACCGTCGTCGACCTCGCCGGCCTCAGCCGGGTCGACGGCCTGTCCGTGGCGCAGGCACGGATGTGCGCACGCCGGCTGTCCCGGTTTAGCGCCGGAACGAAACCGGGCGGCAACCCCGGATGGACGGAGCTGATAGCCATGGCGGGCGCCGACGATGCGGGCCCTGAGCGGGGGTGGCAGCCGCGGACGGATTCGGAACGGCTGCGGGTGCCGATCGGTGTCGGCGACGGTGCGGCCAATCGCGGTGAACCCGTTTACCTGGATATCAAGGAGGCTGCCGAACAGGGCATGGGCCCGCACGGGTTGTGCATCGGGGCGACCGGATCCGGCAAGTCGGAGTTTCTGCGGACCCTGATTCTCGGTCTGGTCGCCACACACGCGCCCGACGACCTGAATCTGGCCCTCATCGATTTCAAAGGTGGCGCCACGTTTCTGGGTTTCGAGTGCCTTGCCCACGTATCGGCGGTCATCACCAACCTCGACGATGAGGCATATCTGGTGGACCGGATGCACGAGGCACTCTCCGGTGAGATGCACCGCCGACAGCGGATACTGCGTTCGGCCGGCAATCTGGGCAATATCGCCGAATACCGGCGCACCCGGGCGTCCGGCGCGGAGCTGCCCGCGCTGCCAGTGCTGTTCATCGTGATCGACGAGTTCTCCGAGCTGCTCAGCCAGCGCCCCGAGTTCGCCGAGCTGTTCGTGGCGATCGGGCGTCTGGGCCGGTCGCTCGGCATGCACCTGCTGCTGGCCAGCCAGCGCCTGGACGAGGGCAGGTTGCGTGGGCTGGAGACCCACCTGTCCTATCGGGTGTGCCTGAAGACGTTCTCGGCCGGCGAATCCCGGGCCGTCCTCGGGGTGCCGGACGCCTATGAACTGCCCGCCGCGCCGGGGGCGGCATACCTCAAGACCGCCGACGGGCAGCTGGTGCGGCTACGGACGGCCTACGTCTCCGGCCCGGCCGTCAACGTGGGCACCCCGGATCCGCGCCCCCGCCGTTTCACCTGCACGCCCGATGACGGTGCCGCAAGATTGCCCGCCGCGACCGACAGCCCGGTCACGGTGTTGCAGAGCATGCTGGACCGGCTCGGCGGCCGCGGCCGTCCCGCACACCAACTCTGGTTACCCCCGCTGCCCGCAGGCCCTGGGTGGCAGGATCTGCTGTCCGGACATGACGGCGCCCGGCTGACGGCCCCGATCGGGTTGGTGGACAACGCTTTCGCGCAACGCCGTGACATGCTCACCGTCGACCTGAACGGCGCCGGCGGTCACGTCGCCGTGGTCGGTGCGACCCGATCGGGCAAGTCCAGCACATTGTGCACCCTGCTGCTGGGATTGGCCGCCACCCACAGTCCCGCCGATATCCAGTTCTACTGTCTGGACTTTGGCGGCGGCGCGTTGGCCGCGCTGCAGCACCTTCCGCACACCGGGATCGTCGCGGGGCGCGGCGACGGGGAGCTGGTGCGCCGCACGGTCGCACAGCTCGAAGCGCTGGCCCGCCGCCGGCAGGCCGCCGGGCGCACCGGGGCGCCCGACGGTTACGGCGAGGTGTTCCTGGTCGTGGACGGGTGGGGTGAGCTCCGGCAGGTCGACGACGAGCTCGAATCCGCCATCACCGCGATGGTTGCGCACGGACTGGCACTGGGTATCCACGTCGTGCTCACCGCGGCGCGCTGGTCCGAGCTGCGCCCCGCGGTCAAGGACCAGCTCGGTACCCGCATCGAGCTGCGCCTCGGTGAACCCGCGGAATCCGAGATGGACCGCAAGGCGGCACGCCATCTGATCGGCGGCCCGCCCGGAGCCGGGATCACCCGCGACGGCCGCGTCGCGGCGATCGCGTCACCACCGTGGGATGCCATCGACGGCATCGCGCAGCACCTGCGCGCACGCCACGGTGGGCGCTGCGCGATCCCGGTCCGGTTGTTGCCCGCCCTGGTGGAGCGCAGTACGGTGCCGGCACCGGGCGCCAGCCCGACGCACGTCACCATCGGTATCGGCGAGTCCGAACTGCGACCGGTCGCAGTGGACTTCGCCGAGCACCCGCATCTGATGGTGCTGGGGGACAGCGGGTGTGGGAAGACCGCGGCGTTGCGCACACTCTGCGCCCAACTGATCACCAGCTGCCCGCCGGAGCGGGTTCAGATTCATCTCGTCGATCTGCGGCGGACCCTGTTGGCGGTGGTCGACACCGCGCACCTCGGCGGATACCTGATGTCGACCGCCATGCTCCAGACCCATCTGCCCCAGGTGACCGAGCAGCTGCGTGCCAGGTTGCCCGGGGCCACGGTCACCCAGCGCCAGTTGCGGGACCGGTCGTGGTGGTCCGGGCCGGAAATCTATTTCGTGGTCGACGATTACGAGTTGGTCACCGGCGCCGGCACGGACCCGCTGACGCCGCTGCTGGAGTTCCTGCCACACGCCCGCGACATCGGCCTGCACCTGGTGATTGCCCGGCGGGCGGCCGGCGGGTCGCGGGCACTGTTCAACCAGGTGCCTGCCGCCATGCGTGAGCTCGGATGTACCGGGCTGCTGATGAGCGCGGCGCCGGACGAGGGGGCGCTGTTGGGTGTCGCGCGGCCGACGCCGTTGCCACCGGGTCGGGCCGTCCTGACCACCCGCGGGTGCGGGCCCGAGCGGGTGCAGATCGCCTGGACCGCGGAGCCGTGAGCGCGACGGTACTGGTCATCGGACCCGGGACGGTGACCGGACCGCACCCGGTCCCCGACGAGTTGGTCGCTGCGGCAATCGAAGCCATCGACGACGACCGCGTTCTGGTCGGGGAGCGTGCGGTTACCGTCGCCGACCTGTGGACGGATGTCATCGGCGCCGCCGTCGGCGATGAGCACCCACGTCGGCTGCTGCTGGTGTGCCCGGGGTGGTGGAGCGACACCCGGGTGCAACGGCTCCGTCGCGCCGCGGTCCCACACTGCGCGCACACCGCGATCCTGCGCCGCCACGAGGTGTGCGGGTCGGCGGCACGGTGCGTCATCGAGATCGCCGCCGAGTTCGTGCTCTGCCGGTGTGCGGGTGCGCCGGTGGCCGCGACACCGCGGTTGGGGACGAGCGCCGAGGTGGCCGGGTCCGTGGCGCGCGGCGCCATCGGGTGCGCGCCGATAGTGATCGACGCGCCGACGGGTGTCCCCGGATCGGCGGAGCTGGCCAGTGCGCTCGCGGAGCTCCTCGGTGCGCGGGATGTCCGGATGGTCGACGATGCCGCCCTGGCGGTGTCGGCCGATACGCAACAGCGGCCGGCGCCGACCCCGGTGCGGCGCTCGACCGTATGGGCGTGCTCGGCGGGTCTGGTGCTGACTCTCGCCGCGACGCTCGTGCTGCCGCGAGTGAGCGCACCTGCCGGGTACCCGACCACATTGCTGACCGAGGGGCGGGTGACGGTGCGGATCCCGGTCGGCTGGGAGGCCCGTCGGGTCACCGGTGGGCCGGGTTCGCCACGGGTAGAGGTCACCGCCCCTGGCGAGAATGTGGCCGCCCCTGGCGGGGATGCGGCAGCGATACTGCTGACGCAATCGATGGGCGGTCCTGACCTGGCAAGCACCGCCGCGGTCCTGGTGGCGGCGCTGCGCGTGCAGCCGGCAGGGGTGTTCAGCGCACTGCGCACCGACGACCACCGCGGTGGCCGTGCCGTGCTGAGCTACACCGAGACGCGCGCTGACCACGAGATCGCCTGGGCGGTCTTTCTCGACGGCCGGGTACGCATCGCCATCGGATGTCGCCAGCCCCCCACCGGGGTGGTGATCCGCCGGCACTGCGACGAGGCGATCCGGTCGGCGCACGCAGCACCATGAGCGGAATCCGGAACTCCGAATCCTGAATGGGGGAACCGATTCCGGTTGCGCTGCGTCCTATTCACAACAGCCATTTCACGGGGAGGACCACCATGACCGCACTGAACACCGACCTGGAGCTGATGACCTCGGTCGCCGGCCGGATCGATGCCCGCAACGCGGAGATCCGGGCCATGCTCGGCACGTTCATCGGACGGATGTGCAGTGTGCCCGCCTCGGTGTGGGGTGGGGCGGCGGCGGTCCGCTTCCGCGAGGTCGTCGACCGCTGGAACGCCGAATCGCTGTCCTTGCACAACGCCCTGGACCGCATCGCCGAGACCATCCGGCTCAACGAGGGCACATTGCGTGAGTCCGCCGAAAGCCATTCGCACCGCATCGCCGCGGTGACCAGCCAGCTGTAGCGAAAGGACCTCGTCTGATGGACATGATGTTGACCTACAACTTCGACGAGATCGAGTACACGGTGCGCCAGGAGATCCACACCACCTCGGCCCGCTTCAACGCCGCGCTGGAGGATCTGCGGGCCCAGATCGCGCCGCTACAGCAGACCTGGACGGCCGCGGCGGCCGAGGCCTACCGCACCGAACAGCAGCGCTGGGACCAGGCTGCCGCGGCGCTCAACGACATCCTGTTCCGGTTGGGCAACGCGGTACGCGACGGTGCCGACGACGTCTCGGCGACCGACCGACGCGCGGCCGGCGCCTGGGGCGGCTGACCGAGGCCGGTGAACTCTGTGCGGTCCCGCCTGGGGGAGAGACCGGCGGGACCGCACAGTCATCGGCATCGGCACAGTCACCGGCCTGGGCGGCGGAGAAGGACGAATCCGGATCAGACCGCTTACGGTCACCTATCCTGGTCCCATGCGCCGGTGCCGGCTCGTCGGCTGTGCGCGGGGAGTGTGAGCTTGGTGGCAATGTCGAAGACGTCCGGCGGTCGAGTACCGCCGGCGCAGGTGCGTGCCGTCCATGACCTCTTCGTGGCGGGCGAGGTCGACGCCTCCTATCTGGACTCGGTGCCACTGCGCAGAGTCGTCGCCGAGAGCTGGCAGCGCAGTCTGGCCACCGGCGTGGACCCGGACAGCATGGGCCGCACGGCCGAGGCCATCAATGCGCTCGACGAGCTGCGCAAGTCCCACCCGCTGGCCCCGACGTTGCCCCTGATCCGTCGGCTGCTCGTCGAAGACGCGACGGACGCGGGTGTCGTCGTCGCCGTCACCGCGGCCGACGGCACCCTGCTGTGGGTCGAGGGAGACCGACTGGCCATCCGCAAGGCCGAGGCGATGAACTTCGTGCCCGGCACCGACTGGAGCGAACACATCGCCGGGACCAACGCCCCGGGTACCGCGCTCGCCCTGGACCGGGAGGTGCAGATCCGCGGATCCGAGCACTACTCGCGCATCGTGCATCCCTGGAACTGCACCGCGGTACCGGTGCACGACCCCGCCACCGGCGCGCTGCTGGGCGCCATCGATCTCACCGGCGGCTCCAGGGTGGCTGCGCCCGAGACCCTGGCACTGGTGCGAGCCACCGCGGTTGCCGTGGAGAACCAGCTCGCGCTGCTGCGTCTGACCGGCCCCGCCGAGGACACCGCGGCCGCCGATCGCGCCTCGGCACCGCGGCTGTCGGTGCTCGGCGCCGACCGGCCGCGCTGGCACGCCGATGCCGGGTCCAGCACGCTCACCGGAAGGCACGCCGACATCCTGGTGCTGCTGATCCGTCATCCCGAGGGGCTCAGCGCCGACCATCTGGCCATGCTGCTCGACGACAAGGACCTCGACGTGGTGACCATCCGCGCCGAGATGTCGCGGCTGCGGCGGGTGATCGGCAACCACTACATCGCGTCCCGGCCCTACCGGCTGCTGGCCCCGGTGGGCAGCGATATGGGCGATGTGCTCGATGCCTTGCAGGCCGGCGATGTCGCCGCGGCGCTGACCGCGTACTCCGGCGCGTTGCTGCCGCAGTCGGTGTCACCGGCGATCGGGCGGCTGCGCACCGAGTTGATGACCAGCCTGCGCGGGGCGGTCCTGGCCGGCGCGGATCTCGGCCTGCTGCGGCGCTGGCTGGCGCTCCCCGACGGTCGCGATGACCGGCGTGGCTGGACACTGCTGCACGATCACGCCGAGGCCGACCCGGTGGCCCGGGCCGGGGCGCGCGGGCATCTGGCGGGGCTGGATTCCGATCTCGGCTGACCGCAGAATCGTGGCCCTAGGCCCGGTCGGTCGAATCGTCGCGTTGCAACCGTGATGCAACCTCCGCGGACCTAGTTTAGTGACGACCGACACACCACGGTGTCACAACGCAGGAGAAGCCATGACTGTTTATGCACGTCCGGGCGCTGAAGGCGCCCTGATGTCGTTCGACGCGCGCTACGACAACTACATCGGCGGGCAGTGGGTCGCGCCGACCGCAGGCCGGTACTTCGAGAATCCCACCCCGGTCACCGGACAGGTGTTCTGCGAGATCGCCCGCTCGGATGAATCCGATATCGAGAAGGCCCTCGATGCCGCTCACGCCGCCGCCCCCGCCTGGGGAAAGACCTCGGCCGCCGAGCGCTCGGTCATCCTGAACAAGATCGCCGACCGCATCGAGGAGAACCTCGAATCCATCGCGCTCGCGGAATCGTGGGACAACGGCAAGCCGATCCGCGAGACGCTCAACGCGGATATCCCGCTCGCGGTCGATCACTTCCGGTACTTCGCCGGCTGTATTCGCGCGCAGGAGGGCTCGCTGTCGGAGGTCGACGAGGACACCGTCGCCTACCACTTCCACGAGCCGCTCGGCGTGGTCGGACAGATCATCCCGTGGAACTTCCCCATCCTGATGGCGGTGTGGAAGCTGGCGCCCGCCCTGGCCGCCGGTAACGCGGTGGTGCTCAAACCCGCCGAGCAGACGCCCGCCTCGATCCTGTACCTGGTCTCGCTGATCGGTGATCTGCTGCCCGCGGGTGTGCTCAATGTGGTCAACGGTTTCGGCGTCGAGGCCGGCAAGCCGCTGGCCTCCTCCAACCGGATCGCCAAGATCGCCTTCACCGGTGAAACCACCACCGGCCGACTGATCATGCAGTACGCCTCGCAGAATCTCATCCCGGTCACCCTGGAACTCGGCGGCAAGAGCCCCAACATCTTCTTCAGCGATGTGCTGGCCGCCAACGATGCCTACCAGGACAAGGCGTTGGAGGGCTTCACCATGTTCGCCCTCAACCAGGGTGAGGTGTGCACCTGCCCGTCGCGCAGCCTCGTCCAGGCCGATATCTACGACGAGTTCCTGGCGATGGCGGCGATCCGCACCAAGGCGGTGCGCCAGGGAGATCCGCTGGACACCGAGACGATGATCGGCGCGCAGGCCTCCAACGATCAGCTGGAGAAGATCCTGTCCTATATCGAGATCGGCAAGAACGAGGGCGCCCAGGTGGTCACCGGTGGCGAGCGTGCGCAGCTCGGCGGGGACCTCAACGGCGGCTTCTACGTCGCCCCGACGATCTTCACCGGCCACAACGCCATGCGAATCTTCCAGGAGGAGATCTTCGGGCCCGTCGTCGCGGTGACGTCGTTCACCGACTACGACGACGCGATCAAGATCGCCAACGACACCCTGTACGGTCTGGGTGCCGGCGTGTGGTCGCGCAACGGCAACACCGCCTACCGCGCCGGGCGCGATATCAAGGCCGGACGGGTGTGGACGAACTGCTACCACCAGTACCCGGCGCACGCCGCCTTCGGTGGGTACAAGCAGTCCGGTATCGGACGCGAGAACCACAAGATGATGCTGGACCACTACCAGCAGACGAAGAACCTGCTGGTCAGCTACAGCGACAATGCGCAAGGGTTCTTCTGATGGACTCCCCGGCAGCCCGGGTGTTGATCACCCGGGCTGCCGCTGGGCTGGCAGTGCATCTGCAAAACCAGAACGGCGCGTTGATGTTTCGCCAGTCCGGCGGCTTCGGTGTGAGTCCTACCCTCATGTGTCATCTCGTCGGCGAGTTCTCGATCGAGGACAGCGACGTCTTGCTCGGCATGCTCGACGTGGTCTCGCAGCGCCAGCCGTACGGCGTGCCGGTGTGGGTGTCGTGCACGCAGCTGCCGGCCTGGGAACACAGTCAACTGGTGGTCGATGTGGAACCCGGTCGCGGTACCGGCTACAGCCTGGAAGCATCAGTTGGTATGCGGTTCGTGTCGCGGGCCCGGGTCGTTCCGGCGCTCGCGGCCGACGCGAGCCGTAGAGTGCGCGCAGAACCCTTGTAAGTTCCACCCTTTCGACGTTAGGAGCAGCGTTGCCCGATTTCGTCGCGGCCATTGACCAGGGCACCACCAGCACCCGAGCCATGATCTTCGATCACGCCGGTGCCGAGGTGGGGCGTCACCAACTTGAGCACGAACAGATCATGCCGCGGCCCGGCTGGGTCGAGCACAACCCGGTGGAGATCTGGGAGCGCACCGCCTCGGTGCTGACATCGGTGCTCAACAACACCAACCTCCAGCCCGAAGATGTTGCCGCGCTGGGCATCACCAATCAGCGTGAGACCACCCTGGTGTGGAACCGGCACACCGGCCGGCCGTACTACAACGCGATCGTCTGGCAGGACACCAGGACCGACCGGATCGCCACCGCACTTGATCGCGACGGCCGCGGCGATGTGATCCGGCGCAAGGCCGGACTGCCGCCGGCCACCTACTTCTCCGGCGGGAAGATCCAGTGGATCCTGGAGAATGTCGACGGTGTGCGGGAAGCCGCCGAGAACGGTGACGCGATCTTCGGCAACAGCGACAGTTGGGTGGTCTGGAATCTGACCGGCGGCCCGCGTGGCGGGGTGCACGTCACCGACGTGACCAACGCCAGCCGCACCATGCTGATGGATCTGGAGACCCTGGACTGGGACGATGAGCTGTTGTCGTTCTTCGGAATTCCGCGTCAGATGCTGCCGGAGATCCGGCCGTCGTCCTCGCCGCAACCCTATGGCACGACGCTGAGCACCGGTCCGATGGGTGGCGAGGTTCCGGTGACGGGCATCCTCGGTGACCAGCAGGCCGCGATGGTGGGTCAGGTGTGTTTGAAGGCCGGGGAGGCCAAGAATACCTACGGCACCGGAAATTTCCTGCTGCTGAACACCGGCGAGAAGATCGTGCGTTCGACCAATGGGCTGCTGACCACGGTGTGTTACCAGTTCGGGGATGCGAAACCGGTTTACGCGTTGGAAGGTTCGATCGCGGTCACCGGGTCCGCGGTGCAGTGGCTGCGCGATCAGCTGGGCATCATCAGTGGCGCGGCGCAGAGCGAGTCGCTGGCCCGACAGGTTGCCGACAACGGCGGAGTGTATTTCGTACCGGCGTTCTCCGGGTTGTTCGCGCCGTACTGGCGCTCGGATGCCCGGGGCGCGATCGTCGGGCTGAGCCGGTTCAACACCAACGCCCATGTGGCGCGGGCGACGCTGGAGGCAATCTGCTACCAGAGCCGCGACGTGGTGGATGCGATGGAGGCCGATTCCGGTGTGCACCTTGAGGTCCTGAAAGTCGACGGCGGTATCACCGCCAACAGTTTGTGCATGCAGATCCAAGCCGATGTGCTGGGCGTGGATGTGGTCAAGCCGGTGGTCGCCGAGACGACCGCACTCGGAGCCGCGTACGCGGCCGGGCTGGCGGTGGGCTTCTGGGCGAACCCCGATGACCTGCGCGCCAACTGGCAGGAGGGCCAGCGCTGGAGTCCGGACTGGTCGCCACAGCAGCGCAGCGACGGGTACGCGGGCTGGCAGAAAGCAGTCCAGCGCACCCTGGACTGGGTCGACGTGTCCTGACCGGTGCCGATCGGAATCATCTGCGCGATACCACAAGAGCTGACGCACCTTCGCGATCTGCTCGATACCCCGCGCGGCGTGCGGATCGCGGGAACCGAATTCGCCTGCGGGCTGATCGACGATGTCGCGGTGGTGCTCGTCGGTGCCGGCATGGGGAAGGTGAACGCCGCACTGGTCACCACTGTGTTGGTGGATCGCTTCGCATGTTCGTCGGTGGTGTTCTCCGGTGTCGCAGGCGGTTTGGATCCGGGACTGGCGATCGGTGACATCGTGATCGCCGACCGGGTGCTACAGATCGACGCGGGTACGATCGCCGGCGAGCGGCTGTCGGTCTATCAGGCGGGACACGTCGAATCGATCAATCCCACCGAAGAACTCGGCTACCGGGTCGGTGCGGAGTTGATGGACCGGGTGCGGATGACCTTCTCCGGATTCGCCGTGCCGGGCGCGGCGCGGCTGGTGTACGGGTTGGTGCTCACCGGTGATCAGTATCTGCACTGCGAAGTCACCAGGGAACGCCTCTACCGCGAGCACGGCGGGCGCGCCATCGAGATGGAAGGCGGCGCGGTGGCGCAGGTATGCGAGCGTTTCGCGGTGCCATGGTTGATCGTGCGGGCATTGTCGGACCTGGCCGGAAGTGACGCGCTGACGGACTTCGCGGCGTTCGCCGAGCAGGTCGCCGGATCATCGGCCGCGGTGGTGCGCCGGTTGCTGCCCCAGCTGCCGCGGTGACCGCCCGGGGGTCGGCTACAGGGCGGCGACACCGGCCTCGGCCACCGCGACATCCTGCTCGACGTTGCCCGCACTGACCCCGATCGCGCCGACGACGACGCCGTCGCGCTCGAGCAGCAATCCGCCCCCGAAGATGACCAGGCCACCGGAGAGTTGTTCGAGGCCATAGAGTTCGGCGCCGGGCTGGACAAGGCCCATCAGTGCGCTCGTCGGTGCGTTCATCAGGATCGACGTCCGGGCTTTGCGCGTCGAGATGTCGATACTGGCCTTGATCGCGCCGTCCATGCGGGCGAAAGCCACCAGGTGCCCGCCGTCGTCGACCACGGCGATGTTCATCGGCTGGCCGATCTCGTCGGCCTTGACGATCGCGGCGTCGACGATGGCCTGCGCCTTGGTCAGGGGGAGCGATGTCATTGGGGGCCCTTTCGATGTCTTCACCGGCGTGTACTTCGGCCACGTCTGCGGTGGCTCAAGTGCAGTCGCGATGTTAGTGCCTGGGCGCTTCACGCCGCGGCGATTCGCCGCGCCGGCCGGTGACCCTAGCCAAAAGCACAGTCCAATGAACAGTAAACCGGTTGGGACGCAGCAGTAGTGATCACAGTATCGAGCGCGCACGTCGCAGACTTCAGGTGTCACATGTGGTGAAGGGCAAACCTAGGAGGATCGCGGCCAGTGTCGAACATCGACATCTTCGTCTGGGAGTTCATCGGGACGGCGATTCTCTGCCTGATCGGCAACGGCGCCGTCGCCGCGGTCGTGCTGAAGAACTCGTTCTCGCACGGTGGTGGCGGCGATTGGGTGGTCATCGTGTTGGGCTGGGGCTTCGGGGTGTTCACCGCGGCCAGTATCGCCAGCCCCTCCGGCGGGCATATCAATCCCGCGGTCACGCTCGCGGTCGCCATGTCCGGCGACATCGCGTGGTCGACGGTGCCGGTCTACTGGGCCGCACAGCTGTCCGGTGGTTTCATCGGGGCGGTGCTCGGTTGGGCCGCCTTCAAGTTGCAGTACGACAACAACGACGACAACAGCGGGACCAGGGGCATCTTCTGTACCTCCCCGGCCATCCGCGGGATTCCGTGGAACCTGGTCACCGAGATCATCGCGACATTCGTGCTGATCTTCTGGATCATGACCAACCCGGATATCAACAGCGGCCTCGGCTACGGCGCGGTGACGTTCGTGATCATGGCGATCGGATTCGGCCTCGGCGGCCCGACCGGCTATGCGATCAACCCGGCCCGCGATCTCGGCCCCCGCCTCGCCTACGCAATCCTGCCGATCAAGGGCAAGGCCGATGCCGGGTGGGGCTACGCATGGGTACCGATCGTCGGACCTCTGCTGGGCTCTGCTGCGGCCGCCGGATTGGCGCTTGCGCTCATCTAGACAGGCGGATTACCGATAATGGCAGTGCATTTGACGCGCATCTACACCAGAACCGGCGATGCCGGCACCACCGCGCTGGGCGATATGTCCCGGGTGGCCAAGGCCGACGCGCGGGTCGGTGCCTACGCCGACTGCGATGAGACGAATGCCGTCATCGGTGTCGCCATCGCCTGCGGCGCTGCCAGCGAGCGCACCAGCGCGGTGTTGCGGCACATCCAGAACGATCTGTTCGATGTGGGCGCGGATCTGTGCACTCCCATCGTCGATGATCCGGAGTATCCGCCGCTGCGGGTCACCGACGAGCAGGTGAGCCGGCTGGAGTCGTGGTGCGACGAGTTCAATGCCGATCTGCCCAAACTCACCAGCTTCATCCTGCCGGGCGGCAGCACGGCCTCGGCATACCTGCACCAGGCCCGTACGGTGGCTCGGCGGGCCGAGCGCAGCGGGTGGATACTGGCCGGGTCCGCCCAGGTCAACGCGTGCGCGCTGCGCTACCTGAACAGGCTCTCGGATCTGCTCTTCATTCTGGCCAGGGTCGAGAATCCGGGTGGGGATGTGCTGTGGCGCCCCGGCGGAGATCGTTGACAACCAAAACCTCTGACAACGAGGACATCTCATGAGTGCACGGACAGCGGCGCCGGAACCATCGGATCCTCGATGTGTCCGATCGGTCGCGCCCTGACCGGTGTACCGGCGAGCGTCGGCGCCGCGGTTCAGGGCTGAAATCACCAACCGTGCTCAGTGTGCCGACCCATTCGCATCGGTGTCACCGCGCCGTTGGGCACCGACATGCCGTCGCCCCAGTGCACTGTCTGCGCGCTGCGGGCAGACAGCATGTCCAGCAGCGCGCACACGATATCGCCGTGGGTCACCACCGCTGAGTCACCGTCGAAACCGGCCAGGGCGGTGAGGGCCTCGGACACCCGCGGCCTTGGATCCTCGAGCCGTTGCGGCCCAACCGAACCGGATCGGGCCGCGCCGGTGGTGGTGGTGGTGGCCCAGCCGCGTTCACGTAGGCGCGGGTCGACGATGACCGGCAGATTCAGCACGGTGGCTATTGCCGCGGCGGTCTGGCGGGCCCGCACCGCATCCGAGGTCACGATCTGACCGATATCGCGGCACCGCAACGAGTAGCCCGCGGCGTAGGACTGGGCAATCCCTTTCGCCGTCAACGGCGGATGGCCAACCTGACGCTGCATGCGGCCCAATGCGTTCCAGGTGGACTCGCCGTGGCGGACGACCCAGATCCGGCGCTCGGCAGTGCGCGCCGCACCCAGCAGTTGCATCAGCGGGTCGACCGCTGCGCCTGTGCCACCGCCACGCGGCCCGGCACGAAGCCCGCGACCGCGCCGATCACCGTCGTGGCCGGCGGACCGACGCCGGCATCACGCGCCAGGCCGGCGATGGTGGCCACGGTGCCCCGGATCTCGAGCTGGCTGGACAGGCTGCCGTCGGCGATGACTGCGGCGGGCGTGTCCGGGTCGAGTCCGGCGTCGGCGAGCGCTCGGGTGATGGCCGCGAGGTTGGCGACCGCCATCATCAACACCAGTGTGGTGTTGGCGCGCGCAAGCGCCGCGTAGTCGATGGTGCATTCCGGGTGCCCGGGCGGGACGTGGCCGGACACCACGGTGAATCCCTGGGTCAGCCCCCGATGGGTGACCGGGATCAGGGCGGACGCCGGAGCCGCAATCGCGGAGCTGACCCCGGGAATCACCTCCACCGGCACCCCGGCCTGAACGCAGCAGTCCAACTCTTCGCCGCCGCGCCCGAACACGAACCCGTCACCGCCCTTGAGCCGCACCACGATCTGGCCGGCCTGCGCGCGGGAGATCAAGGCGGCGTTGATCTCGCTCTGTTCGGTGCGGCGTCCGCCGGGAATCTTGGAGACGTCGACGATCTCGGCGTACGGCGCCAGCTGGCGCAGTACCCCGACGGGCGCGAGACGGTCGGTGACGACGACATCGGCGCCCACGATCGCATCGCGGCCGGCCACGGTGAGCAGCCGGGGGTCACCCGGGCCGCCGCCGACCAGGATGACGCGCCCGCCCGCGCCGTGGGTGTTTCCCGCACTGGGTGGGTCGGGTTCCACCGAACACAGCACGGCGCGCCGCTGGGCTTCCTCGGCGATCCTGCGGTTCCGGGTGGGGTCGTCGGTGAGCGCGAACACCAAGGAGGCCGAATCGAAATCGGCGGATCGAAAAGCGCGGTGTACCACGGTGGCCAGCCCGCGTGTCGCCAGATCGCGCAGGTAGTCGGTGGGGTGCTCGCTGATGACCGTCACGATGGCGCCCGCGTCGAGCATGGCCGCGGCGGTGGCCATGGCGCGCGCTGTCGCGCCGGCGATGGTGACCCGCTGGTTGCGCACCGCCAGGTCGACGGAGACCTCCGTCGGCCGATCGACAGGGATTGTGTGAGTGGACATCCGATGCTCTCTGTGCTCTGCGGTCATGACCCGTTTCCGTAGAACTCGTGGTGGACGACCGTCGACAGGGGCCTGCGCTCCCGCCAACCGTGCCGTTCCAGGTCTGGGATCTGCTGTAGGGATGTCACCGGTCCCAGGCACAACCAGGCGATCGGTCGGATGGCCTCGGGGATGCCCAACAGGCCACGCAGATACTGCTCCCGGAAAAAGGAAACCCATCCGACGCCGAGGCCTTCGGCGGTGGCGGCCAACCAGAGGTTCTGGATCGCCAGACACACCGAGTACAGACCGGCGTCCGGGCTTGCGTGCCTGCCCAGCACGGCGGTGCCCCCGCGGGCATCGTCGTAGGTGACCACGATGCTCACCGTGGATTCGCGGATGCCCTCGATCTTGATGCGATCGAAAACCTGGGCCCGCTCGGACGGCAGGCTGTCGTGGAAGTGTTGCCGCTCAGCCATCACATGGTCGTGGAATGCGGCCTTGGTCAGCGGATTCTCGATGACCACGAAGTCCCACGGCTGGCTCATCCCGACGCTCGGCGCCGCGTGGGCGGCCTGCAGGATCCGGGTGAGCGTCGCGTCGTCGACGGCTGCTCCGGTGAACTCCGCGCGGACATCGCGCCGGCGGCGGATCACGTCATACAGTTCGGTTTCGTATGCCGCGGTCACGTGTGTCGCTGTCGGTTGTGCCCGCGCAGGGCCACCGAGATCAGCGCTGCGCGCTTGTGCACCCCCAGCTTGTTCATGATGTTCTGCAGGTGGAACTTGACGGTGGCTTCCGACACGAACAGCTGGGCTGCGATCGTGCGGTTGTCGAGGCCCTCGATGAGCAGGTTGAGCACTTCGCGTTCGCGGGCGGTGAGCGATGCGCCGAGATCGTTGCGAAAATCGCTGCGAGGGCAACGTAGTTCGGCGATCACCGCGTTGACGCTGTGGCCGTCCAGTGCCGTCTGGCCGTTGATCACCCGGTTGAAGGTGTTGCGCAGTTCGGTGGCGGTCGAGCGCCTGTCCACCAGGGCGTCGGCCCCGGCGCGCAGCAGCGCCACCGTGTTGGCGCCCTCGCCCTGGCTGTCCATCACGACGACGACTCGCGGTGTGACGTCGAGCTCCGCCAGCAAATCCGGCAAGGCCAAGGTGCGGTCCATTCCGAGGATGAGGAGGTCCGGGCGCAACTCCCGCACCCGTTCGGCGAGCCCGTCACCGTAGCGCAGGTCGCCGACGAACCGGATTCGCTCGATCTGCGAGACCACATGGGCCAGGCCGTGGCGCAGCAGTTCGTCATTGGCCACGATGGTGGTGCGAAGGCTTGCCGGAGATCCCAAAGGTGGCTGCTGGTAGTCGATTTGGGGTAGCCGGGCGATCTCGGGGCGAGACCTGGTGGTGGGCGTCTGGGCGCATCCGGTTGGTGACAAACTCATCGTTGACTCCGTCCTGCCGTATGGCGGCCGAATGCTAGCTCCGGCACCGTTGCACCGACGTTGCAATATGGCCGATCCGTCACCGAGGTCACGGTGTGACCGAGGCTACTGCGTGATCACGCAGTCGCCGCACAGCCCCGCGCCGGGCACCTTGTAGAACAGGCAGCAACTACGCCTGGTGAAGGTCTGGTGCTCGATCCGGCCCGCGCCGGCCAGCGGCGCCTCGGCCAACAGCGCAGCGATCAGCGCGCGGCCCGCCGGTTCGACATCGGGTCGCGTCATCGCCAGCACGGTTACCGCGCCGTTTGCCGCGGACGCCAGATTGCCGGTGCTGACGTGCGCCGACAGCGCCGCGACGTTGCGCAGGGACACATGCAGCGGATCGAACAGTTCTGCCAGTGCCGCCGAGATGGTGTGCGCCGCGGACGCCGTATCGGGTGCCGAGCGCATGTCGACATCGGCCACCGCGAACACCGGTGCGTGATCGGGTGCGGTGAAGAACAGATTGTCCGCAGTGAGCACCGGGATTGCCCGATGGCACAGTGCCCCCGCGATCATCGGCGACAACAGGCGGGCGGCGACCCCGAGGTGGAACGACGAGGCGGCCACCCGGGCTTCGACCCGGTCGCCGGGAATTCGGACCGATGTCGCGATGGCCGTTCGAGTGGCGTCGACGAACCGGGTCACCGACTCGGTGGTGGCCAGCTGCGGATACTGCGCCGCGTCCGATCCGGCCGGTGGCAGGGCGAAGTAGCCGCCCATGCGGGCCAAGTCCTCCAGGACATCGGTGGCGGTGCTCATCACGGTGCGACGCTAGTCAACGGGGCGTGCCGGCGCGGCCGGCCTTTGCGCGGGGACAGGCCGAAAACTATCCGGACGGATAGGTGCGGACGCCGCGTCGGGCGACCTCGTCGGAGTGGGCGGCACCACCCATCCGGCAGCCCGGGCGGTGCTCAATGGCCAGTTCCGAGGGGGTGTGAGGGCGTGGGGCGCGCCAGGGTGGCCGCGCCGGGCGCCGTCTACGTGCGCTGATGCGGCGCGCCGGCGTGCAACCTCGGTGCAACGTGATGACCGCCACAATGTGTTCACGTGGCGGTCACCCGTCACGCGGATGACATCCCCGGGTGGGCAGTGCCCGCCCCGAATCTCTGGAGTAGTGCATGACGGAACCGAATCTCGACCCGGCGGTGGACTACCCGCTGAGCGTGCATCGCAGGGACCTGCTGTTCACTCCGACCGGAAAGTCGATCGACGCCATCACCATGGATGCGGTGATGGCCGGGGAGGTGGAGGCCGCCGATCTGCGCATCACCCCTGAGGCGCTCAGGTTGCAGGCGCAGATCGCCGAGAAGTCCGGCCGGACCCAGATCGGCGACAACCTTCGACGCGCCGCGGAGATGACCGTGATCTCCGATGAGCGCGTCCTGGAGATCTACAACGCGTTGCGCCCCAATGCGTCCACGAAAGCGGAATTGGACGCGATCGCCGACGAATTGTCGACTCAGTACCGGGCCGAACTCCTCGCACAGTTGGTGCGGGAAGCGGCCGATGTCTACGAACGTCGCGATGTGCTCGCGGCCGGCGAATAGGAGATCGGACAAGTGACAGCATCGGCAGCCCCGCAGAATCACGCGGTGGACAAGGACGGCATCCGCCATTCCCACCGCACCATGTTGCTGGAGGACCGCCCGGTCAACCTCGACGGTTTCGTCGAGGAATGGCCCGAGGTCGGAATGGTCGCGATGGACAGCGCCTTCGACCCGGCGCCGAGCGTCCGCGTCGAGAACGGTGTGATCGTCGAGATGGACGGCGTCTCCCGTGCCGACTTCGACTTCATCGATCAGTTCATCGCCGACAAGGCGATCGATGTGGAGTCCACCGAAGCCTCGATGGCGATCCCGGCCGCCGAGATCGCGACAATGCTGGTCAATCCCAAGGTGACTCGTTCCGAGGTCATCGCGGTGACGAAGGGGCTGACGCCGGCCAAGCTGCTCGAGGTCGCCAAGACGATGAACATCGTCGAGATCATGATGGCGATGCAGAAGATGCGGGCCCGGCGCACCCCGGCCAATCAGGGGCACTGCACCAGCGCGCGGGACAACCCGGTTCAGGTGGTCTGCGAGGCCGCCGAGGCGTCGATCCGGGGATTCTCGGAGGTGGAAACCACGCTGGGCGTGGTGCGCTACGCCCCGTTGGTGGCGATGGCCCAGCAGATCGGCAGCCAGGTCGGTACCGGCGGACCGCTGACGCAGTGCGCGCTGGAGGAGGCCACCGAGCTGGATCTGGGTATGCGCGGGATCACCGGTTACGCCGAGACCATCTCGGTCTACGGCACCGAACCGGTGTTCGTCGACGGTGACGACACCCCGTACTCCAAGGCGTTCCTGGCGTCGGCCTACGCGTCACGCGGTATCAAGATGCGCTTCACCTCGGGCACCGGATCCGAGGTGCAGATGGGCAATGCGCAGGGTAAGTCGATGCTGTACTTGGAGATTCGTTGCATTCTGATCGCCAAGGGCGCCGGCGTGCAGGGCCTGCAGAACGGCTCGATCTCCTGCATCGGCGTACCCGGTGCGGTGCCGGCGGGTATCCGTGCGGTGGCGGCCGAGAACCTGATCGCCTCCGCCGTGGATCTGGAGTGTGCCTCCGGTAACGACCAGTCCTTCTCCCACTCGGCCATGCGGCGCACCGCGCGCTTGATGCCGCAGATGATGCCCGGTACCGACTTCGTCTGTTCGGGCTACTCCGCAGTTCCCAACTACGACAACATGTTCGCCGGGTCGAATGTGGACAGTGACGACTTCGACGACTTCAACACGATCCAGCGGGACCTGCAGATCGACGGCGGCCTGCGCCATGTCAAGGAGTCCGAGATCCTGGCGGTACGGAGCCGGGCGGCCAAGGCGCTACAGGCGGTGTTCGCGCACCTGGACCTGCCACCGATCACCGATGCCGAGATCGATGCGGCTGTCTACGCCAACGGCAGCCGGGAGTGCATCCCGCGGGACGTACTGGAGGACCTCAAGGGTGCCCAGCAGGTGATGGACCGCAACGTGACCGGACTCGACCTGGTCAAGGCGCTGGAGGCCACCGGCTTCTCCGATATCGCATCGAACCTGCTGTCCGTTCTGCGGCAGCGTGTTTCGGGCGATCTGCTGCAGACGTCGGCGATCATGACCCGGGATCTTCAGCCACTGTCGGCGGTCAACGATGCCAATGACTACAACGGCCCCGACACCGGTTACCGGCCGTCGGGCGCGCGGTGGGAAGAGATGAAACGACTGCGCCACGTCACCAGCGCGTCGAACCCGGAACTGGAGGTGGAATGACCATGTCGCCCACACTGAACGACGCGCAACGCACGCTGGCATTCGAGGATGTCGGTCCGGCGCAGCGCGGCACCCGGAGCGACGAGGTGGTGCTGGCCATCTCACCGGCCTTCGCCGACTTCTTCAGCCAGACCATCGTCGATATCCCGCACGCCGAAGTGGTGCGACAGATCCTCGCGGGAATCGAGGAGCAGGAGGTGGCTGCTCGCTGTATCCGCGTCACCCACAGTGCGGACCTGGCCGTGTTGGCGCACACCGCGGCCAAACTGTCGGGTTCGGGCATCGGGATCGGGATCCTGTCCCGTGGCACCGCGATGATCCACCAGCGTGACCTGCCGCGGCTGTCGAGCCTGGAACTGTTTCCGCAGTGTCCGCTGTTGACGTTGGAGACCTATCGCAACATCGGCGCCAACGCCGCCCAATATGCCAAGGGGGAGTCCCCGCAGCCGGTGCCGACGCTCAACGACCAGATGGCGCGGCCGCGGTGGCAGGCGAAGGCGGCGCTGTTGCACCTCAAGGAAACCGAGCAGATCCGCAAGGGCGCCAAGCCCGTCGAGGTGGTCGCCAAGTTCGCCACCGCGGTGTGACACGCGACGAAAACTGTTGTCGGACGAGGTAGAGCGCGACCAGGAAGAGGTGCGATCGGTGAGTGTGACGGTGGTCGGGGTCGATATCGGCAACTCCACGACCGAGGCCAGCGTCGCGCTCATCGACGATGACATCGCGGTGCGCTATGTCGGTGTCGCCCTGACCCGGACGACCGGTATCAAGGGCACCGTCAAGAACGTCGAGGGTGTGGTCAAGGCGGTCACCCGGGCGGCCCAGGATGCCGGAATCGGCCTGGCCGAACTGGATGTGATTCTGCTCAACGAGGCGACACCGGTGATCAGCGGATTGGCGATGGAGACCATCACCGAAACCATCATCACCGAGTCGACGATGATCGGGCACGATCCCCGGACACCGGGTGGGCGTGGGCTCGGGGTGGGCACCATCGTCGAGTTCGGGAGCCTTGCCGACGCGGAGCCCGGGGACCGGGTGATCGTGGTGGTACCACGGGGTGTCGACTTCGACCTCACCGCGAGCACCATCAACGCCGCGGTGGCACGCGGAGTCGACGTCACCGCGGCGATCCTGGGCAATGACGATGCGGTCCTGGTGGCGAACAGGTTGCACAGCCCGATCCCGATCATCGACGAGGTGTCGCGCGTCGACGCCGTGCCGGTCGGGATGTTGGCGGCGGTCGAGGTGGCCGGGCCCGGTCAGTCCATTCGCACGCTGTCGAATGCCTATGGCCTGGCCACCATCTTCGAGCTCGATCCCGATCAGACAAGGGTGGTCTCCCCGGTGGCGCGAGCGCTGACCGGCAATCGCTCGGCGGTGGTGATCCGCACGCCCTCCGGCGATGTGGAGGACCGGACGATCCCGGCCGGCTCACTGGAGTTCATCGGTGCCCTCCGGCGCGGGAGCATCGACGTCTCGCGTGGTGCGGCAGAGATCATGGCCGAGGTGGAGCGGGTCAGTCCGCTGCGCGATGTGCTGGGGGAGGCCGGAACCAACACCGGCGGCATGATCTCCAACGTGCGCCAGAGCATGGCCGATCTGTCCAAGCATGCGCTGGCCGATGTGCACATCCAGGACCTGCTGGCGATCGACACCCTTGTGCCCCAGGAGGTTCGAGGTGGTGTCGCCGGTGAGGTCGCGCTGGAGAACGCGGTGGCGCTGGCGGCCATGGTGCGGACCAAGGAAAGCGGGATGCAGGCGGTGGCCGACGCGGTGGCGGCCGCGCTCACCGACGCCGGCTGCGCGCGGATCGCCGCCGTGGTGGGCGGGGTGGAAGCCGAGATGGCGGTGCTCGGCGCGCTCACCACGCCGGGCACCGACAAGCCGCTGGTGGTGCTGGACATGGGTGGCGGCTCCACCGATGCCGCGGTGATCGACGGCGACGGCGCCACCCGGGCCGTACATTTGGCCGGTGCCGGCGACCTGGTGACGAAGCTGATCGATGCCGAGTTGGGCCTGGACAATCTCGAGCTTGCGGAAGAGATCAAACAGTTCCCACTCGGCAAGGCGGAGAGCTTCTTTCATGTGAGGCTGGAGAACGGCACCGTTCAGTTCTTCGAGAAGCCGTTGCCGCCGAACGCGTTTGCGCGGGTGGTCACGTTGACGTCGACGGGAATGAACCCGATCCCGACCCGGCATTCGCTGGAGCGGATTCGCGCCGTGCGCCGCACCGCAAAGGAGCGGGTGTTCGTGGTCAACGCGCTGCGTGCGCTGCGCGGGATCGCGCCGCATGGTGATCTGCGCCGGATAGGTTTCGTTGTCCTTCTCGGTGGATGTGCGCTCGATTTCGAGATTCCCGACCTCATCGCAGATGCGGTCGCCCCCTATGGAATTGTCTGCGGTACAGGCAATGTGCGAGGTACCGAGGGGCCGCGGAATGCGGTCGCCTCGGGGCTGGTCGCCGCGTATGCCGCGGCCTGCGGGGCGCAGGGCAGGATCGCCGTCGATGCTTGAGGGGGGTCAGCCCGAGAAGCCGGCCATCCTGGTGCTCAGCGCTGCCGAACCGGCCACCGAGATCGAGGTGCTCGCCGGTATCGAGGAGGAAGGCGTGCCCTACGTCCTGGAGCGGGCGAGTGGCGATGAGCCCGCCGTCGAGCTGGCCCGCCTTGCCGCGCAACGGTCATCGTTGGAGGTCGGTGTCGGGGCCGACCGCGAAGGCCGGGTGGCCATCATGCATGCCAAACTCCCGGAATCGGTTGCCGGATTGTTCAGCGAGGCCCGCGCGACGCCGGCAGTTGCCCGGGTTGCGGGCCACAACGCGGCACGCATCGTCGTCGGGATCCCGTTACGGTCGGCCCCGCGGTGAGGGCGCTGCGATGAACACCCAGACGCTGCGCACGCAGATCCTCGATTCCCTGCACACGGTCGACGATTCGGTCAAGGCGCAGAGTGCCCTGCTGAACAGCTGTTGTGACGCCGACTGGCTCGATGAGGATTCCCGGGCCTCGGCGCGGTGGCTGTTGTCCGCGCTGCGGGCGCATCGCCGAAACGTGCGCAAGATGTCGCGGGTGTGGCGGGCGCTGGGTGTCGGCGACCGCGTCGACGGTGAGCTGGTTGCGGCCACCGCGGATCTGCTCGACGAGCACCGGTCCTTCCAGCCTCATATCGAACACTGGCGTGCGGTTGCGGTGACGGGGATCCGCGCGGATCGTTCGCGGTTCTGGCACGACATGCTCGACCTGGCCGAGTCGAATCTGCGCAGCGCGAGCTGATTTTAGGTCGGCGTCGGTCGGCGCGCCGATTCCGGTGCGTCGCTGCGCAACGGCCGGCCCGCGAGGTGGCAAATGGCGTTTTGGGGTGGACACCGTGGCGATAACGGGAGATACTGCTATATCAAAGGTTGGGTATCAGACCTTTAGGCTGTTTCTCGACGGGCAGCCGGACGCGTGAACCTACGACGCCGGTTTAGCGACCGGGTTCAGATCGGCGCAAAGACGCTCGGAATATCAAGAGCCCCAAGAAGATTTTGATCGCACTGTGAACGAAGGAGTTCCAAGTGGCCGGTGTCGAAGAACACCTCGAGAGCGCGGACTATCTGCGCAAGCGTCAGCTCAAGTCGGGCACCGCGGGATGGGTGCTGCTGGCCGGTCTCGGCGTCAGCTATGTCATATCCGGTGACTATTCGGGTTGGAATTTCGGCCTGGCCGAGGGCGGATTCGGCGGGCTGGCCATCGCAGCCGTCATCATCGCCGGCATGTACCTGGCCCTCGTGCTGGGTATGGCCGAACTGTCCTCGGCGCTGCCGGCCGCCGGCGGTGGCTACACCTTCGCCCGCCGCGCCCTCGGCCCGTGGGGTGGTTTCGCCACCGGCACAGCCATTCTCATCGAGTACGCCATCGCACCGGCGGCCATCGCCACCTTCATCGGCGCCTATGTCGAGTCACTCGGGATCTTCGGCATCACCGACGGTTGGTGGGTCTACCTGGCGGCCTACCTGATCTTCATCGGGATCCACCTCGCCGGTGTGGGCGAGGCGCTCAAGGTGATGTTCGTGATCACCGCGATCGCACTGGTGGGCCTGGTGATCTTCGCGATCGCCGCCATCGGGCACTTCGACATCGCCAACCTCACCGATATGGCTGTCGACGAGACCGCCGCCGGCGCCTCGGCCTGGCTGCCCAACGGCTACCTGGGCGTCTGGGCGGCCATTCCGTTCGCCATCTGGTTCTTCCTGGCGATCGAGGGCGTGCCGCTGGCCGCCGAGGAGACCGCCGATCCCGAGCGCAACGTGCCGCGCGGCATCATCGCCGGCATGGCCGTGCTCCTGGTCACCTGCGTCACCGTGCTCATCCTGACCACCGGCGCCGGTGGGGCCGAGGCCATGTCCGCCTCGGGTAACCCGCTGGTGGAGGCGCTCGGTGACGGGACCGCCGCCAAGGTCGTCAACTACATCGGCCTGGCCGGGCTGATCGCCAGCTTCTTCTCCATCATCTACGCCTATTCGCGACAGCTGTTCGCGTTGTCGCGGGCCGGCTACCTGCCCAAGGTGTTGTCGGTGACCAACTCGCGCAAGGCGCCCATGCTCGCCCTGCTGGTGCCCGGCCTCGTCGGATTCCTGCTGTCGCTGACCGGCCAGGGCGCGATGCTGCTGAACATGGCGGTCTTCGGCGCGGCACTGAGTTACGTGCTGATGATGATCAGCCATATCGTGCTGCGCCGCCGCGAGCCGGAGATGCCGCGGCCCTACCGCACCCCGGGCGGCGTCGTGACCACCGGATTCGCGCTCGTCGTCGGGGTGTTCGCGGTCATCGCGACCTTCCTGGTCGATCCGGTCGCCGCCGGTTGGTGCCTGGGGGTGTTCGCCGCCTTCATGCTGTACTTCGCCGTCTACAGCCGCCACCGGTTGGTGGCCAACTCGCCCGACGAGGAATTCGCCATGCTCGCCAGGGCGGAGAGCGAGCTCAAGTGATCTACCGGCAGCAGGTCTCGGGCGTCAACTACGCCTTCGACGGACTCGTGGAGGTGATGGCCAAGGCCACCCCGCTACGCTCGGGCGACCAGCTCGCCGGGTGCGCCGCCGAGCACGACGCCGAACGCGCGGCCGCCGCGTGGGTGCTCGCAGACCTGCCGCTGGAGACCTTCCTCAACGAGTATGTCGTGGACTACGAGTCCGACGAGGTGACCCGGCTGATCTTGGACAGCCATGACCGGCAAGCCTTTTCGGCCATATCGGGGCTGACGGTGGGCGGTCTGCGGGACTGGTTGCTGGAGACCGCCTCGCACGACGACAGCGCCGCGCGGATCGCGGCCATCGCCGCCGGGCTCACCCCGGAGATGGTGGCCGCGGTCAGCAAGATTATGCGTAACCAGGACCTCATCGCCGTCGCGGCGGCCACCACGGTCACCGCGTCGTTCCGCACCACCATCGGGCTGCCCGGCACGCTGGCGACCCGGCTACAGCCCAACCATCCGACCGACGATCCGCGCGGTATCGCCGCCGCGGTGCTGGACGGGCTGCTGCTGGGCTGCGGGGATGCGGTGATCGGCATCAACCCGGCGACGGACTCTCCGCAGGCCACCGCCGACCTGCTGGCGCTGCTGGATTCGATCCGCACCCGCTACGACATCCCGGTGCAGTCCTGCGTGCTCTCGCACATCACCACCACCATCGGATTGATCGAGAGCGGGGCGCCGGTGGATCTGGTGTTCCAGTCCATCGCCGGGACCGAGGGTGCCAATGCGGCGTTCGGCGTGAACATCGCGCTGCTGCGAGAGGGACGCGACGCCGCCACCAGCCTCGGCCGCGGCACCGTCGGCGAGAACGTGATGTACCTGGAGACCGGGCAGGGGTCGGCCCTCAGTTCACACACCCACCTGGGTGTCGGCGGTAAACCGGTCGATCAGCAGACCCTGGAGACGCGGGCCTACGCGGTGGCGCGCGACCTGAACCCGCTGCTGGTGAACACCGTCGTCGGATTCATCGGGCCGGAGTACCTCTATGACGGCAAGCAGATCATCCGGGCCGGGCTGGAGGATCACTTCTGCGGCAAGCTGCTCGGGCTGCCTATGGGTGTCGACGTCTGCTACACCAACCACGCCGAGGCCGACCAGAACGATATGGACACCCTGCTGACCCTGCTGGCGGCGGCGGGTGCGGCGTTCGTGATCACGGTGCCCGGTGCCGATGATGTGATGCTCGGCTACCAGAGCCTGTCCTTCCACGACGTACTCACCACCCGGCGCACCCTGGGCCTGCGGCCGGCACCGGAATTCGAGGACTGGCTGCGCCGGGTCGGGATGGTCGACGACGCCGGCCGGCTGACCCCGTTCGATCTGACGCACTCACCGTTGCGTGCGCTCACCTCCGCCACATGAGGAGCGCCGTGACAAGTAGTGACCCCGCCGTCCGGGAGTTCTGGGCCGAACTGCGCAAAACCACCCAGGCCAGGATCGGGCTGGGCCGGGCGGGCACCGCGCTGCCCACCCGCGAGGTCCTGGAGTTGGCAGCCGCGCACGCCGCGGCCCGCGACGCCGTGCACATCCCGCTGGACACCGATGCGCTGGCCGGCGCGGTCCGGGCGGTGGGCATCGGCGAGCCGGTGCTGGTGACCAGCCGGGCCGGCACCCGCGACGAGTACCTGCGCCGGCCGGATCTGGGGCGGATGCCGTCGCAGGACATGGACGTGCCGAACAGCCCCGCCGATATCGGCATCGTGCTGGCCGACGGATTGTCGCCGACCGCGCTGAGCCATCACGGTGCCGCGCTGCTGACGGCCTTGGTCGCGCGCCTGCGCGAGCGGTACTCGCTCGCGCCGCCGGTGATCGCGACCCAGGCCCGCGTCGCGCTCGGCGATCACATCGCCGCCGCGCAGGGGGTGCGCACCCTGGTGGTGATCATCGGGGAGCGCCCCGGCCTGAGCGTCGCCGACAGCCTCGGCATCTACCTGACGCACTTGCCGCGCCCCGGCCGCACCGACGCCGACCGCAACTGCATCTCCAATATCCACCCGCCGGACGGGCTGGGCTATGCCGAGGCCGCACGGGTGGCCGCGGGGTTGATCGGCGGTGCGGTGGCGCTCGGTCGTTCCGGCGTGGACCTCAAGGACACCTCCCGCCTCGACGCGCTCGATGAGGCAGGTACCGCCGAGCTGTGATGGGCCGGTGTGCACAGCCGCCCGATTCGCCGACCGCAAGCCCACCTTGGGTGCGGGTGAACGGCGTTTTGACCTGGGGTGACGGCGGCCGGTAAGCTGCTGCGTTGGCGTGTGCTGCCCATCCGGGCATACGGGTCCCGGGTCAACGTCGGTCGCCGGGTCGCCCTGAGCGCGTCCGTCTGACCGGCACCGTAACCCGAGAAAAAGGTAAGCACTGTGTCTACATACGCGCCCAAGGCGGGTGACACCACGCGTTCGTGGTACGTCATCGACGCCCAGGACGTGGTGTTGGGCCGGCTCGCCGTCGAGGCAGCCAAGCTGCTTCGCGGCAAGCACAAGCCCACATTCACGCCCAATGTCGACGGTGGCGACTTCGTCATCGTCATCAATGCCGAGAAGATCGCCGTCAGCGGCGACAAGCTCACCAGCAAGTTCGCTTACAGCCACTCGGGTTACCCGGGCGGTCTGCGCAAGCGCACCATCGGCGAGCTGCTGGAGAAGCACCCCACCCGCGTCGTCGAGAACGCCATCGTCGGGATGCTGCCGCACAACAAGCTGAGCCGCCAGGTTCAGAAGAAGCTGAAGGTGTACGCCGGTCCGAATCATCCGCACGCCGCGCAGCAGCCCATTCCGTTCGAGATCAAGCAGGTGGCCCAATGAGTGAACCGACTGGGACCGAGTCTGACGTGACCGAAATCGTCGAAGACGTCGTGGCGACCCCCGAGGGCGACACCGTGGAATCAGTGGTCGTCGAAGAGGGCGTCATCGAAGAGGCTGCTCCCCGTGAGCCGGTCTACATCGACCGTCCGATCCAGACCGTCGGCCGGCGCAAGGAAGCCGTCGTGCGGGTTCGCCTGGTGCCCGGCACCGGCAAGTTCATGCTGGACGGGCGCAGCCTGGAGGCCTACTTCCCGAACAAGGTGCACCAGCAGCTGATCAAGGCCCCGCTGGTCACCGTCGATCGGGTGGACAGCTTCGACATCTACGCCCACCTCGATGGTGGCGGCCCGTCCGGGCAGGCCGGCGCGCTGCGTCTGGCCATCGCGCGTGCACTGATCCTGGTGCAGCCCGAGGATCGTCCGGCCCTGAAGAAGGCCGGCTTCCTCACGCGTGACCCGCGCGCCATCGAACGCAAGAAGTACGGCCTGAAGAAGGCCCGTAAGGCTCCGCAGTACAGCAAGCGCTGATCTGCTCAGCTTGGCACCGCCGGGTGTGGATTCCGATCCACACCCGGCGGTTTCTTTTTGCCACATTTTTGTTTGCTGAACCGTCCGCCGCGGTGTGCCGGTGAAGGGGTCAAGTCGGCGGTGAGCGACCGTTTCGGCACTGATCATCACGGCGTTTCGCTGCGATGGGCGGATTCTGGCAGTTAACGACCCTGGCGCGGCCGGGTGTTGGCCCTGAGAGAGGCGTTTGCTCGACGGGTTTGACACCGAACGCGAGGCTGCCCCACCGTGGGTGTGGAGCGGGGGCGCTGCACGACGCGCCCAGGCAGAGAATCTGCCGTCGGTACGAGTCAGTCAGCTCGTGGGGGACCGGCCACCGCTTCTCTGACTGAAAGGATGAACGTGAAGAACACCACCGTGACACGAGTGACCGCCGGTGCCGCCCTTGGCGGCGCACTGCTGCTGTTCGGAGGGGCCGCAGCGGCCAATGCCGAGTCCGCCGACGGACGCGTGGACGTCGCGATCGGCACGGCCGGCGTCCTGACCGGTGTGCCGATCGAGACGGCCACCCAGATCGCCGCGGGCGTCTGCGACAGCGACGAAACGACCGTCGCCGCAGTGGCCGAGAGCGTGGACATCAGCGGCGCACAGCAGAGCGTGTGCGATAACAGCATCGGCGCCGTGGACTTCCGGCAGAACACCGCCACCGCCGAGGGCGCTTCCCTGTCCGAGCAACCGGTGGCGCCGAGCACCACGACGACCGTTCCCGCACCGAGCGGCGGATAATCGACCGGGTCGCACGCCACCGCGCCGCCCGTTCCCACCTGGGAGCGGGCGGCAGGCCGGGCGGGGCTCGATCGGGTTGCGATCCGGTACCGACACGGGCACCGCGGTTGTCAGTTCGCTCTTTGGGCACCTCGTGTGAGAAATTTGTGGGCATGGCTCGACTGTTCGGCACCGACGGGGTGCGCGGAGTCGCCAATCGCGATCTGACCGCCGAGCTGGCGTTGGCGCTGGGCTCGGCTGCGGCCCGGCGACTGGCGTCGGCGGGCACTGCGCGGCGCCGGGTCGCCGTGGTGGGCCGTGATCCACGTGCGAGCGGCGAGATGCTGGAGGCCGCGGTCATCGCCGGGCTGACCAGCGAAGGTATCGACGCGCTACGCGTCGGCGTGCTGCCGACACCGGCCGTGGCCTATCTGACCAGTGCGTATGACGCGGATTTCGGCATCATGATCTCCGCGTCGCACAACCCGATGCCCGATAACGGCATCAAGATCTTCGGCCCGGGCGGGCATAAGCTCGACGATGCCACCGAAGACCGTATCGAGGAACTGCTCAGCGCGGGTCCCGGTGCGCGTCCGGTGGGGGTGCAGATCGGGCGCGTCGTCGATGCCGAGGATGCCCTGGACCGCTATCTGCGCCATGTCGCCAAGGCCGCCACGACCAGGCTGGACGGCGTCAAAGTGGTGGTGGACTGCGCCAACGGGGCCGCCTTCGCGGCCGCGCCGCTGGCCTACCGCGCCGCGGGCGCGGAGGTCATCACGCTCAACGCCGAGCCCAACGGCCTCAACATCAATGACCGCTGCGGATCCACCCACATGGAGGAGCTACAGCAGGCCGTGGTCACCCACGGCGCCGATCTGGGGCTGGCCCATGACGGCGACGCCGACCGGTGCCTGGCCGTCGACGCCGACGGTGCGATCGTCGACGGGGACGCCATCATGGTGATGATGGCGCTGGCCATGCGGGAGGCCGGTGAACTGGCCTCCAACACGTTGGTCGCGACCGTGATGAGCAATCTGGGACTGCACCTGGCGATGCGTGCGGCCGGTATCGAGGTGCGCACCACCGCCGTCGGCGACCGGTATGTGCTCGAAGAACTGCGGGCCGGGGAGTTCTCGCTGGGCGGTGAACAGTCCGGCCATATCGTGCTGCCGAGCTTCGGCACCACCGGCGACGGGATCGTCACGGGCCTGCGGCTGATGTCGCGGATGGCGCAGACCGGATCCACGTTGGCGCAACTGTGCGAACCGATGCAGACGTTGCCCCAGGTGCTGATCAACGTGGCGGTCGCCGACAAGGCGACCGTCGCCGAAACCGCCACCGTCCGCACGGCGGTCGCCGCGGCCGAGGCCGAGCTCGGCGATACCGGCCGGATCCTGCTGCGCCCGTCGGGAACCGAGCAGGTGGTCCGGGTCATGGTGGAGGCCGCCGACGCGGACACCGCGCGTCAGCTGGCGGTGCGGGTCGCCGAATCGGTGAGCCAACAGAGCTGACCTCCCGGCCCGGGGAACCGGATGGCGCGCCGCTGCGTCCAATTCGGTATGGGACACCTCGAATCTGCCCGGATGGATGCCGGCGCGGTACTGGCCGTCGCGAACCGCTACGACGATATCGCCGAGCGGGTGGATGCCGCGCGGCGGCGCTGCCAGGCGGCGCTGGCGTTCACCGCCGCGCGAGCCGGCCGCGAGTACACCGACGGCGGTGCCCAACTGCGACGCTCCGTCGACGACACCATTGCCGCGTTGCACGGGTGGTCCCGCGGCTGTGCCGATATCGCCGCCCAGTTGCGGCGCTGCACCGATGTCTACGCCCAAGTCGACGAGCTCGCCGCGCGCCGGATCGGGTGACGGCAATGCTGGAAGCCGGCGAACCCGCGGTCGAAGCGATGACCGAATATGTCCGGGCCAGTGGACAGCTCGGTCACACCGTGCCCGAACCGGCCCGCTTGCGCGCGGCATACACCGCCGAGGACGGACTGGACCTGCACGCGCTGGACGCCGATCACCGGACGTTGGCCGATGCCGTCGCGGACCTCGAGGAGGCACTGCTGTTACAGGACGGGGCGCGGCACGAACTGGCAGCGGCCTGGCGGGGCACCGCCGCCGGTGCTGCCGCCGAGAATCTGCTGCGGCACGGCCAGGCGTCCGGCGCCGGGGTCGACCGGCTGCGCGCCGCCGCGGTGGCTGTCGGTGAGCTACGAGACCGGCTGTCGCAGTTGATCGATACCAAGGTGAACGCCACCCAGGATATCGAGGCGCGGGGTCGGCGAGCGGAGTGGCTCGGCGCGGCGCGCACCGTCACCACCGGTGCGGGGGATCGAGCCGACGCCAGCGAGACGGTCGATTTGCAGGTCGCGCCGTTCGTGGCCAACGATATCGCCCGGCACTGGCTGCCCTTGATGTGCGATACCGAATCGGCCATCCGGCAGGCATACCGCGATGCCATTGCCGCAATGGCGGGCGAGGTGTCGGCCGGTTCGGCCGGTGCCGACCTACCCGGTGTGGTACCCGTGGGCGCCGAACAGCATTCCATCCCTGCGGCCCCTGCGGCCCCTGGGGCCCCTGCGGCCACCGTGCCCGCGGCGTTCGCGCAGCAGCCGGCCGCTACGCCGCCTCAGCCGGTCGCCGCCGCTCCGCCGGTGGACCCGCCGGCCGCAGCGCCTGCTGCCGCATCGATGCCGGGCGGCGCCGCACCGTTCGGGTCCGGGATGTCGGGACTGTCCGGTATCGGGCAGTCCGTCGCCGATATCCTGAGCAGCCTGTTCGGCGCCGGCGGGCAGGGAATCGGTGAAAGTCTCAGCGGGGACGGTGAATTCGATGCATCGGAGATGGATGCCCCGGCCGACCCCGAAATCGACGACCGCGACGAGGACGACGGGGACGACGGGGAGGCCACCGAAGATCCGGAGGACGAGGAGTCGCCGGAGGAGACGGACGAAGCCGTGCCGGCCGGTGATCCCGCAGTGCCGACGCCGCTACCGCCTGCACCGGAGCGGGCAGCGCCGACACCGGTCCCTGAGCCGCTGGCCGAGCCGCTGGCCGAGCCGCTGGCCGAGCCGCCGGCCGAGCCGATGGCTGCGCCGGCGCTCGACGTGACGACCGAACCGGTCCCGGCCGAAACCCCATGTGAGATCGCCGCGGACGCGCTGCCGCAGGCGGGGCCGTAACGCAAAATCGACGAAACGGTCGTCGCCAATGGGTCTGGCGTGACCATTTCGTCGATGTCGAGCGAGAGACTCAGCGGGTGCCGGTGCGTGCCGCGCCGGAGCCGCTGCGACGCTGTCCGCCGCGGCCGGTGCCGGCGCGACCGCCACCGGTATGGCCGGTACCGCCGGATCCGTTGTGGCGCTGCGGCCTACGGCGCCGTCCGGGCTGCTGCGACTGGCGCGCTGGCTGTTCCGGGGTCGCGATCACGAGGCCGCCGGTGAAGGAGCGTTCGCCGGGGGCGATCTCCTGCAGCACCGGGTGCGACGCCCCGCTGAACTTGGTGATGGTCGGCTTGACACCGGCCTTGCGGGTGAGCACCCGCACGTCGGCGACCTGATCGTCGACCATCAAGGTGACCACGGTGCCCTCGTTGCCGGCGCGCGCGGTGCGACCGGAGCGGTGCAGGTAGGCCTTGTGCTCGACCGGCGGGTCGGCGTGCACCACCAGGTTGACGTCATCGACGTGGATACCGCGCGCGGCGATATCGGTGGCGACCAGTACCGAGGCGGACCCGTCGGAGAACGCGCCGAGGTTGCGCGTGCGCGCGTTCTGGGACAGGTTGCCGTGGAGTTCGACGGCCGGGACGCCACGCGAGTTCAGCTTGCGGGCAAGGCCTTTGGCGCCGTACTTGGTGCGGGCGAACACGATGGTGCGTCCGGGTGAGGCGGCCAGGTCGGCCAGTACGTCGAAACGCGCGGCGCCGTCCACGTGCAGCACGTGGTGCACCATGGCCGAGACGGGCGACTGCTCAGAGTCCACGCTGTGCACGATCGGATCGCGCAGGTAACGCTGGACCAGAACGTCCACGCCACCGTCGAGGGTGGCCGAGAACAACAGCCGCTGACAGTCTCGCGGGGTGCGGTCCAGCAGTCGCTTGACCGGCGGCAGGAAGCCGAGGTCGGCCATGTGGTCGGCCTCGTCGAGCACGGTGATCTCCACGCCGGATAGATCGGCGTGGCCGGATTTGACGTGGTCTTCCAGGCGTCCGGGGCAGGCGATGACGATATCGACCCCGTCGCGCAGCTTGTTGATCTGCGGCTGGGCGCCCACGCCACCGAACACGGTGACCGAACGCAGGCCGGTGGCCTTGGCCAACGGTGCCAGCGACGCGTCGATCTGGGTGGCCAGCTCCCGGGTCGGCGCGAGGATCAGCGCGCGGGGCCGGCCGGATCGCCGGGGCGTGGCCGATGCCGACAGTCGGGCGACGACGGGGAGCAGGAATGCGTAGGTCTTACCGGATCCGGTACGACCGCGGCCGAGCACATCGCGACCGGCCAGCGAATCGGGCAGCGTCGCGGACTGAATGGGGAAGGGGGACTCGATGCCACTGGCAGCGAGCGTCGTGACAACGGCCTCGGGCAGGCCGAGGTCGGCAAACGTAGACAAAAAGGCTCCGTAGATAGGAATGGTCGTCCTGCCCGGCGCGGATGGTCCGCGGCGCTCGGTGTGACGATCAGCAGAGCTCGTATCCGGCTCTGGCGAAGCGGCAAAAGGCAGAACAGACGATGCCGCTGGCGATCACACTACCCAACGAAGGCCGATTGCCGGAAACTATGAGGTGAGCGTCACCAATTCCTCGGTGAATCGCACGGCCTCGGCATCGTCGGTGGCCAGTTGATGCACCAGCATGGTCGTCACCCCGGCCTCCCGGTATGCGGCCAGGCGTTCCTCGACGAAACCGCGCGGGCCGACCAGGGACACCTGGCGGACCAGTTCGTCGGGTACCGCCGCGATCGCCTCGTCCTTCTTGCCGGCCAGGAAAAGATCCTGGATGCGGTCGGCCACCTCACCGAACCCGTATCGGGTGGCCAAGTTGTGGTAGAAGTTCTTGCCTTTGGCGCCCATACCGCCGATATAGAGCGCCAGTTGGGGTTTGGCCCAGGCCAGCCGGTCCTCGACGTCATCTCCGATGGCCAGGCTCGCGCTGACCATGATGTCCAGCGGGCCAAGGGCCGGGTCGCGTTTGGCGTAGCCGGCGCGCAGTGCATCGCCCCACACCTCATCGGCCTTCTCCGGGTAGAAGAACACCGGCTGCCAGCCCTCGGCGATCTCCGCGGTCAGCTCGACGTTCTTCGGTCCCAGCGCGGCGATGGTGATCGGGATCGTCTCGCGCACCGGGTGGTTGATCAGGCGCAGCGACTTGCCCAGTCCGGTGCCGCGGCCGGCGGGCAGCGGGATCTGGTAGTGCTTACCGTCGTAATTCACCTTCTCCCGGCGCCAGACCTGCCGGCAGATGTCGACCACCTCGCGGGTACGTCCCATCGGGGCGTCGAAGGGCACGCCGTGGAAGCCCTCCATCACCTGCGGGCCGGAGGTGCCGATACCGAGCCGGAAGCGGCCGTCGGACACGTAATCCAGCCCGGCCGCAGTCATCGCCAACAGTGTCGGGGTGCGCACGTAGATCGGCACGACGCCGGACCCGAGCTCGATGGTCGAGGTCTTGGCCGCCAGGTACCCGAGCTGGCTGATGGCGTCGTAGGAGTAGGCCTCGGCCACCAGCGCGATGTCGACGCCGACCTTCTCCAGTTCGACGACCTGCTCGACGGCCTGTTTGAAGCCACCCGCGTAGCTGAGGAAGATTCCGGTGCGCATCAATGAGTTATATCACCAACCGGTTGGTTGGCTTGATCGTGAGGGTCAGCCCTTCAGCAGGGCGACGACCTTGTCCTCCAGCGTGGGCGGGGCGGCCTCGGGGTCCACGGCGACCGTCTTGGGCAGTACCGCCTCCGGGTCGGCGAAGTCGCGGTACTGCTTGTCCCCGGCCAGCACGTGCAACAGATAGCCCGTCAGCAGCGCCCGGGTGGCCTTCTGGGTGCCCTTGTCCGCGCCCGGCAGGCCCACCGCCTTGGCCAGCCGGCGTCCCTCGATCAGCCCGCCTGGCTCGGCTTTGGCCACGGTCCGCAGGATTGCGCCGGGCCAGGCGCGGGCCAGCGCATCGGCATTGGATTTGATGGCCGTGGTATCTGACGGGGCCGCCAAGATCAGGCCGGGCAGCCGCAGGGCGGCAGCCGGTTGTTCGGCGGGTGGGCTGGTCACGGCGGGGAACAGCGCCGCGGCGGCGCTCAGGCGCGATCCCAGGCCGGCGGCGGTGAACACCGCGGCGGATCCGCCGAAACCGTGGCCGACGACGCCCAGCTTGCCCGGGTGCACGCTGATCTTGCCTGGCCCCAGGCGCACCCCGGCGATGATGTCCAACGTGGTGCCCAGGTCGACGGCCAGGTTGAGCGCCGACGGAGCCAGCGAGCGTTCGGTGTCCGGCGCTGCCGCGACGATCCCCCAGGAGGCCAGGTGTTCCAGAGTGCCCGCGTAGCGGTCGGCCGCGGCCAGCCAGTCATGACCGAACGCCACGCCAGGCAGGCTCAGACCTGTCTCGGGGGTGTAGACGACACCGGGCTGGCCGGCAAAAGCGAGGTCTCCGCGCAGCACCCGGTGCGGACCGCGCCGGGTCAGAGCGGCGAAGAGTTTCTTCGTCTTGGCCACGAATAGACCCTAGTCGACGTCCGCGGGCCGGTGGCGGCGGCTGTGGCGATGAGCACCGCGGCACCGCGCGAAGCCGGGCTGCGCCGCCCGCTGCACTACCCTGGGTGCCTATGTGTGGAATCGTCGGCTATGTCGGGCAGCGCCCTGCCTGCGAGATCGTCGTCGACGCGCTGCGGCGAATGGAATACCGCGGCTACGACTCGTCGGGGGTCGCGTTGCTCGACGGTGCCGGTGGGCTGACCGTGCAGCGGAGAGCGGGCCGGCTGGTCAACCTGGAAGAGGCATTGCGCGACGCCGGCGCCGGCGACCTGGGCGGGACGACCGGAATGGGCCACACCCGGTGGGCCACCCACGGCCGGCCCACCGACCGCAACGCGCACCCGCACCGCGATGCCAGCGGCAAGTTCGCCGTGGTGCACAACGGCATCATCGAGAATTTCGCGGCCCTGCGCGCCGAGCTGGAGACCGCGGACGTGGAATTCGCCAGCGACACCGACTCCGAGGTCGCCGTGCACCTGGTCGCGCGGGCCTACCGCGACGGCGAGACCGCCGGGGATTTCGTGGCATCGGTGCTCTCGGTGCTACGACGGCTGGAGGGCCATTTCACCCTCGTCTTCGCCTTCGCGGACGAGCCCGGCACCATCGTCGCCGCGCGCCGCTCCACCCCGCTGGTGGTCGGTGTGGGTGACGGCGAGATGTTCGTCGGCTCCGATGTGGCGGCGTTCATCGAACACACCCGCGACGCTGTCGAACTCGGGCAGGACCAGGCCGTGGTCATCACCGCCGACGGATATCAGATCTACAGCTTCGCCGGCGACCGTGACGACGTCCATGCCCGGCCTTTTCACATCGACTGGGACCTCTCGGCCGCCGAGAAGGGCGGCTACGAGTACTTCATGCTCAAGGAGATCGCCGAGCAGCCCGCTGCGCTGGCCGATACCCTGCTGGGCCACTTTGCCGACGGCCGGATCGTGCTCGACGAACAGCGGCTCTCCGATCAGGAGCTGCGGGAGGTCGACAAGGTCTTCATCGTCGCCTGCGGCACCGCATATCACTCTGGATTGCTGGCCAAGTACGCCATCGAGCATTGGACGCGGCTGCCCGTCGAGGTGGAGCTGGCCAGCGAATTCCGGTACCGCGACCCGGTTCTGGACCGCAGCACGCTGGTGATCGCCATCTCGCAGTCCGGTGAGACCGCCGACACCCTGGAAGCCGTCCGGCACGCCAAAGAGCAGAAGGCCAAGGTACTGGCCATCTGTAACACCAATGGCAGCCAAATTCCCCGGGAGGCCGACGCGGTGCTCTACACCCGCGCCGGGCCGGAGATCGGCGTGGCGTCCACCAAGACGTTCCTGGCGCAGCTGACTGCCAACTATCTGGTCGGGCTGGCGTTGGCACAGGCCCGCGGTACCAAGTACGCCGACGAGGTGGCCCGCGAGTATCACGAGCTGGAGGCCATGGCCGATCAGGTGGCCCGGGTGCTGACCTGCATGGAGCCGGTGACGGCGCTGGCGCAGCGTTTCGCGAAATCGAGTGCTGTGCTTTTTCTCGGCCGCCACGTCGGATATCCGGTGGCGCTGGAGGGTGCGCTCAAGCTCAAGGAATTGGCCTATATGCACGCCGAGGGGTTCGCCGCGGGTGAGCTCAAGCACGGACCGATCGCGCTGATCGAGGATGACCTGCCGGTGATCGTGGTGATGCCCTCGCCCAAGAGTGCGGCCACCCTGCACGCCAAGTTGCTGAGCAATATCCGCGAGATCCAGGCCCGCGGCGCGATCACGATCGTCATTGCCGAGGAAGGTGACGACACCGTGGCGCCCTACGCGGATCATCTGATCGAAATACCCGCGGTGTCAACGCTTTTCCAGCCGCTGCTGTCGACGATCCCGATGCAGGTGTTCGCCGCGGGCGTGGCGCAGGCCCGCGGGTACGACGTGGACAAGCCGCGCAACCTGGCCAAGTCGGTCACCGTCGAGTAGGGCCGGTGGGCGTGGGTCGCTGGCGCAGCGAGTCGGCCCGTGCCCACTTCGCGCGGGTGTACGAGGCGGCGCTGGCGGGCATGCCGCCGATCGCCGAGACCCGTGATGTGCCCACCACGTTCGGCACTGTGCGGGTCTACCGGTTTCAGGGTGGGCCGGGACGTCCGGTGGTGTTGTTGCCCGGCCGCAATGCGTCCACCCCGATGTGGGCCGACAATCTGCCCGGCCTGCTCGCGCATCGCACCGTGTATTGCCTCGACCTGCTGGGTGAGCCGGGGATGTCGGTGCAGACCGCACCCATCGCCGGGGCGCTGGACCAGGCCCAGTGGCTCGACGAACTGCTCGCCGGGCTCGACCTGGGCGCGGTGCACTTGGTGGGGGTCTCGTTTGGTGGGTGGAGCGCGGTCAACTATGCCGTGCACCACCCGGCCGGGGTCGCGTCTCTGGTCTTGTTGGACCCGGTGATGACGTTCGCGCCGATCCCGGTTCGTACCATGCTGGCCTTCCTCCCGATGGGACTGCCGGGTGTGCCGAATCGGTTGCGGCGCAGCATCTTGCGTTGGATATCCGGCGGGTCCGAGGTCGACGAATCCGATCCCGTGCTGATGCTCGTCGACGCTGGCACCGCCGACTTCGCTCTGCAGCAGCCCGCGCCGACCAGGTTCACGCCGCAGCAATTGCGCGCGCTGCGAGTCCCCGTGCTGGCGATCATCGCGGGACGCAGCGTGATCCATGATGCGGGCCGGGCTGCCGCGACCGCCCGCGAAGTGTTGTCCGCGGGCCAGGTCGAGGTCTGGGAGCGGGCATCACACGCAGTGACCGGTGAGTACCCCGAGGAGATCGCGGCGCGAGCCGTGCGCTTCTGGAATGAGATCGACGCGTCGTGAGGCGGTATCAGCAGGCGCGGCGCGCCCATTCGCTCGGCGCGACGCCGAAGTGCCTGCGGAAGGCGCGGTTGAATGTGCCCGGATCGGTGAAGCCGCTGGCGCGGCAGGCCTGAGTCACCCCGCAGCCCTGCATGATCAACGACCGGGCGTGGTCGAGCCGGCGGCGCCGGATCTCCATCGCCGGCGAACGTCCGTCCTCGGCCAGCACCTGCTGAACCGAGCGCAGCGAGAGGTGGAACTCGGCGGCCAGCCGGGCCGGGGTGAAATCGGGGTCGTGCAGGCGCTGGTCTACATGGGCGAGCAGACGCGTTCGCAACTGGGCCCGGGACGGAGCGATCTCGGCGATGGACGAGTCGTGGTGATCATTGCCGGCCGCGAGTTGTTCCGTCGCGTCGGCGAATGCGAGCAGGCGGGTGCCGTCGGTGCCCAGCGGCCTCGCCGACCACGTCACCGGAATCGGCTGCCCTGACCGGGCGATGAACCATTCGTGCGCGATGCCGCCGGGCGAGCCGCAGCCGTCCAGGATCGGACAGGCGTGCGACGGGTAGCGCGATCCATCGGGATGCCATTCGTGCAGCGTGTCGTGGCTGGGTGCGCCGATCACGTCGTCATCGCTGCGGTAGCCGAGCATGCTGAGCGCAGCCTGATTCGCCAGCGCCACAGTCCCGTCCGGACTTATCACCCACAACGGGGTCGGCGCGACATCTATCGCCGCCGACAGTGTGCCGGCGTCGAGGGCTGGTCGTTCGGACACGTTCCCACCTGGCTTCCGGTATCGGGCTAAGGCTAGGGGCGGGTCGTTTCGATGCGTTTCTCCATTCGTTACAGACCGGTTAAGGCCATCTGGCGTCGGTGCCGTGCGCAAAATGCCTGATTCCCTTCGCCTTCTGCCATGGCTGTCATCTCGCGGATGCGCTGACATGGTGTGCACCAACCGATCAGCCCGAGGAGCTTGCCGATGGCCTACGACCCCGACTCGACCGTTGCGACCGAGATACAACGACGTCGCTCGCAGACCGGTATCAGTTGGCAGAAGATCGCCGACCACATCGACCGCCCGCTGGTGTGGACGGTTGCAGCTCTGCTGGGCAGCCACCCGATGCCCGCCGAGGAAGCTGCCCGGGTCGGTGAGCTACTCGATCTGAGTGCCGAAACCGTTGCCGCGCTTCAGCGCCAGCCCTATCGGACCGCAGACCCGGCGCTGCTCACGGATCCGACCATCTACCGGTTCGTCGAGTTGGTCAACGTGTACGGACCGACGTTCAAGGCACTCATCCACGAGGAGTTCGGCGACGGCATCATGAGCGCCATCAACTGCAATGTGACATTCGAGCGCCGGTCCGATCCAGACGGTGACCGGGTTGTCCTCACGATCGACGGCAAATTCCTGCCGTACCACTGGTAGGGGAGCGCGGACCATGTCTTACGTCAAACCAGCCGAACTGGCGACCCGCATCATCGACGCCGGCGAGTCGAAGGTCTTCATGTCCACCCGGGACACGATCATCCGATCCTTCATGGCCGGCGCCATTCTCGCGCTGGCCGCCGCCTTCGCGGTGACGATCTCGGTCAAGACCGGTGAGCCGCTGCTGGGTGCTGTGCTGTTCCCGGTCGGCTTCTGCATGCTGCACCTGCTCGGATTCGACCTGCTGACAGCAGTTTTCACCTTGGTTCCACTGGCCTGGCTGGACAAGCGCCCCGGTGTGACGCTGCGGCCGATGCTGCGCAACTGGGGCCTGGTGTTCGTCGGGAACCTGCTCGGTGCACTCACCGTCGCGGTGTTCATGGCGGTGTACTTCACCTACGGGTTCAGCGTCGAACCCGATGCCGTCGGTCAGGCGATCGGGCAGATCGGGGCCGGCCGGACCGTCGGCTACGCCGATCACGGCGCCGCGGGCATGCTGACGTTGTTCCTGCGTGGCGTGATGTGCAACTGGATGGTCTCGATGGGCGTGGTGGGTGCCATGATGTCGGACAGCCTGCCCGGCAAGGTGATCGCCATGTGGATGCCGATCATGGTGTTCTTCTACCTCGGTTTCGAGCACTCCATCGTCAACATGTTCCTGTTCCCGTCCGGGCTGATGCTGGGTGGGGAGTTCACCATCGTGGATTATCTTGTCTGGAACGAGATCCCGACGGTACTGGGCAACCTCGTCGGAGGATTGGCCTTCGTCGGATTGGTCATCTACGCCACGCATGGCAAGACTGGACCGCTGCGGCCCCGACCCCATGAGTTGATCTCGGTGGACAAGGCCACGATGAAGGCCTGACCGGCATCAAGGTCGTCCTGTTGCCTTATGTAATCGTGGGCGCTTGGTGATGTGGGGTTGGGCGGTGGGGCCGGTCGTGGCGGTGGTAGCCCACCGTGGTGCGTATAACTGGCCAGTTCTATCCATCGGTCCTACGCGCGCATTTCTGATGAGTCAACGTGTCGGTGAGGGATGGCATAATAGCACACATGTTCGAAGGGCCGACGGTTGTGACGCACCTGGATGCCGCGCGTGACCAGTTGCGTGCTGAGCGCACCGCGGTGGCGGCGAAGATCCTGGCGGCGGGCCGGTTCGCGCTGGCCAGGATGGCCGAGCTGGGCAATGGGTTCGAGGACCTGATCGTCGATGACTGGGAGCTGGCCGCGGCCGAGCTGGGTGCCGAGCTGGGGATCGGCCGGGGCCGGGCCTGCACCCTGATCACCCAGGGCCGCGACCTGCTCACCCGGCTACCGGCCTTTGCCGAGGTGTTCGCCACCGGGACGGTGGATGTGCGGGTGCTGCGGGTCATCCTGCACCGCACCGCCCTGGTGACCGACCCGGGCATCATGGCGGTGATCGACGCGCAGCTGGCCGCCGCCGCCCCGGCGTGGAATGCGCGCTCCGATGAACGGATCTCCGAGCTGGTGGACTGGATGGTCATCGATGTCGATCCCGAGGCGGTGCGCCGCGCCCGCACGGCCCGCCGGTCCCGCAGCATCCGGGTGGAACCATGCGGCGACGGCATGGTCGACATCTACGGCCGCCTCGACGCCACCGCCGGCGCCGTGCTCGATCAGCGCCTCGATGAACTGGCCCGCACCGTCTGCCCCGATGACCCCCGCACACTCGACCAGCGGCGCGCCGATGCCGTCGAGCCGCTCGCCTTGGGCGCGACCGCCATGGCGTGCCGGTGTGGGCAGGACGGGTGCCCGGCCGCCGGTAACGAGGCCCCTCACGGGCACATTGTCGTGCACCTGTATGGGGATCGCGACACCGTCGAGGGCCGCTCAGATCGTCCAGCGCTGCTGCCCGGATTCGGTCCGGTTCCGGCCGAGCAGCTGCGTGCGATGGTTCCGCGGGCCCAGGTGCGGAGCGTGCCGGCGGCGACCGATCTGGGCGCCGAGGCCGGGTACCAGCCATCGCGCACGCTCGCCGAGTTCATCGCCTGCCGGGATCTGACGTGCCGCTGGCCGGGCTGCAACGTGCCGGCGGCGCGTTGCGATATCGACCACACCATGCCGTGGCCGTACGGGCCGACGCATCCGTCGAACACCAAGTTGTACTGCCGAATCCATCACCTGATCAAGACATTCCACGGCTGGATTGATCAGCAGGACCCGGACGGCAGCATCACGGTCACCGCGCCCAACGGCCGGGTGTACACCACCAGGCCGGACGGGGCACTGTTCTTCCCCCAGTTCGACACCCCGACCGCGGCGCTGGTGCCGGCACCGGCCCCACCACCGGGTCCGCACCGGGAACTCGCCGCGCCCAGACGCAGGCGCACACGCACGCAGAACCGGGCCCACCGAATAGCCCACGAACGCGCACGCAACCGCACCGATATCGAGGCCCACCCACCGCCGTTCTGACCGGCGTCAGGCCCGGATGACGTGGGGGCCCAACGCCTCATAGCGGTGCGCGTCGGCGGCCGGGAACTCGGTGCCGGTCACAATGGTCTGAAAATCGGACACCTCGGCGAACCGACAGAAACTGCTCTGGCCGAACTTGGAGTGCGCGGCGACCAGTAGCCGGCGCGAGGCCACCCGTACCGCGGTCTGCTTCACCGCGGCCACCGCCGGATCCGGGGTGGTCAGACCGTGTTGCAGCGAGATCCCGTTGGTGCCAAGGAAAGCCACATCGATCACCAGCGAGCGCAACCGTTCCAAGGCCCATTCATCCACCGTGGCAAGGGTTCTGCCGCGCATCCGGCCACCCAGCAGCAGCACCGTGACAGTGCTGCTGTGCGCCAGTGCCTCGGCGGCCAGCAGCGATGCCGTCACCACGGTCAGGTTCTGGTCGGCGAGCAATTCGGCGATCAGCCGTGGAGTGAACCCCTCGTCGAGGTAGACGGTCTCGGCGCCATGCAACTCGGCGACCGCCGCCCCGGCGATCCGGTGCTTCTGAGCCAGGTCCACCTGGCTGCGGAACTCCACCCCGGACTCGAACGCCACCGTCTCCAGGGGCACCGCCCCGCCGTGCACCCGCTTGAGCAGTCGCCGGCCCGCCAGCACCTTGAGATCCCGGCGGATGGTCTCCGTGGCCACCTGAAGCTCCGCGGCCAGGGCGGGTACCTCGACACGCCCCCGACTGCGGGCGAACTCGACGATCTGGCGCTGGCGGCTGTCCGAATCCACGCTCACATTCTGGTCGGTGTCATTCCTCGGTGTTCAGCACGGCCTGGATTTCCTCGGCCGTGGTCGCCGCCCGCAGCTGGGCGACGCGCTCCTTGTCCAGGAACACGTGCGCGATCCGGGTCAGCAGCGCCATGTGATCGTTTCCGGCGCCGGCGATCCCGACGACGAACTCGGCGGGTTTTCCGTTCCAGTCGATGGGCTCCGGATAGCGGACGAACGAGATCCCGGTGCGGCGGATCGCGGATTTCGCCTCGTTGGTGCCGTGCGGGATGGCCAACCCGTTGCCCATATAGGTCGACACCGACGTCTCGCGTTCGTGCATGGCATCGATATAGGACGGCTCCACCGCCCCGGCGGCGACCAGCAGCGCGCCCGCCTCGTCGATGGCCTCGGCGGCACTGCCGCCCGTGCCGCTCAGCACGATCGCGGACACCGGCAGCACGTCATCGCCGGCGGACGGCCCGCCATCGTCTGTCGGCGCCGGGGCGGTCACCGGTGCAGAGTCATCGTTGGTCTGCGTGAGCTGCTCGACGATCTCGTCGTAGCGCGGGCTGCTCATGAAATCCTCGACGGACACGTGCACCGCCGACGGTGTCTTCTGCCGGGCGCGCTCGGTGAGGTCCCGATGCGAGACCACCAGGTCGAAGCTGTCGGTCAGGTTGGAGATCGCCGAGTTGGTGACCGACACATCACCAAAACCGGCCTTCTGGATCTTCCGGCGCAACACCGAGGCTCCCATCGCCGACGAGCCCATCCCGGCGTCACAGGCGAACACGATCGTGGAGATGGTGCCGCCCCCGGCGCCCACCAGTGCCGAAGCAACACTGGACTTCTTGCCCTTCATGGCCTCCATCTCGGCGGTGGCGGCGGCCAGGTCGGGCTCGTCGGTGGCACGATCGGTCTTGAGCAGCAGCGCGGCAACCGCAAACGACACCGCCGCGGCGCCGAAGACCGACAGCGTGACCCCCAGGAAGCTGCCGCTGGCGGTCTGGGCATAGACGGCGATGATCGACCCGGGGGCCGCCGGTGCGCGCAACCCGGATCCGAACAGCACGTTGAGGAACACGCCCGTCATGCCGCCGAGGATGGTGGCGATGATCAGTTTCGGCTTCATCAGCACGTACGGGAAGTAGATCTCGTGGATGCCACCGAAGAACTGGATGATCGCCGCACCCGGCGCCGAGGCGCGCGCGATGCCGCGGCCGAAGAATGTGTAAGCGAGCAACAGGCCGAGGCCGGGCCCGGGGTTGGCTTCGAGCAGGAACAGGATGGACTTGCCGGTTTCCAACGCCTGGGTGGTGCCCAGCGGGGTCAACACCCCGTGGTTGATCGCGTTGTTGAGGAACAGCACCTTCGCCGGCTCGATGAGGATCGAGGTGAGCGGCAACAGGTTGTTCTCGACCAGGAAGTCGACCGCGCCGCCGGCGGCCCGGGTGAACGATGAGACGATCGGCCCGATACCGAAGAAGCCGAAGATGGCCAGGAACATCCCCAGGATGCCGGCGGAGAAGTTGTCCACCAGCATCTCGAAGCCGGGCCGGATCTTGCCCTCCCACAGGGCATCCAGCTTCTTCATGGCCCAGCCGCCCAGCGGTCCCATGATCATGGCGCCCATGAACATCGGGACGTCGGCGCCGGTGACCACGCCGATCGTGGCGATCGCACCGACCACGGCGCCGCGGTTGCCGTGGATCATCCGGCCGCCGGTGTAGCCGATCAGGATCGGCAGCAGATAGGTGATCATCGGGCCGACGATGCCGGCGCCGTCATAGGCGCCCCAGCCGCCGAGCTTGGCGACCCAGCCGTCGGGATCCCGCAGCGCGGGGAAGATGCCCTGTAGCCAGCCGGCCTTGATGAACAGCGCGGTGATCAGGCCCCAGGCGATGAACGCCCCGATGTTGGGCATGACCATGTTCGACAGCGCGGTCCCCAGCTTCTGCACGCGCACCCGTAGTCCGGTCTGCGGTGCCGCTGGCGACGATGCTTCGGCGTTGGCGACTGAGGGGGACATCCGTTGACCTCCGGTTCCGCCGGCAGTTGGGTGATGCCGGTCACATGCATATCTAGTAATACGCATACTCGGGCAGCTTTGCAAGCGATTCGGGCAAAAACGGGCAGTCGAATCTGTGGTTTTGTGACCGTATTGGCGATACAGTTCGGTCAGCGAGTTCGGACAGTGAGCTCGACGACAGCTCCCGGGAAACGGCCGAAGACCGAAAGGACCGCCCATGAAAGCCCTGCGTTTCTACGCCCCCGAGGATGTCCGGCTGGAAGACGTTCCCGAGCCGCAGTGCGGCCCCGGCGAGGTCAAGCTGCGCGTGCGCAACTGCTCCACCTGCGGCACCGACGTCAAGATCTTTCACAACGGGCATCAGAACCTCACACCACCGCGCACCATCGGCCATGAGATCGCCGGCGAGATCGTGCAGGTCGGCGCCGATGTCAACGCCACCTACGGCAGCGATTGGTCGGTCGGTGACCGGGTGCAGGTGATCGCGGCCGTCCCGTGCGGTGAGTGCCACGAGTGCCGCAAGGGCTGGATGGCGGTCTGTCAGAACCAGACCTCGATGGGCTACCAATACGACGGTGGTTTCGCCGAATTCATGATCGTGCCGAAGCAGGTACTCAAGGTCGACGGACTGAACAAGATCCCGGACAACGTCGGCTTCGACGAGGCCTCGGCCGCCGAACCCTTCGCCTGCGCCATCAACGCCCAGGAACTGCTCGGCATCGAAGAGGGGGACACCGTCGTCGTGTTCGGTGCGGGGCCCATCGGGTGCATGCACATCCGCATCGCGCGCGGCGTGCACAAGTGCGGGCCGATCTACCTGGTCGACGTCAACGACGCCCGGCTCAAGATGTCCGCCGACGCTGTGCACCCCGACGGTGTCATCAACGCCGCCGATGTCGACGTGGTGGACAAGGTCATGGAACTGACCGGCGGACGCGGCGCGGACATCGTGATCACCGCCACCGCGGCCAACGTCGCCCAAGAGCAGGCCATCGCCATGGCCGCCCGCAACGGCCGCATCTCCTTCTTCGGCGGCCTCCCCAAGACCGACCCGACCATCACCTGCGACTCCAACGTCGTGCACTACCGCCAACTGCACATCCACGGCGCCAACGGCTCGGCGCCCGAGCACAACAAGCGGGCCCTGCAGTACATCTCCTCCGGGCAGGTGCCGGTCAAGGATCTGATCACCCGCCACATCCCGCTGGACAACGTCCTCGACGCCTTCGACATCGTGAAGAAGGGTGAGGCCATCAAGGTCACCGTCGAACCCTGACCTCGGCGGTCAGCCGCCCACGGCGACCAGATAGCCCCCGATACCCGCGAGGCACGCCGCCGCGCACAGCACCAGCGTGCCGGTCGCGAACGGCCACGCCGTCGCGCGCCGCACCAGCCGCACGATGGTGAGCACCGTGCCGGCCAGCCACAGCACTGCGGCCACGGTGAAACCGGTGAACATGGCTGTCACCCCGGCATCGACATGGCATGTCTCTGGTGGGCAGTGGTCGGTGAACGCCATGGCGAAGATACCCAGGAACGCCGCCACGGCGCCGCCGGCGACCGTCAGCACCAGTGCGGTGATCGACATCGCGAGGTCCACGCCCGAGATCGGGCGCTGAGCCGGCGGTTGCGGCGGGTAGCCATAGGTCATGGACGGCCACTCTAGGCAGGCTCGCCGCGCTGCTCATCTCCGGCCGGTGACGGAGATCGGCCCCACGGTTCTTCGGGTGCGCGTAACCTGTTGGCGCGCGCGCACATCGAATCGGAACGGGAGCTGATGCGGCACTACTACACCGCGGACGCAATCCGTGCCGCCGAAGCCCCGTTGCTGGCGTCATTACCGGACGGCGCGTTGATGCGCCGGGCCGCCTACGGTCTTGCCGTGGTGGCCGCGGGGCACCTGCGGCGCCGCACGGGCGCGGTGAACGGTCGAGAAGTCTGCGCGGTGGTCGGTTCGGGAGACAACGGCGGTGACGCTCTGTGGGCCGCGACCTTCCTGCGCCGGCGCGGCGCCCACGTCACCGCGGTGTTGCTGGCGCCCGACCACACCCACCCGGCGGCGCTGGCCGGCTTCCGCAAGGCCGGTGGCCGGTTGACGCAGAGCATCCCGGCAACAACGGATCTGGTGATCGACGGCGTCATCGGGATCTCCGGCCGGGGTGGGCTGCGACCCGCCGCCGCCGCCCTCTTCGAGGCCAACACCGCACCCGTGGTCGCCGTGGACATCCCCAGCGGCATCGACGTTCACACCGGTGCCGACGACGCACCGCACGTGCGCGCGGCGGTCACCGTCACCTTCGGCGGACTGAAACCCGCACACGCACTGGCCGATTGCGGGCAGGTCGAACTCATCGACATCGGGCTTGACCTGGGCCCCGCCGAACTGGCCGCCTTCGAGGCCGCCGATGTGGCCGAACGCTGGCCGGTCCCCGGGCCCCGCGATGACAAGTACACCCAAGGCGTCACCGGGGTCCTGGCCGGGTCGTCGACCTATCCCGGAGCTGCCATCCTCAGCACCGGCGCGGCGGTCAAAGCCACCTCCGGCATGGTCCGCTACGCGGGCAGCGCCGCCCACGATGTGGTGAACCACTGGCCCGAGGTGATTGCCACGCCGCAGGCCGAAACGGCGGGCCGGGTGCAGGCGTGGGTGGTCGGACCGGGCCTGGGGACCGACGAAAAAGCCGCCGCGATATTACGTTTCGCGCTTTCCACCGATCTGCCGGTGATCGTCGACGCCGATGCCCTGACGTTGCTGGCCGGTGAGCCCGCGCTGGTGGCCGACCGTCGCGCGCCGACGGTGCTGACCCCGCACGCCGGTGAGTATCAGCGATTGGCCGGGGTGCCGGTCGGCGCGGACCGGGTCGGCGCGGCCCGGGCGCTGGCCGAGAGGTTCGGGGCCACCGTGCTGCTCAAGGGAAACGTCACCGTGATCGCAGGGCCCGAAACGCCGACAACCACCGGCTACCTCAACCCGGCCGGCCAGTCCTGGGCCGCCACCGCCGGATCCGGGGATGTGTTGTCCGGGATCATCGGAGCGTTGCTGGCGGCCGGCATTTCGGCCGCCGAGGCCGCCGCGATGGCCGCCTTCGTGCACGCCCGGGCGGCCGGGCTGGCCGCCGCCGACCCGGGTCCGCGGGCGGCTCCGACTTCAGCGGGGGGCATCCTGGCCCACCTGCGAACAGCGATCGCATCGCTGACCGGGAAGGGATAACCATATGAGCCGCAGGCACCGCCCGCGTCCGCTGCACATCGCCCCCGCCTACACCGGGCGGCTGTCCACCGATCCGGTGCCGGCGTTGCGGCTGCCCGGCGAATCGATGGATCCGCAGGCGGCCTACCGCTATATCCACGACGAGTTGATGCTCGACGGCAGCTCTCGGCTGAACCTCGCCACCTTCGTCACCACCTGGATGGACCCCGAGGCCGAGAAGCTGATGGCCGAGACGTTCGACAAGAACATGATCGACAAGGACGAATACCCGGCGACCGCCGCCATCGAGGCGCGCTGTGTCGCGATGGTGGCCGACCTGTTTCACGCCGAGAACCTGCTCGACGATGACGCCGCCACCGCGGTGGGGGTGTCCACCATCGGATCCAGCGAGGCCGTGATGCTGGCCGGGCTGGCGATGAAATGGCGCTGGCGCGACAAGGTCGGCAAGGATTGGCGCACGCGCACCCCGAACCTGGTGATGGGCTCCAACGTGCAGGTGGTGTGGGAGAAGTTCTGCCGCTACTTCGACGTCGAGCCGCGTTACCTGCCGATGGCCGAGGGGCGATACGTGATCACCCCCGAACAGGTCATCGACGCCGTCGATGAGGACACCATCGGCGTCGTCGGCATCCTGGGCACCACGTTCACCGGCGAGCTGGAACCGATCGCCGAGATCTGCGCCGCACTGGACAGCCTCGCCGCCGGCGGCGGGGCGGATGTGCCGGTGCATGTCGACGCCGCCAGCGGCGGGTTCGTCGTGCCGTTCCTGCATCCGGACCTGCAGTGGGATTTCCGGCTACCGCGGGTGGTGTCCATCAACGTCAGCGGGCACAAGTACGGACTGACCTACCCGGGCATCGGCTTCGTGGTCTGGCGCAACGCCGAGCAGCTCCCCGAGGACCTGGTGTTCCGGGTCAACTACCTCGGCGGTGACATGCCGACCTTCACGCTGAACTTCTCCCGACCGGGCAATCAGGTCGTCGGTCAGTACTACAACTTCCTGCGGCTGGGCCGGGCGGGATACTCGCAGGTCATGCATTGTCTCGCGGACACGGCGCGGTGGCTGGGCGACCAGTTGCGCGAGGACGGGCATTTCGAGGTGATCTCCGACGGCACGGCCATCCCGGTGGTGAGCTTCCGGCTCAAGGGGGAGCGCGGTTACACCGAATTCGACGTGTCTCAGGCGTTGCGGGCCTACGGCTGGCAGGTGCCCGCCTACACCATGCCCGAGGGCGCCGAGGATGTCGCCGTGCTGAGGGTGGTGGTCCGGGAGGGATTCTCGGCCGACCTCGCCCGGGCGTTGCACGATGACATCATCACCGTCCTTGAGCACCTTGACCAGCTCAAACCGGGCGGTCACTTCGACTCGGTGCAACCGTTCGCGCACTGAGCCGCACTTCGTCGCGGAGGACTCCGGGCCCGGGCATGACAAAATCGAGTCAATGGAGTCCTCCGATATGACCGCGTCGCCCGGCCCCACGGCCGTGGTCGATCTCGACGCCATCGCGCACAACGTGCGCGTCCTGCGGGAACACGCAGGTTCGGCTGCGGTCATGGCGGTGGTCAAGGCCGACGGGTACGGGCACGGCGCCACCCCGGTGGCACGTGCCGCGCTGGCCGCCGGCGCCGCCGAGCTCGGGGTGGCCACCGTCGCGGAGGCGCTGGCGCTGCGCCGGGACGGTATCAGCGCTCCGGTGCTGGCGTGGCTGCACGCCCCGGGCACCGATTTCGCGCCCGCGTTGGCCGCCGATGTACAGATCGCGGTGTCCTCGGCCGAACAGCTCGACGACCTGGTCGATGCGGCCCGGCGGACCGGGACGACGGCCGTCACCACACTCAAGGTCGACACCGGGCTGAGCCGCAACGGGGTGGCCGAAGCCGACCTACCCAAGGTGCTGACCGCGCTGGCGCATGCGGTCGCCGAAGGCACGATCCGTGCCCGCGGCATCATGAGTCACCTCGCATGCGGTGACGACCCCGCCAACCCCGGGCCCACCGACCGGCAGGCGCAACGCTTCGACGCCATGCGCGCCCAGGCCGACGCCGCGGGCGTGCGGTTCGAGATCGCGCACCTGTGCAATTCACCGGCCGCCATGACCCGGCCCGACCTGGCGTATGACCTGGTGCGCCCCGGCATCGCGGTCTATGGACAGACCCCGATACCCGCGCTCGGGAACATGGGTCTGCGTCCGGCGATGACGCTCAAGGCCCCGGTGGCGATGGTGCGGGCGATCCGCGCCGGTGACGGTGTGTCCTACGGGCACACCTGGATCGCCGACCGGGACACCACACTGGCGCTGATTCCGCTGGGCTACGCGGACGGCATCTTCCGGACGCTCAGCAACCGCCTGGAGGTGTCCATCAACGGGCTGCGCCGGCCGGGCGTCGGGCGGATCTGCATGGATCAGTTCGTGGTCGACCTGGGCCCCGGCCCGGTTGACGTCAGTGTCGGCGACGAGGCAATCCTGTTCGGCCCCGGCGATTCCGGCGAGCCGACCACCCAAGACTGGGCCGATTTGATCGGCACCATCAACTACGAGGTGGTCACCAGCCCGCGGGGTCGGATCACCCGCGTCTACCGCGGCGAGATGGGTCAAAACCATTGACAGTGGACAATTTTCGTGACCCGTCAGGCTGGCCCATCGCCCGCTGGCTGGCTGGTGCGGCAGGGCTGGCCGCCGTCGGTTCGGTGGCCGGCGTCTCGGTGGCGCGCTCACTGGCCCGCCGGGTCAGCGCGGACGACCCGTACGCCGGCGAAGACTTCGAACTGCTACACGACGACCGGAGCGTGGTCGTCGCGGCCGACGACGGTGTGCCGCTTGCGGTCCGCGAGTGCGGACCGCAGAATGCCCCGCTGACCGTGGTGTTCGCACACGGATTCTGTCTGCGGATGAGCGCCTTCCATTTTCAGCGGGCTCGCCTGGCCGAGCAGTGGGGACCCCAGGTCCGGATGGTGTTCTACGACCAGCGCGGTCACGGGCTGTCCGGGGACGCGTCACCGGACACCTTCACGGTGCCGCAGCTGGGTCGGGACCTCGAATCGGTGCTGGCGGTGCTGGCGCCACGCGGCCCGGTCGTGCTCGTCGGGCACTCGATGGGTGGTATGACGGTGCTGTCGCACGCTCGCCAGTATCCGCAGCGCTATCCGACCCGAATTGTCGGAGCGGCGCTGATCTCGTCTGCCGCCGAAGGGATCTCACGTTCCCCGCTGGGTGAGATCCTGCGCAACCCGGCGCTGGAGGCGGCCCGGTTCGTGGTCCGATACGCCCCCGGCCTGGTGCACCGCGGGCGTGGGGTGGCCCGCTCGCTGATCGGGCCGGTGCTGCGGGCGGCGTCCTATGGTGACGAGAGCGTCAGCCCCAGCGTGGTCGCGTTCAGCGAGAAGATGATGCACGACACCCCGGTGCACACCCTGGTGGGTTTCCTGCACGCGCTGGAGGTGCACGACGAAACCGAGGGGCTGGAGTCGCTGGCGAAGATCCCGACCCTGATCGCCTGCGGCGACCGCGATCTGCTCACACCGCTGGAGTACTCACAGGAGATGGCCCTGGCCCTACCCAAGTCCGAACTGGTGATCGCCGAGGGTGCCGGGCATCTGGTCCAGTTGGAGCAACCCGAACTCATCGACGACGCATTGGTGCGCCTGGTCGAGCGGGCCACCCCGTCCAAACTGGTGGCGCTCACCCGCAGGATCAAGGAACGGGCCCGGTACCATGGCTGAGCGTACCGGCGGCACGGCCGTGCTCCCCACCGCCGAGGACACCGTCGCGCTCGGCGCACGCCTGGGCGCCGAGCTGCGCGCCGGTGACGTGGTGGTGCTTTCGGGTCCACTGGGCGCCGGAAAGACCATGCTCACCAAGGGGATTGCGGCCGCCATGGACGTGGAAGGCCCGATCACCTCACCCACCTACGTGTTGGCGCGAGTCCATCCCGCACGCCGGGCCGGGGCGCCGGCGCTGATCCATGTGGACATCTACCGGCTGCTCGACCACGGTGGCGACCTGCTCGGCGAGCTCGACTCGCTGGACCTCGACACCGATCTCGCCGATGCGGTCGTCGTCGTCGAATGGGGTGAGGGCCTGGCCGAACGCCTGTCGGACCATCACCTGGACATCCGACTCGACCGGTCCGGTGACTCCGAGACACGCACCGCGACATGGCAATGGAGCAGTTCATGATTGTGTTGGCTCTGGACACCGCCACCCCCGCGGTCACCGCCGCGGTCGTCGACGTCGGTGACGTGATCACCACCCTGGCCGAACGCACCATCGTCGACGCCCGCGCGCACGCCGAACGGCTGACACCCAATGTCGTTGCTGCACTGGCTGAAAGTGGTGCGACGATGGGTGACCTGAAGGCCGTGGTGGTGGGCTGCGGGCCCGGCCCGTTCACCGGGCTGCGGGTCGGCATGGCCACCGCGGCCGCATACGGTCAGGCGCTGGACATCCCGGTGCATGGGGTGTGCACGCTGGACACGATCGGCCGGTCTACCGGTGGCGATGTGCTCGTCGTCACCGACGCGCGCCGTCGCGAGGTGTATTGGGCGCGCTACCGCGACGGGGTGCGCCTGGCCGGCCCACAGGTCAGCGCCCCGGCCGAGGTGAGTACCGCCGGCGTGCAGGCGGTCGCCGGGGCGCCGGCGCTGGCCGCGCTGTTCGGGCTTCCGGTGATCGGCCCGGAGTATCCCACTGGCGCCGAACTCGTTGCGAGCGTGTCGGATTGGACGCACGACCCGGAACCGCTGGTGCCGCTGTACCTGCGGCGCCCGGACGCCCGGACTTTGGCAGAGCGAGGGCTGGCGTGACCGGACCTGACACCACGACCATCGACGCACTGACCCGCGCCGACGCGTCCCGCTGCGCCGAGTTGGAGGCCCAGCTGTTCGCCGGTGACGATCCCTGGCCGGCCGCGGCGTTCCTGCACGCGCTGGACGGTAAGCACAACCACTACGTTGCCGCCCGGCACGAAGGCCGACTGATCGGCTATGCGGGCATTTCCCGGCTGGGCCGCATCCCACCGTACGAGTATGAGGTGCACACCATCGGCGTCGACCCCGCCCATCAGGGCCAGGGGATCGGCCGCCGGCTGCTCGATGACCTGCTGAACTTCGCCACCCGCGGTGAGGTGTTCCTGGAGGTCCGCACCGACAACGAGGCGGCCATCAACCTGTACAAGAGCGTCGGCTTCGTCACGGTGGGCGTGCGCAAGCGGTACTACAAAGTCAGCGGCGCCGATGCCTACACCATGAAGCGAGACCCGGCATGATCGTCTTGGCCATCGAAAGTTCCTGTGACGAAACCGGAGTCGGTATCGCGCGGCTCCACCATGAACAGGGCGGACCGGTCTCGGTGAGCCTACTGGCCGACGAGGTGGCCTCCAGCGTCGACGAACACACCCGCTTCGGCGGGGTGGTGCCCGAGATCGCCTCCCGGGCGCACCTGGAGGCGCTCGGTCCGACCATGCGCCGCGCCCTGGACGCCGCCGGCATCGCGCGCCCCGACGTGGTGGCCGCCACCATCGGGCCGGGTTTGGCGGGCGCTCTGCTGGTGGGAGTGGCCGCCGCCAAGGCCTATTCGGCGGCCTGGGGGGTACCGTTCTACGCCGTCAACCATCTCGGTGGCCACCTGGCCGCCGACGTCTACGACCACGGCCCGCTGCCGGAGTGCGTGGGGCTGCTCGTCTCGGGCGGGCACACCAATCTGCTGCACGTGCGCTCCCTCGGCGAGCCCATCGTCGAGCTCGGCAGCACCGTCGACGACGCGGCGGGGGAGGCCTACGACAAGGTGGCGCGCCTGCTCGGGCTCGGCTACCCCGGTGGCAAACCGCTCGATGACCTCGCTCGCACCGGTGACCGCGACGCGATCGTGTTCCCGCGCGGGATGACCGGGCCGCGGGATGCGCCGTATGCGTTCAGCTTCTCCGGGCTCAAGACCGCCGTCGCCCGGCACCTGGAGAAGCAGCCCGACGCGTCGCCCGCCGACGTGGCGGCCGGCTTCCAGGAGGCCGTCGCGGATGTGCTGACCGCCAAGGCGGTGCGCGCGGCAACCGACCTCGGCGTGTCGACACTGCTGATCGCCGGCGGGGTGGCCGCCAATTCGCGGGTCCGCGAGCTGGCCGAACAACGCTGCGCGGCGGCGGGTCTGACGCTGCGCGTGCCGCGTCCCCGGCTGTGTACCGACAACGGCGCGATGATCGCGTCGTTCGCCGCGCACCTAATCGCGGCCGGGGCACCGCCCTCGGCGCTGGATGCGGCAAGCGATCCCGGGTTGCCGGTGGTCAAGGGGCAGGTCGGATGAGCAGCGATCGTGTGGAGATCACCGAACTGCTCTACCGCTACGCCGAGTTGATCGATGCGGGCGACTTCGAGGGGGTCGGTGCGTTACTGGGACGCGGCACTTTTGCTGGCACCCGGTCGGCGGCCACGTCGGGTGCCGAGGCCATCGCCAACCTGTTCGCGATGACGACCCGCCGCTATCCCGAGCACGACAACAGGCCGCGCACCCGTCATCTGGTGCTGAACCCGATCGTCGACGTGGACGGCCCCACCGCGGCCGCACGGTCGACGTTTGTCGTCGTGCAGTCCACCGAGACGCTGCCGCTTCAGCCGATCGTCGTCGGCCGGTACTTCGACCGCTTCGGCCGCGACGATGCTGGCTGGTTCTTCACCGAACGCAAGGTCGACGTGGAGATGATCGGCGATATCTCGGCCCACCTGATGTTCGACCCGAGCGAGTTCGACCGATAGGCAGCGACCCACCCTTGAGTGCTAGCACTCTCATGTATAGAGTGCTAGGTGGCACGCGGCCCACCCCAGCGCCGGCACCCGCGACGACGGAGCAAGGGTTACGGACGCATGCCGAACACCTGAAAACCATGAGGACCCCGGAGCCAATCCGGATTCCTACACCCAACTAAGTGGAGGGCTCCCATCGTGGCAGTCAACATCAAGCCACTCGAGGACAAGATCCTCGTTCAGGCCAACGAGGCCGAGACCACGACCGCTTCCGGTCTGGTCATCCCGGACACCGCCAAGGAAAAGCCGCAGGAAGGCACCGTCGTCGCAGTTGGCCCCGGCCGCTGGGATGAGGATGGCGAGAAGCGGATCCCCCTGGACGTCGCCGAAGGCGACACCGTCATCTACAGCAAGTACGGCGGCACCGAGATCAAGTACGGCGGCGAGGAGTACCTGATCCTCTCCGCGCGTGACGTGCTGGCTGTCGTCAACAAGTAAGCACCCGTGTACCGCCCCGGATGTCCCCGCATGTGCGCGGGTGATGTCCGGGGCGGTATGCATTGCCCCCGGCGCACGGGGGTTCGGCACATCAAAGGACATTTATGAGCAAGCAGATCGAATTCAATGAAACTGCGCGTCGCGCCATGGAGGCCGGCGTCGACAAGCTCGCCGATGCCGTCCGCGTCACGCTCGGCCCGCGTGGTCGCCATGTGGTGCTGGCCAAGGCCTTCGGCGGACCCGTGGTGACCAACGACGGTGTCACCATCGCCCGTGAGATCGACCTGGAGGACCCGTTCGAGAACCTGGGCGCCCAGCTGGTCAAGTCGGTGGCCACCAAGACCAACGACGTCGCCGGCGACGGCACCACCACCGCAACCGTGCTCGCCCAGGCCATCGTCAAGGCCGGCCTGCGCAACGTGGCCGCCGGCGCCAACCCGATCGCTCTGGGTGCGGGCATCAGCAAGGCCGCCGACGCCGTGTCGGAGGCGCTGTTGGCCGCCGCCACGCCGGTCAGCGACCTCAAGGCGATCGCTCAGGTCGCCACCGTGTCGTCACGCGACGGACTGGTCGGCGAACTGGTCGGCCAGGCGATGACCACCGTCGGGGCCGACGGCGTCGTCACGGTCGAGGAGTCCTCCACCATGGAGACCTCCCTCGAGGTCACCGAGGGTGTCGGCTTCGACAAGGGCTTCACCTCGGCGTACTTCATCACCGACTTCGACGCACAGGAAGCGGTGCTGGAGGACGCGCTGGTGCTGCTGCACCGCGACAAGATCAGCTCGCTGCCCGACCTGCTGCCGCTGCTGGAGAAGGTGGCCGAGGCCGGTAAGCCGCTGCTGATCATCGCCGAGGACGTCGAAGGGGAGGCGCTGTCGACGCTGGTCGTCAACGCCATCCGCAAGACGCTCAAGGCCGTCGCCGTCAAGGCGCCGTTCTTCGGCGATCGCCGCAAGGCGTTCCTGGAGGATCTCGCCGTCGTCACCGCCGCTCAGGTGGTGAACCCGGATGTGGGTCTGTCGCTGCGCGAGGTCGGCCTGGATGTGCTGGGCTCGGCACGACGCGTGGTGGTCACCAAGGACAGCACCGTCATCGTCGACGGCGCGGGCACGCAGGACGCCATCGAGGCCCGCAAGGGGCAGCTGCGCAGCGAGATCGAGGCCACCGATTCGGACTGGGACCGCGAGAAGCTCGAAGAGCGTCTGGCCAAGCTGTCCGGTGGCGTCGCGGTCATCAAGGTCGGTGCGGCCACCGAGACCGACCTCAAGAAGCGCAAGGAAGCCGTCGAGGACGCCGTCGCGGCGGCCAAGGCGGCCGTCGAAGAGGGCATCGTCACCGGTGGTGGCGCGACCCTCGTGCAGGTCCGCAAGGATCTCGACGGGCTGCGCGGATCGCTGACCGGTGACGAGCTGCTCGGCCTCGAGGTGTTCTCATCGGCGCTGTCGGCCCCGCTGTTCTGGATCGCCACCAACGCCGGGCTCGACGGTGCCGTCGTGGTGAACAAGGTCGCCGAGCTGCCGGGTGGGCAGGGCTTCAACGCCGCCACCCTGACCTACGGTGATCTGCTCGCCGAGGGCATCGTGGACCCGGTCAAGGTCACCCGTTCGGCGGTGCTCAACGCCGCGTCGGTGGCCCGCATGATTCTCACCACCGAGACCGCTGTCGTGGAGAAGCCGGCCGAGGAAGAGGATCACGACCACGGCCATCACGGTCACGCGCACTAGGTCCTGGCTTCAGGAGAACACCCCCGGTCCTGTTGGGCCGGGGGTGTTTTCGTGTTGCATGGCATCGACGGATTGACCTCAATATATATTGAGGTCAGACAATGGTGTCATGTCGCCGCCGATTGCCCAGGTCCGCATCGCCCGCCCCACCGACCGACTGCCTGACGTCGAGCGGTTCTACGCCGAACACCTCGGCCTGCCGGTGCTCTATCGATTCGAGAATCACGCCGGCTACGACGGCGTCATGCTCGGGCTGCCGGGAGCCGATCAGCATCTGGAATTCACCACTCACGTCGATGGAAGCCCCTGTCCGGCACCGACTCTGGATAACCTACTGGTGCTGTACTTTCACACTGAGGCGCAGATGTACGACGTTGTTCAGCGCCTCGGATCCAACGGTCACGAGCCGGTGGAACCGGAGAATCCGTACTGGACGGATGTGGGTGCGCTCACGTTCGAAGATCCCGACAGATGGCGAGTGGTTCTGGTGCCGCGACCGGTCTTCTGAGCGCGCCTCGGTCGTCGGATGGCCGATACCTGGAAGGTGGTGCGCTGTCGTGGTTCAGCCGGCGAGCAGGGACAGTCGGGGGTCGGTGATATTCGGTTCGATCTCCACGATTTCGGCGGCGACGACTCCGTGTACCACGAACGGGTCGTCGGCGACGCGCTGGGCGATCTCCTCGCGTGAGATGCCGGTGGCGATCAGTGCGCCGCCCACGCCGGGGTGGATGCTGCCGACCAGCACGAAAACACCATCACCGACACCCTGCTGGACCCAGTCGCGATGAGCGGTCATATGGTCGGCGGCAGCAGATTTGTTGTCGGCGAAGCGCAGAAGAACGACGAACATCGACACTCCTTGTGTGGCAGCGGTTTTGGGCAGTGGGCAGGTCTGTCGTCACGAGGTGGCGAGCTCCTCGTGCAGCCACCGCTGGAACCGCTCGACCTCGCGGCGGGTCCAGGCGGGATCGCGAAACGCGGTGGAGACGGTCGCCGTTCCTTGGCTGAACATCAGCACGTGCAGCGCGAGATCCTGCGCATCGTCTTCGCGGCCGAGCCGGCCGAACTGGATCGCCAGCCAGTCACGAAACATCTCGAACACCCCGAGTGCTTGCCGGCGGGCGGGGTGGTCGAGCTTGCTCAATTCGGTGGTGAGTGTTCCCACCGGGCAACCGTGCAACTGAATGGCGTCCTCGTTGCGGATCACGATCTCCACGTACTGCCGCACGCGCTCGGCGGGATCGGCCGACATCGCCTCCCATTCATCGAGCATGGTGCGGGTCGCAGCCAGACGGGCCTCGATCACCGCAGTGAGGATCTCGTCCTTGGTTTTGAAGTGGTGGTAGAAGTTGCCCCGCGAAATCCCCACGGCGGCGGCGATCATGGCGAACGAGGTGTGCTCGAAGCCGTTCTCGTAGAACAGCCGATCTGCGGTTTCGACGATTCGGGCGCGGGTCGGCTGTGACGTCATCACGCGGCGCTCGCGACCGTCAGTGCTCGGGCCAACCATGCACGCGGCATCACGTAGCCGATCTCTTCGCAGCGTAGAGGCTAGGACGGTCGTCCTATTCGACCAGCCTAGGACACCCGTCCTACGCGCGCAATACGCGTGGGCGCCCCAGTCGGTGGCCGATCATCGGAGCGAGGGCTGAATGGACACCAGCGTGAGGGCGCCCGGGTGTGTCTCATCGTCGCGGAACCGAACGAGCAGGCTCTGGGGTGGAAACCGAGTGGCCAGGTCGTTGAGGGTCCTGGGCAGAAACACCCGGGCCTTGGCGTTGCCGTACCAGTTGGGGTCGGCGGGGGAGGTGTCGAGGCCCTCGACCTGATCGATGGTGGTGTCCCACGTCCGTATGGGGTCCGGCGGGGTGTCGCCGAACCCGTCGGACATCAGATAGGCGTCCGCCTGTCCGGCCAGGGTTATCGCCTGCGTGCTGCCGACCGGTGTGCCGGTGATCGTGCCGTCGACGACGTCGGCGGTCACCGAGGTCAACCGCACGGTGCAGACGGCGTCGGGCGCGCATAGCGTGGGCGGCGGCGTGGCCTGGGCGGGGGCCGCTGTCAGGACGGCGCCGAGCGCCAGCGTGCCGAAGCCGGCGAGCCGGAAAGAGTTCACATGAATGTGATCGGTGCCGAAGACGCCCCAGTTACACGTGCAGACACGTATGGCCCCTCAAACGGGTGTCTGAGAGGCCATCCGTGTCTGCTCGAGCAGAGTTGAGGTCAGGCGCTGCGGCGCATCCCACGCTTGAGCAGCAGTTCGCGTTCGGATTCGGACAGGCCGCCCCAGATTCCATACGGCTCGCCGACCGAAAGGGCGTGTGAGCGGCACTGGGTGATCACCGGGCATGCACGGCACAATTCCTTGGCGCGCATCTCGCGTTGTGCCCGAGCGCGACCGCGCTCACCGTCGGGATGGAAGAACATCGACGAATCGACGCCCCGGCAGTGGCCCGCCATTTGCCAATCCCAGATGTCGGCGTTGGGTCCGGGCAGTTGCTGCGGCTGTGGCATGTGAAAACCCCTCTCTTCGCACCCTTTTCGCGAAGACGCTGCAGTGCGTGAGTCGCGGAACTGAACCGAGCACATGTCGCCGATGACATCTCGTGCACACAACGTAGAAGGGCTACCGAAAAACCGTCAATACCCAGGCTCGCTGCGTAAAGGCGGCTTTGGGGGCCATGAATTTACGTCACGTTCACCATATTCACGTGCGAGCAATGCAGCGGATGGTTCACGCACGTCGACAGTCGGTCACCTGACCGCATTTTCCCAGCTCGCTCGGATTCGACGCTTTCCCGCCATCTCGCGAGTTGACCTACCGGTAACATGCCGACCATCAACTGTTAACCAAGGTCGAATTGGTCACTCTTTTTCGGCCGGCACGCCGTCATTGATAGCGTCCGGTGCGATGGCCAGCCCGAAATCCTCCGTGTCCGACCGTCTGGCCGACGCCGCTTTCGGCACCCGACCGCAGCTCTGGCCGCTTCCCGTGGCCCGCACCGCGCGCGATCGCTGGCTGCGCGCCGTCGCTTCCGGCGGTCAGGGCCGCTACGGCGTTGCGCTGCACGAACTCGACCACATCATTCGCACGGGCCCGTCCGCACCGATGGTGTCCCTCGCCTACAGCACCCGGGCCTCGTTCGTGCGGCAGCTCGGCGGCCACGACCGGGCGCGTGGCTGGGACGGGCGGGCCTGGTTGCTCGCCGGTGACGATCCGGAGGCCGGTGCCGACGCACTCATCGGACTGGCCGCCGACGCCCTGGGCGTCCGACGGCTCGCGGCCTCGGAACGTCTGCTGCAGCGCGCCGGGGCGCTAGTCGATCCGGGCGCCGCCCCGCGGCAAGCGGTGCGGCTGGGCTGGGTCGCGGCCGAACTCGCCATGGCCGGCGGTGACGGCGCCGCCGCCGTCGCGCACGCCGAGAACGCCGCCGCGCTGGCCGACACGTTCGGCTCGGCGCGCCACACCGTCAAATCTCAGGTGGTGCTGGCGGCCGCGCTGTGTTGTGCCGGCCGCCTCGATGCGTCCCGCGACGTCGCCGACGCCGCGTTCGCGCAGACGGCACGATTGGCACTGATACCGCTGCGCTGGGCGCTGGCCTGCCTGCTCGCCGATATCGGCAGTGCCACGCTGTCCACCCCGCAGGTCATCGCCGCCCGGGACGCCGCCGCCGATACAGTGCGACGCGGAGGCGGCGTGTGGTCGCGTCGCTGAGCCGGTTCACCCCATCGCGATCGTTAGTGTTTATCTGACGCACACGTCCGCGCACGTCCCATCCGTAACGCTGGAGAGATCAACGACGATGACAATTTCGGGAGAACGTCTCGATGCTGTCGTCGCTGATGCCGTGGCGGGGGATCGTGAAGCTCTCCGGGTGGTCTTGGAGACCATCCGCCCGATCATCGTCCGGTACTGCCGGGCGCGGATCGGGTCAGCTGAACGAAGTGGTCTGTCCGCAGACGACATTGCGCAGGAGGTGTGCTTGGCCGCCATCACGGCGTTGCCGCGCTACAAGGATCAGGGACGCCCGTTCCTGGCCTTCGTGTACGGCATTGCTGCGCACAAGCTTGCCGATGCCCACCGGGCTTCGGCGCGAAACCGTGCCGAGCCCACCGACAACGTGCCGGAGCGGTACTCCGGCGAGGCCGGTCCCGAGCAGTTGGCGCTCGACGCCGACGCATCGGCCCGGATGGAGAAACTGCTGTCGATCCTTCCGGACAAGCAACGCGAAATCCTCATCCTGCGCGTGGTCGTCGGGATGAGCGCAGAGGAGACCGCGGAAGCGGTCGGAAGTACCCCAGGGGCGGTGCGAGTCGCCCAGCACAGAGCATTAGCCCGACTGAAGTCGGAGATCACAACGGGAGGTGAGCATGCCTGATTTCGGTCGCTGGACCGCCAACGGCGGTGATCCCTCCCTCAACGACATCAACCGGGCGGACAAGTTTCTCGACGCGTTGGCCGCCGAGCAGCCGGTGTTCTCCACCGACCGCGGTGACGCCGATCTGGCGTTCCTGCTGTCGGGCTGGCGGGACGAGGTCCGCCAGGTGCCGATGGACCACGTCCTCACTCCCGCAGCGGCCACCGCGGCCCTGGTGGACGCGACCGCGGCCCCCGCGCGCCGCAACCGGCTGTCGTTGGCGGTCGTCGGTTCGGCGGCCGCCGCCGTGCTGTGCCTCGGTGGCTTCGGTACCGCGGTGTTCGCGGCTGCACCCGGTGACGGTCTGTACGGCGTGCGCAGCATGCTTTTCGGCGAGGAACGCGCCTCCCGCGACGACGCGGTCGTCCTGGCGGCCCAGACCGAACTGGCCCAGGTGCAGCAACTGGTCGACCAGGGCCAGTGGGATCAGGCGCAGGACAAGCTGGCCGCACTGTCGGCGACCGTGCAGAGCGTCGATCGGGTCGAACAGAAGCAGGACCTGATTCAGCAGTGGAATGCGTTGACCTACAAGGTTGTTGAGCAGGACCCTGCCGCCACCCTGCCCCCGCCGGGGGAGCCGTTGCCGGCACTGCCCGAGTCGCCGTTGACGTTGCTGCCGGTGCCGGTGATCGAGGACAGCGTCACGGCCACCACGACCCCGGGTCCCGAGGTGCTCTCCAGCACGGTGACCTCGGAGACATCGACCTCGCAGACATCGACCTCGCAGACATCGACCTCGGAGACGGCCGTATCGGAAACCTCGACCTCTACCTCGGAGACGGCGGTGTCGGAGACCTCGGCCTCGGAGACGTCGACCCCGCAGTCGTCGACGTCGACACCGACGACGAGTGCCGCGCCGTCGACACCGACGACGAGTGCCGCGACGACGACACCGACGACGAGTGCTGCGCCGACGACACCTACGACGACGAGTGCCGCGCCGACGACAGCGTCCACGACGAGTGCCGCGCCGACGACGACCACCACCGTGGTGACGCAACCGACATCGGTGGCGCCGTCGCCGCGGGCCAGCGTTCCGCCGTCGACACCGGCTGCGCCGGCCGATGCCGAACCGCCGGTGGACCAGGAGGCGCCGGCGGTGACATCAGCGCCGGCCGCCGAATCCGTGCAGGACGCACCCGCGCCGACGGTGATCACGACCACCACGGTGCCGGTTCCCGCCGACGGCGAATAACCTCAGATCAGCGGTAGCCGTCCGGCTCCGAGGTGGCCTCGTTCAGCGAGGCATCGGCGTAGCCGCGGCAGTAATCCCAGGTCACGTAGGCATCGGGCTCGGGATCGTAGGCCGGCTCATGGGGGCGCACCGTACCGTCGACGAGTAGCTGCAGCAGATTCGCGCGCAGCATGTCCCAGTCGTGGTAGTGGTCCTGCTGGCATTCGTCACAGCACACCACGAGGCCGCGAATCCCCCTGTGCGCCAACAACGCCTCGTATACCGCCAGGTCGGCCAGGTCCGCTTCCACGGCACTGCGTTCCTGCGCATCCAACGGCAGCCCGGGCTCGATCGCGTCGAGGGCCGCCGATGGATCGGACGGGTCATCGGCGAACGGGTCGGGCGGCAGGCCGGGCGGGAGGTCATCTCGCACGGATCTAGCCTACGCAGCCCCGCAGCTTTCGCGCCACCGGTTCCCCCGCGTGCCGCGGCTTTCCGCGCCGGGGACGCCGACCCGCGGCGTGGCCGCGAACGTCGGGGTCCCTGCCGATAGAATGGCCTCTTAGATTCGCGACTGTTGCTAGTGGAGGCTCCACCCATGTCGATCGCTGAAAGCAGCGTCCCGCTCGCCATCCCGGTCCCCACCGGCGGTGATGATCCCACCAAGATCGCGATGCTCGGGCTGACCTTCGACGATGTCCTACTGCTGCCGGCCGCGTCGGACGTGGTGCCCGCCAACGTCGACACATCCAGCCAGCTCACCAAACGGATCCGGCTGCGGGTCCCGCTGGTCAGCTCGGCCATGGACACCGTCACCGAGTCGCGGATGGCCATCGCGATGGCCCGGGCCGGCGGTATGGGCGTGCTGCACCGCAACCTGTCGGTTGCCGAGCAGGCCGGCCAGGTCGAGACCGTCAAGCGTTCCGAGGCCGGGATGGTCACCGACCCGGTGACATGCTCGCCGGAGAACACCCTGGCCGAGGTCGACGCCATGTGCGCGCGGTTCCGCATCTCCGGGCTGCCGGTCGTGGATGCCGACGGCGCACTCGTCGGGATCATCACCAACCGCGATATGCGTTTCGAGGTCGACCAGTCCCGGCCGGTGTCCGAGGTGATGACCAAGGCCCCGCTGATCACCGCCCAGGCCGGTGTCTCGGCCGAAGCGGCGCTGGGCCTGCTGCGTCGGCACAAGATCGAGAAGCTGCCCATCGTCGACGGTCACGGCAAGCTGACCGGACTGATCACCGTCAAGGATTTCGTCAAGACCGAGCAGTTCCCGCTGTCCACCAAGGACAGCGATGGGCGGCTGCTGGTCGGTGCCGCCGTCGGTATCGGCGACGACGCCTGGACGAGGGCCATGACCCTGGTGGACGCCGGCGTCGACGTGCTCATCGTGGACACCGCCCACGCGCACAACCGGTTGGTGCTGGACATGGTGAGCCGGCTCAAGGCGACCGTCGGTGAGCGCGTCGAGGTCGTCGGCGGCAATGTCGCCACCCGCGCCGCGGCCGCCGCGCTGGTCGACGCCGGGGCCGACGCGGTCAAGGTCGGTGTCGGTCCGGGCTCCATCTGCACGACCCGGGTGGTGGCCGGCGTGGGCGCCCCGCAGATCACCGCGATCCTGGAGGCCGTGGCCGCCTGCTCGCGCAAGGGTGTCCCGGTGATCGCCGACGGCGGTCTGCAGTACTCCGGTGATATCGCCAAGGCGCTGGCCGCCGGCGCCTCGACCACCATGCTCGGCTCGCTGCTGGCCGGTACCGCCGAATCACCCGGCGAACTGATCTTCGTCAATGGCAAGCAGTTCAAGAGCTACCGCGGCATGGGTTCGCTGGGTGCCATGCAGGGTCGCGGTGCCGCCAAGAGCTACTCCAAGGATCGCTACTTCCAGGACGATGTGCTCTCCGAGGACAAGCTGGTGCCCGAGGGCATCGAAGGCCGGGTGCCGTACCGGGGGCCGCTGGCGACAGTGATCCACCAGCTGACCGGCGGGCTGCGCGCGGCGATGGGATACACCGGATCCGACACCATCGAGCATCTGCAGCAGGCGCAGTTCGTGCAGATCACCGCCGCGGGCTTGAAGGAAAGCCACCCGCACGACGTCGCCATGACGGTCGAAGCCCCCAACTACTACGCCCGCTGACGAGCGCTTGCGCCGGCAACCGCAGACTCAGCAGCCCGAAAGGCATCCCGTACATGCGTGACATGGTCGAAATCGGCATGGGCAGAACAGCCCGCCGGACCTATGAACTCGACGACATCAACATCGTGCCGGCCCGCCGGACCCGGTCGTCCAAGGATGTCTCGACGGCCTGGCAGCTCGATGCCTACCGGTTCGAGATCCCGGTGCTCGCACACCCCACCGATGCGCTGGTCTCGGTCGAGTTCGCCATCGAGATGGGTCGCCTCGGCGGCCTGGGGGTGCTCAACGGTGAGGGTCTGATCGGCAGGCATGCCGATGTCGAGGCGAAGATCGCCCAGGTCACCGACGTAGCGGCCGGCGCATCCGATGAATCCGCCCCGATCCGCCTGCTGCAGGAACTGCACGCGGCGCCGCTGGACCCCGAGTTGCTGGGTGCCGCCGTGGCACGCATCCGGGAGTCCGGGGTGACCACCGCGGTGCGGGTCAGTCCGCAGAATGCCGCCGCGCTGACCCCGGCGCTGGTGGCGGCCGGTCTGGACCTGCTCGTCATCCAGGGCACCATCATCTCAGCCGAGCGGGTCGCCAAGGATCACGACGGCACCGGCGAGCCGCTCAACCTGAAGACCTTCATCTCCGAGCTCGACGTGCCGGTGGTGGCCGGTGGCGTGCTCGACCATCGCACCGCCCTGCACCTGATGCGCACCGGCGCGGCCGGCGTCATCGTCGGGTACGGCTCCACCTCCGGGGTCACCACCTCCGACGAGGTGCTGGGCATCAGCGTGCCGATGGCCACCGCGATCGCGGATGCGGCGGCCGCCCGGCGCGAATATCTCGACGAGACCGGCGGCCGATACGTGCACGTGCTGGCCGACGGTGACATCCACACCTCCGGCGATCTGGCCAAGGCGATCGCCTGCGGTGCGGACGCCGTGATGCTGGGGACTCCGTTGGCGGTGGCCGAGGAGGCCCAGGGAGGCGGCTGGTTCTGGCCATCGGCGGCGGCGCACCCGTCCTTGCCGCGCGGTGCACTGCTGCAGGTCGGGCTCGGGCAGCGGCCGCCACTGTCGAAGGTGCTCAACGGCCCGTCGGACGATCCGTTCGGCTCGCTGAACCTGGTGGGCGGGCTGCGCCGGTCGATGGCCAAGGCCGGGTACTGCGATCTGAAGGAATTCCAGAAGGTCGGCCTGACCGTCGGATCGTAGAGGGAAACTCTTTACAAGTTAGGCCCTCCTGTCTAGAAAGTTACCTGCCGGTAGCGTCATACTGGTGTGATGCAGCCTGACTATGACGTCTTGATCATCGGCTCGGGATTCGGCGGCAGCGTCAGCGCCCTGCGGCTCACCGAAAAGGGATACCGCGTGGGAGTGCTGGAGGCCGGCCGCAGGTTTGCCGATGCGGACTTCGCCAAGACCTCCTGGAATTTGCGCAAGTTCCTGTGGGCACCGCAGTTCGGGATGTACGGCATCCAGCGCATCCACCTGCTGCGCAACTGCATGATCCTGGCCGGAGCCGGCGTCGGCGGCGGCTCGCTGAACTATGCCAACACCCTCTACGTGCCGCCGGAGCCGTTCTTCGCCGACCCACAGTGGCGTGACATCACCGACTGGCGCGATGAGCTCATGCCGCACTACGACCAGGCCAAGCGCATGCTCGGCGTCGTCACCAACCCCACGTTCACCGATGCCGACCGGATCATGAAAGAGGTCGCCGAGGACATGGGGGTGGGCGACACCTTCGTCCCGACCCCGGTGGGGGTGTTCTTCGGCGAAAACGGCGAGAAGACACCCGGCAAGACCGTGCCCGATCCCTACTTCGGCGGTGCCGGACCGGCCCGCACCGGCTGCATCGAGTGCGGCGAGTGCATGACAGGCTGCCGGCATGGCGCCAAGAACACCCTGCTGAAGAACTACCTCGGCTTGGCGGAATCGGCCGGTGCGCAGGTGCATCCGCTGACCTCGGTGCGCGAGTTCTCCCAGCGGCCCGACGGCGTGTGGGAGGTGCACACGGTGCGAACCGGAGGCAAGCTGCGCCGCCGCAAGAAAACCTTCACGGCCAACCACCTGATCCTGGCGGCCGGGACCTACGGCACCCAGAAGCTACTTTTCCGGATGCGCGACCACGGGAAATTGGACAAGCTGTCATCCCGTCTCGGCGTCCTGACCCGGACCAACTCCGAGTCGATCGTCGGCGCGGGACGGCTGACCGTCGGCGAGGACCTCAACCTCACCCACGGTGTCGCGATCACCTCGTCGATCCACCCGACCGCCGACACGCATGTCGAACCGTGCCGCTACGGCAAGGGATCGAATGCGATGGGTCTGCTGCAGACCCTGATGACCGACGGCACCGGCCCGGAGGGCACCGATGTGCCGCGCTGGAAGCAACTCGTCGCGACGGCCAGGGCCGACCGGCGCGGAACGCTGCGCCTGCTCAACCCGCGCCGGTGGAGTGAGCGCACGATGATCGCGCTGGTCATGCAGCACCTGGACAACTCGATCACCACGTTCACCCGCAAAACCTGGTTCGGCTACCGGATGCTGGACAGCAAGCAGGGTCACGGCCTGCCCAACCCATCCTGGATCCCGGCCGGTAACGAGGTCACCCGCCGCATCGCCGAGAAGATCGACGGGGTGGCCGGCGGCACCTGGGGCGAACTGTTCAACATTCCGCTCACCGCCCACTTCCTCGGCGGGGCGGCCATCGGCGACAGCGCGGAGACCGGGGTTATCGACCCGTATCAGCGCGTGTACCACTACCCGACGCTGTACGTGGTGGACGGAGCGGCGATTTCGGCCAACCTCGGGGTGAATCCGTCGTTGTCGATCACCGCCCAGGCCGAACGGGCCGCCGCGTTGTGGCCGAACAAGGGCGAGGCCGATCAGCGCCCAGCGCAGGGTGAGCCCTATCGCCGGCTGGACCCCATCGCGCCGGTCCGGCCCGTCGTGCCGGCCGATGCCCCGGCCGCGCTGCGCAGGTTGCCGATCTTTCCGGTGACCTCGCAGCTGTCCAGCTCGCCGCAGGCCGGCTGAGTCTTACTGCGAGGTGCGCTCAGATCGCGAATTCAGCCGAATCCGTGATCTGAGCGCACCGTCGTGGCGCTACTTGACCGCGGCGGCGACCCTGTCGCCGAGATCCTTGTCCACGTTGCGCCAGTACTCGAAGGCGCGCTCCAACACCGCATCGGACACCCCGTCGGAGAGATGACCGGCAATATTGGAGACCAGCCGGTCGCGCGCCGCGTCGTCGAGCACCTCGCGCACCAGCGTGCCCGCCTGACCCCAGTCGTCGTCCTCGGCGTGCAGGGAGTATGCCGAACGCACCATGGCGCCGTCGGCATGCCACAGCGGCTCGCCGGTGCGTGACGGATCGGCCTTCGGCCCGCCGTAGGAGTTCGGTGCGTACACCGGGTCGGTGACGTTGGTGACCCGCATCGCCCCGTCCTTGGAGTAGCTGTTGACCTCGGTCTTCGGGGTGTTCACCGGGATCTGGCGATAGTTCACCCCGAGCCGGGCGCGGTGCGCGTCGGAGTAGGAGAAGTCCCGCGCCAGCAGCATCTTGTCCGGGCTCAGCCCGGTACCCGGCACCGCGTTGTTCGGCTCGAATGCCGCCTGCTCCATCTCGGTGTGATAGTCGGTGACGTTGCGATCCAGGGTCAGCTTGCCGACATCGATCAGCGGGTAATCGCCGTGCGGCCACACCTTGGTCAGGTCGAACGGGTTGAACCGGTAATTCTTGGCGTCCTCGAACGGCATGATCTGCATCTTCAACGTCCAGCTGGGGAACTCGCCGCGTTCGATCGAGTCGAACAGGTCGCGCTGGTGAGCGTCACCGTCCTGGCCGGCCATCTGATCGCCCTCGTCTTGGGTGAGGAACTCGATGCCCTGATCGGAAATGAAGTGGTACTTCACCCAGAAGATCTCGCCGGCGGCATTGATCCAGCTGTAGGTGTGGCTGGAGTAGCCGTTCATGTGACGCCAGGTGCGTGGGATCCCGCGGTCGCCCATCAACCAGGTCACCTGGTGCGCCGACTCCGGCGACAACGTCCAGAAGTCCCACTGCATATCGTGGTCGCGCAGGTTGTTGGCGGCCCGGCGTTTCTGCGACCGGATGAAATGCTGAAATTTCATCGGGTCGCGGATGAAGAACACCGGGGTGTTGTTACCGACCATGTCGAAGTTGCCGTCCGATGTGTAGAACTTGGTGGCGAACCCGCGGGGATCGCGCCAGGTGTCCGGGCTGCCGCGCTCACCGGCGACGGTGGAGAACCTGGTGAGCGTCTCGGTTTTCGCCCCGGGCTGCAGGAATGCGGCCTTGGTGTACGCGCTGACGTCTCCGGTCACCTCGAAATGGCCGAAGGCGCCCCCGCCCTTGGCGTGCGGTTGGCGCTCCGGGATCCGCTCCCGATTGAAGTTGGCCATCTGCTCGATCAGGTAGTGATCCTGCAGCAGGATCGGGCCGTCGGGGCCGATGGTCAGGGAATGCTCGTCGCTGTAGACCGGGATACCGGTGTCCGTGGTGGTCGGTTTGGGCTGTGTATTCGTCACCATTGCTCCTCTCGAGCGTGCGTGCGGACTGCAAGGGGGTGTACCCCGCGCTCGCGGATTCGACACCTGATGACGAATACTGTTCTGACACTGTGATATTCGTATGCCGAGCTGGCATGTCGGGGCGCTGATACGATGCAGGTGACAATGCCGTCGCCGCGGTTGGGATGCGTGCGTGCGAGAGGAGCCGGCGTGGGACCTGGTACAGATCGCGCGGGCGCGCGACATATCCGGCTGACATCGCACGCCGGCGGCGCCACGGCGGCGGCCATCCGCTGGGGTGCGCCGACGCCGGCCGAGCGTGGCCCGGTGGTGGGCACCACCGGCACCCGGGCGCACCGCAATGTGATCGGCACCCACAGCGGCTCCTACGGCGTCTACCGGGCGCTGGCGGTGGCCGCCGGTGCACTCTCGCCGCAGCACCGCGCCGATCTGACCAACACCGCGCCAACCGATGTCATCGGCCCGCACCCGCAGTGGCGGAACCCAGGGGCCATCGTCAGCCTGGATCCGTGGGGCGCCGCGGTCGCCGATGTCTTCGCCGCCGAGCTGGAGTCCGGCCAGGACATCCGCCCGACCATTGCCGTCACGAAGGCGCATGTGATGCTGCCCGAGATCGCGGTGGCGGTGCAGCAGGGCCGGTTGCGGCCGGACGGCCGGGTGCTGCTGGCCGGTGGCGCGGCGGTGGTGACCAAGGTCGCCGTCGAACCGGTGTGGTATCTGCCCGGAGTTGCCGAACGGTTCGGTTGCACCGAATCAGATTTGCGTCGTGCGCTTTTCGAGGAGACCGGCGGCATGTACCCGGAACTCGTCACGCGCGGCGATCTCGAGGTCTTCCTGCCGCCGATCGGCGGTCAGACCGTCTACATCTTCGGTGAGCCAACGGATCTGGCCGATCCGTCGGTGGAGTTGACCGCCCGCGTGCACGACGAGTGCAACGGCTCCGATGTGTTCGGCTCCGATATCTGCACCTGTCGCCCGTATCTGACGCACGCGATCGAGGAGTGCATCGCCGGCACCCAGCGCGGCGGAGTCGGGCTGGTGGCCTATTCGCGCAAGGAGGGTCGCGCGCTCGGTGAGGTCACCAAGTTCCTGGTGTATAACGCCCGTAAGCGCCAAGCCGGCGGCGACACCGCCGACCAGTATTTTGCGCGCACCGAATGCGTTGCCGGCGTGCAGGATATGCGCTTCCAGGAATTGATGCCCGATGTGCTGCACTGGCTGGGCGTCACCCGGATCCACCGGCTGGTGTCGATGAGCAACATGAAGTACGACGCCATCACCGGATCCGGTATCACCGTCGGCGAGCGGGTGAACATCCCGGACGAGCTCATCCCCGCCGATGCCCGCGTCGAGATCGACGCCAAGATGGCGGCCGGCTACTTCACCCCGGGGCCGGTTCCGGACGCCGAGGACCTGAAGAACACGGTGGGCCGGGGCCTGGTGTGAGCGCCGCAGCCACCCTGCGCAGCACCGCCGAGATCCGGGCCCGCTCGCAGCACCTGTTGACCAGGGCGCGTGATGGCTCCTCGGCGTGGTTCACCGTGCACGAAGACGCCATGGATGCCGCGGCCGCCGCCGTCGCCGACCTCACCGTCGCCCGGTTTCCAGACCTGGTGATCCCGTTCCACAGCCGGTGGCGCCATTTCGAGGCCGGCGGGGTGCACCGCACCCTGGCGCTCGACGGAACCGATGCCGCCGGGCGCGCCCGCGCGATGATCGACCTGACCGTCGTCAGCGTGCTGCTCGACGCGGGTGCCGGCCCGGACTGGCGCTACCGGGAGCCCGTCACCGGCCTGGAGCTCAGCCGTTCCGAGGGCCTCGGCGTGGCCAGTTGGCACGCTTTCACCGCCGGCGTCTTCTCCTCGGATCCCGCCCGCCCCCTGCAGGCCGATGCCGCCGGCCTGACCGGACTGGACGCCGACGCGTTGGCCGCGGCATTTCAACTCGGCCCGGACAATCCGCTGGTCGGTTTCGACGGTCGCGTCGACCTGTTGCGTCGGCTCGGCGCCGCGCTCGCCGAGCAACCCGCCGTGTTCGGCAGCCCCGGGCGGCCCGGCGGACTCTTCGATCTGCTGGTCACCGATCCCGCGGCACCGACGGTGGCCGCGCACGACATCCTCAGCGCCCTGCTGTCCTCGCTGTCGCGGATATGGCTGGCCGACAACCGGGTTGACGGTGAGCCGCTGGGCGACTGCTGGCGACACGACGCCGTTCCGGGGGAGGGTGGGACAGCGGGGTGGATGCCGTTTCACAAGCTGTCGCAGTGGTTGACGTACTCCTTGCTGGAGCCGTTCGGCTGGGCCGGTGTGCAGGTCAGCGGGCTGGATGCGTTGACCGGGCTTCCCGAATACCGCAACGGCGGATTGTTCCTGGACACCGGGGTGCTGCGGTTGCGCGATGACGGCTGGACCGAGCGGGCGTGGACACCCGCCGACGAGCTCGTGGTGGAGTGGCGTGCGCTGACGGTGGCTCTGCTCGACGACCTCGCCGTGCTGGTCCGCGAGCGTCTCGGTGTGGGCGCCGAGGCACTCCCGCTGGCCTGCGTGCTGGAGGGCGGCAGCTGGGCGGCCGGCCGCGCGTGCGCCCAGCGGTTACGTGGCGGGCTGCCGCCGCTGACCGTCATCAGCGACGGCACCGTCTTCTGACCGTTGGAAAGGACCACCCCGATGCAGCCCGAAGTACATCTGATCGAGCACCCGCTGGTCACCCACAAGCTGAACACGTTGCGCCGTAAAGACGTTTCCACCAACAGTTTCCGGCGCCTGGTCGGTGAAGTCTCGGCCCTGATGGCCTATGAGGTGCTGCGTGATATCCCGCTGCACGAAGAACAGATCGAGACGCCGCTGGAGACCATGACCGCCAAGGTGATCGATGGCAAGAAGCTGGTGTTCGTCTCCATCCTGCGGGCCGGCGGCGGCATCCTCGACGGCATGCTCAGCCTGGTGCCCAGCGCGCGGGTCGGCCATATCGGGCTCTACCGCGACCCGAAAACCCATATCGCCGTCGAGTACTACTTCAAGGTCCCCAACGACCTGCACGAACGCGATGTGGTGGTCGTCGACCCGATGCTGGCCACCGGACACACTGCGATCGCCGCCATCGACCGACTCAAGGAGCACCAGCCGCGGTCCGTCAAGTTCGTCTGCCTGCTCAGCTGCCCGGAAGGTCTGCGCGCCCTGCACGAGGCGCACCCCGACATCCCGGTGTACACCGCGGCCATCGACCGCGAGCTCGATGAGCACGGCTATATCGTCCCGGGCCTCGGTGACGCCGGGGACCGGCTGTTCGGCACCTGAGCACTAGACTGTCCGGGTGGAAGCCGCTTCTTCAGACGCTCTTCGCGCAAGCGCGTCATCGCAGACCCGCCCCGTCCTCGTCATCGACTTCGGGGCGCAGTACGCCCAGCTGATCGCGCGACGCGTCCGTGAGGCGCGGGTATTCTCCGAGGTCATCCCGCATACCGCGACGGTCGAGGAGATCAAGGCCCGCGATCCGCAGGCGATCGTGCTCTCCGGCGGCCCGGCCAGCGTGTACGCCGACGGGGCGCCGCGGCTGGATCCGGCGCTGTTCGACCTGGACCTGCCGGTGTTCGGGATCTGCTACGGCTTTCAGGCCATGGCGCAGGCGCTCGGCGGCACCGTCGCACACACCGGGACCAGTGAGTACGGCCGTACCGAGCTCAATGTTACTGGTGGGCAACTGCACTCGGACCTCCCGGCGCACCAGCCGGTGTGGATGAGCCACGGCGACGCGGTCACCGAGGCGCCCGACGGTTTCGAGGTCGTCGCGGTCAGTGCCGGCGCGCCGGTGGCCGCCTTCGAGGACCGGGCCCGCCGCCTCGCCGGGGTGCAGTACCACCCCGAGGTCCTGCATTCCCCACACGGGCAGCAGGTGCTCAGCCGTTTCCTGCACGAATTCGCCGGGATCGGCCCGGCCTGGACGCCAGCAAATATCGCCGAGCAGTTGATCGCGCAGGTCCGCGAGCAGATCGGTGACGGTCATGCCATCTGCGGGCTGTCCGGCGGGGTGGACTCCGCGGTCGCCGCGGCACTGGTGCAGCGCGCCATCGGCGACCGGTTGACCTGTGTGTTCGTCGATCACGGTCTGCTGCGGGCCGGTGAACGAGCCCAGGTGCAGCGTGACTTCGTCGCCGCCACCGGCGCCAAACTGGTCACCGTCGATGTCGCCGATCGGTTCCTGGAGGCACTGTCCGGCGTCACCAACCCGGAGGGCAAACGCAAGATCATCGGGCGGGAGTTCATCCGCGCGTTCGAGGGAGCCGTGCGTGATCTCGTGGAGGGTGAGGGCACGGTCGACTACCTGGTGCAGGGCACCCTGTATCCGGATGTCGTGGAGTCCGGCGGCGGAGCGGGTACCGCGAACATCAAGAGCCACCACAACGTCGGCGGGCTGCCCGATGACCTGAAGTTCACGCTTGTCGAACCGCTGCGGCTGCTGTTCAAGGACGAGGTACGCGCGGTCGGTCGCGAGCTCGGTCTGCCCGAGGAAATCGTTGGCCGCCAACCGTTCCCGGGTCCGGGGCTGGGCATCCGCATCGTCGGCGAGGTCACCGCGTCGCGGCTGGACACGCTGCGGCGCGCCGATTCGATCGCTCGGGAGGAGCTGACATCGGCCGGGCTGGATCAGCAGATCTGGCAGTGCCCGGTGGTGTTGCTGGCCGATGTGCGCTCGGTGGGTGTGCAGGGCGACGGGCGTACCTATGGTCACCCGATCGTGCTGCGGCCGGTGTCCAGCGAGGACGCCATGACCGCGGACTGGACGCGGGTGCCCTATGAGGTCCTGGAACGGATCTCGACCCGGATCACCAACGAGGTGCCCGAGGTCAACCGGGTGGTGCTCGACGTGACGAGCAAGCCGCCGGGCACCATCGAATGGGAGTGAGAAATCGTCCCATAGGCACGACCCCGATCTGCTAATTTGCCGCGGTGCCCAACAATTCCGTGCGCTACACAGCCCGCTGGCTGATTGCGCTGGCGCTGCTGACCGCCGGCTGTTCGAGCCCGCCGGATCGGCCGGTCGTGTCTTCCGGCAGTTCGGTGTCCGCGCAACCGAATTCGGGCTGCCGGCCGCGGGCGGATCGGCCCACCGAGGTTCCGGTGCGGATCAAGGAGCAACAGCAGGCGCCTGCCCCGGCGGCAAAACCCGAACCGCCCGACGGTGTGTACGGGGACCCGGATGCTGCGACCCGCTATTGGGCGCAGCAGTCCGAGGGTGACTGCGGCCTGATGGCCACGCGTACGGTCATCGGGGAGGTGACCGGCGATCCACCCACCGAGCGCGAGATCATCGATCTCGCGGCTGACACCCCCAGCGAATGCAGTCCCGGCGAACCCGTCTACGACGAGAGCATCGACCCGTCCGACGGAGGTGTCGGCCACGGCACCTGCACCACCGACCTGCTGTTGCTGCTCGACAAGTTCGATATCGACGCGGACTACACCAACGACGATGTCGCGGCTGACGGCGGCCTCGACACCGGAATGGACGCACTGCTGGATTACCTGAACGACGACCGACAGGTCATCGTGTGCGTCAACTCGCGGATCATCTGGGACACCGACGGCGATCGCACCAACTGTGGCCACCTCATCACCGTTGCGGCCGTTGATGTTCCGAACGATATCGTCTATCTCGGCGACAGCGGGGGTGAGGACACCCGCGGTGAGCAGGTGAGTATGGCGACCTTCGAGCAGGCCTGGGCGACCGGTGACCACGAGTTGCTGGTAACTCGATGAGGGCCTAGCTGCCCTGCTCGGCTTCCTTGTCGATGAGTTCGCCGAGGATTTGACCGACCGCCGATTCGATCGTCGACTCGATCGAATATGCCAGCGTCGCCGACACCGCCGACACGGCTTGGGTGCGGAAGCGCACCAACATGGTCAGCAGCTCGGCGATCTCGGTGTCGGCCGGCAACGCGGCACCCGGATTGATACGGTGCAGCACCTCTTCGATCCCCGCCTGCACCAGCAGGCCGCTGATCTGGTCGACCAGCGGGGCGATCTGCTCGTGCAGGCCGATCAACTTCGCGGTGGACACCCCGTACTGCCGGATCTCGTTGAATGCCTCGATCAGCTTGGGGCGCACGATGATCGCCTCACCATCTTCGAGCTTGATGACGCCCAGGCTGACCATACGCTCGAATCCCGGGTCATCGTCGACCAGCCGCCGGGCGTCGGCCACGCTCATCCGCTCGGGTTTCTCGGTCGCCCAGCTCCCGGCGATCGCGGATTCCAGCCCGAGCAGCTCACCCACGCCCTTGCCCTGCTCCCAGGCCGAGAGCATCTCGTGCACGTGGGCGATGTTGTAGCCACGATCCAACAGAGAGGTGATCAGCCGTAACCGGGTCAGGTGGGTGTCGTTGAACAGCGCGATGCGCCCGACCCGCAGCGGCGGGTGTAGCAGCCCGCGGTCACGGTAGACGCGGATGTTGCGGGTGGTGGTGCCGGCCAGCTGCGCCAACTCCTCGATTCGGTACTCACCCGAGGCGGCAACCCCGTGCGGCTGCACCGCCGCGTCGAAGAGCTGGGTGACCGCGTTCTCGACGACGTCGCGCGAGCTGCGCCGGATCTGGCGGGGAGCCCGGCGCAGTCCGGCCAAGATCGTCGAGATCGCGCCGGCAGAGTGCCGGGGCGGCTTGGGCGTTCCCATCAGACCTGCACCATCAGGCCGACGACAGAGCCGTCACACGTGCGTCGTGCGCCACCGCCGTGTAGTCACCGAATCGGAATTCCCGCATCTGTCGAAGATACTGGGTGGCGAAACCGGGGTACATGGACGCATTGAATCCGTCGGCGGTCAGGTACCAGCTGTTGCACCCGCTCATCCAGGTGGTCCTGCGCAGACGGCGCTGCAACGCGGCATTGTGGCGCTGCTGGACATCGGCGCGAACATCGAGGTAGCGCAGGTTTTGCCGCAGAACCGTGCCGATGGCGCGTACCGCGTAGTCGATCTGGCCTTCGGAGTACACCAGCAGCGAGTTGTGCCCCGGGCCGGAGTTGGGCCCGGTCATCATGAAAAGGTTGGGGTATCCGTGGGCTTGGATGCTCTTGTATGCCTGGGCGCCGCCGGCCCATTCGTCGGCGAGTACGCGTCCACCGAGGCCGGTGACCGGGAACGGCGGGCCGGACAGGTGGACGTCGTATCCGGTGGCGAACACGATGGCGTCGAGATGGTGTTCGATCCCGTCGCTGGTGCGGATGCCGACCGGGCTGATGGTCGCGATGGGCCAGTCGATGAGCTTGCAGTTGTCCTTCTGCAGCGCCGGGTAGTAGTCGTTGGAGATCAGCATGCGCTTGCAGCCCGGGGTGAAATCCGGGGTCAGCTGGCGGCGCAGCCACGGATCGGCGACCTGGCGGCGCAGATGAGCCTTGCCCAGTCGTGAGACCAGGCCAGTCAGCGGGGTGTCCCAGACCAGCGCGGTCGCGGTGACCTCGTGGCCCCAGAACAGCGCCTGGCGGGCCAGTTCCTGGGCGGCCGGCACGTGGGCGAACAGGGCCTTGGCCGCCGCCGGGGTGGCGACATCCATCCGCGGTACCACCCAGCCCGGGGTGCGCTGGAACACCTTCACAAACCCGGCCTGCTTGACCAGTTCCGGCACGATCTGCACGGCGCTGGCGCCGGTGCCGATGACGGCTACCCGCTTGTCGGTGAAGTCGTAGTCGTGATCCCAACGCGCGCTGTGGATCTTGTGTCCGGTGTAGGTGTCCAGCCCGCGGATGTCGGGGAACTTGTGATCGGTCAGCGGCCCGGAGGCCAGCACGACGGTGCGGGCCCGCAGCTGGGTTCCGGTGGTCGTGACGGTCCAGACACCGGCGGCCTCGTCGAAGGACAGTCCGTCGACCTCGACGCCGAACCGGATCCGGCGGCGTAGGTCGAAATCGTCGACCATCGCCTCGATATGTGCGCAGATCTCGCCGGCCGGCGAGTAGGCCCGCGACCAGTCCGGGTTCTTCGCGAACGAATAGGAGTAGAGCAGTGAGGGGATATCGCAGGCCGCGCCCGGATAGGTGTTGTCCCGCCAGGTCCCGCCCACGCGGTCGGCGCGTTCGACGATGACGAAGTCCTCGACGCCGGATTCGGCGAGCTTGATCGCGGTGCCGATGCCGCTGAACCCGGCGCCGACGATGATGGTGTCGTGGGTGTGGCTGGTCATATCAGGCCGCCGGCTTGTAGGTCAGTTCCTTGAACCAGGACGGGATGGGTCGTAGCACGGCTTTGGGCAGGCGGTCGGAGACAGCCACCATCGGATTGGCGATCCAGTGGTACGGGTTGCGGTCGTTGACCACCATGCGGGAGTGCAATTTGAGAATCTGGTATGTCGGTACCTTCCAGGTGTGTTCGGCGCGGCCGCCGAGATCCTTGAACCGCATCATCGCCTTGTACAGGCGTTCGGGTTCCAGACCCATGTCGACGATGTTGTTGCGCATCCGGTTCAGCAGCGGCACGTAGATGATCATCCCGATGATCAGTCCGGGGGAGGCGACGCTGCCCACGAAGTCGATGGCCAGCTTGCGTGCCTTGGCATGCCCGATCATGTTGAGGACTTCGAAATCGACGGCGATGTGCCGGGATTCGTCATTGTTGATCTTCTCGAACACCTGGTGGCACACCGGGTCGTCGACCTCGTCGAGCAGGAACTTCAGCAGCGCGCCGTCCAGCGCCACTTCCAGCATCGGGATGACGGTGCCCAGGACGGACAGCGACATGTCGTCGGCGTAGGTGTCCAGCCAGTCGATCGCGAGCCGGATGTTGACGTTGGGCTCGGGCATCTCACCGTCTTCGAGCATGCCCCACCGCTTCATCAGTGCCAGTTCGGCATTGGCGTGCCGCTGCTCCTCGGCGTGAAAGTAGCGGTAGATCTCGGCGAGCACCGGTGTGGGTGCCTTCTTGGCCAGTGCGGCGAAGCCACGCGCGCCGACATTCTCGATCCAGCACAGGTCGGCCATGAAAGCCTTGAGTTTGGGTCGGAATTCGTCGCTGATGGTCTCGGCGCCCGGGGCGTCCCAGTCGATATCGGCCAGTGCCCACTGCCGGTCCTTGATCTTGTCGAGCATGACGTCCATGTCGATAGCCATTGTCAGACCTCCTGTGAAGCGGTGATGCGGGTGGTGAGACCGACGGCGCGGGTGTACACCGTCGGTGTGAATCGTTTGATGCCCCAGCCGATCCGGGCGTCGGGTTGCGGCATGCAATACAGGCCGCCGCGGTCGTTGGTGTCCAGGCACATCCGGGCGACCTTCTGCGGGCTGAAACCCGTCCAGCGCATCAGGGTGTCGGCCAGCTGGCTGGACGTGCTGGTGATCCGGCCCGCATCCAGGATGTTGGTCTTGACGAAGGTGGGGCACAACGCGGTGACGTTGATACCGGTGCCGGCCAGTTCGGCGGCCAGGGTCTCCGAAAGCGACAGTGTGCCGGCCTTGCTCACGTTGTAGGCGGCCATTCCGGGCGCGGCGCCGAAGGCCGCGGCCGAGGCGACGTTGATGATGCCGCGCGGCTGGTCGGTGTCGGCGGCCCGCAGCAGGGGAGTGAACACATGGCAACCGTTGATCGGCCCCCACAGGTTCACGCCAAGCACCCAGTTCCAGTCGTCCAGGCTGGTCTCGCCGATCGGGGTTCCGCCGGCGCCGACACCGGCGTTGTTGACCACCAGCGTGGGCGGCCCGCCGAACCAGTCCTGCGCATCGTCGGCCAGGGCCTGCACATCCTCGATCCGGGAAACGTCACAGCGTAGTGCGAGGGCCTCTCCGCCGGCCGCGGTGATCGACGCGGCGGTGGCGGCCGCGGCGTCCTCGTCGATATCGCTACAGACCACCCGCCCGCGACGGGCGGCGAGTTCAAGAGCGAAGGCGGCGCCGATCCCGCTGCCGGCGCCGGTGACGACGGCGTCGGCGTGGCGGCTGCGCCGGCGTGGGTTCAGGAACGGGATCATCCGGCCACTCGATCGACAGTGTTGTGCCGCAACGCATCTGTGACGAACTCGGTGATCTTGCGCATGGCGGGGACGGCATCCGGGGTCAGGCGGGGCAGCGCCTGGAACACGTGCACCTGGTCCGGCCACACCTGCAATTCGCTGGTGCCGCCGGCGGCCCGGATGTCCGCGTGCAGGGTGCGGGCATCGGCCTGCAGCATCTCGGCGCCACCGGCCTGGATCAGGGTGGGCGGCATGGGGCGGCCGCCGGCGACGTCGAGGGTGAGCCGATGGTGATTGAGATCCGTTCCGGCGCAATATAGTCCGACCAGGAGGGCGGCATCGGCGGCGCGAATCGCCGGGTCATCGCGCAGTGCCTCGCGCGCGCGGGCCAGCGCGAAGGTGAGGTCGTAGAGCGGGGAGAGCAGCGCCAGCGCGGCCGGGTGCGCGACGTCTTGCTGCAGCAGCATGTCCACGGCGAGGTGTCCGCCGGCGGAATCGCCGGCGATCACCATGCGTGCGGGGTCCAGGTCGCATTGGGTCGCCAGCCAGTCCCAGCCGGCGCGCACATCGTCGGCGGCGGTGGGGAAGCGGTGCCTGGGTGCGAGCCGGTAGTCCACGCAGAACACCGGGAGACCGGTCAGCCGGGACAACCAGGCGGTGAGCCTGCGGTGGGTGCGGGGTGAGCACAGCGCATAACCGCTGCCGTGGACGTAGTAGATCGCCCGGGTCTCGTCGGTGAGGTTTGCGCCGCGGACCCATTCCCCGACCACCCGGCGGCCGTCGGGGAGTCGGACGTCGACCTGCTCGACGTCGGTGCCCGCCAGCGAGGGCCCGAAGGTGTCCATCACCCGGGCGACGATCTGCCGCGATGCCCACAGGCCCCAGGCCCGCTCGGGCGGCAACACCGCGCTGATCTGCCGCAACGTCACGCTGCTGATGACTGCGGCGCCGCGGGACCGCAGCGATCCGCGGGTGGGCAGGGGCTGATCGGGCATTCGGACCTCCGTTGGGCGAGCGTCCGATGAGTACACCTTCAATTGGTGACATTTGTCAATGTCAACATTTGGCGTTGTGTGGTCCAGCCCGCATACGGGGGAATTACCGCGGCGGGTCGCCGCGCCAGCTGAAACTGTTGACGTACTTGCCCATATCCAGCGCCAGCTGCAGGTTGGCCGCCGACGGCTTTCCGGAACCGAAATCCGGACCGAACGCCCGGTACGGCCCGACGGCGCCGGCGATCAAGGCCAAGTCGTTCTTGACGGCGACCATCACGATCACCCGCATCCGGGTCGAACTGCTCATCGCCCCTTGCGGCCACAGGTCGGCGGCCAGGCCATAGCCGTGTTGGTATCCGACCATCGTGTTCGGGATCTCGTAGGCGGTCTTGGTGTCCGGGAACGTCTCGTTCACCAGATCCACCGCGATCTCCTTCGGAGTACGCCCCGCCGCCGGGCGGCTGAACAGCTGCATCGTTCCGCCGTCGCCCGCCTGCAGTACGGCGGTGATGCCGTTGTCGTGCTTGGAGATCTGGTACGCGGCGCCCTCCACCGGATAGGACACCGAGAACGCCCCGTCCGCGGAGGTGAACCGGGGATTGATCTCCACCGCGCGGTTCATCGGCGGGCTCCCGCAGTCGGGTGGGCAGATGTATTTGGGGGCCGGTTTCGAGATCAGCCCGGACAGCCCGACCAGGGCGCCGGCCAGCACGACGACCGCGATGCCCAACACCAACGCCACCTTGCGGAACGACGTCTTCGGCGGCTGGAGCGCTTCGTAGGTGCCCGCGTGCAGTGAGTAGCCGGGTTTGAGGCCCACCACGATCTCCCCGGTCGCGGGTTCCTCGGCGAGCCGGATCGGGCGGTCATCGCGCAGAATCCGGCGCGATCGGCGTGATGAGGCGTGCATGGCGGCGCCGCAGTACGCACAGAACGGCGCGTCGGGCACGACGTGATCGCACTCGACGCACAGGATCGGTTCATCGGTACGGATCTCGTCCTGCGTCTCGTGCAGCAGGGCCAGGTGTAGGCCGATCCGCAGGGCGAGCAGGGCGAGTGCGGTCAGCGTCAGGTGCCCGGCCAGTTGCAGCCACTGGGGGAAGCGGGCCACGTCGAGCAGGCCGAGCCCGGCGTACACGGCGATCACCACGACGGCGATCACGATCAGGGTGCCGCGCACGAAGCCGCGGTTCTTGTTGACCTTGGTGGGCGGTCTGGTGAACCACAGCGCGGTGCCGATCAGTCCGCCGACCGCCGCGGCGGTCAGTGGCATGGCGATACCGCGGATTCCGGCCTCCACCAACAGCCCGTCCATCGGACGGACCCGGTTGATCATCCCGGTGCTGAATTGCGGTGCCAGCCGGGTCAGGGTGGCGGCGGCGGTGAACGTCAGTGCCCCCAGCGCGCCGATGGCGTAGCCGTCCAAGGATTCCCGGTTGCCGCGCCAACCGATCCTGGACACCAGCGCAGGTACGAGCATCAGCAGCATGCTGCCGACCGGCACCCCGATACCGTCGCGCAGGATGCGTCCGCCCGCGATCCCGGCGCCCAGCGGGACACCGTAGGCCCGCGCCACGGCCGCGCCGGTCAACAGCACCCAGCCGACACCGAGTACCACCCCGAGCGCGACCGTCAGGATCAGCGTGCTGCGTGGGATGTCCCGCGACACCCCGGATTCGCGGAGGTACAGCGCGAACAGCATGGGGATGCCGAGGGAGGCCACGGCGATGAGCGCGGCCGGCATGCGCAGGACGGTGCCCACGGTCAGAGCCGCCGCCAGCAGGATGAGGCCCATCAGGAACACCTTGCGTGACCGCGGTGCCAGATGCGGGAACAGTGAACTGGTCAGCGACGGGGTGAGCAGGCGCTGTCCGGGGGCGGCGCTGAAGGCGCGGGCACGCAGCCAGTGCGGCCCGTCACCGCGTTTGTGATCGGCCAGTGGGACGCCGCAGAGTCCGCAATAGACGCCGGCGGGAACGTCGATCTGGCAGACCTGGCACTCCACCATGCCGGGGGCGCTCATCAGGCACCCACCCGCTGTGCGATCTGGAGATTGCGGACCAGATTGTCGATATCCGGGGTGCCGAGACCGGTGACCAGGTCGTAGCCGGGCCCGGCGTTGTCGACGGCGTTGCCACCCAGGGTCACATCACGGAACGCGGGCCGCGGTGCGCCCTGCGCGATGCGGTACAGCAACGGGTTGATATCGCCGATCAGTGCGTCGCCGTTCTCGAGAAGGTACTGGTTCATCACCGCGGTGAGCCCGGCCCAGATGGGTGCGGACTGCGAGGTGCCGCCACCGACGACGATCTGATCGTTGAGCACGATCTTCACACCCGTGAACGGGTCGGCCACCGCGGCGATGTCCGGTGTCATGCGCTTGCCGTTGTGGCGTTCGGGTGCGATCGCAGATGCGGCGGCCCGTTGCCACGGCGGCATGTCGAAGAGTGCCGAAACGCCGCCGCCGGTGCCCTGGGACAGCGGGACGTCGAACCAGGTCTGCTCGGACACCCATGACCCATCGGCATCGGTGGACAGGGTGGTGCCGCCGACGCTGGTCATCTCCGGCAGCGACGCGATCGAGTCGAGGCCGATGTCCTGTTCGCTCGGTGGTGACGACCAGTCTTGTCCGCCACGGCATTCCATGCCGGCAAGGTCGCCGCTGGCGTTGTAGGCGGTGGTGCCGTGGGACTGGGCGGTGCGCAGCGCGGACCGCACCGGGGCGAGGTCGGCGGCGGTGATGAGTTTGTCGCAGCCCCAGCCGATCGAGAAACTCCAGACCGCACCGGGGAACCGGCGGTCGGTCTCCTCGAGCATCTCGCCGATCTTGCGGTAGCCGCCGCCACCTTCGACGGTGGGCCGGGCGTTGACCACGATCTTGCGGGCATCGGGGGCAATCGCATGTGCCACTTGGAGATCCATCGACAGTTCGCCGCGCGGTTCGCCGGGCGATCCGCCGACGATCTCGGGGGTGAACTGTGGCAGGCCGAATGTGCGGGTGAACATGTCCAGGTCGGATTGCCGGAACCCGTCGAAGGCGAAGATCACGATGGTGACACCCCGACCGGTGAAACCGTCCCTGGCCAGATCGTCGGCGTTGTAGGTGTTCAGCAGCGCGTCAGGGGCCAGCCCCTGGTCGGGGACGTCGAGGCGGATGTGGTCGGGTCGGGACATGTGATGCGGTGTGTAGCTGAGGATCCGGCCGATCTCGGATACCTCGTTGCGCAGCTGTTCGGGTACCGACGGCTGATGCGGTGAGGCGTAGAAGAGTTGCCCCTTGCGGCCTCGATAGTCGCGCACCGAGACGTCGAACGCATCCTCGACGGCGGCGGGGGATCCCTCGACGATGACCCAGTCATCACCGGGGCGCCAGCGCACCGACAGCGATTGGTCCTGCGCCCAGTCCATCAGCAGGGTCGGCCGGGATTGGTCGGTGAGGGTGGCGGTGAATTCGATGCGCTCTTCGCGGGCCGGCCCGAGATCGGTCGACGCGTCCAGCAGGGACGCGTAGGGGCCTCCGATGAGCGAGGCATCCGGTCGGTCCCGGTCGGCATACAGATCCGCGACCACCAACGCTCCGATGAGGAGCAGGGCCGTCAGTGAGCGTGCGAGCACCGTTCTCATGGTTCCAGAAGAACTGAGGGCGGGTCCGAAAATCTCGGACCCGCCCCGTTCTCGAAAGGTGTCGCTCAGTCGTTCTGCTGCGGGTCGAAGGTCGGCTGAGGTGCCGTGACCGGGGGAGTGAAGACGTTACCGCCGGTGGGGTTGATCGACTTCTCGGTCGGGGTCAGCGACGACTCGGTGGTGGTGGTGGTCGTGGTGGTCGGCTCTTCGGGCTTGTCGCTGTCACTGCTGCAGGCCGCGGTGAAGCCGATCATCGCGATGATGGCGGCACCGCCAACCGCTGCCGAGATCCGACGACGAGTCTGACGATTTGATGCCATGTTCGGTCCTTACTGTTGCTCAAATTGGTGGATATCCGGCCTTCGCGGTGGCTTGCGAAATCCGTGTGCAGCAGTCCCATTCGGTAGGCGGGATCTGGTGTCAGAAACTGTAACGCAGCGCCACTATCAGTGCATTCCCTTAGCGCAAGCCGGCTCATGACCGATCTGTGACGTCGATTCTGCCCGCCTACCTCCGCTTGACGGTCAGGTGCGCTGAGGTGTTTACTCGAGACATCGAACACATGTTCGAAGCGCGTCTGTTTCGAGTGATGCTGGAGGTGCTGTTGTGACGGCGGCGATGGACCTGGAACGGCATCGGAAAGAGCGTACTGAGCAGGTAGAACAGCTCCGGAAGAGAATAGCCGAGGTCTCCGGGAGAATGGCGGTCCCGGGGCTGCCCAAAGCCGTCGGCGGTGGCCCGATTTCAGCCTCGGAAACTTTGCTGAAAACCCTGGATTCGCCGATCGGCCCGGCTGTCGGCGAGTTGCCGGAACCATCGGTGTCCGGCCCGCCTTCTCAGCTGTTGCCCCGCGGGACGGTGGCGGTACTGTCCGGGGCCAGATCGCTGGCGCTTCGGATGGTGGCCGCGGCCACCGCCGAGGGTGAGCACGCGGCCATCGTCGGGCAGCCCGATGTCGGTTTGATGGCGGCCGTGGAGATGGGTGCCGACCTGAGCAGGCTGGCGGTGATTCCCTATCCCGGCACCGATCCGGTGGAGGTGGCCGCGGTTCTCCTGGACGGTCTGGATCTGGTGGTGCTGGCGCTGGGCGGTCGATCGGTACCGATGAGCAGGGCGCGGGCCGTGACCGCCCGGGCCCGGCAGAAGGGGTGCACGCTGCTGGTCACCGGCGGTGATTGGCACGGGGCTTCGGCTCGGCTGGATGCCAGGGTCTGCGGCTATGAGATGGTCGGCTCCGGTGGGGTCGCGGTTCCCGGTCGGGGACGGATCGGACGGGTTCGACTGGACACCCGGACCAGGAGCCGGATTCCCGGGCGGCCGCGTATCGCAGCCGGCGGGTGACGATGACCCGGGTGCTCGCGCTGTGGTGTATGGATTGGCCTGCGGTGGCCGCCGCGGCCACCGCAGGCCTGGCAGCCACCGACCCGGTCGCTGTCACCCTGGCCAACCGCGTCATCGCCTGTTCGGCGGCGGCGCGAGCGGTCGGGGTGCGGCGCGGGCTGCGTCGCCGGGAGGCGCAGGCACGGTGCCCGCAACTGCATGTCGTCACCGCCGATCCGGCGCGCGATGCCCGGCACTTCGAGGGTGTGACCGCGGCGGTGGACGAGGTGGTACCGCGGGCCGAGGTGTTGCGGCCGGGACTGCTGGTGGTCTCGGTCCGAGGTGCATCCCGTTATTTCGGCTCGGAACAGGAGGCCGCCGAACGGCTGGTCGACGCGGTGGCCGCGGCCGGCGCCGAATGTCAGACCGGCGTCGCCGATCAGTTGTCCACCGCGGTGTTCGCCGCGCGGGCGGGGCGCATCATCGAGCGGGGCGGGGATGCGGCGTTCCTGTCCGGGTTGTCCGTCCGGCAGTTGGCCACCGAGCCCAGTCTTTCCGGTCCAGGCCGAGAAGAGCTGTCAGATCTGTTGTGGCGGATGGGAATTCGCACCATCGGGCAGTTCGCCGAGTTGTCGCGCACCGATGTGGTATCCCGGTTCGGTGCGGACGCTCTTCTCGCCCATCGGTTTGCCCGCGGGGAACCCGACCGCGGGCCGTCGGGACGTGATCTTCCCGCGGAGCTCGATGCGGTGATGACCTGTGATCCGCCGATCGACCGGGTGGATGCGGCGGCCTTCGCCGGCCGCTCGCTGGCCGGTGAACTGCACCGCAGCCTGGAAGGTGCCGGGGTGGGCTGCACCCGGTTGGCCATCCAGGCCGTCACCGCCGATGGTGAAGAGTTGAACCGGGTTTGGCGTTGCGCGGAACCGTTGACCGAGGACGCCACCGCGGATCGGGTGCGCTGGCAGCTGGACGGCTGGCTGACTCGGCGGGCGCTGGAGCGAGTGGACCCGGCCGGGGTGTCGGCGGCGATCACCATGCTGCGGTTGCATCCGGTCGAGGTGGTGTCGGCCGGGGCGCTGCAGCTCCCGCTGTGGGGGTCCTCCGGCGACGACGACCGGTTACGGGCCCGGCGGGCACTGGTGCGGGTACAGGGCCTGCTCGGCTTGGAAGCGGTCCAGGTGCCGGTGCTCAGCGGTGGCCGTGGGCCGGCCGAGCGCATCACCTTCACTCCGTTGGGGGATGAGCCGATACCCCGGGCTGATCCGAATCAGCCCTGGCCGGGCCAGTTACCCGAACCCTCTCCGGCGGTGTTGCTCGATGATCCGGTGGAAGTGCTTGACGCTGAAGGCAAACCGGTGCGGGTGACGGGTCGGGGACTGTTCTCCTCGGCCCCGGTGCGCCTGGTGTCCGCGGGCCACGGCGGGGATCTCAGGGGCGAGCGAAGCGACGGGAGAGATATCAGCTGGTGGACCGGGCCATGGCCGGTCGACGAACGCTGGTGGGATCCCGAACGCAAACCGGTGGGCCGGACCGCTCGTGCACAGGTGGTCGTCGATACCCGTGACCATGTCGGCGTGGCGCTGCTGTTGTGTTATCGCCAACGGCAATGGCATGTGGAGGGCATCTATGAATAACTAGGCGCGCCCGATCCCGCGGGCGAACACGCCGACCCGCTCGATGAACCGGTCGAAGAACACCGCGGGATCCACCTCGACACCCACGCGGGCGTTGGCGGCCCGGCCCCAGTGGCCGCGCCAGTCGGCGACCGTCATCGCGCGGGTCAGGGTGCCGGTCAACTCCACGTCGATGGTCGTCTCGCGGTGGCGCACCAGATCAGGGTCCAGCGCGACGGCCGCGGCGAGTGGATCGTGCAGGTGCGCCAGATATCCCTCGCCCTGGTCGAAGTGGAACTCGAAGTAGAAGCGCATGGCGTCTTCGAGCACCCGGATCAGCGGATTGGCCGCCGCGGACCGGGTGCCTCGATCGTCGAGCACACTCAGCTGTACCGTCGGGGAGCCGGCGGCGGCGGCCAGCCGGCCCAGGATCGACGGCGTCATGGCCGCGTTCTCGGTGAGGTTGAGCCCCAACACGATCGGTAAATGGGTCGGCGTGCTCAGACCCCACGCCGCGCCCCAGACGGCGAACACCTCGGCGAATGCTTCCGGGTCGACATGGGTATTCCATTCCGCGACGGGCGTGGTGTTGCCTCGATAGTCGAAGGCGCCGCCCATGATCACCAGCCGGCGCAGCAGCCGCGGCAGGGCGGGCTCCAGTCGCAGCGCCAGCGCCAGGTTGGTCAGCGGGCCGGTGACCAACCCGATCAGTTCGCCGGGATGTTCACGGGCCGCAGCGACCCAGGCGTGGGCGGCGTCATACGGGGTGAGCGACCGATTGGCCGCCGGGAGCTGGGCGTAGCCGAGCCCTTGGGGGCCGTGGGTGTCCTCGGCGGTGCGCAGCACAGAGCTCAGTGGCGCCGGGGCGCCTTCGGAGACGGGTACGTCGTCTATCCCGCACAGTTCGAGCAACCCGAGATTGTTGATCGACACCTGTTCGACGGGGACATTGCCGGCCGTCGACGCGATACCGACCACGCGCGCGTCCGGGCTGGCGAACAGATAGGCCAGCGCCATCGCGTCATCGACCCCGGTGTCGACATCGGCGAACACCGGCAGGCGCACATCTGTCACGCCACCACGATAGGTGTGGCCTGTTACCAGTGCACACCCGGAATCGCCCGCACCGCACGCTTGACCGGCCGCGGCACGCGCACGGTGCGCGGAGCGCGCGACGGCCTGCGGGGTACGCGCTCCCGAACGGGCTCTTGGTCCGATTCGCCGCGGGCGGCGGCCGAGTCCGGGTAGCCCAAGTAGAGCTGGTGCAGGACCCGCCGGGACAGTTTGGGCGTGAAGTAGGTGCCCAGATCGGCCAGGGTGCCCAGTGGAGTGTCGATGCGGGCCGGCTTCTCGATGAGCCCGCGGACCACCATCGCCGCCGCATGCTCGGCGGTGATCGGGGGGATCGGATTCAGCCGGCGCGACGGCGCGATCATCGGTGTGCTCACCAGTGGCATATGGATATTGGTGAAGGTGATGTGATCCGACAGCGTCTCGGTGCCCACCACGTCGGAGAACGCGTCCAGCGCCGCCTTGCTGGGCAGGTATGCACTGTATTTCGGGCTGTTGGCCTGCACGCCGGCGCTGGACACGTTCACCACGTGTCCGAAGCGTCGTTCCCGCCAGTGCGGCAGCAGCGCCAGCACCATGCGCACCGCGCCGAAGTAGTTGACGGCCATCACCCGTTCGTAATCGTGCAGCCGGTCGGTCGACGCCGATACCGAGCGGCGGATGGACCGGCCGGCATTGTTGACCAGGTAGTCCACGTGGCCGAACCGGCCGAGGATGTCCTTGACGGTGTGGTCCACCGAACCGGAATCGGTGACGTCACAGGTGAATGCGTGCGCGTCACCGCCCTCGGCGCGGATCTCGCCGATCAGATCGTCCAACGCCGCGGCGTTGCGCGCCAGCGCGAACACGGTGGCACCGCGACGGGCCACCGCGATCGCCGCGGCGCGTCCGATACCGCTGGAGGCGCCGGTGATGACGACGTGCCTGCCCACCAGCGGACCGTCCGGGTCGCCGCGGCGGGCCCGGTCCGGATCGAGATGTTCGGCCCAGTACCGCCACAATTTCGCTGCGTACGAGCCGAATTCGGGAACCTCGATCCCGGTACCGCGCAACGCCGCTTCGGTCCGGCTCGCGGTGAAGGTGGGCGCCAGATCCACCACATCGAGGATCTCGGCGGGCACCCCCAACTGGGTGGCCGCCATATTGCGCAGCACCCGGGCACGCCCGGTCGCTCTGAGCACCGGTGCCACGGCCATCCCGGGCACCGCGAAGCGCAGCGCGGGCAGCCCTGCCTCGCCGGCCACACCGCGGTAGATGCCGCGCAGGCCAATGGTTTTCGGTGCGGTCAGGTGAAAGGTCCGTCCGTCGGCGGCCGGTATGTGCATGAGATGCACGATCGCGTCGACCACGAAATCGACCGGCACGATATTGGTGCGGCCGGTGTCCGGCAGCGCCATCGGGGTCAGGTTGGGTAGCGCCGCGAGCTTGGACAGCACGCCGAAGAAGTAGTACGGGCCGTCGACTTTGTCCATCTCGCCGGTGCGGGAGTCACCGACCACCACGGCCGGACGGTAGATGCGGTGCCGCAGGCCGGGGTCGGCGCGCACCAGCTGTTCGGCCTCGAACTTGGTCCGGTGATAGGGCGTCGGCAGGTTCTGGCCGACGTCGAAATCGTCCTCGGTGTACTCGCCGTGGAAGTCCCCGGCCACCGCGATGGACGACACGTGATGCAGCGTCGCGCCGAGGCGGCGGGTCAGGTCGATCACCGCGCGGGTGCCCTCGACGTTGGCGGCGTACTGCAGGGGTTCGGCGACGGTCATGTCGTAGATGGCCGCGCAGTGCACCACATGGTCGGCAGTGCCGAGGTCGTCTCCGAGGCCGAGCCCCGGCTCAGTCAGATCCCCGACCAGTGGTTTTGCCCGTGGCCCCCAGTCGGTGGCCAAGCGTTCGAAGCGGTGCAGCGACCCGCGCCGGACCAGTACGGAGACCTCGGCGTCAGGGTCGCGGGCCAGCAGTCGGGCGACGACCCGGCTGCCGATAAACCCGGTACCGCCGGTAACGACATAGTGCATGCGGGACATCGTCGTCCTCGGACGGGCAAAGGTCAACTGTAGATTCTCAGCGCTGGTGTGATGCTCTCGTGACAACCGGTCTCGGTGGCGCCGCTGGCCGTCAATCTCGCACGACTCGCTCACCAAGTCGTGTGGATTGCTCATCGCCGCCGACACCGCATCCGAGTCCACCAAAGTCGATTCCGCCCGCCGCTTCGGCGTTCCGGTGGCATCTTTCGCGGACTACCGTCACGCTCTCAACACCGGTAACCCACTGCGCGTGACCAACATCGGTAATCCCGGCGTAGCTCAAGTCTGTGGTGCCTGCGGAGACTCCTGGATGGCAGCGCGCCGATCCAGCACGCCCTTGTGTGCACCATGCCGAAGTAACCGATCAACCAGCAGCGCGGAGTCGCGCGCGACAAGTGCGCGGAAACCGCCTGCACCGCCCGCGATCGAGACTCTGGTCTGCACCGAATGCCTGGCCAGTTGGGAACGGCCCCGCACTCGTGGTCGGCGCCCAACCCGCTGCCCGGACTGCGCGCCGAGTCGTGCCGGGGTGAACGCCTGACGTGATCGAGCGCAGCCTGTGCGACGACGGCTATGGCTTGCGCAGATGAGGGAGAGAATCTGCCCAAGGAACAATCAAGGGTGGTCTTGGGCGAAGGGACGCGCATCGGTTCTTGGCGCGCGCTCGTCTGACAGCGCTACGCTCCAGCCAGCCGAGCGGCGATCCCATCACGGAACGGTGGAAACCCCGGCAGCGCAGGTAGGGTAGCTGACCGAACCGACTCGGGCAGAAGTGCAATGCGCAGGAGCAAGGTCATCTGCCCCGAAGCCCTCGAAGACGCGATAGCAATGGCTGATACTCCCTCTCGCGGTGGGAGATACGGCACCAGATCTCCAGTCGGTCGAGAGTCGAAGCTGCAAGACGGACCTGACCGCTCAGGGCAATGTTGAGCAGGCGGCGAATCCCTGACGGGTAGTGCGCGCTGCCCAGGTTCACATACACCAGTGTTCGGTCTTCGGCAGTCAGGTGGCGGTTGAGGGCATCGGCCAGTTCCCACGCGATCTGCTGTTCCGTTGGTGCGATCATGCTGTCGCTGTGCGTCATTGAACGCGCCTCTCCTGTCCCTGCCAGGCACGTTCGCGCAGCAGGTACTTCTGCGTCTTGCCGGTCGATGTCTTCGGTAGCTCGCCGAAGAGCACCCGCTTGGGTGCCTTGAACCGCGCGATGGTGGCCTTGACGTGATTGATGATGTCCTCGGCGGTGGCCTCGCTCCCAGGCTTGAGTGCGACGTGGGCGACCGGTACCTCGCCCCACTGAACGTCCGGCGCCGCGATCACCGCTACCTCCAGGACGGCGGGATGCTCCATGATGGCCTGCTCGACCTCCACCGAGGCGATGTTTTCTCCACCCGAGATGATGACGTCCTTACTGCGATCGCGCAGTTCGATGTATCCATCGGGATGGCGGACGCCAAGGTCTCCGGTTCTGAACCATCCATCTGGGGCCGCCGCTTCGGTGGCGGCGGGATCATGCAGGTAGCCGAGCATGACGTTGTTGCCGCGCAACGCGATCTCGCCGGTGCGCGAGCCGTCCGCGGGCACGTCGGCCCCGTCGTCGGCGAGCACGCGAATTTCGCAGGAGATCATGTTCGCGACACCCTGCCGGGCCTTGATCTGCGCGCGCACTTCCAGGTCGAGGTCGTCCCACTCCGGACGCCAATCGCAGATGGCAGCAGGTCCGTACGTTTCGGTCAGCCCGTACAGATGCGTGACATCGAATCCGAGTGCCGCCATTCTTCGCAGGATGGCCGGCGAGGGCGGTGCACCACCGGTGGCTATCCGCACGGGGGTGCCCTCGATGGTGTCTGCCTGAGCCGCATGGGCGATCATGGACAGCACAGTCGGGGCACCGTTGAGGTGGGTCACCCCCTGTTCTCGGATCAGGCGCCAGATCTCCGACGGGTCGAGCTTGCGCAAGCACACATGGGTGGCGGCCGCGGCGGTGACCGCCCAGGGGAAACACCACCCGTTGCAGTGGAACATCGGCAGGGTCCAGAGATAGACCCCCGAGGGAGACAGACCCGTATGCCCCACCATCGCCAGCGCTTGAAGGTAGGCCCCCCGGTGGGAATACATCACGCCCTTGGGCTTTCCCGTGGTCCCTGAGGTGTAGTTCACGGACAGCAACGCCAGTTCGTCTGTCGGTGTTCGGTGCCGCGGGGAGGCCGCCGCCAACATCTGTTCGTAGTCACTGTGCTGATCATCGTCAGCCTGCACAAGGATCGGTGGAACGCTGAGCTGACTGCACACCTGATCGACGACATCGGCGAAGATCGAATCGTAGACCAGCACCGACGCCTCGGAATGACGCAACATATAGACGATCTCGGGCGCCGATAGGCGGGTGTTGAGGGCGATCAGGGGTGAACCGGACCACGGGACACCGAAATGCGACTCCAGCAGAACGTGCGAGTTGGGTGCCAGAACGGCGACCGGGCGCCCCGACGACAGTTCCGCGAGCCCACCCGCAAGCTGCGCGCACCGCTGGTGCAGTTCTTCGTAGGTCCATCTGCGCTCGCCGTCTACCACCGCCTTACGATCCCCATGGCAGCTGGCCGCACGATCGAGGTACGCAGTAGGGGTCAGCGGTTCGTGGCTCATCGACTTGCGGTGCGCTGATTGCCCGTTGCCGTTCGTCACGGGGTACCTCCTTGGGGTTTGGATCTTTCGGGCGCTCGTCAACCGTGGTGGTCTGTGCCGAAGCTGGGGGTGGGGTGCGCCCAGTCAACACCTCTGTCATCTTGTCGCACAACGGGTATCGACGACATCGTGCAATCTGCATACCGCGACTGCGTGATCCGGCACCCCGGTGTGCAGATCGCTCAACCCCGGTTGTCGCGGATCAAGTTGTCGAGCAGTGGCGTGATCCGGTGGTCGACGAGTTTGCGCATCACCAGCGATGTTGTTGTCTGCTCGACGCCGTCGATGTCCAGTATCTGGCCGGCTATCCGGTAGAGATCGTCCGCTTCCCGTGCCACGACCTGGATCAGTAGGTCGGTGACTCCGCCCAGTCCGTGTACCTCGATCACTTCGGGAATGTTCTCAAGGGCGTCCGCGATCTCGGTGAGCTTGCGCTGAGTCACTCGGGTCGAGATGAAGGCCATGAGTGGATAACCGAGTGCGGCCGGATCGATCCGGCGCTCGAGTGATCGGAGCACCTGCTGGCTCTCCAGCTTGCCCAGCCGTGCCTGAACGGTGTTCCGGGAGGCCCCCGTGGCGTTGGCGAGAGCGATCACGGTGGCCCGAGGATCCTCGGTGAGCGCTTTGATGATCTTGGCGTCGATCGCGTCGACGCGCGGTCTGTTGGTCACAATGCCCAGCCCGACGAGTGGCGCGCACGCGAGTCTGTGCAGATTGCGTATATGAGAGGTCGCATGTTGCGCATCGGTGGCGCGGATGGTGCACTGAAAGTGAACTTTTGCATATGTGAACCGTACCTCGGGTGGCGATACGCCACCACGGCGTCGGGACGCCCTCACCCAGGGAACCCGCGCGACGATGCGGTCGCAGACTCACGACCTGAGTCCAGTGCAGCTATTCCAGTCACACACGACGCTCACCGACGAGGACGCTTGATGCCCGGCAACTCCGCAGTGCATGGCACTGCCCACCCCATTGACAGCCCCGATGTCGCGCTGCACGAGATCGAGCAGCGGGTGTTGTGGCTATCTACGGCGATCATCCACCATGCCAACAGAATTCGACCCAACACCAGTGGTCTCAAGGTCGGCGGTCACCAGGCATCAAGCGCATCGATGGTGACGATCATGACTTCACTGTGGTTCGACCAGTTGCAACCGGGCGACCGGGTGTCGGTCAAGCCGCACGCCTCACCGGTGCTGCACGGTATCAACTACCTCATCGGCGAACTCGACGCATCGTATTTGCCCCGGCTGCGTGAATTCGGGGGACTTCAGTCGTATCCGAGCCGGACCAAGGATCCGGATCCGGTCGACTACTCAACCGGATCGGTGGGGATCGGCGCCACCGCGCCGATTTGGGGTGCGATCGCACGCCGTTACGTGGACACTCAGATCGGCAGTGCCGGTAGGGGCCGGCAGTATTCGCTGGTCGGCGACGCCGAACTGGATGAGGGCGCGGTCTGGGAGGCGGTCCTCGATCCCGCGGTGGCAGACCTCGGTGAGATCGTCTGGATCATCGACCTGAATCGCCAATCGCTGGACCGGGTGGTGCCGAACATCGCCGCCGGACGGCTGGAGGCCATGTTTACCGCGGCGGGCTGGCAGGTGATCACGGTGAAATTCGGTGCCCTGCTGGAATCGCTGTTCGCCCGCCCCGGTGGGTCCGCGCTGCGCACCCGGATCCTCGATATGCCCAATGCCGAGTACCAGCGGCTCTTACGTTGTACCGCAGAAGAACTCCGCGACCGGCTACCGGGAACGGGTCCGGATGCGGCGGCCATTTCGGCATTGGTCACCGAACTGGACGATGCGGAACTACTGGAGGCGATCCGCAACCTCGGGGGCCACGATCTCGCTGCGTTGCGCGCCGCATACGCGCAGATCGATGACACCCGCCCGACGGCCATCATCGCCTACACCATCAAGGGGCGCGGGCTGCCCACGCAGGGCCATCCGCAGAACCACTCATCCTTGTTGACGACAGAACAGTACGAGCAGCTGGCCACAGAACTAGGCATGGATGTCGACGATCCGTGGCCGCGATTCGGCCCCGACACCGCCGCGGGCCAGCTGTGCGCGCAAACCGCGCAGCGTCTGAAACGCGAACCGGTGCAGCTGATGACCCCACCGCCGATACCGGAGGACCTTGGCCGCACCCCGTCGGGTACCGCAACCACCCAGGCTGCGCTGGGTCGCGCGCTGCTCGATCTGAGCCGTCAGTCGCCGGACGCTGCCAAACGGGTGGTTACCGTCAGCCCCGATGTCAGTTCGACGACGAACCTGGCGGGTTGGCTGAACAAGGTCGGTATCTGGTCACCGAGCGAGCGGCGCAACTGGTTCGACGACGACCCCGAGACCATCATGCATTGGCGGGAGAAACCGACCGGGCAGCATATGGAACTCGGCATCGCCGAAACCAACCTGGTGGGGCTCATGGGTGAGCTCGGCGCAACCTGGAGCCGTTGGGGGCAGCCTTTGCTGCCCATCGGTGTGCTCTACGACCCGTTTGTCGAGCGTGCGCTGGAACCGTGGTCGTACGGGATCTATGCAGGTGGCCAGTCGATTCTGGTCGGTACCCCATCCGGGGTCACGCTGGCGGCCGAGGGCGGAGCCCACCAGTCGATCAAGACGCCTTCGATCGGTCTGGAGCAACCCGGCTGTGTGAGTTACGAGCCGGCCTTCGCCATCGATGTCGAATGGACGCTGCTGTCGTGTATCGGCCGCCTCGGCCGCCCTGACGGCACATCGGCCTACATCCGGTTGTCCACCCGGCCGGTGGACCAGTTGCTGGCGGCGGTGCCCGCAGACCCCGCCGGACGGGAGCGGCGCCGCCGACATGTCCTGGCCGGTGGTTACGTGCTGCGCAAGGCCGCCGATCCCGGCTTGACGCTGGTCGGGATGGGTGCGGTGATGACCGAGACTTTGGCTGCCGCGCAGCGGCTGGCGCAACACGGTGTCGACGCCGACGTCGTGTGTGTCACAAGTCCGGGTTTGTTGTTCGAGGCGCTGCAGGCCCGACAGGGGCGCGGCGACGGGCCCACCTGGATTCTGGACCAGCTCTTTCCGGCCGGCCGTGCTGCACCGATGCTCAGCGTGCTCGACGGTCATCCACACACGTTGGCATTTCTGCCGGCGATCAATGGTGTTCCGGGAATCCAGTTGGGGGTCAGTCGATTCGGGCAGGTCGGTTCACTGGAAGACGTGTATCGGTATCACGGTATCGACACCGACAGCATCGTCGGCGCAGCATTCGATCTCATCGGGGTGGTATGACATGACTGCAGCGGAACGCGCCATCGCGGTGCCATTGCCCAGCCTGGGCGAGGCTGTCACCGAGGCGACAATCACACGCTGGCTCAAGGCGGTGGGTGATGTCGTGGCGCTCGACGAGCCCTTGCTCGAAGTGTCCACCGACAAGGTGGACACCGAGATCGCGGCGCCCGCGGCCGGTGTCCTGATCGAAGTCGTCGAGCCCGAAGACGCCGTGGTGGCGGTGGGGACCGTCGTCGCAAGGCTCGCAGTCTCCGCACCGAGGCCGGATCCGGAACCGCCGGCACCGGCTCCATCAACAACACACGCCCCGCCCGCGCCTGAGGCTGTGGATGTGGAGACTTCCGTGCCCGCGTTCCCCCCGCCGACCGCGCACACCGGGACCGGTGGTGCGGGCGACCGGGTGGCGAAGCTGCCTCGGATTCGCCGGACGATCGCGCGACGAATGGTCGAATCACTGCACACAGCAGCTCAGTTGACCACCGTCGTCGAGGCGGACCTGACTGTGATCGCGACCTGTCGGGAGGAGATGAAGCAGGAGTTCCTCGAGCGCACCGGCGCCCGGCTGTCCTACCTGCCGTTCATTGTGATGGCTGCTGTGGACGCTCTGGAAGAGCATCCCCTCATCAACGCCACGGTCAACGACGACTGCTCCGAGGTGACCTATCACGGCTCGGTGCACCTGGGAGTGGCGGTAGACGGCCCCAAGGGCCTCATGGTGCCGGTGATCCGTGATGCCCAGCACATGAGTCTCGTGGAGGTGGGCGCGGCGATCGCGGCAGCCGCCGCGGCGGTGCGCGACGGCTCGATACAGCCCGACGACATGAGCGGCGGCACGTTCACGATCACCAATACCGGCAGTCGTGGAGCATTGTTCGACACTCCCATCATCAACCAGCCGCAGTCGGCGATTCTCGGCATCGGTGCGGCCACCGAACGCCTGGTACCCGAACGTGACAGCGACGGTGCACTACTGATCCGCACCCGGTCGATGGCGTATCTGTCGATGACATACGACCACCGGCTCATCGACGGTGCCCACGCGGCACGCTATCTGACCGCGGTCAAGACTCGGCTGCAGGAGTGGTCGTGAACCAGACATCATTCGATCTGTTCCAGCTACCGGACGAGCACGAAGACCTGCGCGCTGCGATCAGGGCGCTGGCCGAGAAGGAGATCGCCCCGCACGCCGCGGACGTCGACGAGAACTCGCGGTTTCCGGGGGAGGCGTTGGCCGCGCTGAACGCTTCGGGTTTCAACGCGGTGCACGTGCCGGGGGAGTACGGCGGCCAGGGTGCGGACTCGGTGGCGACGTGCATCGTCATCGAAGAGGTGGCCCGCGTCGATGCGTCGGCGTCGCTGATCCCGGCGGTCAACAAGCTGGGCACCATGGGTCTGATACTGCGCGGTACTGACGACCTGAAAAAGAAGGTCCTTCCGGATCTGGTCGACGGCGAGTTGGCCTCCTATGCGTTGTCCGAGCGTGAGGCCGGCAGTGATGCCGCCGGCATGCGCACGCGCGCCAAGGCCCACCGTGACGGCTGGATCCTCGACGGGGTCAAGGCGTGGATCACCAACGGCGGCAGGTCGTCCTGGTACACGGTGATGGCGGTGACCGATCCCGACCGGGGTGCCAACGGGATCTCGGCATTCGCTGTGCACATCGACGACGAGGGCTTCACCGTCGGGCCGAAAGAGAAGAAGCTCGGCATCAAGGGCTCGCCGACCACGGAGTTGTATTTCGAGAACTGCTGGATTCCGGGAGACCGGATGATCGGCGAACCCGGCACCGGCTTCAAGACGGCACTGGCGACCCTGGATCACACCCGTCCGACCATCGGCGCCCAGGCCGTCGGGATCGCCCAGGGTGCGTTGGATGCCGCGATCGAATATACGAAGAGCCGCAGGCAGTTCGGCAGGGCGGTCAGTGACTTCCAGGGCGTCCAGTTCATGCTCGCCGATATGGCGATGAAGGTCGAGGCCGCCCGGCTGATGGTCTACAGCGCCGCGGCCCGCGCCGAACGCGGTGAAGGTGACCTCGGGTTCGTTTCGGCGGCGTCGAAATGTTTTGCCTCTGACACCGCAATGGAGGTGACCACTGACGCCGTGCAATTGTTCGGGGGCGCCGGGTACACGAGCGACTTCCCGGTCGAACGGATGATGCGCGACGCGAAGATCACCCAGATCTACGAGGGCACCAACCAGATCCAGCGCATGGTGATGAGCCGCGCCCTACTCAAGTAGCGGGAATCACCTGCGGTGGCGGGTCGGACGCCGTCAGCGCGTGATATGCGGCGGTGGACATCGTGGCGACTATCGTCTCGTGGTCGAGACCCTTGTGCAGTGTTGCGGCGGCATTGAGCATCGAGAAGACTGTCTGGGTGAGAAGTCGTACCGCTGGGTCGGACAAGTCCGGTCGCAGCCTTGTCACCACCGAAATCCATTCCTCCGCGTAGAGATTCATGGATCGGCGAATGCGCCGCCGGTCGGTCTCGGGCAATGACTGCTCGTTCTTGAGGAAGATCAGCGGAGTCGGTGGTCCCTGCAAGACACTGCGAACGTGGAAGTCGATCATGGCCGTCAGGGTCGCATTGGGGTCGTGATCTGCTTCGGCGGCTTGTCGAGCGAACTCCTGGAGTGCCCCGATCGGGTCCTCCACGACGGCGATGAGCAGGGCCTGCTTGTTCTTGAAGTGGCGATAGAGACCGGGCGCGGAAATGCCCGCTTTCGCGCAAAGCATCTCGACGGTGACCGAGTCGTAGGGGTGCTCGACGAACAGGTCGGCAGCCACCTTCAGCAACAGTTGTCGGCGGGAGCCTCGCACGCGAGGCCCCCCGACACGGGGGAGGTCTTCAGCCATGACGATCACGATATCCAGTTCGCAGGCGCCAGCAGTACGGCGTGAAGGGGTGCCGCCCATCAAGACCCACACGTCGCCAAGGACGGTACTCGGCACTCAACTCGGCACGCCATGTGTGGTCTGAACAGACACTATGTGACTCCAAGCATCCACCGCCCTCGCTCTGAACTGATGATTGACAAAGTGCACCCGGCCACCTTAGGTTAATGGATGTTCACATCGAAGGCTATATCCCGCCACGGGTGATGACAAAGTTCAAAATGCCCGTGCACTGCGATCGGCACATGCCGGGACCCGACGGGCGACGATGCGCAGTGAAGCGAATGCCCTCGAATCGTGAGAAGCCGGCTGACAACGACATGTCGATGAGCGGTCGCCGTCGGTAAGCGAAACAACTGTATTGAGGAACTGGACTGATGGGTGATGATGTCACGGCCGGACCGTCGCGTGCGGAAATCGGTGACTGGAAGCCAGTGCTGTCAGCATTGGCCGGCTTCGAGGCCGTCGATAAGACCTTCCCGCAGATGCTGTGCGAACGTGCCAGATCCGAACCGGAAACCGTCGCCTTTCAGCGTTGGTCGGGCGGCGTGGTCCGTCAAACCACATGGCGCGACTATCTCGGCGAAGTGCGCGAGGCGGCGCTCGGCTTGCGCCGGCAAGGCATCGCACCCGGGGACCGCGTCGCAATTCTGTCCGGAACCCGACCCGAGTGGGTTATTGCGGCGCAGGCGATCCTGAGCGCCGGCGGCATCCCGGTCGGTGTGCACCAGACCAGCTCGCTCTCCGAACTGCGGCATGTCCTGGAGAACTGCAAGGCGGCTGCGATTATTGTCGAAACCGCCGACGATGCCGGGAAGCTGACTGCTCTGGCGCCCGAGCTTCCTCATCTGCGGGTGGCCGTCGGGCTCGACGTACGCCCCGCCATGGCGGGGAAGGGCGCGGTGCGGACGTGGGAGGAACTGCGGGCCGATGGCCGAGACCAGGTTGCCGCGGAACCCGCGCTCTTCGACGACCTGGTGAACGCCGGCGACATCGATCAACCCGCAGGCCTGTTCTACACCTCGGGCTCAACGGGTGCGCCAAAGGGCGTCACGCACACCCACCGGACCATCCAGTACTCGGTCCTCGGGTTCGCGATGTCCTATCCCGAACTGGGACACACCCGCCATGACCTCGTGGGCTTTCTCGGATTATCCCATGTTGCACCGGCTCTCATCGCCATCTACGCGCCCATCATGACGCGACTGGTCATCACCCACTGCAGCATGGACGAACGCCTGGACGCTCTGATCGGGGTGCGGCCGACAGCGGTGCTGTGGCCGCCGCGGATGCACGAGAAGCTCGCCGCCGAGGCGCTGCAGGCACTGTCGGAGTCCGGGCGGCTGTTCCAGCTGAGTTACCGCGCGGCGATGGGGGTAGCACGCGCGGTCAGTGCTCGGCGTTGGCAGGGGCAAACGCTACCGTGGTATCTGGCGGCAGCGAACGCGCTGAGCCGCAGGGTCGTGTTCATCCCGCTGCTGGCCAAGGTGGGCATGGATCGCATCGGGGTGACGTGGACGGCATCGGGGAGCATGACCCCGGACGTTGCCGCACTCTGGCACATGTGGGGACTGGACCTGCGAGAGCTCTTCGGCACCACCGAAACCTGCGGTTCGGTTCTGGCGCAATGGGATCGGTCGTTTCCCGAACCGGGCACCATCGGCAAGTGCCTTCCGGATCCCCGTTGGGCACTTCGGGTGTCCGACGAGGGCGAGCTCCAATTGCGTACGCCCTCGCTGTTCGTGGGGTACTGGGAGAACCCCGAGGCATCCTCGGCGGCGGTGTCGGATGGTTGGTACTGCACCGGCGATCTGGTCGAGCTCGCCCCCGACGGCGAGGTGAAGATCATCGGCCGGCTCAAGGATGTCCTGAAGACCAGCGGGGGCAAGATGGTCAACCCGCAGCCGATCGAGGTACGACTCAAGGCCAGTCCGCTCATCGACGAGGCGATCGTGGTGGGTGACGGACGGAAGTACCTGTCAGTACTGTTGAGTATTAGCCGAGATGCCGCAGAACTGACGGCCCGGGACCGCGACGAGGCGGTGACCGCATGGCTCAACGAGGTGAACGGCGAGTTCTCGCGGCCGTATCAGCTGAAGAAGTATCGTGTTCTCCCGCGCGAGCTGTCGGTTGCCGCCGGCGAGCTGACAGCCAAAGGCACCATCCGGCGGGCGGCCATCCTCGACGCGTTCGGCGAGCTCATCGACGAAATGTACGATGCGGGGGATCTCGACGCGATCGCTCGCGAGGCCCGTTACGCCAAGCCGAACCGGAAACATACCCGCCTCGGTGGAGGTGCTTGAGCTGCCGGCCGGCTCGCCGCAAGATGGTCGACGCCGAGCCACGGAGTCGCCGGCCTCAAGTCGTTGGCGCGTCTGGACATTGCCCCAGTCTGTCGAGAACATCTATCCGCGGATGGTGTCATCTGCGGGGGCGGGCTGTTGTGGCAGTGGTCATCGGATCTGAGCGCGCTATCGCGGTGTGCACGGACCGGATGACGGCTGCACCCTCCCCGACAGCGGTGGCGACGCGCTTGGTCGATCCGGAACGTACGTCACCGACGGCGAAGATTCCGGGAATATTCGTCTCGAAGGGCAGTGGTGGTCGGTGCAGGGTCGCCCAGGTGGCGCCGAGTGTCGCCGTAGGGATCTGGATGTCGGTGAGAATCGATCCGGTCGAGTCCAGATCGACCTCACGCAGCCATTCGGTGGCGGGTTGGGCGCCGATGAAGCAGAACAGTGCACCGCATGGGTGCTCGCTGTAGGCGTCGGTGGTGTTGTCGCGCAGAGTGATGCGTTGTAGTGCGGTGTCGCCGTGGAGGGCAGTGACTTCGGTGTCGGGCCGGACGGTGATATGTGGATCGGCGTCGAGGCGGGCTCCCAGGTAGGCCGACATGTTGGCCGTGGGATCTGATGATCTGACGGCGAGGGTGACAGTGCACCCGTGTGTGGAGAGGAACAGTGCGGCTTGCCCGGCTGAGTTCGCGCCGCCGATGACCGTGACCGGTTGTCTACTGCAGGAGTGCGCTTCCAATTCGGTTGCGGCGTAGAAGATGCCACGCCCCTCGAAGTCGGCCCACCGAGGAAGCGGCAGCGTGCGGTAGTGCGCTCCGGTAGCGATGACGACCGCACGGCAATGGACATGGCCGCCGTCGCGCAGTGTTACGGCGATGTAGGGACCGTCAGCGTCGAGAGCGGTCACCGTGCAGGGGCTCCACAGGGTGGCACCGAATTTCATCGCCTGCAGGCTTGCGCGTTGGGTGAGATCGTGTCCGCTGATTCCCGACGGGAAACCGAGGTAGTTCTCGATGCGCGAACTCGATGCTGCTTGGCCGCCGATACCGATGGCGTCCAGGACGATCGTCGTCAAGCCTTCCGAGGCGCCGTAGACAGCAGCGGCGAGCCCTGCTGGTCCCGCTCCGATGACGGCGAGGTCGACCACGTTCGCCGGTTCTGTGTGGTAGCTCAATCCCAATACGTCGGCGAGGTCGCCAGGGGTGCTGCGCGGGACGTGATGTCGCGGGGTGATCACGGCGGGCAGGTCTGCTGGTGTCAGATCGGTCGATGATATGAGCGCTTGCCCAGCCGGGCTGTCGATATCGACCCAGCGGTGCGGCAATCGTTGTCGGGCCGCGAAGGTGCGCAGGGTCAAGCTCTCCGCTGACAAGCTGCTGCCCAGGATCGTCAAACATCGGGCGGCGGAGCTGGTGCTCAGTTGATCTCGTCGGGCGTGGAAGTGCTGCACCATGAGGTCGGAGAGCTCGGGGTCCTCGGCCATTACGTCCCGAAAGTGTCTCCGGGTGATCCTGTGGATCAGTCCGGCGGTGATGACGCGTGCCAGGAGGTAAGCGGTTTGACCAGTCAAGAAGTTGAGTTCGCCCAGGAACTCGTGGGGGCCGTATCGGGCGAGGACTTCTTCGGGTTCTGTTCCGAGGGCGGGTGTCACGATCTCGATTTCGCCGCTCTCGACGACGACGAGGTCGTGGTTCGTGTCACCGGGTCTGAAGATCACCTCACCTGGCTCTACGGCGACGGGACGGCCGTAGCGTGCGAGCCGTTGCAGTTGCTCGGCGGTCAATGACGGGGGTGTCGATGCCGTCTGCGACATCATCGCCTCCTCTGTGGTTCCCCGAGATCGTGGAGGGGCTTCTCAAGCCGCTTCCGGCTTCTGTTGGTTTCCCTGGTCTCATAGTTGACCGGGGATAGTCCGTCGGCGGTGCTGTGTCGTCGCGGGTGGTTGTCCAACATGCAGCACAAGTCGATGACGACGGCCCGTGTTTGAACGGTATCACGGAAAGCCCTGCGGGACAGTAGCTCCCACCCCTGTGATGAGAGGGACGCCTTGGCGGCGGCATCATCGAAACGCGACCCCACACGCGACCCAGCTCGCCTGGACGTCAGCCGCGGACAACTAGCAGAAGATCCCGTAGGTGGTGGGCGCGGCATCCAGAATTCGATTGTCCACCAGTGGATTTAGCATTCCCAGTGAACCCCGCTTGAGGTCGCGTAGGCACGTCACGACGTCCAGGAAACGCTGCTGCTCGCGCCTGTCGATGACCCCGTCGGCGAGTTCGGCGAACTTCGCCACGTAGTCCTTGCGTTCGAACGGATGGGCGCCCGCCGGGTGAGCATCGGCTACGGCGAGCTCGTCAACGATCATCTCGCCACTGCCCATGGTGACCTCGACCCGGACGCCGAGGGGCGTATCAGCGGAATCGATCGATGGCACTTTGGCCGTGGAGATCTTCTGCCACAGCTCGATGGTGTCGGGGCGATGTGCACGCTCTGGTGCGTATGACCTCTCATGATGCCAGACGCCATCCTGCAGCGCGACGGCGAACAGGTACATGACCGAGTGGCTCAGGGCATTTCGCGACAGGTCGTGTTCGAATTCCAGGGGATCGCCGGCGTCAATGGTGTGCAAGACGATGGACTCTATTTCGCCGACGTTGCTGATCCTTTCCCGCAGCCGAAGGGCCAGGTCGATCGGAGCTTGCCCGACGTAGCCGGCGGAATGCTGTCGCGGGTAACTGTCCAGGATGGCCCGTTTGGGTTCTCCCTGACCTGGGAGATGCACCTGATCCGCAGGCCAAAACGTGCTACTGAGACCGGCGTCGGCAGCGTTCGTCGACAGGGTTGAGGAGCGAGTACAACGCATCGCGCGGTCGACGGCTTCGATGGCCAGTTTGCCGGTGAGGGCAGGTGTGTGTAGCTGCCAGTCGGCATGGGGTTGGTCAGGGCGGTGGCAGGGGAGTGCGGTCAGGTGCGCGGCGTGGCCGATGGCGGCATGGATGGTGTGGACGGGCAAGCACAGCAGGGTTCCCAGACCTGCGGCCACGGACACACCTAGATGTGCGTTGTGATGGAACGCGCTGTGATGCAAAGACATTCCTCTGGCGAGGCTGATCTGCACTTCGTACGCGGTGGCGATACCGCGAATCAGGTCGGTGCCACGAAGTCCGGCGTGTTGGGCCACGGCCACCAGAGCGGGGATGGTGGCACCGGGATGTGCGTGGTAACCGCCGAGGTAGGCGTCGTGAAACTCCAGATCGTCAACGGCCGCACCGTTGGCGAATGCCGCCCACTCCGGTGAAAAGGACCCTTCAATCCCGAAAACCACTGCCCCGCGGGTGTTCCGATGTGCGCAGGCCTGTGCGCGCGCAACCGCAACGCGGCGTCGGCCCACAGAGGCTGCCGACACTGCGGCGTTGTCGATGAGGCGGTTGATCACCATGGCGTGGGTCTCGGCTGGAACCGCAACGGGGTCGGCAGCCACTTCGGCGACCTTCCAGCCGAGATCGAGCTCGGTGATGTCGGCACCGGTGCGAGCGTGCACGCGCCGGTCAGTTGGGGTGGTCATCAGCGAGCATGGTTCGGAAACGGCTGTCGTGGAAGATCAGTGGCGAAACGGTGTCGTCCTCGGCGGCGCTGATCACTTCCAGCAGGATGACCTCGTGATCACCTGCTGTGATCGACGAGCTTATTCGGCAGTCGAGCCAGGCGGCCGCATCTGCGAGGAAAACCCCCGAGGACTCGCTGGCAAACCAGGTGAGCCCGGCGAAGCGATCACCCGTCCTCGACGCCAACTGTCGCGACAACTCGGCATGTCCTTCGGCGAGCACGGAGATCCCGACATGGCCGTCCCGGGACAGTTGCGGCCAGGTTGTCGAGGTGTGTTGCACGCAGATCGACACCAGCGCTGGTTCCATCGACACGGGGGTGAAGGACGTGGCCACAATCCCCACCGGTTGTCCCTCGCGTAAAGCGCAGATCGCAGCTACGCCAGTAGGGTAGCGACCGTAGAGCCGGCGCAGTCGTGACATGTCGTGGCCGAGGTCACCGGAGCTGATCTGGTTGAGGGTGTTCATCAGGCTTCCTCTTGCGAATGAACGCAGGTTGATTGGGTCGGCGGGGGCCAGGACACTATGGGCGCCGGCTCTGGACGTAGTCGACGATCAGGTCGGTCACCGACTCGAGGCAGGTTTCGCCGATCGCGGTGTTCGCCTCGCGGGGATCACCGAGAATTCCGTTGGGCGAGAGTGCCTTGAGGCCTTCGTCGAACATCCGGGCCAGGAAAGCATCGTCGGTGTCGACTGCCAGGCCGGATTCGAGCCTGTCCGGCCGCACCCGGTCCGGATGCAGCACGAGCATGATCGACGTCTCTGCTATGTCAGCATGTCCACCGACGCGGGCGCGCAGGCCGGACGCGCCTGCGGCGTCGCGCCACGCGTCGAGGATTGCTTCACTGCCGGGAAAGACGATCATCGACAGCGGTGCCAATCTCGCGGCCAGGCGGCCTTCGAACTCACGCATCACGGGGTAGTTGCCGATGTGCCCGGAGAACAGGACGAGCGTGTCGAAGCCCGATTCGGCCAGGTGGGCACCGCAATCCTCGCACAGGGCTTCCAGGGTCGACGGTCGCAGTGACATAGTTCCTGCGAAGCCGAGATGGTGGGGGGAGTATCCGACTCGGATCGTCGGTAGAACCAGAGCATCGCCGAGCGCGCGGGCGATGCGGACGGCGAGCGCGTCTGCATGATCGGCGTCCATCGCAAGGGGCAGGTGGGGGCCGTGCTGTTCGACGGCCCCCAACGGCAGGATCGCGGTGCGGGACCCACCGGCGACGGCGGCGGCCACCTCGTCGCTGGTCATCCTCTCGATCCGCACCTCGTCAGTTGCTGTGCTTTTCCTGGAAGCTCTTAACGGCACCGTTCTCTGCCCTCGCTCTCAAGGAGATTGATACTGCCGGTCATCCGCCGCTGAGCGGCCGGTCGAGGCCTTGCCCCGACTCCAGCCGGCGCGCAGTTCGGCGGCGACGGGATCGTGGTAGTAGTCCTGCGCGGCGCTGATCGTGGTGGCCAGCGAGCGCTCATCTCGGCCGTTGTCGGGGTCGTTGACGCTGCGTTTCAACGCCCGGTAGAGAACAGGCGCCTTTTCGGCGGCGGCGCGGGCGGTTTCCAGGGCCGCGTCGAGCAGTGCGGCGGGGGGCTCGATACGGTTCACCACGCCGATGTCTACGGCCTCTTCTGCCGATAGCAGGGTGCCGGACAACACCATGGATCGCACGGCCGGCACACCGAGCAGGTGTACCGCCCGTTGCAGGCCCTTGTCGGCAGGGAGTAGGCCGTGGTTGATCTCGGGGAACCCAAACGTGGCATTGGGAGTCGCCAGGACCGTATCGGCGAAGAGGGCCAACTCCATTCCCCCACCGACACAATGCCCGTTGACCGCGGCGATGAGCGGCCGGGGGAAACGATCCAGCGCGACGAGCAACGCGTGGAAGTCGCGCATCCGTCCCTCGATCTCGGCGGGGCCGGTGCCCTCCAACTCCTTGATGTCGCCGCCGGCGCTGAAGAACCGCTCACCTGCTCCGGTGAGGACCACCGGTGCAGGAGCATCGTGGGAGGCCAATTCGGTGAAGAAAGTACACAGGCCGACGATGAGGCTGCGGTTCAGTGCGTTCGCGGGCGGCCGATTCAGGGTGAGGACAAGGATGCCGGCGTGGTCGACCCATGTCGCGCCGGGGATCTCAGGAAGGGACACCTCGCTCACGCCTGGTTGGAGGTCTCGGTGGACGGTGCGGGTTCCTGGCCGTGCGCGGAAGGGAAACGCGTCGGGCGCTTCTCCCGGTACGCACGCCGCGCCTCCAGATAGTCCGCGCCCGCGAAGTTGAGCGTCTCCAGTGCTGCGGAGAGTTCCTGTTGGGGAAGGTTGTTCGTGAGCCAGCCAGTGTTCAGCGACCGTTTGGTCCACTGGATGGCGCGCTGTGAACCCATGGCCAAGTCATCGGCGATCGACAGGGCGCGCTCGAGCACCTTCTCTCTGGGTTCGACGAGACTGACCAGCCCGATGCGTTCGGCTTCGATCCCGGTCATGCGGGCGGAGGTGAGCTGGTAGTACTTGGCTTTGGCCATACCCACGAGCAGCGGCCAGATCAACGACGAATGGTCCCCGGCGACCACACCGACGCGGGTGTGTCCGTCCATGAGAACTGCGTCCTCGGCGGCGATGCTGATGTCGGCCAACAACCCCAGTGACAAGCCCCAGCCGACAGCGGCACCATTGATCGCCGAAATCATCGGCTTGTCCATGGTCAAAGTGGCCATGATGCGCCGGCGCTCGGTCTCCATGAGTGTGATTGCGTCCTCGAGCGATGGATCGGGTTGTGCGACATCCATACCCGTACAGAATCCGCGGCCGGCACCGGTGACCACAACTACCCGAGTCTGCGGGTCGCGGTCGGCGTCGATCAGCAGGTCACCTATCATGTCGAACATCGGCATGGTCAGTGCGTTGAGGTGTTCAGGCCGGTTGAGGGTGATCAGCAGAACCCCGTTGGGCTTACGCTCGATCAGGATCTCGTCGGGATAGCGCGAGAAGAGGTCATCTCGGTCGAGGGCGTTCATCGGGCCTCACCCGCGCCCGTGCCGATGCCACTGATCGCGGGTTGCTTCTGATTCATCTGCTCTTCGAATGCCTCTCGTTCGGCGTAGTGGCCCGGACGGGCCTCGCGGATGTCGGCCAGAATGGCCTCCGGGGTGCGCGCGATGCCCCGCGGATTCTTGAATCGGGGGATCACGTACTTGCCGAAGAGCTCGATCGACTTCATCAGTTCCTTGTGCGGCAGGCCGTCGATGCGCATCACCAGAGAGTCGACACCGAGGTCGGCAAAGCGCTGGACCTGGGCGATGCAGTCATCGGGATCGCCGACGATGAAGCCCGACGAATCCTCGAACAGGTACCGTTCGTCGTTGAAGTCCAGATGCTTCACCGCGCCCATGTACTGGTAATCGCTGGACAGCTTCGACAGCCGTTCATAGGCGTCGGTGGACAACCCGACCGTCTCCTTGAGACCGCGCGCCCAGCTGCGAGCCTCATCTCGGGTTTCAGCGCAATGCATACCTCCGCCGATGGCCACGAGCCGTTCGGCCTGCAGGGGATAGGTGTGCGTCGCCGAAGCCAGCGCCTCGTCGTAGATGCGGATCATGTTCTCGACGAAATCGAAGCCCAAGTAGAAGCCGCCCACGATCGCACCGATGCCGAGTTCGGCTGCTGCCCGGACAGACTCGGGACTTCCGGTGGCCATGTGGATCGGGGGATAGGGCGTTTGGATGCTTTTGGGCACCAGGCTGCGGGGCGGAATTTTGTAGTGCTCACCGACAAAGGAGAACACGTCATCGTGCAGTGCCCGGCGAATCACCTCGATACCTTCGAGCTGCTGTGACTTGTTCTCGGCAGGCGAGACTTCGAAGGCGCGCAAGGAAAGCGTGGTGTTGCCCCGGCCGACGCCGAGTTCGACGCGACCGTGTGACAGCAGGTCCTCGGTGACAAGCCTCTCGGCGACGCGAATGGCATGGTTGATCCGCGTCGGAAGCAGGGTCACCAGATGGACGAACCGGATCCGGCTGGTCAGTGCCATCAGATACGGATACAGAACTTCCGGTGCCGAGGTGGTGGCGGTGCCGATGGCCAGGTGCTGTTCGGATGTGCCGAACGCGTCGAAGCCGACCTCCTCGGCCAGCAGTACTTCGTCGATCAGTTCGCGGTATCGGTGCTCGTACGAGGCGCCGGGTGCGGTCTCGCCCTCACTCATGAATATGAATCTCACGGTATCCGTCATCTCCTCACATTGTGAATGAACATTAACGTAAGTCCCGTTGCGGATCCTTGTCAAGGGTTCGCCAGGATGTCGACGATAATTCGCTGTACAGGCGTATAATTTGGGCGTCGATCCGAGCTGTGCATCGAGCATTGCTGTGACAGCCTAGAGTGAACGTATAGATCAATCCGTTAGCCAGCTGTTGCTGGTGACCGAGGTGAGCGACTCCGGTGTCGATGGCAGTATCCGCAGCAGCCATGGCTGCACCGTGCGGATTGACGACCCCCGGGTCGCGAGGTTGGCGACCAGGCGTCTACGTCTCAGCAGTCGGGAGAGGAGGATCTCACCGACGGTGCCCCCGGACATGTGCCGATCCCGATGCGTTGTCGAATGATCGGTGCCTCTGCGGTTTTCAGTTCCACTCTTGGCTAGCCTTGGTATCGGTGTTCGACGCGTCGCGAGCGGGCGGGTGCGGAAGCGCGCCGATCAACCGGACAACACAAAGGAAGCACTATGAGCGTTCTCGACCTGTTCAGACTCGATGGCAAGGTCGTCATCGTCACCGGAGCGTCCTCGGGGCTCGGGGTCGCGTTCGCGCGTGCGTTCGCCGAAGCCGGTGCCGATGTCGCGCTCGGCGCGCGTCGTGTCGACAAACTCGCCGACACTGCCGAGTTGGTATCGGCGGCTGGAAGGCGGGCTTTGTCGGTGTGCACCGATGTCGTGGACCCCGCTTCCTGTCAATCGCTCGTCGATGCCACCCTCAGCGAGTTCGGCAAGGTCGACATTCTGATCAACAACGCCGGTGTGGGCACCGCGGTGCCCGCCACGAAGGAGACACCTGAGCAGTTTCGCCGCGTAGTCGATGTCAACCTGCACGGTTCCTACTGGATGGCGCAGGCCTGTGGCCGAGTCATGCACGCTGGGTCGTCGGTGATCAACATCTCCAGTGTCCTCGGCATCACCACTGCCGGTCTGCCGCAGGCGGCCTACGCCGCGTCGAAGGCGGGGATAATCGGTTTGACCCGAGACCTCGCCCAGCAGTGGGGTTCTCGCAAAGGTATCCGCGTCAACGCCTTGGCCCCGGGCTTCTTCCGGTCGGAGATGACCGACTCCTACAAGCCGGGGTATCTCGATGCACAGATGCCGCGGGTTATTCTCGGCCGAACCGGTGAGCCAGTGGAGTTGGTCGCGACCGCCGTCTGGTTGGCCTCGCCCGCCGGCGGTTTCGTCACCGGGCAGACGCTCGCGGTCGATGGCGGCGTGACCATCACCTGAAGCTCGGTGTCAGCCCAGGGCCGGTCCTGGGCTGACAGCCGACAACTGCTACTGCGCTCGAGTTTTCGATGTGGGAACTGCCAACACGAGGGCAAGGATCGCAACGGCCAGCGCACCGGAGGCTCCCCACGCAATGGCGAAACCGCTCCATGGTGGCGACACGTCGGCGACGGCCTCGTCGACGGTGAGGGCGGCACCGGATACCTGAGCGCCGATCGTCCCCGCAACCGCTTGAATCGCGAAGTTCAATCCGTTGAACTCGGTCACCTTGTCTGCCGGAACACCGGTGACGACAAGGTTCAGCGACTGAGTCATCGATACTGTGATGCCGAAATTCATCAGCAGGGTGACCATGACGATGGCGACGATGCTGCCGCGGTGTCCGGCTACGAGCATCAGTGTGGTGCCGGTCAGGATCGAGATCGGACCGAGCAGTGACGTGAGACGCGAGCCGATTCCGCGGTCCAGCATGGACACCAATGGCGCGGACAGTCCCAACATCATGGCGGACACCAAGATGACCGAAGTGAAGGTCGCTGTCTCACCTAGGCCGTAGCCGGTTGATCTGGGCAACTGCGCCTGAATGGGAACACAGATGAGCGTCGCGTTGATGCAGTAGCCGGCTAGGAACATCAGACCCGATGCGGCCACCACGGTGAAGCTGCGCATCAGGCGCAGATCGATCAGCGGATTGTCGATCCTGAGCTCGAGGCGCGCGAAGGATGCAAGCGACGTGAGTCCCGTGGCGAACAGGAACAAGACTCCGAGTGAGAGCCATCCCCAGTCGGGTGCGAAGGTCAACCCCAGCAGAATGCAGGCAAGCCCGATCGCCAGCAGAACGCTCCCGGCAACGTCGATTCCGGGTCGGGGCCCGTCGGACTTCAGTGACCTTGGGACGAACGACCAGACTGCCATCATGCATACGACGAGTGCGATGAATGGAAGCCAGAACAACCACCTGTAGGAGAGGTGGTCGGCGACCGGCCCGGCAACCATGGTACCGAGTGCCGTGCTGCCGAAGATCGCCCCGACCAGAAGCCCGTTCGCCGATTTTGTCCGAGCTTCGGTTTGGGTGTCACGGATGATGCCGATCGCCAACGGGACGGTACTGAGTCCGACGCCTTGCATCAGTTGTCCGACGATGAGCATCTCGATCGACATCGACAGCGCTGAGATCAGAGTCCCGATCGACACGATGGCCAGCACGCCCAGGAGTGCGCGGCGCTTGTCCCACACTTCGCCGAGCCGGCTCATGATCGGTGTTGCGATCGTTCCGGTCAACAGGACGCCCGTGATCACCCAGGCGATCGTCGAACCGGATACCTGGAACTGCTCCTGCAGGATTGGCAGGGCCGGCGGAGTCACCGACTCGTTCAGGCCCTTGAATGCGGCCACGCAGGCAATTACGGCAGCGAGAGTCGCGCTGGCGCGGGCGCGGCTGCCAGTGGACGCGACTCGCGAGTCGCGGGAATTGCGCACCGACATGTGCTGCTCCTTCTCAGTGATGGTCAGATGGCCAGGCCAAGGCTGTCGAGACGACCTGAATTCGATTCGGTTGAGCGCGGCCTGTCGCCCGGATGTCCCGGGGCAGGCGCAATTACAGGGCTTGTCACCCCGAGATGGGTTGTCCGGCTCAGGTGCCTGTCCCCTTGCCTCCCACCTTCACCGATCTGTCGCCCGCAGCGGCGACCGGCCATGGCTCGATGATCTCCCACGGCTGACTTCTTCAAAGTGTGACTAAACATTAACGTAAGGCCACGGTGTGATGTTGTCAACACTGCATCGGGTGCTGTCGAGCGGTGGCGTGAACTATGCGGATTGAACTGCTGTGCAGCAGCAGATTGTGGCGCGATGATGGTTTGTGCACGTGGAGTATTTGAACGCAGTCGCGCGTCGTAGTCGTTCCGATAGTGTTAATTACTATTAACCAACTGCGGCTTCCGTGCGCGCACCGGAAGTGACGTGACGCCCATCTGTCAGGGTGCAGTGCCCCTCGGCAGAGACGCATCTCGCTTGTTCCAGTGGTCGTGATCGGCGCCCGGCTGGTTTGGTAGTGCTAGCCGGAAAGGTCCGGGACCGCCAGCCGCAATGATGCGCCGTCGTAGTCGTTGCGAGAACTCTGTGATGGGGAGCAGTGAGGAGGAAGGCGCACTCTTTCGCTGGCGTGGCACGCCGATCACTCGGCGCTCGCTGTTGGCGGGGCTCGGTGCCGTCGGTGTATTCACCGTGGTCGCTCTCGGGAGTATCGCCGTCGTCATGGGGTTGGATCGCGCGAGGCACCGCGCTCATCCGGCTGCGGTTTTGGCCCCGGGGCGCAGCCCGGTCGTCGGCAGGTTCTCACTTCGCCGGCGGTAATCCGTTCGGTGCAGATACCCCGATTGCAGCTCGTGGCCTCGGCCTTGCCATCGGCTTTCCCGGAGGTGAGCAGTGGCGCACGGCAATGCTGAATACCGCAGTGTTCCTGGACAACTCGCCGCAAGGCTGCTATGACCGGCTCCTGGCGTCGAAGCCTAAGCCGGGCGCGGGTTGCCTGGCCCTGAGGCCATGAAGCGGTTCGATGCAGCGCACCCGGAGCCGGTTCCCTGCGCACGTCCTCGCATACGTCAGTTCCGGCCGAAAGTGAGCAGGCAGCTCCGGCGAGTGCTACTCGCACAGGGAAAGATGGTGCCCACGTAGCGCGCGACTTGGCTGTCTGGATCTAGGAAGAGATGTATCGGGTTGCCAGTTGGGCACTTTGGCTGCCGAACGCCGCAAGTTCAGCATCAAATACTGCTGTCAGCAACTCCATGTCCTCCAACCCGGGTGCGCAAACCACCTCGCCGAGTTCAAGGCCTCGAAGTGAAGCAGTGACCACGTCATCGGCGGACATCCTTGGAAATGCCGAGAGGTCCATTCCCTGAACTGCGTGAAACTCGGTGGCGACAATTCCTGGACAGACCACCTGCACCTGCACTCCAACATCCTTGAGTTCGGCGCTCAGTGTTTGCGACGCAGTTACCGTGTGAGCCAAGGTCCCGGCGTACAAGGCGCGGCCAGGCTTCGATTGGGGCGCCGGCCCAGAGAATGCGAGCATTCCTGCGACGTTGATTACCGTGCCCTGTCGACGAGAAGACATCCCGCTAACGGCTGCTCTCGTGAGCAGAGCAGGCGCAACCACCTTGACGTTGAGAAGCTCATTGACCTGTGTTGCTGTCAAGTCGGTGATCGCCATGTAGTTGGCGACGCCGGCGTTGTTAACGAGCATCGTTAAAGGTCGGCTAAGACAGACCTCGGCGACCGCGTCTACGTCCCGACTATCAGCGAGATCAGCGACAATCACCTGCACATCGCTGTGCTGAGACAGCGACGACGCAAGTTCTTGAAGCCGCTCTTCTCGCCGGGCGACCACGATTAGGTCATATCCCAAGGCAGCCAGCCGTGTAGCGAATGCCCTGCCGATCCCGGAAGAGGCGCCCGTAACAAGAGCTAGTCCTGACATTGTGTCTCCTCAGAGGTAGTTGCCGTCGGTCACTTGTCACCGTCGGCTTTGCGGTCAGTAGTCTCGAAGCGTCCGATCCGCTCTACTCGACCCGCGAGTGAAGAGCGCCGCGCTCATCCAGGACGTCGGCACCAGGCGGTGTGAGAGTCGAAGCCAGAAGCGACAGCTTTTCCATGCTGTCGCTGTCACGCTCCGGGTGGAAAATCACCAGCATCAATCCTTCACCACCGGCGATGGACAGTTTTTCTCTGTCAAGCTGCAGGTCGCCAACTAACGGATGTCGGATTGTGAGTGCCGCACCAGCACGTGGACCGACATCATGTCGCGCCCAGATCTGTCGAAAGTAGGGACTTTTCAACGACAGTTCACCCACCAATTGGATAACGCGCGGATCATCGAAGTTGGTGCCAACTGCCTGTCGGAATCCCGCCACCAGCGCCATGGCCGCGCGACGCCAGTCGGTGAACAGGGCCTGCTCTTCCGGGTCAATGAACACGTCCCGTAGGCGGTTACGACCTACCGATAGTCGCGGCGACATGGCGGTCGCTAGCGCATTAGAGGTCAGTACATCAAGGTATCTGCCTTCGACGAATGACGGAAACGGCAAGTGATGCACGAGCCGTTCTGTGCTGAAGGGCACGGACTCACGCTGTGGTCTGCTGTTCGCTCGCCGTGACCGGTGAGCAGCCAACTTGTGCAAATGGCCCTCGTCTACTTCGAGGACACGTGCAAGCGCTTCAAGAACCTGCTGCGACGGATTGCGGTCGCGCCCTTGCTCGAGTCGCAGGTAGTACTCCGAGCTTATTCCAGCCAGCATCGCAACTTCTTCACGGCGTAGTCCAGGAACGCGTCGGGTTCCACTTGCGGGTATGCCGGCTCCTTCGGGAGTTACGAGACTGCGTCTAGCACGTAGGTACTCACCCAACAAGTTTGTATCGTGGCCCATGAGATCACGTTAGCGCGGGAACGGACGCAAAGGATGTCCCTGCCAGTCCCAGTAACTGCAGGGATCGTGCGGGTATCGAAGCGGTCAACGCTGGCCCGTTGTCGGTCCGCGGGATCACCCCGTAGCCAACTTCAACTGGTATGCGCAGTAGAGGCCCTGAAGTCGAGCCGGTAGGTGCGCGTCGAGGCGTTGCCGGATCTGCCAGGCAACCAGTGCATCTCACTTCTTCTTGTGCTGCAGGATCAATCCGGGGCACGTGCAGTAAAAGATACTGCAGGGCACAACTCACCGAAGTCTTCGTCCGCGACGCACAGAACGACCCGAGCAACCCGTGTGCGGCGTGAACAAGGGTGACGAGTCGCACTCGCAGTGCTGGGATATGAACGCGGCGCCGGCGGCGTGGACTTGGTGCTGGCGACGTGCCTGCCGACCGGTCACTTTCGGATATCGCCAAGGAAGAGTTTCGGTCAGCGAGGCGGGTTCGGGTCGTCGGCGCCGAATCGCCTGTTCCGTCTTTCGATCCGATACACCGAAGCGGGCGGAAGGTTGCGGGGTGTCCACCCGATCCGCGTGGATCGAAGGTTGAGTCTGTCCAGCAGATTCGTGCGGACAGGGCATGTCGGTCCATAAGTGAACTGGTAGAAGCGCCCCTGCGGGCTGAGCGCTGACACCGCCGTTGTCAGCACCGCCGCGACCGCACCAGCAGTCATGGACAACAGGGGGAGACCGCTGACGACGGCGTCGATCTCGGTATGGTCGGTCAACCCCCAGGGGTCGGTGGCGGCGTCGGCGCATACCACGTGGACATTCCGGTAGCGTCTGCGGAGCAGGTTGGCGAACTCGGGGTTGGATTCGACGACCGTCACCCGGGATGGCTGGACGCCACGAGCGAGCAGAGCGTGAGTGAATACTCCGGTACCGGGTCCCAGTTCAACTACGCGTTCATTTGCGTTGATATCTTTGGTGATCAATCGAGCCAACGCGGGGCCGGAGGGCGCAATCGCTGCTGTGCGCAGTGGATGGTTCAGCCATGCGCGGAGCAACGTGACCGCGTCGCTGCGCCGTGCCGCGACATAAGCAGAATCGTTCTCACAAAGTGTCATTCCGCTATTGGAGCTCGCTTTGCAATGGCTTAACAGAGACCGGTCAGTCCGCGGATATCGTCTCCGTCCGGTCCGGGCACCGTTGACCGCTGGTTATGCCGCGATGGCGTGGCTCAAACCATACGTCACATCACGTGCTGCTCAATGGCGTGGTGAATGGTGCGCACACTCGGGCGGAAGCCCAGCTCTCGCGCGAGGGCCCCGTCCATCTGCAGATGCCAGGGGTGTTGCAGCGGAGCCGAAGTCGGCTCGACTGCACCACCGGCCAGTGTGGCCAGTTCGTACAGTGATGTCGGCGCCTCGTCGGTGATGTTGACGATGCGGCCGTCCGTAGCGCCGGAGAGCGCGAGGCGCATGGCGACCGCGATGTCCCGATGGTGGACGAGGCTCATTCGCTGCGCGGGATGAAAACCTGCGTTCGCGACCAGCTCGGGCAGCGACTCCAGGTGACCGTCGCGGTCACCGTAGACAAAGCCGTACCGGTGGATGGCCCAGGTGAGATTGCTTTCTCGCAAGGCTTTTTCTGCTGCAATCTTGCTCGCGGGATACGGATGTTGCGAGTCGGCCACGTCCTCTTCGCAACTCGGTCGGCCGTTGTCGGCGTTATAAACGTGTGCGGTGCTCGCCATGATGAAGCGTGCTTCTGGCGCCTGATGCTGGGCCGCCGTGATGAGGTTGCGGGTTCCGCCGAGGTTCGTTGTCCACATCAAATCGGCGTCCAAAGTGCGGAACGCCGCGGCGAGATGGACGATCGCTTCGACTTCACGCACAGCCGGCAAGAGAGACTCGCTATCGGCGAGGTCGCCTATCACCTCTTTCACTCCGTGAGGTGCCGTTCCCCCTCTGCGCACTACGACGCGACAGTCGTGACCGTCTTCCATGAGGCGCGGCAGCAGTCGCGCTCCAACGAGGCCCGTCGCCCCCGTTACGAGAATTCTCATCAACTTTCCTTTCCCAATTGTCTTTCGAGTCGCTCGGTTGCGGCTTGTAGTACTCGGATGGTCGTGTGGATGTCGTCGGCGTCCATGCCGTCGAATGCGACGGAATGTATTCGGGTCAAGTCAGGCAGTTCGCGCCACAGCGTCTTGCCGGTCTCGGTAAGACGCAAGAGTTTCTGTCGTTGATCACGGGTATCGGCGATCTGTTCGACGAGTTGCTTTCGAACAAGGGTGATGACAACGGAGCTCAGCGTCGCGCGTTCGACACTCAAGGAGCGTTGTAGTTCGCGCTGCCGGGTTGGTCCCGCGTGTGCGAGCTGGTAGAGCACGTACCACTGTGTCGCGCCGAGATCGTAGGGGCGAAGCGCCTCGTCCATGACGGCGCGGGCGGCAAAGTAGCACCGTTTGGTCCACGCACCAATCGTGTTGCCGTCGGCGGAATGTTTGTCAGGCACCTGACGATCATGTCAGTTAGCTGACTAAAAATCAATGCCGAGCACCATCGATAGCGAGACTCCCTCGGGCAGACAACAACAATTGAAACCTGCAGGCTGGCATCGGCTTGGTCCTTGCCCACGGTAGGTCGTTTGCATGGCGCGTCGAGAGTCCGGTACGTCTCCACGATCGGGGGTGTGCGAGTCCCTGGATGTCGACCCCGATCACGGCGAGAATGGGCACATGGATCAACCTCAACTCGCCGAATTCCTTCGTAACCGGCGCATGGCGCTGACTCCTGAAGACGTCGGGATGCCCAGTGGGCGCCGGCGTCGGACCAGTGGTCTGCGTCGTGAGGAAGTCGCGTCGCTGGCCATGATCTCCACTGACTACTACTGCCGGATGGAGCAGCAGCGCGCCTCACAACCCTCGGTGGACGTGGTCGCCTCGCTGGCGAAGGCCTTACGTCTGTCTCTTGACGAGCGTGATCACCTCTTCCGACTAGCGGGACACAATGCGCCTGCGCGCACCGAGACCGGCAACGAGGTCAGCGCCGCAATGATGCGGATAGTCGCTCGACTGCAGGACACCCCGGCACAAGTGATGTCGGCGCTGGGGGAGACCCTGGTCCAGACGCCGCCGGCGCGCGCACTCCTTGGCGACGAGACGAGGTATGAAGGGCTGGACCGCAGTGTCCTGTACCGATGGTTCACCGACGAGGAGGCACGCCGGGTGTATCCGGTGGAGGACCATCCGAAGGTCGGGAGATCTTTTGTTGCGGGCGCTCGCATCGCCTACGTGCGTGACGGGGCGGCATCCCGCGCGGCACAGGTGGTCGAATCGCTGCTGCAGCGCAGCCCCGAGTTCGCCGAGCAATGGGCGCAACACCACGTCGACCAGTCACACGAGCTGGATAAGCGAATTGTGCACCCGCGGTTGGGAGTTCTCGATCTTCAATGTCAAGTTCTTTACGATGTGGCGCACCTGCACACCTTGCTTGTCTTCACCGCGGACCCCGCTACCGCAAGCCGCGACAAGCTCGCAGCGCTCTGTGCTGCCCCGCACGATTACCAACGTGACGCACCCATCGGAATCGGTCGTGCATAGGCACCGGACGCGTCGCCGGGTCAGGGCGGAAGGGGCCGGCATGCGGAGCGTCAGCAGTTGAATCGGTGGTGGCCGATAACCGACAGCAGCTGCATTGTGGTGTCGTCAGCCGATCCTGGAATTGCATGATAAACAACTACCCGTTGGCGTCGATCGGTCACATCGAGAACCTCGCGTTGCAACTCGAGTGGTCCGAGGCGTGGATGAATGAATCCGCGTGGCTCTATGGTGAACGGTTCATCTCTGAGGTTGTTGCTTTTCCAGAGGGCGGCGAATTCCTCACTTCGACTGAGCAACACCGCGATGAGGTTGATCATTGGTCGAGTGACCGGTGCGCGTGATTGCGCTTGCCACAGGTCTGCGGCGATCTCCGCGCTGATGGCACGGTGATCGACGGGCGCGTACCGCTTCCGCTCACCGACATCAAGGAACCAACGATAGTATCCGCTGCGTGCTCGTCCGGTATACCTGCTTTGGTCACCGATCAGTAGCCTGGAAGTCTCTGTCTGCCACAGCACCTCACCCAGCGGACCGACGGAATGCGCTGGTGTGTCGGAGAGCCGGTCGAACAGCAGCATCACACCCGGATCGATATGCAGGCAGTCCTCATCGTCGCCGTCGGCATAGCCGGCTGCCGCGAACAACAGGTCACGTTCCTCGCGGGTGAGCCTGAGGCCCCGCGCAATACCGGCCAGAGTCGTGGGCGAAGGACGAGGCCGGCGCGCATGGGGGTCTCGGGATCGCTCCAGCCGGCTGTAGTAGTTGGTCGATATCGAGCATAGTTCGGCGACTTCTTCGCGACGAAGACCAGGAGTACGTCGACGCCGACCTCTTGCGAAGCCGACATCCTCGGGCTGCAGCGCTCGGCGGCGTGTGCGTAGCATCTCAGCCACGCGGCTGAGATCGAGATCCGAAGCAATCACGTCTCGATGATGCGGTTTGACTGCCGACCGGTGGAAGGGCCTGGATATCCGCGGATACGCAATCCGTGGACGTCAGCGGGGGAGTGTCGATCCGGGGATAACCTCGGCCTGAACTGGACCCGCGCGGCCTGACAGAGTCGGATCATCAGCAAACGCAGACAGAATGAGGGAGAGCGGAATGAGCAGCAAGTCGCAGATTGTCGTGCCGGACATGCAGGGGCGTCTGGCCGTGATAACGGGTGCCAGCGACGGAATTGGATATGCCCTTGCCTGCAGACTCGCTCGTGCCGGCGCCGACCTGGTGCTGCCCGTGCGCAATCTCGCCAAGGGTGACACGGCGGTCCAGAAGATCCGCACCATAGCCCCTGGGGCGAGTATTCAGCTGCTTCCGCTGGACTTGTCATCTCTGCAGTCGGTGGCCGATCTCGCGCAGAGCCTGCTGAGCGCCGGACGTCCGATCAACGTATTGATCAACAACGCCGGGGTCATGAGCCCTCCCGAGCGGCAAACCACTGCGGACGGATTCGAACTTCAGTGGGGGACGAATCACCTGGCTCACTTTGCCCTCACTGCCCGGCTGCTGCCGCTCCTCAGTGCCGGCAACGCGCGTGTCACCACTCAGTCGAGCGTCTCCGCACAGATGAATGGGATCAATTGGGATGACCTCAATTTCGAGGAGTCGTACTCGGACTCCAAGGCCTACAGTCAGTCCAAGATCGCGAATCTGATGTTCGCACTTGAGCTCGACCGGCGCAGCAACGCCTCAGGCTGGGGCATCACCAGTAACGCGTCCCACCCCGGCGTGACCCCCACTAATCTTCTAAAAGCACAACCAGAGATGGGACGTCCCCGAGACACTTTGGGTTTCCGGATGGTGAAGATGTGCGCCCAGCTCGGACTGCTGAATCGGTCGGCCGAACAGGGCATGCTCCCCGCGCTCTATGCGGCGACGCATCCAGACGCCCAGGGCGGCAAGTTCTACGGGCCCAGCGGCTTTCTTCACTTATCTGGGTCACCCGCCGAACAGCAGGTCTATCGACCGGCTCGCGATGCCGAGGAGGCCGCGCGCGTCTGGGAACGGTCGGAGAAGCTCGTCGGCGTTCAATTCGCCGTGCGCTGAGTGGGTTTGCATGGATGCCGATTCTTGGGCAACTCTGGTTCGATCCGTTCACCACTGCGTATAGACGCCGACCGTGACTACAGCTGCGGCGCCACAAAGTGCAAGGAGCGAAGATAGACGTTGCAACGTGGAACCGTGGTGCCGCAGCGCCCGAAGATACGTTTCCGCGATGACGAGGTTGGGCAGGTAGAAGGCAAAGGCCATGATCTGGTCGAACCACCCGCTGAACTGCGGTGTATGCCCGCCCGTTCCGAGGAATCCGGCCAAACCGTACTCCAACCTGTACAGCCACGAAGCGACGATGAGTACGAACAATCGCACCGCCCACTCGCGGTGCCTTGGGAAATCGCGGGCGCGCGCGTGCTGAAGAGTCCGGGCGGCTGCCATGAGAATGAGAACTCCGTAGAGTCCGAAACCGACATCCATGATCACACCGCCCACAGTTCCGTTGAGCACGATGTAACCCAGACCGCCAACCGCGGTCAGTATCGCTGAAGTCAGGTATACCCGTCCGATCAACCGATGGACGACGGGCCATCGACGGCGGACAACCGTGAGGAACTGCACGCATCCGAGCACCATGACGATCACGCCCGTTACCAGGTGAAGCATCAACGAGGCGGTGGACCCCGGATCTCCGCTATTCGCGAAGCCGGGTGCGAACAGATGCCACCGATCAGGTTCGGTACCGAATAACGGTGCTAGGTATCGAACAGTGATGTAAAGGCAGAACTGCAGGCCGCTTAGGCACAGCAACACCGCGATCACGGTGGCGACCCATCGGTTCATCGCACCGAGCAGCTGTGACGATCGTCCCGGCAGATCCTCTGCAAGTTCTTGATCTGGGTCCTGGCGACCACCGTCGTCGCGGCGAGACACCACCGTCATTGTCCGTGCAGTCTTCCTGCAGCGAAGTCCGCCGCCCGAGACACCATGCCGTTCTCAACGTAGGCGCTGTGAGCGGTCCGGTTCAGACCACCGGCCGCGCATATCGGGTCCGCCTCGGCGCAGAGGTCCAGCGTCCTGCCACGGTAGGTGGTGCTGATCACCATCGGTGGAGCATCTCTGACGGCGAGGTTGGTCACGAATTTGGAGGGACGTCCGAACAGGACGACCGCGGACACGCGATCGGCGACCGGACCGGTGAGTGGAGCTGGCATCGGCAACGGCGGCGTGTATCCGGCGGGCATCTGTTCGCTCGTGGCGTAGGCGGTCACGGCTGCCCCTTGTGAGTAACCGCCCAGGATGATGTCGGTGGTGGAGCAACGGTCGAACGTCGCGCGAACTCGGTTGACGACATCGACGACACCGTCTGCCGCGCGGGGGAAATCGAGAGATGCCGGGTAGTCCACGGCGTGCACAGTCAGGGTTCGATCAGGCAGGCGGTCACGTAGGGCGTCGATGAATCCTTGCCCTGTGGACCCGATCCCCGGTGGCTCGAAGGTGCCGCGGGCGAAGATCACTTCGACGTCGGGGCACTCGTCGGCCGCGGCGGCTGCGCCGGGATCGGTCAGAATGACTACTGCCGCGAAGAGGATCGCCAGTAGAGTTGCAGCGCCCAGAGATCGGCCGATCCAGCGTAGAGCGACGCCCGCGCGTTCATCGCCTGCCGCCGTCTGCGCTCTCTCCGTCGCAACGTCGCACCCCGAGGGAACCTCGGGGGTGATATGTGCCTCCATGGCGTCTCCTCGGGTATCGGATCGGTGGGACACATCTGTCATGCCGCGCAACGCCACCGGCAACCTCGATGGTGCGTGCTCACGACGCTACTGGGGAGGGCCTGATTATCCTGGGACGGCTGATCCCCTGTCCGAACTCCGCGCACGAACATGCGCGCGAAGCACAGCGAGCGATTCGGCCTGTGGATGCAACGGGCGTCACGGAATTCGGGCGGCAAGGCGCGGGAACAGCGTCGTGGCAGTGACCGCCATCGCCGAAAGCTCGCTGTCGTCGAGGATTGTCGTCGACTTCAGAAGCTGCATGTTGGTTTCGATGACGCTCTCGCCCGCCGGCGGATAGTCGGATCCGAATACGATGTGTGCCGCGGTCGTCGTTTCGAGCAGCGGCAGTAGTGAATTGGAGTGGGCCGACAACGCCGTGTCGTAGTACAGGCCGGCCAGCTGGCTGCGGACCTCGTCGGCGTTGAGGTCGTTGGGATTCGGCACCCACCCCAGCATCCCGGTGGTGGCGATGCGCGTAGCGAGCACCGGTAGCACGCCACCGGCATGGGCGATGATGAATTTGATTCGTGGGTAACGCAGGAAGACCCGTGCGTAGACTGCGTCGACCACTGTCCGCGCGGTGTCCATCGGAAACTCGATGACGGGTCCGGGCCGCCCGCAGGCGAGATGTGGAAACCCCGCGGGCTCGACCGGATGAACGAATACTGTTGCTGCGCGGTCGTTCAGCGCAGCGAAGACGTCGTCGAACAGCGAGTCGCCCAGATAGTGACCGTTGTAGTTGGTGATCAGGACGAAGCCGTCGGCGTTCAGATCATCTGCGGCTCGGTCTATCTCCGACAGTGCGGCTCGCGGCTCGGTCAGGGCAAGGTTGGCCAGTAGTCCGAACCTGTCGGGCCTGTCCGCAACGACCTCGGCGCCGAAGTCGTTGAAGCGGCGTGCCGAGTCGGGGGTCAGTTGGTTGGGGTTGGAAAGTAGCTGGGCGCGTATCGCATGCGCATCCATGAACTCAAGGGCTAGTGCGGGGCTCCATTTGCTTGCCGGCGGGAACAGAAAATTGCTGCGCTGATGAGCGGCGAGTATCGCGGGACGCCTGTCATCGGGTATCGGTGGGGCATAGTGCGCATGCACATCGACGAGATCGTCGCCGGTGCGTCCTCTCAGAGTTGTCGTCATACCGATGGGTTCCTTTCGGCGGGCTGCGGTGGGACTCGGCGCGGTGTGCGGCTCTCAACGGGGTGGGCCGGCGAGAACGTCGGTGGCGATCGGCTGCCAACGGACAGCACCCGACTGGTCCCGGACCACACGGCCGAACGGCTGGTCGCCGAAATGTATTGCAAAAGCGTAGGTGTCGGTTCGGCACAGTTCGTCGAGAAGGCGCGCACGCGCAGCCGGAACCAGGTCGGGAGCAGCATCGGGCGCCGACCCCCATTCCGGGTGGCTCAGCTGAGCCGGCACGTGGAATGCATCTCCGAAGGCAATCAGTCGCCGACCGGAGGACGATGAGATGACGTACGATGTGTGACCGGCGCTGTGACCAGGAGTGATGAGCGACCGGACACCAGGCAAGATCTCCTCGCCGTCCGTGACGCGGCTGAGGGCCGAGAGCCGCTGCATCGGTTCGATGATGGAGTCGTGGTCGCACGCCCCGAGGGGCCGCTCACCGCGGTGGAACGGTTGGAGTTCCAATTCGGCAACGACATACTGAGCTTTGGGGAATGCCGGCATACGACGACCGCCGGCGCCGTCCAGGAAGGCCCAGCCGGCATGATCGACGTGGAGGTGAGTGAGGGCGAACACATCGATGTCGCCGGGCGCAACGCCCACTGCCGCGAGAGTGTTCAGGAACTCGCCGGAGTCATTTCTGCCGATCGCGTTGTTGCTCTGCACGTTGCCCAATCCGGCGTCGATCAGCAGTGTCTTGTCGGTGGCCTGGACCAGTAGCCCGCCTGCGGACATCGCGACGCAGCCGTCATTCCCGATCTGCTCTGGGTGGGCATCCCAGTACGCACCGGGGATTGCGTGCAGAAAGGAGTCGGCGGCCAACCACATGGAACCGTCCACCACATAGGTGAAGGTGAATTCGTCCATCTGCCAACGTCGAACCGAGGATTGTGCTGCCAGCTTTCCGACGTTGTTCGTCATACTGCGCTTTCGGTGGTCGGTGGTCGGTGGTCGGTGGTCGGTGGTCGGTGGTCGGGGGAGCGGGGTGCTGAGGGCGAGCGCGGAAGTGGTCGGGGCCGCCGACGCCAGCCGGCCGGGCCGAGCAAACGGAGGCCGTCGCGCTACATCTGCGCGCCGCCGCTGACCAGCAGATGCTGGCCGCTAACCCAACCCGCCAGCTCGCTTGCGAAGTACTCCGCGGCATCGGCAACGTCTTCCGGACGTCCCATTCTTCCGCCAAGTGGTCGTATCGCGGCGTTCATCTTGTGATAGCGGTCGTCTTTCGCGATGTTCGTGAACACCCCGGCCCCCTCGATGACCGTCGGCAGGATGGTGTTCACCGTGATGCCGCGCTTGCCGAGTTCCAGGGCAAGAACTCCTACCAGATATCGCGGCGCCATCTTGCTGGATCCGTACAGGCCCACCCCGGCGAACGGACTGCACGTGGTGCTCGAACCGATGTAGATGATTCGTCCGCCATCGGCGACGTGGTGCGCAGCCTTTTGCAGCGTGAAGAACGCGCCCTTGGTGTTGATCGCGAAAAGACGATCGAACTGCTCCTCGGTCGCTTCGAGGACCGGTTGATCCACGATTTCCACGCCGGCATTGGCGACGACGATGTGGAGGGCGCCGAAGGCGGCACGTGCGCCTTCGAATAGCCGGTCCAGCTCGGCGGTCCTGGACACGTCGGCCTTGATGGCAATTGCCTTGCCGCCGAGGCTCTCGGCGTCCTCCACCGTCTGTGCCGCATTCGCGTCGTCGCCTGAGTAGTTTATGACGACGGACGCACCGCGCGATGCATACCGTAGTGCGATGGCACGACCGATCCCGCGCGCCGATCCCGTGATCAACGCCACCTTGCCGGTCAGATCGGTCATGCCCGTGCTCCTTCGATTCGCAGACGCGAGGCGGACTGAACGCGGCTTCGCGAAACCGACGTGCTCGATGCGGTGTCCTCGCTTGCGTCAACCCTAGAGCATGCCTTGCAGGCCTGCAAGCAAGGTGCAGGGCGGCCGGTCGACGACGCCCCTGCTTGCCGCACACTGAAAGTCACTGTGCGGCATATGTGGATGTCAACGAGTGGCAAGCCGTAGCGCCAGGGTGCTCACCGCCAAAGCGAGGAGGGCGACCGCAGGCGCCACGTTTCCCTTGCGTGCGCGAATGTGCGCCCCCACGGCGCCGAGGAAGTACAGGGCCACTCCGCCGGCTGCGGCGACCCCGATGGGCCACCATCGCAGTCCGAGGAGCAGGCCGGCTGCCCCGGCGATCTCTGCCGAGGCGAGAGCCGGTGCGAACTTCGTGGGGAAGCCCACTGCTGTCAGACTGTCGACGGTGCTGGCGTGTCCGGTGAGTTTCGCAATGCCGGTCACGGAGAGGGCCAGTGCGAGCACGCAGCATAGAACTGAGAGGGCGGCGAACATTTCTGTGCTCCATTTCGTCGGTGGCCGGAGTCATTGCGGTGCAACATGAATCGCAATCCTAGGTGGGCCGATACCAGCTTGCTGGCAAGCAAGCAATAAGTCAATCCGCCGGACTAGTGGCGCTGGATGGTCCGGGTCATGGCTGCGCAGACCTGATCGCGGCGCTGTGGTTGCTCCAGGGTCGGGTCCCGACCCAGGATGCGGGAGAGCAGTGGGGCGCCTCGATCCTCCGGATTCGACTGCGAAAGCGGCACTCCGACCAGCACGTGGACATGGCGTACGCCTTCGCCGAGAGCGTAGGTGTAGGTGCGGTCCGCGCCCGTCACTGCCTGCAGGCATGCCGACACATCACGCAGGAGGGCGCCAAGCGAGGTGGCCTCATCATCGTTCAGTTCGGCCAACGTGGTTACGTGCCGGCGTGTCTGCACGGCGAGCCACCCCGGGGCGGCAATGCCCGGGTGGGCCGAAACTGCCCAGGATTCGTCGCCGTATATCCATCCGCCGGGTGGCGGTGTCGGCGACGCGAGTCGTCCGCACAGACGGCAGTCACGCACCTGACGTACCTTACATTACTAGCTTGCGAGCAAGCAAGGAGTGCTGACCGCCGCGAATGCAGAACTGTCTTACGCACGCGGGCGGCCGGTGCGCGACCCGGAGGGCGATTTCGCGGACTTCGAGCGTTTGATCGCCGCTCCGCCCGTGAGGCCCGAGAGGGCGATGCGGGCGGCCTGGTCGGCCACCTCGTCGATGGACCCGGTCGAACGGGCGCCCTCGAACCACTGGGTGGTCCCGTTGCACATCCCCACGAGTAGTAGGGCCTGCGTCATCGGGTGCGCCGCGACGAACATGCCGGCTTTTTGACCGGCGTCGATCACGTCGGCGACGCGGTGCACGTATCCGTACATGCCCTTGCGTAGGGTTTCTGCGCGGGCGCCACTGAGTTTGTTCAACTCTGCGAACTGGACGCGGAAGGTATCGGGCTGGGCCAGTACGACACGTACATGGTTGCGCACGATCTCGGTCAAGGCCGCGTCGGGCGCCATGTCGGCGTCGAAGATGGGTTGCGATGTCGAGATCATCGCCTCGCCCGCCTGCGCGATGAGCTCGTACAGGATCTCATCTTTAGCGGAGAAATAGTGATAGACGGCTTGGCGGCGAAAGCCTAACTCTACGGCGATCTGATTGAGATTCGTCTCGCGGTAGCCCTGCTCGGCGAACAGCTTGGTGGCCGCACGCAGGATCTCCTGGCGACGTGCGGCGTCCTTGTGCTCTACCGGGCGTGGCCCGCCGGGCGTCTGCTCGGGTCGCGTTTGATGTACCACCACGGTGTCCTTCCGCCAACTGTCGGATATCAGGCTAATGCGCACCCCGGCGCGCAACGTCGAGTGGACATGCCGGAGTGTCGGTGACGCGCTTGATTCAGCGTGGACGCGCTGCGCGTCACGGCCGCGCCAGGGGGCGGCCGTGATCTCGGATTGCAGGGGACGGTCTGGCGTGATCTCGGCTCGACGACGTCTTGACATTTGCTTGCGCGCAAGTAAAACTGTCGCTATGTGGCAGCCGCCGTACCGCGTGGGAGGCACAGACGTGCACCCGGTCCTCGACGGGATCATGCCGATGCCGTTGTCGGTGCTCTACCCCGACGTGTCCGCGGACGTGTGGCGGACCATGTCCGCCGATCTCACGGCCGACGGCCGTCTCGGCGTGCCCTATGGAGGGTTCCTGTGTGTCGACTCCGCGGGCCGTCGAGTACTCATCGACACCGGGGGCGGTCAGGCGCCGGCACCGCTGCCCGACGGTTCGTCGCCTGACCGGTTCGCCGAACTTCCGGGCGCGCTCCGCGCGCTCGGCGTGACACCCGCCCTGATCGATCACGTGGTCCTGACCCATTTCCATCCCGACCACATCGGCTGGGCCGCGGTTGACGGAGTGCCGTACTTCCCGAATGCCGTCTACCACGTGCATGAACTCGAATGGGCAAGCCTGGACGCGGAACACGTAGCGCGCCAGGCGCTGCAGCCGATCGCGCCGCACGTGGTGATTTGGTCCGGCGCGCGCGCCGCACCGCTGCCGTGGCTCATCTTGCATCACGCGCCGGGGCATTCTCCCGGCCATACCGTGGTCGTGGTCGAGGACGCGAACGGCGACAACGATCTGGCTCTCGTCGGTGACCTGTTCCATCATCCGCTCGGCCTGGCCCACACCGAATGGCGATGCGGTTTCGACGCCGATCCCGCGGCCGCGGCACGGCAGCGCGAGCAATGGGCGCGCCGCCTGCGGGCCGGCGGGACCCCGGTCGTCAGTTCCCATTTTCCCGGCCTACGGCCGCTGAGCACGTACTGATTCGACGACAGTGAGAGGTGCGCCACGATGATTGCGACCACGGCTGCGGTGAGCCGCGCGAGCGCCGACGGCTTTGATGTCGAGCAGGTGCATGTGGAACCCCCGCGTGCGGACGAGGTGGTCGTCCGCTTCCTCGCGGCCGGATTGTGCCGAACGGACCTTGAGGTCGCGGCGGGTCGCCTTCCGACGCCGCTGCCCGTGGTTGCCGGGCACGAGGGCGTCGGCGTGGTCGAGCAGGTGGGCTCCGGCGTCGAGGGACTCGCCGTGGGCGACAGAGTGATCGCCGGTTTCAGCTTCTGCGGGTGTTGCGCCAATTGCCGGGGAGGGATGCCGGCCTATTGCCCCGACCACTTCGCGTTGAACTTCGGCGCCCAGCGCGGCGACGGGAGCGTGGGCCTCATCGACCGGGACGGCCGACCGGTGCACGATCACTTCTTCGGGCAGTCGTCGTTCGCCGGTGTCGGCCTCTGTCGGCCGAATGGTCTGGTGAAGGTGCCCGAGGACATTCCGGCATCGGTGCTGGCACCACTTGGATGTGGCGTCAGCACCGGCGCCGGAGCGGTATGGAACGTGCTGAAAGCCGCACCCGGAGACACATTGCTGATCATCGGCGCCGGCGCGGTCGGTCTGAGCGCGGTGATGGCGGCCGTTGTGTCGGGGGCGGGCCGCATCATTGTTGCCGACCGACACCAGGGCAGGCTGAATTTGGCGGTGCAACTGGGCGCCACCGACGTCATCGACGTCAACAGCACTGCACCTGTCGACGCGGTGAGCGAACTCACCGGCGGCGCGGGTGTCGGACTCGCGCTGGAATCCACCGGATCGCCGGAATCGATGACGGCCGCAGTCGGCGCACTGACTCCGTTGGGCAGGGCGGCAATTCTCGGGATTGCGCCTCCGCACGCCGAGTTCCGCACCGACGCTTTCGAGTTGTTGCTGGGCCGCAGCGTCATCGGGTCGGTCATCGGCCACCAGGCACCTGCGGTGTTGATCCCGCGAATCCTCAGCCTGCATCGGCAGGGCAGATTTCCGATCGAACGGATCACGACCCGCTACCCGTTGGAATCGATCAATGTCGCCGTCGCCGACGTCGAGGCCGGTGTGACCGTCAAGGCGGTTCTTGAACATCAACACGATCAGGAAAAGAAGGAAGACCCAAGTGGACGTTGAACGTATCGAAATGACCGAACAGACGGACGAGATTCCCAGTGCCTTCGTGTATTTCGAAGAAGAGAACCGGCCAAGCGGTATTGGTTTGACGAAGCGGCTGGAGAAGCTTGCGAAGACCGATCTCAGCCTCGCGCCCGATGTGGTTTCGAGCATGGGGCGTGCGCTGGACCAGGGGGACCGGCTCGGCGACGCGTGGTATGCCGACGCGCGGACCCGCGGATCGGTCCGGCAGGCGCGCGACCAGTTCAACGCCGCCGTGCACGGAGGCATCGAGGCTGTGCAGGATCCGTCGCCCGCCCTGGTCGAACTGTTCACCCAGATCCGCACCGAGCCCGATTGGCTCGATTGGGATCTGTTCGATCGTGGCGCGACGGTGTTCCGGCGATATGGAAAAGAGCTCTACCCGTATTTCGGGATGGCGACGTTCGCCGGTTACCGCACCCCGTCGGTCACCAAGCCGCTGATCCTGACCGGCGCCTACACGGGGAACTCGGCGCTCAATCGCTTCTGGGAGACGTGCAAGCACTGGACCGACATCAGCGAGCCAGGCGGAATGCGTGTGGGCAATCCCGGTTATGTCACCTCGCTACACGTGCGACTGCTGCACTGCATGATTCGAGCACGGATCATCAATCACAAGGAGTGGGACCGCCCGCGCCTCGGCGTTCCGATCAGCCAGTTCAACATGTTCACCACGTTGATGGCGGGTTCGATCATCTCGGGAGCGCAACTGCGGACGATCGGCTACCGCACCACCGATGACGACATCGTCGCGATGCTGCACATGTGGCGCTACATCGGCTATGTGATGGGTGTGGAAACGCCGTGGTATCCGGAGACCATCGAGGATGCCTACCGCGCGATGCGGTTGACCGCCTTGGCGCAGCGCACCGAAGACAACGCGGACAGCCGAAACCTGTGCCACTCTTTCATGGATTCCTACAAGCCTGATCCGCGGGCGCGTGGCTGGAGCCGGGCCAAGGCCGAGCTGAACTACCGCTTCCAGTTGGGTCACGCTTACTTCTACACACCCGGTTCGTACGTGAGATCGGACTTCCCGACCATCGGGCCGTGGCGCTTCGCCCCGCTGCTGCGATTCGCGCCGAACTTTCTCCGGGACACGGCCTGCCAGAAAATCCCTGCTGTCGCGAAACTGGTTGATCACCGGCACCGCGAGTGGCGACGCAAGGAACTCGACCGCACGCTCGGGGCCGGCAAGGGTAGCTACAGCCCGGTGGAGACGCTGTCCCGCTAGCTCGGGTTGATTCAGGCAAGGAGTCGAATAGGTGATGAGCGAGTCGTGTCGCATCGGCTTGTCCGAGGTCGTCCTGCGCACCCCGTACTACGAAAGGCTTTGTTGGTTCTATTCTGAGATCCTGCGGCAGCCTCCGACGCTGGATATGACCCCCGCGAGTGGCGTGCGCACCACCGATCCGGACAGACCCACCCGGATCGCGTTCTTCCAGCTGCCGGGGGGATTTCCCTACACACAGCGCATCGCAATCTTCGAATGCGCGGATGTGGGAGGCACCGAACGGCGCTCGGTCGGGCTCCACCACCTCCAGGTCCGGTTCCCCGACCTCGAGCGCTTGCACGCGCAGTACCTGCACCTCAAGAAATTGGGTGTGCTACCGATCGAAGCGGCCAATCACGGTGTGGCCAGCAGTCTCTACTACCGCGATCCCGACGGCAACAAAGTGGAGCTGTCGGGGATGAATTTCGCGACGGAAGAGGAGATGCGAGCTTTCATGGAATCCGCGGAGTTCCGGGACAATCCCGACGGGCACGAAATCGATCCCGAGGACTACTTCGCGCCGGGCGGTGCGGCCGCGGGCTACAGCGGTGTCCGTCGGTGACCGTGACCGTGGTCGGTCGAGCCAGTGCGGAGATCAACCAGGATGAGTACGACGTCGTCGTGGTCGGCGCCGGACCCGTCGGACTTGCCACAGCGATCGACCTCGGGGGTCGCGGGGTTCGTGTCCTCGTAGTTGACGGCAGGGACGGGTCGATCAACTACCCGACGGCGGAATCGATCGACGTCCGGACGATGGAATGGCTCAGACAGCACGGCATTTCGGGCGAGGTCGACAACAGTGGCTTTCCTGCCGACTATCCGCGTGACATCTCTTTCGTCACACGGTTGGCCACTCATGAGCTCGCACGCTTTCGGCGTCCGTCGAACGCGAATCGACGGTCGGCGACGTCCCGGATAAGCCCGGAGGGCGCCGTGTGGTGGCCCAAGTTCTGGTTTGACCTCGCATTGCGTAGCCGTGCCGACGCACTGCCCGACGTGACGATTCGCTATGGGTGGCGGTGTTGGCAAACGGTCGAGGACGGTGACCGGGTCGACGCGCTGCTGGAGCGGGCGGACGGTCAGACCAAGCAGGTGACGGCGCGCTACATCGTCGCCTGCGATGGGGCCGGCTCCACCGTTCGTCGTCAACTCGGTGTCCGGATGAATGGTTCGACGGAAGAGGCCAGGTGGCAGGGCGTGTTCGCGGACATTCCAGAGCTTCTGAAGGTGACTACTTCGCCGCCCGCCGTGCAGTACTACACCCTCCGGCCTCGCCGGGCGATCTTCGGATCTCTCAACGGTGACAACCTATGGCGGGTCACCTACCCGCTCCAGCCCGACGAGCGACACACTTCGGATGACGTCGTGACGACGATCCGGGACTGCGTCGGCAGCGCCGACATCGAGGTGTCCGTCCTCGATTCCAGGACATGGTCGGGACGAACTGTTGTCGCGTCCTCTTACCGGGTCGGTCGCGTTCTGCTAGCCGGTGATGCCGCGCACCAGATGTGGCCGTCGGGAGGTCATGGAATGAACACCGGTATCGGCGACGTGCACAACCTCTGCTGGAAGCTGGCGATGGTCCTGCGTGCAGAGGCGGGCCCGGAGTTGCTCGACAGTTACGAGCTCGAGCGCAAGCCCGTAGCGCAACGCAACACGCGACGTGCCCAGGCCAACTACCTTGCCGACCTCGCGCTTCCGACAGATGCTGACCTCGACGATGAGGGCGAGGTAGGTTACGCATCTCGTGTTCGCGCGGCCGATATGGTGGTCCGAACGAGAGCCATGGAATGGTCCTCGTTGGGCACGCAGTTGGGCTACCGCTACCCGGAATCTCCCGTCGCGATCGGTGCGGAGTGCTCGGTATCCCTCGATGATCACGGCACCTACGTTCCCGAGGGCGTCTCGGGCAGCCGAGCCCCGCACATCGAGCTGACGGACGGCAGGTCGGTCCTGGACTTGTTCGGGCGCTCGTTCGTGCTGCTCGTGTCGTCGGATGGAACCGATGTGGGGGGCTGGGTCTCGGCGTTCGCCAGCCGCGGGGTGCCATTGAGGGTCGTCGAGCTGTCCGGGCAGGACGGATCGGACACGTACCCACTGCCGTTGACGTTGATTAGGCCCGATGGCTTTGTCGCCTGGGCAGGCGACCGCTCCGCGAACGCCGCAAGACTCACCGCGAGGGTTCTGTGCAGAGCGGCTACCCGGTGATGCGATTCGCGCAGACAGCGCAGGGCGTTGCACGGGTTGAAGGTGGAGATCTTTGTCTGCTCGATCTGGCATCGTCGCTCGAGGAAATGATCCGGCGCGGGCAGCTGGATCGTTTGTCGGAAGCATCAATTCGGGATGTGGTCGCTGCGGTAGCGGTGCCGATACTCGCGCCGGTTCGGCGTCCGGGCAAGATCTGCATCGTGGGCCTGAACTATGTTGACCATGCACGCGAGGTCGCGGCAGAGCTGCCGTCGCACCCGCGCTTCCACTTCGCGGTGGGGTCGGCAATCAGCAACCCGGGAGATCCCATCGTGCTGCCCGAGCTGGCCGCCGACGAGGTGGACTACGAGGGCGAGGCGGCGCTGATCATGGGATCCCGCGCGTGCCGGGTGACCGTCGAGGACGCATGGCGCCACGTGGCGGGATTGACCGTCGCAAACGACGTGTCCGCGCGTGATGTCCAGCTCGGTCGTCGCGCACACGTCGGTCGCGCGAATGTTCCCGTCGCCAAGTCGTTCGACAGCTTCAAACCGTTGGGGCCGTACATGCTCAGCGCCGACGACATCGCCGCCGGACAGCCCATGACATTGCGGACGTACGTCGATGAGGAACTGCGCCAACAGGCATCCACCGCGGATCTGATCTTCGGATTCGACAGGCTGATCTCCGAGATCAGCCATTACGTGACGCTTGAGCCAGGCGACGTCATCCTGACGGGTACGCCGGCGGGTGTTGCCGAGAACACCGGAATGTTTTTGGAAGCGGGGCAGACCGTGCACGTCGAGATCGATGGCCTCGGTCGACTGTCAAACCCTGTGTGCCGCATGGCGTAGGACACCAGACCGGCATCGGTCGCCGGCCGCTGTCAGCCCCGCCGGTCGTAGGCGACCACCTTCTGCACGGTGTAGTGGTCGACAACGGTCCCGAGCGTTCCCTCCCGGCCGAATCCGCTCTCCTTCACGCCGCCGATGGCCTGACCGGGCGTCAGGTTGAAGTAGCGGTTCACCCACACGGTACCGGTGTCCATCGCGCGCGATATCCGCTGCGCGCGAGAGAGATCGCTTGTCCACACACCGCCGGCGAGACCGTAGCGGGTGTCGTTGACCTCGTTGAGCATCGCAGTCTCGTCACTCCAGCCGATGATGTCGGTGACGGGACCGAAGATCTCCTCCTGAGCGATGCGCATGTTGTTCTGCACATTGGTGAACACCGTGGGTTGGACGAACCATCCGTTCTCGAGCCCGGGCACCGTAGCGCGGTCGCCACCACAAAGAACCTGCGCTCCCTCATTCCGTCCGATGTCGATGTAGTTGAGGATCTTGTTGAACTGGGATTCGGATGCTTGTGGGCCGAGGGTGATCGCCGGATCGAGGGGATCGCCTTGCCGCACATGGGCGAGCATATTCTGCAGTTGTGCGAGAAACTCCTCGCGGACAGCGTCGTGGACGAAGACCCGCGAGCCGGCCAGGCACACTTCTCCCTTATTGACGACGGTGGACAGTACGACCGATGCCGCGGCGGCGGTGATGTCGGCGTCCGGACAGACGATGTTGGCCGACTTGCCGCCCAACTCCAAAGTCTGCGGAATGATGTTGGCGGATGCGTATTGAAGGATCTTCCGGGCAGTCTCGCGGCTTCCGGTGAAGGCTACCTTGCGGATGTCTGGATGGCTGACCAGAGTCTCGCCAACTTCCGCTCCGAGTCCGGTCACTATGTTGACGACTCCCGTCGGCAGCAGTTCGCGGATATCGGCGATGAACTCGAGGACCGAAAGACAGACCGTTTCAGCGGGTTTCAAGACGACAGTGCAACCGGCCGCCAGCGCGGGCGCGAGTTTCATCGAGGCCATCAGCAAAGCGACATTCCACGGAATAATCTGTGCCACCGGTCCGATCGCTTGACGATGGGTGACGACGGTCGTGTCACGAAAGTCGGTGACGTCTCCTTTGACGTGGTACGCGGCACCTGCGTAGTACTCGAACTGCTCAATCGCGGAGGGAACGTCGTGATGGAAGGCTTCGGTGACGGGCTTTCCGTTGTTCAGCGACTCCATCACGGCGTAGTCGAGACGGCGCTCACGCAATCTGTCTGCGATGGCGAGGAGCGCTCGTTGTCGTTCTGGGGGCGGAGCACTCGACCACGACGAGAAGGCAGAGTTTGCCGCGCGCACCGCGTGGTCTATGTCGGCTGTACTGCTGCGCTGGATCTGGCCGACAACTGCGCGTGTCGCGGGATTGATCAGGTCCAACAGTCGACCGCCGCGTGCTTCGCGCCACTGACCGTTGACGAAGTTGCCATAGGTCTTCGGTTCGGAGAATCGGGCGGCGATTGTCCGGATGGCCTCAGGATCAAGCGCTGTCACTGGCTCGATTCCAGTCGCTGCTTGACGGCGTTGATGTATTGATCGTGAACCTCCGGATCGGCCGCGCCCTCAGGAGGGACGTGGTACGGGGTACTGGCGCCATCCGTGTCGAGGTAGTTGACGGTCATGCTCCTGACAAACATCGTGCCGGTGCCCTCGGGACGGAATTCGTACTGGATCCGGCACGACACGCCGGGATCTCCCAGTTCGACCGTTTCGATGGTCCACAGCCGATCGACCATGAGGTCGCTTACCCGCCAACGCACATCGAAGACTGGCTGGCCGGCACCGCCGATGGTTTCGACGAACTCGTCCCCGATCACGGCGCGAGCATCGCCACCCTTGAAATGGACGTCGTCGGTAACCGGATGTGTGCCGACCCAATTGCGCGGTCGCGTGACGAAATCGAACACCGCTGCCTGCGCTCGGCCGATGAAGATGCTACTGGTGGTGGAGACTGTGTGGCTCATGATGCACTCCGAGGCTCGGTATCGACGTTCTCGTACAGGGCGGGGTCCGCGGCGTGAACCGATCGCCGTGCCGCGGCGAGATTGTCCTCGATATGTGCGTTCCACTTCATCGGGTCGGCTCGCAGGGAGCTTCGGTGCGACCGCACCCGATCGATGGCCGCTGAGATGACCGTGTCGGCCGCGCGCGAGCGCGCAATGCCGAGTTCGTCGGCCGTGGCGTCGCCGTGAAACATCCGCGCCAGCGATGCGAGGCCGCGCGCTCCCAGCGGTTCGGGAAGTCGCATGGCGGTGCGGAGGAGATCCGCGATCGAGTTCAAGGTCGCTGACGCCAGCGCGACGGAGTCGTCGACCAACGGCCCGGTGACGTACTGGAACAGAGTGTCGACCCGGGCGGCCTGCTCGTTGGTGGAGATGCCGTACACCAGTCGTGCGTCGACACCGAGAAGATGCGCGAGCAGCCACCAGTAGGCGTACAGCGAGTGGGTTTCGCGCGAGGTCAAGGAGAATCCCATGATCTCCTCGGCACGCATTGAGGTGTATGTGAAATCCATCCATGTGCGTGCCAGATCCACCTGATTGATGGGAACACCGTGCCGGGCCTCGTCGAATCCACGACTGCGGGCCAGACGCCGCATTTGCGCATGCAGCATGCGGACCTGCAGCGTCGCCACGTATCCGGGCCGACCCGGTCGCAGTCCGCCCGGCAGCATGGCTGTCGACACCCACTTTCCGGTTTCCCGGATTCGGCGGTCGGCCCCCTCGATCAGACGCCCCGTGGTGGCGAGAACCTCTGATATCGAGGGTGATTCGTACACGCGGATGAGTGCTCCGGCGCTCAGCGACACCATGTGGACAGGTGGCGGCATCGAGTAGAACGGCAGTGATCCGCTGTCGATCAATGTGTCATCGGCGAAGTCCGGGAATGTTTCACAATGTCGCAGAAATGCCTCGATGGCAGGTGGTGGGTCGGTCAGTGACGCCAACCCGGTTCGCATTCCCACATCGAGGCTGACGCGTGCGCTCCGACCGTGCGCATGCAGTTCTTCGGCCGCGGCGTCAGCCAGTGGGTCGCCGGTCTGCACCGCCCACTGCAGCAGATCGGCCCGGCTGCGGCCGAACTGGAGCCACGCCCCGGAATGAGTGCCTCTACCGGACGGGAAAGGCAAACGCGGGTCTGCGTGCATGGGGGCCCTCCTGTCGGTTGGTATGCGCCGGTCCTGCGCACCAGCATGCCCATAAGTTTGCTTTCGCGCAAGGAAGGTCAGGGGAGTTGATTGTTCGCACCGCACGACCCGAATCGGCGGTGCAACGCGGGGCGACTAGTTCGAACCCAGTCTGGGCAGCAAGATGCGCGCGTTGCCCTCCATCACGGCAGCGAGAGATTCTGTCCGGTCGGCGAAGTGGGCGTCGACGTTGTGCGTGTACCAGGCGGCAGCCGAGGGACTGACAGCGGGAAAGTCGGTTCCGAACAAGATCTGACTCATCGGCACGAAGTTCTCCAGGGCGACCAGGTTCGTCTCGAATCCGGACAAGGCGGTCTCGTAGTAGAAGGTGGTGAAGTCGGCCAGGATTTCGTCGGCTGACAGTTCGCAGTCCGTGTGAAACGAGCACAGGCCGGCAACCCTCGACGCGAGAAAGGGAGTGCTTCCGCCGGAATGAGACAAGATGATCCGTACGTTCGGGAACTGCCGTTTTCGGCCACTCGTGACCAGGTCGGCCGCCGCTTTGTAGGTCTCGTTGGGGACCTCCACCACCGGTACCGGAAGAAATCTGTTCGGGGCAGGATTGCGTCCCGGCGTCTGTTCGCCATGGAGGAACACGACGGCCTTTCGTCGATCGAGTTCCGCCCACATGGGTTCGAACACGGCGTCGCCGAGCGACCGCGCGTCCTGCCCGGTCCCGTAGACGTTGGTCACGGTGACGCCGTCCGCGCCCAGCACGTCCAGCGCATAGGCGATCTCCTCGAGTGCCGCGTCTGGGTCGGTCGGGGTCGGAAGATGGGCGAAGAATCCGAAGCGACCGGGATTCTCGTCGGCAACGCGGCTGCAGTACGTATTGATCTCGCGGGCGAAACGCCGGCGGGCCGTGTCGGGCAGGTGGGCCTCGATGTCGTTGGGAAGGGACAGGATTGCCGTGGATATCCCCATGGCGTCCATGAAGGCGAGGCTGGCGCTCGGGCTCCAGGCCGGCGATTCCGCCACGAACTTCCAGCCGGAATCGGCGGCCAGGGCGCGTGCGACGTTGTCGCCGAACAAGTGTGCCGGGAAGGCGTGGTGGTGGAGGTCGACTCGTGAGGTGATCGGCGGTTGCGTAGGCATGATCCCAGCGTGCCCATATGGTTGACATATGTCAATAATTGACAACTGAGGTTGGTATCGTGACGCCGGTGACGAAAGATCAAGGCGCCGCAGAGATGCGACTACTCGACGCGCTGTACCGACTCAACAGGTCGGTTCTGGGTGCCGCACGCACGCATGTGGCGGCGGTGGCGAAGTTGGATCTCGTCGACTTTTTGATCCTACGATCCATCGAGCTCGGTATCGACGGACCCGGCGATCTGGTGCGCGATCTCGGTCTGCACGCGTCCGTCGTCAGCCGCGCGGTGACCAAGCTGGCCAAAGCCGGATTGTTGACGCGTGCCGTGGATCAGACCGATTCGCGGCGGTCGTACCTGACCCTCACTGCCGCGGCCGAGGATGCCATCGCTGAGGTCGAGGAGCGGGTGCGTCCGATGCTGCACGATCGTCTCGGACGGTTGACCGCTGATCAGGTCACCACTCTGCTGGAGTGTTTCGACATCCTCAACGGTGCGGGTTGACCGCACACCCGACGCGGACCGCGACCTTGACCGGAAGCAGGACGATGTCGGCCACGAATGCTCAAACAGATGAGCGGCAGTAAGCCGATGCCCTCGTTACCACTTCGCAACGTACCCGCCGCGTAAGACATCGGTGTCTGCGAACCTGCCAGCGGTGAGCGGCGATTAGTCGACGCGGCCCGGACAAGATTGTCGACCGCGGCCCGTGCGGTCGGAGCCATGCTACCGGTGGCGCGAGAGCCGACGGCGCCAGGACCGGGCGGCAGAATGGCGTCACCCACCTCTGCGACAACACGATCCATCGGCAGGCCCACCGCGTCGGCGACGACGATCGCCAGCGCGGTGGCTGCGCCGGTGCCGATGTCCATGATGCCCGTCGATGCCAACACGGTGCCGCCGTCGCGGAAGCGCACCTAAACCGCATTCGCGGAACGGCCTGCGGCTGGGTGGATCGCGGTGGCCGAGTGTCGTCGCATAGTCACGCATCCGCGATTCCACCGGGTCGACGCACTTCGGATGAGCGATCCGGGTCAACGTACGCGCTCAAAGGTGATGGTGACCCGGGTGCCGTCCGGGCGGGTGAAATTCTCGGTCATGCGATCACCGGCGACCACGATGTGTAGGTCATCGGTCGTTCGGACGTCTCCGACCCAGTTCGGGAAGGTCGCGCCTTCAACACGATTGCCGCTGAATTGACCGTCCTCGTCGACGGTGTACGTGCCGAACATGCCGATGCTCGCAGACATGGCGGCGCGGTTCTCCTGGTCGGTTCCCTCGCCGCGTACCCCGGACGCAAAAGGTGGCAGCGAGGAATCCGTGAGCACCTCGACGTACCGCATGTCGGGTGTGAAGGCGAGCATCCCGTTGGGCTGTTCGCCGTAGGGCGCTTCGATTCGTCCGTTGCGTTCCGTCTGCGCCGAGATCATTCGCCACGTTCCGATGATTTGGTTGTGCGGTGGGGCTGCAGTAGAACAGCCCAGTAGAGCGGCCAGGCAGACCGCAGCAACGAGAAATGCGCCTACGGACAAAGCGATCGACTTCCGTTTCATTCCAGCGGTCACAGTCCGAACGCTATGCGGAACCACACGTGGCTGGGCGAAGCACATATGAAACTCATATTCACACTGTCGCGATACAGTTCCGGCTGATCGTCGAGGCCACCCGCGCCGCTTCGGTGCCCCACCGGGTAGCCTGGTACACAAGTCGGCGGCCGAACAGCGCAACAGGCGTTGATCTTCGGGATTGGGCATGGTCAGGACACCGAGCAAATAGTTGATGCTGTGCAGCGCCGGTGAGGCATGCCGGGATCAGATTCCCAGGACTCAGTGTTGGGCACGATGTTCCCGGGGTCCTTCGGTTCAGGCGGGGTGTCGCTTGACGTCGGCGTGCTCCTGCGGATAGACGCCCGCCCAGGACTGCTCGATGAAGCTGCGCAGGCGGTCCGCCACCATCGGGCCGCTCCGAGTGCGCCATACCACGTGGCCGTCGGGTCGCACCACCACGGCACCATGATCGCCGACCTCGAAAAGGTCGGTCGTCGTGGCGGCCGTAGGGTCGGTCGTCGGCCGCAGGGCGACGACGGCCAGCGGCGTAGAAATCGTTGTGCGGGTGAGGGTGTCGGTCCACCCATCGGGGTCGGCGGTGAACAACGTCAGTCCTCGCGGTGCGATGGCAGTGTGCACCGAGACGTCCGCGTCATCGGCAGTCCGGATGTTCGCGTGCGGCAGACGCGCACCCGGATGTGTGGTGGGGCGGTACAGCGCGATGTCACCATCCGGGCAGCGTCCCTCGGCGGTGTCGATGAGCGTGCTGGTGTATGAGTAGCCGAACTCCAAGCCGCTGGCCACGAAATGCTCCTCCTGGCCCGGGATTTGGTCGGCCATCCGTTCCCGCAGCCGGCTGCTGCGAGAACCGTGGCCAAGCAGGCGACGTGTCCGGGATGTCTGGACCGTGGTCAGAGCGTCCGCGACGCGGGAGATCACCGTGTCGGGCACCCTGTCAAGCCGGAGTCTTCCGATGAGTTCGGTTGCCGTGTGCAGTGAACGGTTGGTGATGCCGAGTGCGGCGGTGACGTCGTCGAGCTTGAAGTGGTTATGCGTGCTCTGCTCGGCGAACCGGGCGATGACGGGTCGGCGCTCGGTGTCGTAGGTGTCCAACAGTGTCTCAGCGGCCCCGTCGTTGAGGATGGCCGCGAGTTTCCAGGCGATGTTGTGGGCATCCTGCACGCCGCTGTTGAGGCCGAAGCCGCCGGTGTGCGGGAATCGGTGGGCGGCGTCCCCGATGAGCAGCAGCGACCCGCGCCGGAATTGGTCTGCGATCTGCTTGGTCATCGTCCAGGTGCCGGTCGAGCGGATCTGGTAGTCGGCGGAGCCGATCACGCGGGGCAGTATGCGATTCCAGTAGCGTCGACTGTCCCGCGCGATCGGCTGCGCCGGGTGCAGATACGGTGTCATCAGCACGTAGTCGTCATCGGCGTGGGCGATCATCACACCGCTGAAGCGTGGATGGTAGATCCAGCTGAGCAGGGGGCGGCTGGCGCCGTCGGGGTAGAGCTGGGGTGCGTGGAAGAAGACGCTGCCCATGTTGGCCAGTACCGGACCGGTCATCGCGATACCGGCTGCGTCGCGCAGCCGGCTGTTCGCGCCGTCCGCGGCAATGACAAATCGCGGGGACACTTCGACCGGCTGTGTATCCGCAGCCCGCAATGTCAGGCCTGCACCGCTGAGGTCGGCGTGCGTGCCGCGCCGAAAATCGACGAGCGGCTCGCCCTCCAGTGTCTCCCACAGCACCGGCATCAGCAGGTGCTGACCGATGTGCGAGATCAGATACGCACTGTGCGAGCGCACTTCGGCAAGCCTATCGGGCTGGGAGAGCAGATCGATCTCGCCGATCGGTTCCGCACGCACGTCGGTGCACCAGCGGATGATGTTGACGCTGTCGATGGGCGGTGTGATCGCCTGCAGCGCGGCTCCTAGGTGCGGGGACGCCTGGTTCCAGATTTCCAGGGTTCGGGCGTTGATGACGTGTGCGGCAGGATGCAGACGGGGCTCGCGGCGCTCTTCGACGACGGTGCTGGCGATGCCGTGGCGCGCCAGCAGCAGCGCGAGTGTGCATCCGGCGGCACCGGCGCCGACGATGACCACTGATTCAGTCTTCATTGTTCACAACGTCTTCCAGGTGAGTGCGCGCTTGTTCGATCGTGGTCTGCTGCCCGGTCGAGTGCCGGCTCCGCGCTTGAGCAGCAGCGTGTGATCGGTACCGGCGCGCAGCTGTTCGAGCAGATAGTCCGGGTCGATATTGGTGCCGATCGGGTTCTTCTCGAATTCGGCACTGGTGAAATACTCGGCGGTCTCTTGGGCGGTGGGGAAGTTCTCGGTCTGGAACTCCAGCCGGATGCCCTCCGGATCCTCGTAGTAGAGGCTGGTCGTCGGTCCGTGATTGATGGACCACACCGGTTCGATCCCGACCTTCTTGAGCCGTTCGTAGGTGAGCAACAGCTTTTCGACCGAGGTGAACGTGAATGCGAGATGGTCGATGCCGTAGCTCTTTCGACGCCATCGTGACAACGGGAAGATGTGGCGCAGCGGCGGCGGGAGCTTCACCAGTGCCAGCCGATGGCTCTCGTGATCCCAGGTGAGAAAGGCGATCTGGCGATCTTCGTGAACCACTCGAGCGCCGAAGACGTGTCCGTACCAGGCGATCATCTCGGCGCTGCGCGCGGTTTTCACCACCCAGTGGGCGATGAAGTCGGGAGCGAGGCCGTCCGGAAGTCGATCCAGATCGGGTGCGCAGGATGTGGGGGCGTGGTCGTCCGGATCGGATGGCTGCAGGGGGCTGGGTGTGGCGCTCATGGTGGGGCTCTTTATTCGGCGTTGGCGGCGACGATGGTGTTCTGCTGGGTGCCCAGGTCCAGGGTCCCCGCGGCGTTGCGGATCGAGGCGGTGAGGACATCACCGGGCTGCAGATAGGGCTTGCGCTGGTTGAGCCTGACGAATGCCGCCCACAGCTTGTCCTCGGGCAGCAGCGCGGTGGCAAGCCGGCGCACGAAGGCAGGGGGTGAGCCCGCCGTGATGCCGTGCGGTGTGCCCGTCAGCAGCACGTCACCGGGCGCCCAGTTGCAGAACTCGCTCAATTCGGTGAGTGTCTCGGCCGGGCGGTACAGCATGTTGGCGGTGTTATCGCTCTGCCGTAGCGATCCGTTGACCTCCAGGCGCAGCTCGAGGTCGTCGAGAAGCCCGAGGTCCTCGGGTTCGAGGACCGCCAGCACGGGTCCTAGTGGGCAGAATCCGCGGTAGCTCTTGCCTTTCAGGAACTGTCCCTGGGGGAGTTGGACGTCTCGGGCGGACAGGTCGTTGCCGATGGTGACGCCGAAGACGTACTCGTGCAGGTTTTCGGCGGTGACGGTGGTCGGCGCGGTGACCGTCCCGTTCAGAACCAGCGTCAGCTCGATCTCGTAGTCCAACAGCGTGACATGAGCCGGTCGGGTGACGGGGTCGTGCGGGCCGGTGACCGCGGCGTCGGTCTTGTCGAAGAACAGGTTGAAGGTGCGCTTGTCGGGGTCCATCCCGGACTCGATGGCATGCTGGCGGTAGTTGGCGCCCTGACACATCACCCGGCACGGGGTGGTGACCGGTGAGAGCAGCGCGACATCGGACAGCAGTAGCCCACCGTGTTGCGCAGCCGCCGCGGTCCAGTCGGATCTACCGCGTTCGATGAGGTCGGCCGTGCGGGCGTATTCGCCGGTGAGCGGTGAGATCACATCCCCGGCGAGGACACCCCATGCGGTCCGCGCGTTGTGCTCGTATCGGACGAGATGGACGACCATCGACTTCTCCGCCTCTGCCCGTCGCTCGACCGGCTCGACGCCCAGTCAACTGCGCGCGGCCGCCGCCAAGCATGGTCTCAAGTGCAAACATGACCCTTCGAGGATGGCTCTCAGTCCAAATGGTGCGCCGCGGGCCCCAGCATCGTGTCGCCCAATTCCTCCGCGAGGGCGAGTGCGGCGTGCAGCTGCAGACGGCGGACCGATGCGGGCTGACCGCGAAGTTGCTCGGCGCGCTGCACCCGGTAGGCAACGGTGTTGCGCGCGACCTGCAGGTCGGCCGCGGTGCCGGCCAGACTCCGGTCGCGGTCGAGGTAGTGCTTGAGCGTGCGGCGCATCACGGTCACCGATTCGGTCGTGTCTGCCAGGTCGCCGAGCTCACGGGTGACGAACTCGCGGGCGGCCGACAGGTCCGCGCTGAGCATGGCGACGATGTCGAGGTCTGCATAACTGAACCACCAGCTGTCCCGCGTCGTGAGCACGCCGACGCGCGCCGCCTCGGCCGCGCGCTGATGGCTGCGCCGAAATCCGTCGACCGCGAAGCCCGCCGTGCCCACGCCAAGACGAACACCGGGAGCCGGTGGGTGCTCGGGTGCGACCGGTGCCGGTGGGTGCGACGTCCGAGAACCCCAGGCCCACACGCGTTGGGCTCCCAGCGGAAGTACCAGCATCGCTGTGCAGCCCGCTGCCGACAGCGCCTGGGTCGCCGCGGCGCGAAGCTGGTCCGGCTCGGCGGTCGCGGTCGACCCGGTCCATGCGATGACCGCCAGGTGCCACCGGTTGAGGTCATATCCCAGAATCCGGGCGGCCCTGTCCTTGGACACCGTGTTTCCCTGTAGCAGGTCTTCCACGACGTCCATGCGCAGAGCCACCGAGCTGCTCAGCCACGCCTCGTGTGCGCGGGCGTACTCGTCGGCCATGCGTTTGGTCAGGATGTCGACGATGCCGAACAGCGCTTCGTTGATCCGTCGCATCTCCGCGAAGCGCTGTGCCTCGGGCACCACGCGTTCGGCAGCGTCGAGCAACACCGCGACGGCCGTGGAATGTGCGATGTGGATGCTGCGCAGCATGTGTTCGATGCCGATCCCGCGGGCCACCACTTCCACCGGGCCCGCGAGGATCTCGGGTATCGGCGCCGACGACACATCGTCATCGGAGGCGAGCGCGAGCAGCACACCGAGGGCGACGGCCTCACAACCTTTGGCGACCTCGTCGGCAACCGCATCCACGGCAAGGTCGGGAATCGCGGCGGTGATGGCGGCAGCCATCGATGCGCCCAACTCGACCGCCCACGCAGCAGGACCGGGGCCGAGCAACCCGGCGAGCATCTGCGCACGGTCAGGGAGGACGGCCTCGCCAGCAACGCCATCGGGTGCCCGCGGCTCGAGGTCGGTGAACCACGGACGTTTCATCCCCGCGCCGGGTGCCGTGCCGAACGCTGTGGTCGTCGGCTGCGCCGGCCCGTCACCGACCACGGCAGGGCTCCCTTCTACTTCCTATCGGACTTCGTAGCGTCCGCTTCCACAAGGCTGTTCACGGACGTGAGTTGTATGGTGCCACGCTTGCCCGCCGGTCATTGTGCCCAGCCCTGCTGCAGTTCGGCGCCGTACTTGCCCGGATCGCGTTGCTGTCACGCGCCGATGAGCTGTGATGTGGTATCTGAGACAAAGAGTTCGGCTGTGGCGATGCGCCGCGCGGCGCGGTGTAGCACCACCGCTTCGAGTTGCCCATCGGGCGTGCGGGCGAGGTCGATGGTCAGGACGCCTGCGGGTGTGCCGATGCGCAGCGCGGAAGCGTTGTGGTGCAACAGCTTCCGCGCGAATATCCCGCCCGGGACCGCTGACGCGGCGGCAACTGCCACCGCGGACGTCAACCCGATTGCGGGGTGCGGAGCGAGCATGGACATCATCCGCACCGATACGTCGTATTCGTCGGCGCCGACCTCGTCGCCGGTGATGGTGCGGTAATCTCTTGCGGCTCCGACGATCCCGATCTTGGGGATGGCGTGGCTGATGGGAGCGCCGGGTCGGCGCAGGCCCATGAGCAGGGATGCGCGTCTACGAAGCTCGATCAACAGCGGCGCGTGCTCGGCGAGCGCGTCGATGCTCTCACTGCCGTCGAGCCTGAGGTCATCGGCGTCGAAGAGTGCTGCGGGGGCTCCGGCGGTCACCAGGGTCGCGGCATAGGCACTGCCTCCCACCGGGACCAGGTCGACGGAATTGCCGGTTGGTAGAAGCGGTCCGGGCCCGTTCAGCCCGGAGAACTTGAGGCGTACCGGAACCCCGAGCGCAGTGGTGCCCGGAACCGTGGCGGTGCCATCTGTCGGTACCGCGCGATCCGGTGTGGCGATCTCGGCGGTCAGAACCGCACCGGAGGTGACGTGGCGCATCCGCACCACGGTCATCGTATCGTCGACGGGTACCAGTCCCGACTGAAGTGCGTAGAGGCCGATCGCTGTGGCGCAGTTGCCACAGTTGCTTGCCCATTCGACGCGGCGCTCACCGATGGCGATCTGGCCGAACAGATAGTCGATGTCGATGCCGGGCTCGCGGGATCGACGTACGATCGCCGCTTTCGACGTGGTAGAGCTTCCCCCGCCGACCCCGTCGAGTTGCCGCGGATCACCGGATCCGAAGGCCGATGTCAACAGTGCGTCGAGTCCGCCGGCACGATCGACGATCGGATCGACATCCACCGCGTTGAACAACCAACACTTGCTGGTTCCTCCGCGCATCCAGGTGCCACGCAGAACGAACATGACTTCACCCCGCCTTCCTTGCACACGTTGTGCGCGGTCGAGAACCCTCGGCTCATTCTCTGACCGCAGAGAGTAAAGAACAATTACGAATAAATGGATGGAGGTCGATTTTTGCTAAAGTCAGCCGAGATGGCTCAGAGCACGTGCGGCGCAACGACGAGCAGCGACCAGCACAACGCCGGAGCAAGTGCGACCACGATCCCGGCATTTACCAGCAATTGCCGGTAGAACCGCGACCGGTCGATGCCCTGGGCGTTGGCCAGCACCAAGGCTCCGTTGGTCGAGAACGGCGACACGTCGACCACGGTCGCGGCGATCGCCAACGCTGCCACGACGCCGACGACCGGAAGCGTGCCCATCTGCAACAGCGGTAGGGCCAGCGGGATGATCGCGGCCAGCAGGGCCGTCGACGATGCGAATGCCGATGTCACGCCGATCACGTAACACAGCACGAGGGCAACCAGCAGCGGTGCGCCCACGGCGACGGCCATTTCGGCCAGGTGATCGATGGTGCCGAGTTCTTCGACGAGTGAGATATAGGTGACCATGCCCGCGACCAACAGAACAGTGGGCCAACTGATACCGGCGATGGCCTCTGCCTGCTTGGACAGGTCGGTGAACGCCAGTACCGCACCGGCTGCGATCGCCACGAAGCTGATCGGCATGTGCAATACCAGGACCAGGACCAGGACCGACGCGATCAGGAACAGGGTGAGCTTCTGAACCCCGCTGACGGGTTGTCGCCGAACTTCTGCGTGTGCGCCGGTGCGCACCGGCCGAGTGAGTAGCAAGGTGGCGCCGGCGGGCCCACCTGCGGCACCGGATGGTTGACCGCCTCCGCCATGCACGAGTCCGCCGGGCTCGGCGTCGACGTGCGAACCGAGGGCGGTGTACTCCAGATCGCGAACCCGTGAGATCGCGGTGTATCCGATGATGGTCAACACCGAGAGCAGCAGGTTGATCGCGTAGCTGGCAAGAAACAGCATCCACGGGTTGACCGTCAGCCCGCTCTTTTCCACGAGGTCGACGACGAGTACACCCGACACCGATATCGGAGAGAACGCGCCGGCGTGCGCACCGTTGATGGTCATGATGCCCATGACCAGCGGGCTCATTCTGGTGCGCGCCGCAAAGGACATCGCGGCCGGAACGATGAGGGCGACGGCGGCCGGGCTGAAGGTGCCGAGCGCAGTGAGCACCGACGCGCAGCCGAAGAAGACCCACGGCACCAGGCTGACGCGCCCGCGGACACCGCGAATACACGCGTTGACCAGAAGATCGATGGTCCCGTTCTGCTTGGCCATGCCGAAGAAATAGGTGACGCCGACGATGGTCAGGACGATCGAACTCGGGAACTCGGCGAGGATCTCTTTGTCGTCATAGCCGAGCAGGAACGCGCCCACCGCGAACGCGCCGATGAACCCCAGGATGCCGATATTGATCGGGAAGATGGTGGCGATGACGAACATGGCGACCAAGGCGATCAGCGGCAGAATTTCTACGTAACTCATGGGACGTTCTCTCAGTTCCTCACAGTGCAGCAGGCGCCGTGGAGGCGGCGTCCGAGCGTTGGTGAGGCGTCAGGCGGACGGCGTGTGCCGGCCGCGGAACGCATCACAAACGGCTTTAATCATTGCTCGGATCACAGTAGGAAGCGGCTTTGTTCACCACAATCGACAATTTGTCGACTCGGGTTTAGTAAAACTACAGAAAGGGCGGCTAGCTGGGCCGCGCCCGGCGCGCGGCAGGGCTCTTCCCGTCGTGCTTGTAGGCGACCTCTTCGAACGTGTCGACCAGTGTCGCCTCGGCGGGGGTGAGGCGGTGTTCCGAGAGGTGGGCAAGCAGGATTCGCCGCGACGGCGCTCCGCGCAGCGGGATGACCTTGACGTCCTCGCGCAGATTGGACAACGCCAGTCGCGGCGCCATCGATACGCCGAGGTCGACGGCGACCATCGCCTGAGCTTCCTGATAGTCGTTGGCGGCGAAAGCGACCGAGGGGGCGAATCCTGCTTTCTGGCAGGCCCTTTGAAGTGCAGCGCCGACGGGGTGGTTGTCCTCCCGGGTGATCCACTGCTCCTCGGCGAGCTCGGCCATATCCAGGTATTCGCGTTGGGCGAACCGGTGATTCACCGATACCACCAGCGTGGGTGGATCCACCAACAGCTCGCGCACCACCAGTTCACGGTCGGTCACCGGGGCCCATTCGTAGTCCCACAGCAGCGAGAGTTCGATCTCGCCGGTATCCAGCATGGCGCGCAGCGCGCTGAACCGGGAGCTGCGCACCGTGAGCTTCACCGCCGGGTGACGCGCCTTGTACAGCTTCACCACCTGCGGTAACAGGCTGGACCCGACGGTGGGAAACGTGCCCAGCCGGACGGTCCCGGAACGCAGGCCCGCGATCTCGTCCAGCTCGCTGCGCGCCGCCTGGAGCTGGGTCTCGATCCGTTCGGCGCGACGTGCGAGCGCGGCGCCGGCCTCGGTGAGGCGTACCCCGCGGGCATGTCGCTCCAGCAGCGGCTGCCCGGCCTCGGCCTCCAGCTTGGCGATCTGCTGGGAGATCGCCGACGTGGTGTAGCTGAGCCTGTTCGCCGCGGCGGTCAACGAGCCGGCACGTACGACATCGACCAGCAGTAACAGGCGGCGCGGGTCCAGCACAAACGACTCCGTTCAGATCAGCTTAAGGGATATCGATATTTTCGAAATTGTACTCCACCCTAGTGTGATGCACGCTGAGGTTCACCCGAGAACGTGACCGGCATCACCGCCGCAGCCATTCGGATGAGAGGAGGGGTCGCATTGACCAGCTTATGGGGGACCTGGATGCGGGGAGGAACGAGCAAATGCTGGTTGTTCAACGCCGTGGACGTCGACCCGCTGCTGACCGGCACCGACCTCGACGGAGTACTGACCTCCGCGTTCGGCTCGGGGGACCCGCTACAGCTCGACGGCGTCGGCGGCGGCACCTCGACGACATCGAAAGCGGCCATCGTGCGGCGCTCCCGCACCGACGGTATCGATGTCGACTATCTGTTCGCCCAAGTTGCCATCGGGCAACGAACGGTCGAATGGGGCAGCAACTGCGGCAACTGCGCGACGGCGATCGGGCTCTACGCGTTGCAGACCGGGCTGGTTGCCGTCGACTCCGACGTCACCGTGGTTCGGATGCGCAACCAGAACACGGGCGCGCGGTTGGCAGCGCAGATTCCGACACCGGGCGGCGTGATTCCGGCTGACGGTGACGGAACGGTTCCCGGTACCAGTGCGCTCGGCGTGCCGGTGGCACTGACGTTCGCCGATGTCGTGGCCTCCCGCGCCACGATGCTGCCCACCGGATCTGCACTGGAAAGCCTCGAGGTGGGCGGGCATCGGTATCAGGGCACGCTGGTCGCCGCCGGAGCGCCGGCGGCGCTGTTTGCCGCCGAGGACTTCGGTTTGACCGGATCCGAGAGCAACGAACAGCTCTCCGAGCGGCTACCCACCCTGATCGAGCTCCGCCACAAGGCCGCTCTGGCAATGGGTTTGGCCAAACCGGGTGATCCCGTCCGCCATGCCGTGCCCAAGGTCGGAATCGTCGCGGCGCCACGGGACTACACCACCTCCGACGGCGTGTTCGTCGCCGCCTCCGACTACGACATCGCCGTGCGGATGGTCTCCATGCTGGCTCCGCATCCCGCGATCGGTCTGACATCGGCAGTCGCGGTCGCCGCCGCCGCCGTCGTACCGGCAAGCGTGGTGGCCCGCACCATGGCAAACCGTGCGTTCCCCACCCTGCGGCTGGGCACGGCCGCAGGCGTCATCAGCGCGTCGGTCACCGTCTCCGGCGACGGGCTGCCCAAAGAAGTGGTCTTGCACCGCGCGGCCCGCCGGATCGCCAGGGCCGAATTATTCCTCGCCGCAGGCACACCCGCATACGCCATGTCCGCCGCTCCCAACAACCCCTGAAGGAAATCATGAAGGTCACCATCGAGAATCTGACCCTCGCCTACCACGACAACACCGTGGTGAGCGACCTCGACCTGGACATCGCCGACGGCGAGTCCCTCGTCCTGCTCGGCCAGTCCGGATGCGGAAAGACCAGCACCATGCGCTGCGTCGCCGGTCTGGAGACACCCAGTATCGGGCGCATCACCATCGGTGATCGCGTCGTGCACGACAGTGCCACGGGGCGCTCGGTCCCGCCTCATAAACGCAACGTGGGCATGGTCTTTCAGTCGTACGCGGTGTGGCCGCACCGGACGGTCGCGCAGAACGTCGGCTTTGCGCTCAAAATGCAGAAAGTCGCCAAGAGTGATATCGAACAGCGCGTTACCGAGACCTTGGATCTGGTGGGCCTCGGCCATCTGGCCGATCGAGGTGCCAGTCAGCTGTCGGGCGGCCAGATGCAGCGAGTCGCGCTGGCCCGCAGTTTGGTCATGCGCCCAAGCGTCCTGATGCTGGACGAACCCCTGTCCAATCTCGATGCGCGGCTACGGGAACGGTTGCGCATGGAACTACGTGAGCTCCAACTGCGCCTCGGGCTGACCACTGTCTACGTCACCCACGACCAGGTCGAGGCCTTCGCGCTCGCCGACCGGATCGCACTCATGCAAAAGGGTCGCATCGTGCAGATCGGCTCACCCGAACAGATCTACAAGAACCCCTCCTGTGCGTCGATCGCCGAATTCCTCGGCATCGGGAACATATTCAGCGTCAACGCCGCACCGGGCGATCTCGACTGCGTCCTGACCGACCATCCCGCCGTCTCAGTGATCGTCGCCGAAGCCCGGGCCTTTGCCGGCCCGGCGATCGTCTGCCTGCGTCCGGAAGACCTCCTGGTGACCGGCCCCGGCGAGCCGGCACCGGTCGGACAGCACTGGACGGGACGGGTCGAAATGGCCAGTTATCAGGGCGCCTCGATCCGCTACCGGGTGATGCTCGACAACGGGCCCGAGATCGAGGCTGTGGCCACCGGTAACGGCAGTCCCGTGCTGGGCATCGGTGAGCCGGCGATCATCACAGCGCGACCGGGTGCCGCCCAGCTGCTCACCGACGATCGCGTCGATACCGCGACGGCGGTGACAGCATGAGCGCGCCGACCGCCACTCGCCCGGATACCACCGCTGCACCGCAGCGCCCCTACGTCCGCGCAACCCCTCGCCGGCGCCCACGGCTGCGCCGCTCGCTGCCGGTACTGATACAGCTGGCAGTGCTCACCGTCATCGTGTTGTGCCCGATGTTCTTCATTCTCGCCGGGGCGTTCAGCGAAAACACCGAGCGCGACAACCTCTTCGACTTCGGCAGCTTCACGTTCGACAATTTCGCGGTCCTCGGATCGGGTACCGCGCAAGCAGCACTGCTCAATTCGGCGCTCGTCGGGGTCGGATCATCGTTGGTCGCGCTCGTTATCGGCTGCCTGCTCGCATTCCTGGCCGCACGTACCGACGTCCCGGGCCGAAAGCTCATCTACGGCATCGCCATCATGCCGCTGTTCCTGCCCGCCCTCGTCGGCGCATTGGCGTGGGCGCTGCTGGCCGGTCCGGCGACCGGCTACCTGAACCTGGCGTTCGGCGCGATCGGGGTGCCGCACCTGATGGACATCTACAGCTTCACCGGCATGATCTTCGTACTGGGGCTGTACTACGCGCCCTATCCGTTCCTGATGGTGCACTCCGCGCTGTCACTGATGAATCCCGACCTTGAGGACGCGGCCAGTCTGCACGGCGCGCCGGTGCGAAGGATGTTGCGAGAGGTCACCTTCCCGCTCGTCATGCCGGCGGTGCTGGGTTCGGCCATCCTCGTCTTCGCGCTGACCGTCGAGAACTTCCCGGTAGCCCAGGTGATCGGCGTGCCGGGCGGTATGGACACATTGCCGACCCTGATCTACCGCCTGATGAATGCCTCCCCGGCGCGTTCCAACGATGCCGCGGCCGTGGCCGTGATGCTGACCGTCGTGCTGGTGGTCGTCGTCGCGATGCAACAGCGGGCAATGGGCGGTAAGGAATTCACCACGGTGAGCGGCAAGGGGGTGCGGGCGCGTCAGGTCGCGCTGCGAAGCTGGCGGGTGCCGGCCGCCGTATTCGTGTGGAGCTACTTCGTTCTCGCGGTGCTGTTGCCGGTCGGCGCGCTGGTCATCGCGGCCATGCAGACCAGTCCGTACGTCGCCGATCTCGCGCAGCTCGGCCGGCCGGGGGCCCTGTCGCTCTGGAACATGGGCCAGACGCTACAGAGCAGCGAATTCCACCAGGTCGTCGTCAACAGTGTCGCGGTCGGGGTAGCGACGGCCGCCATCGGGACCGCCTTATGCTTTGCCCTGGCCTACACCCGCTACCGAACACAGGCCCCCGGCCGCAAGCTGCTCGAGTACGTCGCGATGTTGCCGCTGGCAGTGCCGGCGATCGTGCTCGGCCTGGGCCTGCTGTGGACGTGGCTCGCGCTCCCGGTCCCCGTATACGGCACCCTGGCCGTGCTCGTCATCGCCTTCGTGGCGGTCTTCCTGCCCCAGGGGTACCGCGGAGTGTCGGCGTCGATCGTCCAGTTGGACAAGGACCTCGAAGACAGCGCCGTCATGCTCGGTGCTCGCCGGCACCGCGCCATCACGTTCGTCACCGCCCCGTTGTTGCGGGTGGGCCTTTCCTCGACGTTCCTGCTGTTGCTGATGCTCGCGATGCGCGAGCTGACCGCGGCGCTGTTCCTGTTCACCTCCGATACCCGGTTGCTGTCGATCGCGATCTTCGACGCATACGACAACGGGTCCTTTCAATCCGCGGCCGAACTGAGCCTGCTCTACTGCGCGGTCATCGGCGTGCTCGCGGTGCTCACCCGCCGCTTCGGCTCCAAGGAGATCTCATGAAGACCCTATCGACCCGTCTCGCCATCGGAATCGTCTCGCTGGCAGTGGCTTTGGCGGCCTGCACGCCACCACCGGCCGCACCGGATCTCACCCGCTCGGCCGAGACGATCTCGCGCGAGAACGCCTTGACCATCAACGGCGAACAGATCGCCGACCAGGAGCTCTGGGCGGCGGCACGGCAGGAAGGCCAGATCACCCTCTACAGCGGGTGGACCGCCGACAGCGAGTCGGCGCTGCTGGACCAGTTCGAGGACGATACCGGCCTCGACGTCAAATTGATTCGCCTCACGCCCAACCGGCTCTACGAGCGGATCGTCGCCGAGTTCGGCGCCGGCAAGTTCAACGCCGACGTGGTGCGGATCTCCGATGCCGGATTCGTCGGTGGCCTGAGCAGACGCGGCGTCTTCCAGCCGTATTCGCCGCCCACCGCGACCAACCTGCGCGACGACGTGGTGTTCGACGACGGCAACTACTACCGCACCTTCAACCCGATCTACACGTTCGGGTACAACACGGCGCTCGTCGATCCGGCCGATGCGCCCACCAGCTGGAAGGACCTGCTCGATACCCGGTGGGCGGACAAGCTGGGTATTGCACAGGCCGGTGCCGGCGGCAGCGCACTGGCACTCACCCGGTTCCAGCGCGATGTGCTCGGTGACGACTACCTGCGCGACTACTCCGACGACACCAGGGTCTTCGATTCACTGGGCGCCGAACTCGACAGCCTCGCCCGAGGTGAAATCGAAGCCGGCACAGTGGTTGTCAGCAGCGTCAACATCGCGTCGAACGAAAATGCGCCCGTGACGTTCGTGGTACCCGAAGAAGGAGTGACCGCCTACGACTACTACACCGGCGTCGCATCGACGGCCAGCCATCTCGCCGCGGCCAAGGTATTCCTGAACTGGAACCTGTCGCAGCGAGGACAGAGCGTGCTGCGCGATATCGGCGAGTACTCGGTGCGACGCGACGTTCCGGCGCCAAATGTCAATGGTGTGCAGTTGCCGGACTTCGACGACCCACGTGTTCACCGCATCACTCCGGCCGAAGCAACCCAGTGGGCCGAGCAAGATCAGCGAGTGTGGAACGGCATCTTCGGCTACAACGAGTAGCAGGCATGGCACGGCGGGCGGCCCGGAACTGACACCATCAACTATGGTCGCGATCACACTCCGAGATCCGTCACGCAGGTCTGCCCAGAAGGGATAACCGCCCATGCCGATCGACCCGAACGCCGTCGGTGCCAAGACCGAACCCCAGATCTTCAGCTGGACCGACCGGGAGACGCTGCTCTACGCGCTCGGGGTCGGCGCGGGCACCGAGGATCTGGCCTTCACCACCGAGAACAGCCACGATATCGACCAACAGGTGCTGCCGACCTTCGCCGTCATCGCCTGTTCTCCGTTCGCGGCGGCCCTGCTGATCGGGTCGTTCAACTTCGGTCTGCTGCTGCACGGCTCCCAGGAGATCCGGCTGTTCGCGCCGCTGCCACCGGCCGGGAGCTTGAGCGTGCATTCCGAGGTCGCCGACATCCAGGACAAGGGTGCGGGCAAGAACGCGGTGGTGATGCTCAAGGGTGTCGGCGCCGACCCGGACAGCGGTGAGGTACTGGTGGAAACATTGACCACGGTGGTGATCCGGGGAGAGGGTGGGTTCGGCGGCCAACCCGGCCAGCGGCCCGCGGCACCCGAATTCCCCGACCGCGTGCCCGACGCACAAATCGCCCTGCCGACCCGCACCGATCAGGCGTTGCTGTACCGGCTTTCCGGTGACCGCAATCCACTGCACAGCGATCCGTGGTTCGCCCGAGAGCTCGCCGGGTTTCCCAAACCCATCCTGCACGGGCTGTGCACCTACGGGGTGGCGGGCCGGGCGCTGGTGGCCGAACTCGGCGGCGGCGATGCCACCAAGGTGACCGCGGTGGCGGCACGGTTCAGCTCGCCCGTGTTCCCCGGCGAGACGCTGACCACGTCGATCTGGCGCACCGCGCCGGGGCGGGCGGTGTTCCGGACCGAGGCGGCCCAGCCGGACGGGTCGGACTCCCGGGTGGTTCTCGACGACGGAACCGCCGAATACAACTGATTTCGTAGCGCCAAACGCCAGTGCGCATCGCCGCGCGTTGACAGGATGGCCCGATGAGACTGGTTGTCGGATACCTCGCCATCCCCGGCGGCGCGGACGCGGTCGCCCTCGGCGTCCGCTTGGCCCGCAGCCTCGGCGCCGAACTGGACCTGTGCCTGGTGCTGCCGCAGGACCGCGGCATCCCGGCGATCGTCCCGGAGGACGTGCTGGCCGAACAGGCACAGGAGTGGCTGGCCGACGCGATGGCCGACATCCCCGACGATGTGGTGGCCCACCCCCACGTCAGCTTCAGCAACTCACCGGCCGACGGCCTCATCCGCGAGGTCCGCCGGCTCGGCGCGGAGGCACTCGTCGTCGGCGGCTCCGGTGGAGGTCTGGTCGGCAGCTTCTCGCTCGGTTCGGTGGTCAACGAACTGCTGTACTCGGCCCCGGTACCGGTGGCCGTGGCCCCGAAGGGCACTCGGTTGTCGACCGTGCCGAGGGTGCGCGAGGTGACCTGCGCCATCGGCGAGCGCGCCGGGGCCGATGCGCTGCTGGATGCGGCGTTGCGGGCCGCGAAGGCCGCGGATGTGCCGTTGCGGCTGGTGTCGCTGGTGGCCCTCGACCCGATGTACGGGTCGTTGCGCAGCGACGCCGAAGCGCTGCGAGAGCGGGCGATGGCGCACGCCCACCACGTGTTGGAGGAGGCGAAAAATTATCTTCCCGAGGGCTTCTCGGTGACCTCGACGGTGGTCGACGGTTCGACGGTGGAGGACGCGGTGAGCAGACTGCCCTGGCAGGACGGCGATCTGCTGATGGTCGGTTCCAGTCGGTTGGCCGCGCCGCGCCGGCTGTTCCTCGGTTCGACGGCGGCCAAGATGTTGCGTGTGCTCGACGTCCCGATGGTTGTCGTACCCCGATCCGCCGATGAGGAGAATTCATGACCACCCAGGATTCGGGAACACTGTCGAAAGGCCTGGCGGCGGGTAAGGTCGGCACCCTTTCCGGAGCCGTGCTCGGAATCTCCTGTGTGGCGCCCGGTTACACGCTGACCGCGAGTATCGGCGTCATCGTCGCCACGGTCGGTCTGAAGATGCCGGCGATCTTCATCGCCGGCTTCATCCCGATGTTCCTCACCGCGTACGCCTATCGCGAGCTGAACTCCCGCACCCCGGACTGCGGGGCCTCGTTCACCTGGTCCACCAAGGCATTCGGGCCCTATGTGGGCTGGATGTGTGGGTGGGGGATGGTGGTGGCCTCGATCATCGTGCTGTCCAACCTGGCCGCCATCGCGGTCGAGTTCTTCTACCTACTGATCGCGCGGGTCGCCGGCCAGCCCGCGATCGCGGACCTCGCGGGCAACAAGCCCGTCAACATCATCACGACATTGGTGTTCATCGCGCTCGCCACGCTGATCGCCAGCCGCGGTATCACCACCAGCGAGCGGGTCCAGTACGTGCTGGTGGGCTTCCAGTTGTTGGTGCTGGTGGCCTTCGCGGTCACCGCGTTCGTCCATGTGAGCCGAGGCGATGCCCCGGCCGGCCTGAGTTTCGACCTGGACTGGTTCAACCCGTTCACCGGTCTGACGCTGGCGGTGTTCGCCGTCGGGCTCACCGGTTCGATCTTCGCGTTCTGGGGCTGGGACACCTGCCTGACCCTCGGCGAGGAATCCAAGGATCCGACGAAGGTGCCCGGGCGCGCCGGATTGCTCTGCGTCATTTCGATTCTGATCACGTATCTGTTGATCGCGGTGGCGGTGATGATGTACGCCGGCATCGGTGCGGAGGGGCTGGGACTGGGCAATCCGGACAACTCGGAGAACGTGTTCGGCGCGCTGGCCGATCCGGTCCTGGGCCCATGGTTCGGGCCGCTGCTGTATCTGGCGGTGTTCGCCTCGTCGGTGGCCAGCCTGCAGACCACGTTCCTGCCGGCCGCCCGCGCCATGCTGGCGATGGGGGCGTACAAGGCCTTCCCGGCCCGCTTCGCCGAGGTGAGCCCGCGCTTCCTGACGCCGGTGTACTCGACGGTGGTCGCCGGGGTGCTGACCGGAGGCTTCTATACGGTGGTGAAGTTGTTGTCCGACAACGCGCTCTGGGACACCATCGCCGCGCTGGGCATCATGATCTGCTGGTATTACGGCATCACCGCGTTCGCGTGCGTCTGGTTCTTCCGTCGGGAACTGTTCGACAGCGCCCACAACATCGTGTTCAAGTTTGTGTTCCCGCTGCTGGGCGGGCTGATGTTGGCGACGGTGTTCGTGATCGCGATCGGCGAGAGCATGAACCCGGAGAACGGCAGCGGTGCGGCAATAGGTGGAATCGGCTTGGTGTTCTTCATCGGATTCGGGATCCTCGCGCTCGGCGCGGTGCTGATGCTGGTGATGCGTTCGCAGCGGCCGGATTTTTTCACCGGGCAGACGCTGCGGCGCGACACACCGGCGTTGCAGGAGTAGTGCAGCGCTAGTTGGTCGAGGCTGGTGGTGGGTCATACGGGGTGTACCACCACCATTGGGCGCGTTCGCCTTTCGGGCCGGGACACGGTGGCACGTCCGGTGGGGCGGTGGTGGGTGGTCGGGCCAGTGATCCGTCGGTCAGCTCCGCGCCGTCGCTGTCGGTGACTTTCACGTTGTCGGCGGGCCCGGTCAGGGTGATCCCGCCCCGGTGATGCATGCGGTGGTGAAATGGGCAGAGCAACACCAGGTTCCACAGTTCGGTGGGCCCGTCGTCCTCCCAGTGCACCAAATGATGCGCATGCAAACCCTGGGTGGCCCCGCACCCGGGCACCACACAGGTGCGGTCGCGGTGCTCCAACGCCCGCCGCAACCGCCGCCCCACCGTCCGGGTGCTACGTCCGGCCCCGATCGGGCGGCCGTGGCGCTCAAACCACACCTCACAGGTCGCATCGCAGAGCAGAAACCGGCGATCCGCCTCCGGAAGGGCCGGACCCAGGTGCAGCGCCGCCACCCGCTGCTCGAGGTCGAGGTGCATGACCACGGTGGTGCGCGCACCATGCGGACGCGCCGCCACCTCGGCATCCCAGCCGGCCTCCACGAGGCTCATGAACGCATCCACTCCGTCGGGAAACGGCGGGGCCTGCCCCGACGTCCCGTCGGACGCGTCGACATCGCGTCGATCCCCGTCCTGCGGATCAATCGCATCGTGCGGGTCGTGGTCGCGTTTCCAGTCCGCGATCAATGCGTCGCGGTGCGAACCCAGGCCGGCCTCGAACTTCGCGGCCTCCACCTTCGGCAGCGTGATCCGCCACGTGGTCGAGTCCACCCCTTCGCTCTTGGTGATGCGGCGGGTCGGTTCCGGCTTCGCATCCGGCTCCGGGCGGGGTTCCTGCTTGACCGCGGTGCGCAGCTGGGTGACGGTGGCGACCTGCACCAACTCCGCGTAATGCTCATCGCAGCCCGGCCCGCCGCGCTCGGCGATCACCCCGACCTGATCCAATGACACCCGCCCCTCCCGCAATCCCGCCACACAATGCGGGAGTTCGTCGATGCGGTGCGCGACGGCCACCATGGTCTCGGCCCTGCTCGGGCTCACCCCGGTCTTGCACGCCACCAACGCCGCAATCGACCGACACCCCGTGGCACCCCACAACGCGTTCCCGTCGGGTGCACCCCTGCCGTCGATCTCGGCGATGATCTCCACCAACCGGCCATCGATCGCATTGCGCTGCCCGGTCAACTCCGCCATCTCGTCGAACAACGCATCCAGCCGCGACTCCACCACGTGAGTCGCGTAAGGCGTTGTCGGAGGCGGCATACCAGAATTCTCCCAGAGGGGTACGACACGTCCCGGACTCCGATCGCTGTGGTGATGTGAGCACCGTGGTCGGGGTGGGACGGTTGTGCTGGTTCTGCGCATCATCGGGCGGCGCCGATCTGGTCATCTGACACTCCTTCTGACATGCCGCCAGTCTTAACCCGACGAACATGACAAAAAGTTTGAGTCAGTGGAGGCTGGACATATCGAACATTTGTTCGATATCGTGATCCGATGGGTTGGCATAATGGGCCGCCGAGCTGGGCCGAGATGGAGCGGGTGCTCAACAGCAGGCCGCGCGGCAAGCCGCGGCGATCCGGCCTGCCCCTGGAGCCCCCCGGTGACGGCGGGGACAGCCCGGCCTGGTCGCGCAAGCGCGGCGCATACCAGCCGGAAAGGGTGCGGCGTTCCGGGTCCTCGGTGCCGTATGCCGAACTGCACGCGCATTCGGCCTACAGTTTTCTCGACGGCGCCAGCACCCCCGAAGAGTTGGTGGAGGAGGCGGCCCGACTGGATCTGCGGGCCATCGCGTTGACCGACCACGACGGTCTCTACGGGGTGGTGCGGTTCGCCGAGGCGGCCCGCGAACTCGGCATGTCCACCGTGTTCGGCGCCGAGCTGTCGTTGGGTAATGTGCCGCGCACCGAACAACCCGACCCACCCGGACCGCATCTACTGGTGCTGGCCCGGGGGGCGGAAGGCTACCGGCGGCTGTCGCGCCAGATCTCGGCGGCGCATCTCGCCGGTGGCGAGAAGGGCAAGCCGCGTTACGATTTCGACACGCTGACCGAGGCCGCCGGCGGGCACTGGCATATCCTCACCGGTTGCCGCAAAGGACATGTTCGACAAGCATTTACAGATGGCGGTCCGGACGCCGCCGAGCGGGCGCTGGCCGACCTGGTGGACCGATTCGGCGCCGACCGGGTCAGTGTCGAACTCACCCATCACGGACATCCGCTCGACGACGAACGCAACGCCGCCCTGGCCGCGCTGGCACCCCGGTTCGGCCTGAACGTGATCGCCACCACCGGGGCACACTTCGCGGCGCCGGCGCGGGGCCGGCTCGCCATGGCAATGGCGGCCATCAGGGCCCGCAACTCGATGGACGATGCGGCCGGATATCTGGCCCCGTTGGGTGGGGCGCACCTGCGGTCGGGGGATGAGATGGCCCAGCTGTTCAGCCCCGAAATCGTCACGGCATCCGCGGAATTGGGTGAACAGTGCGCGTTCGGACTGGCGCTGATCGCCCCCCAACTCCCACCGTTCAACGTGCCGGACGGGCACACCGAATCGAGCTGGCTGCGGCAACTGGTGCGCAACGGGGCACGGGAACGCTACGGGCCACCGGACCGGGCCCCCAAGGCCTACGCGCAGATCGAACACGAACTGGCCATCATCGACAAGCTGGACTTCCCGGGCTACTTCCTGGTGGTGCACGACATCACCCGGTTCTGCCGGGAGCGCGACATCCTTTGCCAGGGAAGGGGGTCGGCGGCCAACTCGGCGGTCTGCTATGCGCTCAAGGTCACCAACGTCGACCCCATCGCCAACGAGTTGTTGTTCGAACGGTTCCTGTCCCCGGCACGTGACGGCCCACCCGATATCGATATCGACATCGAATCGGACCTGCGCGAGGACGTCATCCAGTACGTCTATGACACGTACGGTCGGGACTACGCCGCCCAGGTCGCCAACGTCATCACCTACCGGGGCCGCAGCGCCATCCGGGACATGGCGCGTGCCCTGGGCTTCTCCCAGGGGCAACAGGACGCCTGGAGCAAGCAGATCAGCCGGTGGAACGGGCTGGCCGATTCGCCCGACGTGGAGGATATTCCCGAACAGGTGGTCGAGCTGGCCACCCAGATCTCCAATCTGCCGCGGCACATGGGCATTCACTCCGGCGGCATGGTGATATGCGATCGCCCGATCGCTGACGTCTGCCCGGTGGAATGGGCCCGGATGGCCAACCGCAGTGTGCTGCAGTGGGATAAAGATGACTGTGCGGCAATAGGTTTGGTCAAGTTCGATCTGCTCGGTCTGGGGATGCTGTCAGCTTTGCACTATGCCATCGACCTGGTGCGCGAGCACAAGGGACTCGACGTGGACCTGTCGAAGCTGGACCTGTCCGAAGCGGGCGTCTACGAGATGCTGCAGCGCGCCGATTCCGTCGGGGTGTTCCAGGTCGAGTCCCGCGCGCAGATGGCCACGCTGCCCCGGTTGAAGCCGCGGGTCTTCTACGACCTGGTCGTCGAGGTCGCGCTCATCCGGCCCGGCCCTATCCAAGGCGGGTCGGTGCACCCATACATCAAGCGGCGCAACGGCGAAGAAGAGGTGGTCTACGACCATCCGTCGATGGAACCCGCGCTGCGCAAGACCCTCGGTGTGCCGTTGTTCCAGGAACAGCTGATGCAGCTGGCGGTGGACTGCGCCGGGTTCAGCCCGGCCGAGGCCGACCAGTTACGTCGGGCAATGGGCTCCAAACGGTCCACGGAGAAGATGCGCCGCCTCCGCGACCGTTTCCATGACGGGATGGCCGAACGCCACGGCATCACCGGCGAGGTGGCCGAGAAGATCTACGAAAAACTGGAGGCCTTCGCAAACTTCGGCTTCCCCGAGAGCCATTCGCTGAGCTTCGCCTCACTGGTCTTCTACTCGTCCTGGTTCAAACTGCATCACCCCGCGGTGTTCTGCGCCGCGCTGCTGAGGGCCCAGCCGATGGGTTTCTATTCCCCGCAGTCGCTGGTCGCGGATGCGCGCCGGCACGGCGTGCTGGTACACGGGCCGGATGTCAACGCCAGCCTGGCGCACGCCACCTGTGAGAACCGCGGGCTGGACGTGCGGATGGGGATGGGGAGCGTCCGCCACATCGGTGACGAACTGGCACAACGGATCGTCGACGAGCGCACGGCCAACGGGCCATTCACCGCGCTTCTGGACCTGACGGCCAGAGTCCAGCTTTCGGTTTCGCAGACCGAGGCGCTGGCCACCGCCGGTGCGCTCGGCTGTTTCGGGATCACCCGTCGCGAAGGGTTGTGGGCGGCAGGCGCCGCTGCCGCCGAACGACCGGACCGGCTGCCGGGGGTGGGATCGTCATCGCATATCCCGCCGCTACCCGGGATGAGTGCGCTGGAACTGGCCGCCGCCGACGTATGGGCCACCGGGGTGTCCCCGGACAGCTACCCCACCCAGTTCCTGCGTGAGACGCTCGACGAGATGGGGATCGTGCCCGCCGATCGGCTACTCTCGGTGCCGGACGGCACACGGGTGCTGGTGGCCGGAGCGGTGACCCACCGGCAGCGACCGGCGACGGCACAGGGTGTGACGTTCATGAACCTGGAAGACGAGACGGGCATGGTGAACGTGATGTGCTCACGCGGGGTGTGGGCCCGCCACCGAAAGCTCGCGCAGACGGCGTCGGCGCTGGTCATCCGGGGCATCGTGCAGAACGCCACCGGCGCGGTCACGGTGGCCGCGGACCGGATGAGCCCCATCGATCTGAAGGTCCGCTCCCGGTCGCGGGATTTCCAGTGATTCACGCCTCGGTGGGCGTCGTCCACACCTTGTCGATGCCGATCCGCAGTCGGGTGCTGAAGTTGCCCATCGAGTCCGTCAGCCCGAACCGGTCGGACATCTCCCGGTACTTCGCCCAATACGGTGCATCCTCGCGCAGATCGATGCCCTCGGCGTCCACCCGAGCCGGACCGCCGACCACGATGATGCCGCCACCGTTGCCGTCGGAGTCCAGGTTCAGGCTCACCTGCGGATGATTACGGATGTGGCGCACCTTGGCGGCGCCGGGCTCGGTGTACACCATGATGTCGGTGCCGTCGAAGAAGAACCACACCAGTTTGGGGACCGGCTGTCCGGACTTGGCGACGGTGGTCAGCCAGCCGTACGCGTCGGAGTTCAGGCGGTCGACGATTTCCGGTGTCAGGTCTGCAGTCATGCCCGCGAATGTAGTCTCGCGGTATGACACTCAACCTGACCGCGGATGAAGTTCTGACCACCACGCGTTCGGTGCGCAAGCGGCTCGATTTCGAAAGGCCGGTCCCGCGGGAGGTCCTGATGGAATGCCTCGACATCGCGCTGCAGGCGCCGACAGGGTCCAATTCCCAAGGCTGGCAATGGGTCTTCGTGGAGGACGAGGAAAAGAAGAAGGCCATCGCCGATATCTACCGCATCGCGGCCACGCCCTATCTCGATGCGCCCAAGCCCCAGTACGGCGACAGCCGGGACGAACGGACCCCGAAGGTCGTCGACTCCGCGAAGTACCTCAACGATCACCTGCATGAGGTTCCGGTGATGCTGATCCCGTGCCTGGAAGGCCGGCCCGATGGCGCCCCGGCCGGTATGAGCGCAGGATTCTGGGGTTCGCTGATGCCCGCCGTCTGGAGTTTCATGCTCGCGCTGCGCAGCCGCGGCCTCGGTTCGGCGTGGACATCGCTGCATCTGATGGGCGACGGCGAGAAGCAGACCGCCGAACTGCTCGGCATCCCGTTCGACAAGTACTCCCAGGGCGGCCTGTTCCCGATCGCCTACACCAAGGGCACCGACTTCAAGAAGGCCAAGCGCCTCCCCGCCGAAGAACTCACCCACTGGAACACCTGGTAGTCACACCGCGCCGGTGAACCCCTGCTGGCGCCACGCCTCATAGGCGGCGACGGCCGCGGCGTTGGACAGGTTCAGCGACCGCCGTCCGGCCAGCATCGGGATGCGCACCCGGGCGGTGATGTGCGGATCGGCCAGGGTCTGCTCGTCCAGGCCGGTCGGTTCGGGTCCGAACATCAGCACATCGCCGGGCCGGTACGCGATCTCGGCAAACGACCGGTCGGCGTGCGCGGTGAATGCGTACACCCGCGCCGGACCGATCGCCGCCCATGCCGCGTCCAGGTCCGGGTGCACCGTCACCGACGCCAGGTCGTGATAGTCCAGCCCCGCCCGGCGCAGCTTCGGCTCGGACAGGTCGAAGCCCAGCGGTTCGACCAGGTGCAGATGGCAGCCGGTGGCGGCCACCATCCGGATCGCATTGCCGGTGTTGGGTGCGATCCGCGGGGAGAAGAACATCACGTGAAACACAAGCACACCCTTCCTCAATAATGGCCCCATGGTCGAGCAGAGCATCTGGATGCAGAAGGTCGCGGCGGACCCGGGACATTCGCAGTGGTACATCGACCGCTTCCGGTCCATGGCACGCGCGGGCAAAGACCTGGCCGGCGAGGCCCGGCTCATCGATGCGATGGCCCGGCGCGGCGCCCGCATCCTCGACGCGGGCTGCGGCCCCGGCCGGGTGGGCGGCTACCTGGCCGCCGCCGGACACGACGTCGTCGGCGTCGATGTCGACCCGGCACTGATCGCCGCGGCCGAGGAGGACCACCCGGGTCCGCACTGGCTGGTCGGCGATCTCGCCGAACTGGACCTGCCGGCCCGCGGCATCACCGAGCCCTTCGACATCATCGTCTCGGCGGGCAATGTGATGACCTTCCTGGCGCCGAGCACCCGCGCCCGGGTGCTGAGCCGGTTGCGTGCGCACCTCGCCGACGAGGGACGCGCGGTGATCGGGTTCGGCGCCGGCCGCGAGTACGAGCACACCGACTTCCTCGACCACGCCGCGCAGGCCGGACTGCTGCCGGATCTGCTGCTGTCCACCTGGGACCTGCGTCCATTCACCGAGGGCGCCGACTTCCTGGTCGCCATCCTGCGCGCCGGCTGACCTCCGCGAGCGTGCGCAAACTTTCCGTTGCTGGCGGCGTGTCGGCCCGCAGACACGCATGCTCGCCGGGAGGAAAAGGTTGGGCAACGTAACGGTCACGAACTGTGCCGGTCGCCGTCGAGGTATGGATACCGCTGTCGGCGACTGCCATACTCGACAAATTGCCAGGCGTGCCACGCCGGCCCCAGCGTGGGCTCAAGCAGCAGGAAGCATATGAACGCGTCCCAACCGATACGCGGCCGGCTCTGATGACGAGCTTCGCCGCGCCGCACGTAGATGACGAATCACGCAGCGCCACAGCGCAAACCGTGAAGCGCCCGGCCCGGTGGGCGCTGAGCAACTGGCCCGTCGGCTGGAAAGTGTTTGCCATCGTGGCGGTTCCGCTGGTGCTGGCGGCCACATTCGGCGGGTTGCGCGTCTACGCCGGATTCACCGAGGCCGCCGATCTGCGGCTCGCGGCAGACCGCGTCGATATGGTGCCCGCGATCGTCGACTACATGGCCGCCCTGGATACGGCCGTGCTCACCGGCGGCAACGGCGCGGACGCCCAAGCGACGCTCAGCGCATTCGACACCAGCCACCAGACACTGCAACGCCTACTCGACCAGACCGCGGTGCCGCCCGATGTGGATGGCGGCGTCACCACCATTCTGCGGGACGGGCGCGACCTGGTGAACAAGGTGAGCGCCAATTCGATCGGACTGCGTGACCGGGTCACCAGTTATGCGCCCATCCTGCTCACCGCCGAGGACGCCATCAACGGTTCGGTACGCGTCGACGATGTCCAGATCCGCACCGAAACCCTGGGCCTGTCCCGCGCCGTCGGTGCCCGCGGCCAGATGATGATGCAGCAGCTGCTGGTCAATTTCGGCGGCGAGGTGCCCGAACCCGAGCTGCGCACCTCCATGAACACCGTCGCCGGCACCGAACCGTCCACGCTGTTCGGTATCAGCCAGATCCTCGGCGTCGGCTCGTCCGAGGCCAAACAACTGCAGGAGCAGTTCATCCGTCGGATGGCGATCATGGCCAACCCGACCGCGGTGCTGGTGAACAACCCCGAGCTGAGCCAATCCATCGCGGCCACCGATGAGATCGTCGACGCCGTCATCGCCGAGACGACGGCATCGGTCACCGCCGCGGTGGACGAACAGGCCGCCGCGCAGCGCAGTACCGCCATCCGGGACGCCCTCGTGGCCATCGCCGCGATCGTGGTCGCGCTGGGTGTCGTCGTGCTCGTCGCACGGTCCCTGGTCCGGCCGCTGCGCCGGCTGCGCGACAGCGCGCTGAAGGTCGCGCACACCGAACTGGTGCGCGAACTCGACCAGGTGCGCAACGGGGGAGACCCGGGCCCGATCCGGCCGATCCCCGTGCACACCACCGAAGAGGTCGGGCAGGTCGCGCATGCGGTCGACGAACTGCACGAGCAGGCCGTTCTGTTGGCCGGCGAGCAGGCTCGACTGCAGATGCAGGTCAGCGACATGTTCGAGACCCTGTCGCGGCGCAGTCGGTCACTGGTGGACCAGCAACTGGCACTGATCGACCAGCTCGAACGCGATGAGCAGGACCCACAACGCCTGGAGCGGCTGTTCCGGCTGGATCATCTGGCCGCCCGCATGCGGCGCAACGGTGCCAACCTGCTGGTGCTCGCCGGCACCAACGTCACCCGCGAGCACTCCGACCCGGTGCCGGTCGGTGCCGTGGTCAACGCCGCGGCCTCCGAGGTCGAGGAATACACCCGAGTGGTCACCGATGAGCTGTCCGACTGCGATATCGCCGGCACGGTAGCCGCCGACCTGGTGCACGTGCTGGCCGAACTGATGGACAACGCGCTGCGCTACTCGCCGCCGCACTCGCAGGTGCGGGTGTCGGCGGTACGCGCCGGCAACGGGGCGCTGGTCATCGAGGTCGCCGACCGCGGACTGGGCATGCCCGAGCCCGACCTGCGGGTGGCCAATACCCGCTTGCAGTCCGGTGGCGAGGTCAATCCCTACACCGCCCGACACATGGGCCTGTTCGTCGTCGGCCGCCTCGCCGCCCAGCACGGACTGGTGGTCCGGCTGCGCAGTACCGTTGCCGGCGAGCCGAACTCGGGGACCACGGCCGGGGTGTACGTCCCCGAGGAGTTGCTCGCCGGGGTGCTGCCCGTTGCGGTCGTCACCGATTTCCGTCCGGCGCCGGTGACCGAGGTGCGCCACGTCGCACCGGTGCAGCCCGAACCCGTTGCACCGGAGTCGATCTCGGAAGTTCGCGCCCCGACCCCGGCATCTGTTCTGCCGCAACGCAGCCCGGGTGCCAGCGGGTTCCGCTCCGCGTCGATCGAGGCCGATTCGCAGCAGTGGCCCACCGAGCCGACCCCGGTGCACACGCCCGAGCAGCCGACCCCGGCACCGGCGGACACCTCGGCGTTCTTCGCAGCACGTGGCCAGGCGCACGCGAAGCCCGCACCCGCCGACACCAGTTCCGCCGACGACGCCATCTACCAGAAGATGCTGTCGGAATGGCTGGTCGACCCGACCGATCTGGGCACCAGCGCCGATCTGGATTGGCAGTCGGTGTGGGACCACGGCTGGTCGGCGGCAGCATCGGCCGAGGAGGCACCCGTCACCGAACACACCGCCGAGGGTCTGCCGGTCCGCACACCCGGCGAACGCCTGGTGCCCGGTACCAGCGAGATCGGTGAGACCGGTGCACCGGTAGCATCTGAGCCCGGCGACCCCGGCCCGTTGCCGGATCCCGAGGCCGTGCGAGCGAGCCTCAGCAGCCATTTCGGTGGGGTGCATGCCGGTCGGTCGCACACCCGCGACACCGGAGGATCATGAGCAACGCGATGGCGGGGGACAACGCCGCGGCCGAGCGAACGACGCAGCGCGAATCACTGGACTGGCTGGTGTCCAAGTTCGCCCGTGAGGTCTCCGGTGTCTCACACGCCGTACTGGTGTCGGCCGACGGTCTGCTGATGGCGGCCAGCGCGCACATGCCGGCCGAACGCGCCGACCAGCTGGCCGCGGTGGCCTCGGGGCTGGCCAGCCTCTCGACCGGTGCGGCGCAGCTGTTCGAAGGCGGCCATGTGATGCAGTCGATCGTCGAGATGGAGCACGGCTATTTGTTGTTGATGCGCGTCGGCGACGGATCCAACCTCGCCACGCTGGCGACCCGATCCTGCGATATCGGCCAGATCGGCTACGAGATGGCCGTTCTGGTCGAACGTGTGGGCAACGTCATCCAATCGTCGCGTCGGCGCCACCACACCTGAGGCCGCCGATGGAGCCGCCCGACGCCTGGGAGTCCGCCGATCCGGTGGATGTTGCGGCCATGGTGCGGCCCTATCGGCTGACGGCCGGGCGCACCGATTCTCATCTGGACCTGCCGCTGGAGGCCCCGGTCCGGACGCAGCAGGGTGCACCGGCGCACCGCTGGCCGGCCAGCGACGTCCGGGCCCGGATCCTGGCCCTCGGCCGGCACGGACCGTCGGTGGCCGAGATCGCGGCGCGGCTGTCGCTTCCGCTCGGTGTCGCGCGTGTGCTGATCGGCGACCTCGTGTCCGAGGGGTATCTTCGGATACACACGACGCTGGGCGACACCGCCTCCGCCGACGAACGTCGTGAACTGATCGGGAGGACGCTGCGTGGCCTTCGGGCACTTTGAGGGGACCCGGCATCAGGCGGGGCCCTCAGCCGGTCCCTCGGAGCGGCCGGGTGCGACCAAGATCGTCATTTCCGGCGGGTTCGGTTCCGGCAAGACCACATTCGTCGGCGCGGTCTCGGAGATCATGCCGCTGCGCACCGAAGCGCTGGTGACCACGGCGTCGGCCGGGGTCGACGGTTTGGACGCCACCCCGCACAAGAACACCACCACGGTGGCGATGGACTTCGGCCGCATCACCCTGGCCGAGGATCTGGTGCTCTACCTGTTCGGGACCCCGGGCCAGCGACGCTTCTGGTTCATGTGGGACGACCTGGTCCGCGGCGCGATCGGTGCGGTCATCCTGGTCGACATCCGTCGCCTACAGGATAGCTTCGCTGCCATCGACTTCTTCGAAGCCCGTGCTCTGCCGTTCCTCATCGCCATCAACGAGTTCGACGGGGCGCCAAGCTATCCGGTCTCGGCCGTGCGGCAGGCGCTGGCGTTGCGCGAGGACATCCCGATCGTCAGCATGGATGCCAGAGACCGGAATTCCGCGCGGGCCGCGCTGATCGCGGTCACCGAGTACGCCCTGGCCGTGGTGTGACCGACGATCAGGTCTGGGTGGACCGCGAGTTCACCGGACACGACTTTCGCGATGAGGACCTGAGCCGGATCCGTACCGAGCGGGTGGTGTTCGACGAATGTGATTTCAGCGGTGTCGATCTGACCGAGTCGGAGCACCTCGGATCTGCGTTTCGCAACTGCACCTTCCGCCGGGCATCGTTGCTGCACAGCACGTTCCGGCAGTGCAGCCTGCTGGGCTCGGTGTTCACCGAGACCAGGTTGCGGCCGCTGCGATTCGTGGAGGTCGATCTGTCACTCAGCGTGCTCGGCGGGTGTGACCTGCGCACTGTCGACCTGTCGGACTGCCGGTTGCGGGAGGCGAACCTGGTCGGGGCGGATCTGCGCAAGGCCGTGCTGGCGCGGGCGGACCTCAGCGGGGCGCGGGTGCAGGACGCCAAGTTCGACGAGGCGGACCTGCGCGGCGCCCGCACCGATCCCACGTTCTGGACGACGGCGAAAGTTCGTGGCGCGCGGATCAATATCGAACAGGCACTGGCCTATGCCGCCGCGCACGGGTTGGACGTGCACGGTGAGTAGCGGCCCGCGAGGGGCTCAGCGCACCATGCGTTCGGCAACCCGGGCATAGACCTCGCCGAGCTTGTGCGCATCGCGGTGCTGGCGCGACGGGAACCACCGGCACACATCGACGCACAGCGATGAGATGGCCATCACGATCTCGTCGACGCTGTCGACGTGGAACTCGCCGGCGGCTACCCCGTCGGCCACGATGGCGCTGATCACATCGGTGACCCGGTGCCGCAACGGGGCTATCGCGCGGTAGTGCAGCGGACTCAGACCGTGCAACTCGTACTGCACCACCCGGGCCTGCTTGTTGTTCTCGGCGTGCCAACTGGCGAATGCGGCGACGACCGATCGCAACCGTTGGGTGCAACTCGCCTCCGGTGAATCCGCGCTCTCCAGTGCCAAGAGCAGGCTGCTGTGTCCTTCGAGGGCGATGGCGTAGAGCAACTCTTCCTTGGACCGGTAGTGCGGGTACATCGCGGTGGCACTCATGTTGAGCCGCTTGGTGATCTGGCGGGTGGAGCTGCCGCCATAACCCGACTCGGCGAAAGCTTCGATGGCCGCACGTCGGATGCGTTCCGCTGCCGCGGAATCCGCGCTTCGATCGCTGGTCATGTCAGCTGAATCCTACATGCCTTGACACGGGGCGGCGTCGGGATGCAATATTAGCGAGCGCTCATAAAATGAGCAGTCGCTAATATTTTCGAAGGGTCCGGACATGGCGGAGTTTCTCTCACGGCGCGATATCGACTTCCTGCTGTTCGACTGGCTCGGTGTCGAGGACCTGGTCAAGCACGAGCGATTCGCCGAGCACTCGCGGGAGACCTTCGACGCGGTTCTCGATCTCAGCGCGGCCATCGCAGGCAAGTGCTTCGCACCCCACAACAAGAAGTGCGACCAGAGCGCACCGTCGGTGGGCACCGACGGCACCGTCGTGCTGATCGACGAAATCAAGGACGCGCTGGACACTTTCGGCGAGGCGGGCCTGATGGCCGGCGCCTTCGACGAGGCCCTGGGCGGCATGGGTTTGCCGACGGTGGTCGCCCAGGCGTCGATGACCTTCTTTCGGGCGGCCAACCCCAGCATCACCTCGTACGCGTTCCTGACGGTGGGCAACGCCAACCTGCTGGTCGAGTACGGCACCGACGAACAGATCGACACCTGGGTGCGGCCGATGCTGGAGGGCCGCTTCTTCGGCACCATGTGCCTCTCGGAGCCCGACGCCGGCTCGTCGTTGGCCGACATCACCACCCGGGCGGTGCCCGCCCCCGACGGGACCTACCGGATCACCGGAACCAAGATGTGGATCACCGGCGGTGACCATGAGCTCTCGGAGAACATCGTGCACCTGGTGCTGGCCAAGGCGCCCGGCGGCGGTCCCGGGGTCAAGGGGATCTCGCTGTTCATCGTGCCGAAGTTCCTGCCCGACGGCACCCGCAACGACGTCGCGCTGGTGAGCCTGAACCACAAGATGGGCAACCACGCGACCACCAACGCCCTGCTCAACTTCGGTGACGGCACCCACTGGCCCGCGGAACAGCCGGGCGCGGTCGGCTATCTCGTCGGCGCCGAACACCACGGGCTGACCTACATGTTCCACATGATGAACGAGGCCCGCATCGCGGTGGGTGGGCAGGCCACGGCGACCGGTTACGCCGGGTACCTGGCATCCCTGGACTACGCCCAGCAGCGGGTCCAGGGGCGACCCGTGGACGCCAAGCGTCCCGGCCAACCGCAGGTGGCGCTGATCGAGCACGCCGACGTCAAGCGGATGCTGTTGGCTCAGAAGTCCTATGTCGAAGGCGCACTCGCGTTGGGCCTGTACTGCTGGCGGCTGGTCGACGAGGAGCGCATCACCACCGGGGCCGAGCGGGACAACGCGCACCTGCTGCTGGAGGTGCTGACGCCGATCGCCAAGAGTTGGCCCGCGCAGTGGTGTCTGGAAGCCAACAATCTCGCCATCCAGGTGCACGGTGGGTACGGCTACACCAAGGAATTCGACGTCGAGCAGCACTACCGGGACAACCGGCTCAACGCCATCCATGAGGGCACCCACGGCATCCATGGGCTGGATCTGCTGGGCCGTAAGGTCGTCATGCAGGACGGGGCGGGTTTGACCGTGCTCGCCGAGCGGATCAGCCACACGATCGACGCGGCAATGGAATTCGACGATGCCGTGGGCCACGCCCGGGCGCTGCGACGCGCGCTGGACAGGCTGCTCGAGGTCACCGCGACACTCTGGTCGGCCGGTGACATCGCCACCACGCTGGCCAACTCGACGATCTACCTGGAGGCCACCGGTCATGTGGTGATCGCCTGGATGTGGTTGGAGCAGCTGCTTGCCTGCAGCGGTCGCGACGGTGACTTCTATGACGGCAAGCGCGCGGCGGCCCGGTACTTCTTCACCTACGAACTACCCAAGGTCGGCCCCCAGTTCGAGCTGCTGGCCAGCCTGGATCGGACCACGGTGGAGGCCGCGGCGAGCTGGTTCTGACGCCCCGGGCTACCCCGCCTGGAGGCGGATCTTGTAACGCACGAACGTCAGATAGCCCACACTCAGCGCCGCCAGCATGCCCATATCGAACCACCAGGCCGAGCCGGTGTGCTCCCAGTGCGCGTCCTTGGGCGTCAACGGTCCCGGCACCAGTTTGATCAGATCCACCGTCGACGCCGAGGCGGCGAAGCCCCAGCGCGCCGGGGTGAACCAGGACAGCTGATCGAGCACCAGACGGTCGGTGACCGGGATCATCCCGCCGGAGAACACCAGCTGGCTCATCACGGCCACCACCAGCAGCGGCATGATCTGCTCGTTGGACTTGGCCAGCGCGGAGAGCGCCAAGCCGACCATCGCGGCCGTCACCGTCGTGGCCCCCATCACCACGAACAGCTCCAGCGTGGGGCTCAAGAAGGTCAGCGCGCCCTGGGTGGGGGCGCCCTTCCCGGCGATCGCGATCGCGGTGACGATCGAGGACTGGATGATCGCGAACACCGCGTAGATACACACCTTGGCCAACAGATACGCCGTCGTCGACAACCCGACGGCCTGCTCCCGGCGGAAGATGGCGCGCTCACCGATCAGATCGCGCACCGTCAGCGCGGTACCCATGAAGATCGCCCCGACGTTGAGCAGCACCAGGATCTGGCCGGGCTCGTTGGGGGCGTCACCCATCGGGTCGGGCACACCGAAGCCGACGGTGCCGGGCACCGACAACGACAGCACACCCATGATGAACGGCAGCACCGCCAGGAACGCGAAGTAGCCGCGGTCGGAGATGATCAGCCGCATCTGGCGGCGCGCGATCGTGGAGAACTGTCGCCGCACTGAGGTTTTCGCGGGCTTGCCCAGATCGGCCGGCCGCGAGGAGGCCTCGGCCGGCGGCGGTGGCCCGCTGCGGGACAGGTAGCGCTGATGCGAGGCGTCGGGGTCCCCGGCGACCGAGGAGAAGATATCGGCCCAGTTGGTGGTGCCCAGTTCCGGCCCGATCTGGCTCGGCGGCCCGTAGAACGCGGTCTTGCCGCCGGGCGCCAGCAACAGCACCTGATCGCAGACATCGAGGTAGGTCAGCGAATGCGTCACCACCAGCACCACGCGGCCGGCATCGGCGAGCTGACGCAGCATCGTCATCACCTGGCGATCCAGCGCCGGGTCCAGACCCGAGGTCGGCTCGTCCAGGATCAGCAGCGACGGGCCGGTCAGCAGTTCCAGAGCCACCGAGGCCCGCTTGCGCTGACCGCCGGACAGCTTGTCCACCCGGGTCTCCAGGTGCTGGGTCATCTCGAGTTCCTCGAGGACCTGCAGGACCACCCGTTCGCGGTCCTCGTTGGTGGTGTCCGGCGGCAGTCGCAGCTCGGCGGCGTACATCAGTGCCTGCTTGACCGTCAGCTGGCCGTGCACCACATCGTCCTGCGGGACCATGCCGATCCGCGAGCGCAGCGAGGCGTACTCGGCGTGGATATCGTGGCCCTCGAAGGAGACCCGGCCGTCGGTCGGGTGTGTCAGGCCCGCGACCTGCTTGGCGAAGGTCGACTTGCCGGCACCCGAGGGGCCGATGACCGCGGTCAGCGTCCCCGGCCGCGCATCGATGGAGATGTTGTTCAGCAGCGTCTTGTTGCCCTCGATGGTCCACGTCAGCCCGCGGACCTCCAGGCCGCCGGTGCGGGTCGCAGCCTGCGTCTCCGAACCGCGGACCAGCGTGCCGCCGGTGAACACCAGGTCGACGTTGCCGATGGTGACCACATCACCCTCACGCAGCAGCGCGTCCTCGACGCGGGCGCCGTTGACGAAGGTGCCGTTGATGCTGCGGTTGTCCAGGATCTCGGTGCCGCCGGGCCCGGATACCAAGGTGGCGTGGTGCCGCGAGGCCAGCACATCGGGGATGACGATGTCGTTGTCGGTGGCGCGACCGATCTTGATCCCGCCCGGGGGCACCTCGGGTGCACGACCGGGCCGCAGGATCTTGAGCATGCTGGTCGCCAGATTGTTCTCCGACGGGCGCGGCACCGCGGTCGGCCCCATCGCGGTCTGCGACGGGTCGGCCGGTGGGATATAGGTCGGCTGCGAGCGCGACGCGGCAGGCGGCTGGGTCGGCTGCGGCGCGCTCGGCTGATAGGACTGTTGGCCCGTCGGCTGATAGGGCTGCGGGCCGGACGGATACCGGTGCTGAGCGGGCGGGGCACTGGCGCCGGTCGACCAGGCCGGCGGGGCGGGCGGCTGCGGCGGCATCGGGGCCTGGGTGGGCCAGGACGCGCTGGGGCGCGGTCCGGTCGGGGTCGGTACCGCGGCCGTCGGCGGCGGGCTGCCGGCCGAGCCCTGGTGCCGGCCGACCTCGAACACCAGTTGCGGGCCGTCTGGGTTGCCGATGTTGACGTACTGGCCGTCGGCGATGTCCAGGGTGGGCACCCGCTGGCCGTTGACGTACATGCCGTTGAGGCTGCCGTTGTCGATGGCGACCCACCGCCCCTGGTCGAAACGAAGCACCAGGTGCGCACGGGAGATCAGCGGGTGGGCGATACGGACGTCGGCACGCAGATCGCGGCCGACGACGACGTCGTTGCCTGCGGAGAAGGTGCGTGAGGACCCGTCGTATCTAACGGTCAGCGCGGGCGTTCCGGGGCGGCTCATCGCGACCAACTGTATCGGTTGGGTGTGGCGGTGTGCCCGGCCGCGGCGGCGTTGTTGCCGATCTGAGGCGTTCCCGGCGCAGGATCGTCAGACCGTCAACGTGTCCGGGGCGCCGGTGAGCACGCAACGGGTGTGGCTGTAGATGGTCGGCATGCACTTGTTGCAGTGCGTGCACAGGGCCTTGACGGTGTGGGCGTCGCCGTCGGCCTTGATGCGGTTGATCAGGTCGGGTTCGGCCAGCAGCGCGCGGCCCATCGCGACGAAGTCGAATCCTTCGGCCATCGCCAGATCCATGGTCTCGCGATTGGTGATACCGCCCAGCAGGATCAGGGGCATCGACAGTTCGGCCCGGAATTGGCGGGCATGCCGCAACAGATAGGCCTCCCGGTACGGATACTCACGCAGAAATTTGCTGCCGGTCATCCGCATGCCCCAGCTCAGCGGCGGTTTGAACGCGGCGGCGAACTCCCGCAGCGGCGCGTCGCCGTGGAACAGGTACATCGGGTTGACCAGTGAGCTGCCCGCGGTCAGCTCGATGGCGTCCAGCCCGCCGTCGGACTCCAACCACTTCGCCGTCTGCAGGGCCTCGTCGATCGGGATGCCCCCGCGCACGCCATCGGTCATGGTCAGCTTCGCGGTGACCGCGATCTGCTTGGCGCCGTAGGTGTCGACGGCATCGCGCACCGCCCGCACCACACCGCGAGCCACCTTGGCTCGGTTCTCCAGCGACCCGCCGAACTCGTCGGTGCGCCGGTTGAGCATCGGGGACAGGAACGAACTGGCCAGGTAGTTGTGGCCGAGGTGGATCTCGACGGCGTCGAATCCGGCATCGATGGCCAGCCGCGCGGCGTTCGCGTGCGCCGCGGTCACGGCGCGGATGTCCTCCAGACTGGCCTTGCGGGCGAACCGCATCGACAGCGGATTGAAGAAGCGCACCGGCGCCAGCGCCGGGGCCCTGTTGGTCTTGGCGTTGGCCACCGGACCGGCGTGACCGATCTGGGCGCTGATCGCGGCGCCCTCGGCGTGCACGGCATCGGTCAGCTTGCGCAGACCGGGCAGCGCCTCCGGACGCATCCACAGTTGCCAGCCGTCGGTGCGTCCACCGGGGGTGACGGCGCAGTAGGCGACCGTCGTCATGCCGACACCGCCGGCCGCCGGGAGCCGGTGATACTTGATCAGATCATCGGTGACCAGCGCGTTCGGCGTGGCCGCCTCGAAGGTGGCGGCCTTGATGATGCGGTTGCGCAACGTCACCGGACCGAGCTTGGCGGCACCGAACACGTCGGTGAACACTCTGGGCTGCGTGTTCATATCAGGCGAGCCTGCCACAATGAGCGACGTGGCAGCGACGACTTTGGACGGTAAATCCACCCGCGACGAAATTCTCGACGACCTCAAGGACCGGGTGGCGAAACTGGCGGCGGCGGGCCGCACCCCGGGGCTGGGCACCATCCTGGTCGGCGACGACCCCGGTTCACAGGCCTATGTGCGAGGCAAGCACGCCGACTGCGCCAAGGTCGGGATCAACTCGATCCGCCGCGATCTGCCCGCCGACATCAGCCAGGCCACCCTCGACGAGACGATCGACGAGCTCAACGCGAACCCCGACTGCACCGGCTACATCGTGCAGTTGCCGCTACCCAAGCACCTCGATGAGAATGCCGCGCTGGAACGCATCGATCCGGACAAGGACGCCGACGGGTTGCATCCCACCAATCTGGGCCGGCTGGTGCTCGGCAAAGAGGCTCCGCTGCCGTGCACGCCGCGCGGAATCGTGCACCTGCTGCGCCGATTCGAGGTACCGATCGCCGGTGCGCACGTGGTCGTCATCGGCCGAGGGGTGACCGTCGGCCGCCCGCTCGGGCTACTGCTCACGCGCCGCTCCGAGAACGCGACGGTCACCTTGTGTCACACCGGGACCCGCGATCTGGCCGAGTTGACTCGGCAGGCCGACATCATCGTCGCCGCCGTCGGTGTCCCCTATATGGTGACCGCCGACATGGTCAAACCCGGCGCCGCGGTCGTCGACGTGGGCGTCAGCCGGGTGGAGGGAAAGCTCACCGGTGATGTGGCGCCCGATGTCTGGGACGTCGCCGGGTATGTGTCGCCGAACCCGGGCGGGGTGGGCCCGTTGACGCGCGCGTTCCTGCTGACCAATGTGGTGGAGCGAGCCGAACGTGACTAGCTCTTGACGCTGAAGGCGTTCGCCCGCAAGATCTTTGCCGGTCAGTGGCCGATCCTGGTGGTCGGTCTGATCCTCGTCGCCGCGTTGGGTCTGGTGATCACCGGGTATTGGCGCCGCGGTGCCCTGGTCATCGGGATCGCCGTCGGCGTGGCCGCCGCATTGCGTCTCGCACTCTCCGACGAGCGCGCCGGCCTGCTGGTGATCCGTTCCCGCCCAATAGATTTCGTGACCACGGCGACGGTGAGCGCGGCAATGCTCTACATCGCGTGGACGATAGACCCGCTGGGCACGTCCTGAATCACTGTCGTTCGGTGTTGTCGGCCAGGTGGCCCAGTGCCGCACCCGAGGTGATCATCGCGACGGACAGCCCCAGATGCAGCCAGTTGTCGGCGGTGTTGACCGGCACGAGATTCATCGGCCCATGGTGGCCGACGGCGATCCCGTAGAGCCACAGTGCGGCGAACACCACCCCGCCCCACAGCAGGTACGCGGTGGCGGTGGCCGAGGACCGGGCGAACACCAGGCCGGCGATGCCGAAGGCCAGGTGCACCAGGTTGTGCAGTACCGAGACGGCGAAGACACCCAGCAGCAGCGCCCCCGAGTGGTGCCCCGCCCAGGTCAGCTCATCGAAGCCACTGGTGATGCCCGGGATGAAGCCCGCGATCCCGAACAACAGAAGCACCGTGCCGATCACCATCGCGGCGATCTGCACGATGGGGGCGGTGCCGCCTGCTTCGGCAAGACGCTCTCGGTCACGCCTGGACATCTCGGGCCTCTCGTCAGTCCCCGGGTAATACCCACTCGGCGATCTGATTATGCCGGTCGGCTCACGTGACGGCCGGTCAACTCAAGGTGGCTCGGATTCCCACAGTGATGTACGGCAACGCCAAACCGGTGCTGTTGGCCAGCGCGGGATGGGTGGCCAACAACTCGCGGACCCGCTCCAATGTCCGGGTGCGCACCTCGGTGGGGGAGGTGATGCAGTAGCTGCGCGAGGCCACCAGGTCGATGAGCGCCTGCGGCGTCAGGTAATTGGTCCACTCCACCGTGTTGCGTTGCACATCGGTGAACGGCGCGGCGAGCGTCACCTCTTCGTTGATCGGGTCGTGCTCGTGGCCGATGATACTGCCGAGGTCCTTGACCCAGCCCAACCGTTCGTCCCGGGTGTTCCACACCAGACCGAGCCGTCCGCCGGGTCGCAGCACCCTGGCGATCTCCGTCGCGGCGCGGTGCGGATCGAACCAGTGCCACGCCTGGGCCACCAGCACGGAGTCGACGCTGTCGTCCGGCAACGGAATCTCCTCGGCGGTGCCGAGCAGCGCGGGGGTGTCCGGCAGCGAGCGGCTCAGCACCTCGAGCATTTCCGGGATCGGGTCCACGGCCACCACGTCGAGACCGCGCTCGACCAGCCTGACGGTCAGTTTGCCGGTGCCCGCCCCGAGGTCGAGAACCCGTTGCGAGTGGGCAGGCAGCAACCAGTCGATGGCCTCCGGCGGGTAGGACGGGCGCCCCCGTTCGTAGGCGGCCGCCTCCTCACCGAACGACAACGACCGCTGTCGATCCGACCGGCTCACCGGGACGCGATCTCCAGCGTCCGCCGGATCAGCGGTGCCACCGCATCGGTCTCCACCAGGAAACCGTCGTGCCCGTAGATCGAGTCGACGATATGCAGCTCGGCACACCCGGGCAGCAGGTCGGCCAGTTCCTGCTGTTGACGCAGCGGATACAACCGGTCGCTGGTGATGCCGCCGACCAGCACCGGCACCGGGCAGCCGGCCAGCGCGGCCTGCACGCCGCCGCGACCACGGCCCACGTCGTGGCTGCTCAGCGCGTCGGTCAGGGTGACATAGGTGCCCGCGTCGAAACGGGACACCAGCTTGCCGCCCTGGTGTTCCAGATAGCTCTGCACGGCGTAGCGGCCACCGTTGGTGGGGTCCTCGTCGCCCTGGGCGAGATTGGCGAACCGGGAGTCCAGTTCGGCCTCGCCGCGGTAGGTCAGGTGCGCGATGCGGCGGGCGATCTCCAGTCCGGCGGCCGGGACACGGCCGGTGCCGTGGTAGTCGCCGCCGTTCCAGTTCGGGTCGGCCTTGATCGCGGCGACCTGGGTGCTCTGCGTGCCGATCTGATCCGCGGTGGCACGCGCTCCGACCGCGAGAACAAGCCCGGCGCGCACGGTGTCGGGGTGCCCGACGACCCATTCCAGTGCGCGGGCGCCGCCCATCGACCCGCCGACCACCGCGGCCACTTGGCTGATCCCGAGAGCGGCCAGCGCGGCCAGGTCGGCGTTGACCTGATCGCGGATGGTGATGGCCGGGAACCGCGAGCCCCAAGGCTTTCCGTCCGGTGCGATGGAGCTGGGGCCGGTGGAGCCGCGGCAGCCGCCGAGCGCATTGGTGGCGACCGCACACCAGCGGTCGGTGTCGATCGTGGCCCCGGGCCCGGCGACGCCGTCCCACCAGCCCGGGGTCGGATGGTTCGGACCGGCCGGGCCGGTGATGTGCGAATCGCCGGTCAATGCGTGCAACACCATGACGACGTTGTCGCGTTGCGGGTTCAGCTCGCCCCAGCGCTGCACCGCGATCGATACGTCGTCGAGGACCACGCCGCTTTCCAGGGTGAGGGCGCCGATCCGGACGATCCCGATCTCACCTTCTGCGGGCAGCGTGGCGGGCACGTCGCTCAGTATGTCGAAAACCGTCATGGTGCCTCGCTCACACCGACGCGACACTCTGGCCGGCACCAGCGAGCGTCTTCGCCGCGGCGAAGCCTTGGTCCAGGTCGGCCAGGATGTCGTCGATTCCCTCGATACCCACCGCCAGACGTACCAGGCCGGGGGTGACACCGGTGCTCAACTGCTCCTCGGGGGACAGCTGGGCGTGGGTGGTGGAGGCGGGGTGGATGACCAGCGAGCGCACGTCTCCGATATTGGCGACATGGCTGTGCAGGGTCAGCGCGTTGACGAAGGCCTTACCGGCCTCGATCCCGCCGGCGAGTTCGAAGGCCAGCACGGCGCCGGTGCCCTTGGGTGCGATCTTGCGACCCAGCTCGTACCAGGGTGAGGTGGGCAGACCGGCGTAGTTCACCGAGATGACGTCCTCATGCCCGGACAGATACTCGGCCACCCGTTGGGCGTTGGCCACGTGCCGCTCGACGCGCAGCGACAGTGTTTCCAGGCCCTGGGCGATGAGGAACGCGTTGAAGGGTGCCAGGGCCGAGCCCAGGTCGCGCAGCAACTGCACGCGCGCCTTGAGCGCGTAGGCGGGCGGGCCGAGTGTGGAGAACACGACACCGTGATAGCTCGGGTCCGGCTCGGTGAACCCGGGGTGGCGGCCCTGGGTCCAGTCGAAGTTGCCGCTGTCGACGATGACACCGGCGATCGCCGAGCCGTGGCCGCCCAGGTATTTGGTCGCCGAGTGCACCACGATGTCGGCCCCGTGTGCGATCGGCTGGATCAGGTACGGGGTGGCGATGGTGTTGTCGACGATCAGCGGGATGCCGTGGTCATGGGCTACGCCGGAGACGCCGGGGATGTCCAGGATGTCGATCTGGGGGTTGGAGATGGTCTCGGCGAAGAACGCCTTGGTGTTGGGCCGGATCGCGGCGCGCCAGGTGTCCAGGTCATCCGGGTTGTCGACGAAGCTGACCTCGATGCCGAGCTTGGGCAGGGTGTAGTGGAAGAGGTTGTAGGTGCCGCCGTAGAGCCGGGGGCTGGACACGATGTGGTCCCCGGCGCCGGCCAGGTTCAAGATGGCGAACGTCTCGGCGGCCTGCCCGGAGGACAGGAACAGCGCGGCGACACCGCCCTCCAGCGCGGCCACCCGCTGCTCGACGACATCGGTGGTCGGATTCATGATGCGGGTGTAGATGTTGCCGGGCTCGGCCAGACCGAACAGCGCGGCCGCGTGGTCGGTGTCGCGGAACGTGTAGGACGTGGTCTGGTAGATCGGCAGTGCCCGGGCATTGGTGGCCGCGTCCGGGGTCTGGCCGGCGTGGATCTGCTTGGTCTCGAACGACCAGCCCTGTTCGGGGGTGCTCTGTTCGGGGGTGCTCTGTTCTGGGGTGCTCATGGAAAACGAACCTCCATCCGTGTCTGGGGGTCCGTCCGTCAGTACGGACCCGCGCTTGCCGGCGGTCGCCATTCGGCCGCTCAACCTGGTCTTCACCCGGAGCACCCCACCGCGGTTGGAGGGTTGCCGGCCAGCAAGCCGGGGCTTGATGCTGGCACTCATGACCGATACAAAGCGTAGCTGACGACGTTGACCCGGTGCCACCTGGTTCTCCGAGCGTGCCGGCGGCGCAGAAAGCTACTGGTCGGTAGCCAAAGCTGACCCGCCCCGCGTGCATCGGCCCTTGTAGTGTTGGCCGGTGAGGCAGACCGGGACCGCCATCACAACGGTTGCGGAACGCCCACAGGTGCGGGTCTCGCCGCTGCCGGACACCCCCGGCAGGGCCGATTCCCGCTGCAACTGAGCGATATTGAGGCCGGGAGAACACATGAGCGCCGAGCAGCCGACCATCATCTACACGTTGACCGACGAGGCGCCGTTGTTGGCGACCTACGCCTTCCTGCCGATCATCCAGACCTTCGCGGGTGCGGCCGGCATCGACGTGACGACCAGCGATATCTCCGTCGCGGCACGCATCCTCGCCGAGTTCAGCGATTACCTCAGCGATGAGCAAAAGGTGCCCGACAACCTGGCCGCGCTCGGCGAGCTGACCCAGGACCCGAGCGCCAACATCATCAAACTGCCCAATATCAGCGCCTCGGTGCCGCAGCTGCTGGCCGCCATCAAGGAACTCAAGGCCAAGGGCTACGACCTGCCGGACTTCCCGGGGGACCCGAAGACCGACGAGGAAAAAGAGATCCGTCAGCGCTACGGCAAGATCCTCGGTAGTGCGGTGAACCCGGTGCTGCGCGAGGGCAACTCGGATCGCCGCGCGCCCAAGGCGGTCAAAGAGTACGCCCGCAAGCACCCGCACAGCATGGGCGAGTGGTCGCAGGCGTCGCGCACCCACGTCGCGACCATGAAGACCGGCGACTTCTACCACGGCGAGAAGTCGATGACGCTGGACAAGGCCCGCAACGTACGCATGGAGCTGGTCACCGCCGCCGGCCCGACCGTCGTGCTCAAGCCCGAGGTCAAGCTCGACGAGGGCGATGTCATCGACAGCATGTACATGAGTAAGAAGGCGCTCATCGCGTTCTACGAGGAGCAGATCGAGGACGCCTACAAGACCGGCGTGATGTTCTCGCTGCACGTCAAGGCCACCATGATGAAGGTCAGCCACCCCATCGTGTTCGGCCACGCGGTCAAGGTGTTCTACAAGGACGCATTCGCCAAGCACGGCAAGCTCTTCGACGAGCTCGGTGTCAACGTCAACAACGGCCTGTCCGATCTGTACGACAAGATCGAGGCGCTGCCGGCCAGCCAGCGCGAGGAGATCATCAACGATCTGCACGCCTGTCACGAGCACCGGCCGGAACTGGCCATGGTCGACTCGGCCAAGGGCATCTCGAACTTCCACTCGCCATCCGACGTCATCGTCGACGCCTCGATGCCGGCGATGATCCGGCTCGGCGGCAAGATGTACGGCGCCGACGGGCGCACCAAGGACACCAAGGCGGTCAACCCGGAGTCGACCTTCTCCCGGATGTACCAGGAGGTCATCAACTTCTGTAAGACGCACGGCCAGTTCGACCCGACCACCATGGGTACCGTGCCCAACGTCGGCCTGATGGCGCAGAAGGCCGAGGAGTACGGCAGCCACGACAAGACCTTCGAGATCCCCGAGCCCGGCTACGCGCGGATCGTCGACAACGACTCGGGCGAGGTACTGCTGAGCCAGGAGGTCGAGGAGGGCGACATCTGGCGCATGCCGATCGTCAAGGACGCCCCGATTCGGGACTGGGTCAAGCTGGCCGTCACCCGGGCCCGGCTGTCCGGGATGCCGGTGGTGTTCTGGCTCGACGACGAGCGCCCGCACGAGAACGAGCTGCGCAAGAAGGTCAAGACCTACCTGGGCGAGCATGACACCGAGGGCCTGGAGATCACCATCCTGCCGCAGGTGTGGGCCATGCGGTACACGCTGGAGCGGCTGATCCGCGGCCAGGACACCATCTCGGCCACCGGCAATATCCTGCGCGACTACCTCACCGACCTGTTCCCGATCCTGGAGCTGGGCACCAGCGCCAAGATGTTGTCCATCGTGCCGCTGATGGCCGGTGGCGGGCTGTACGAGACCGGTGCGGGTGGGTCGGCGCCCAAGCACGTCAGCCAGCTGATCGAGGAGAATCACCTGCGCTGGGATTCGCTCGGCGAGTTCCTGGCCATCGGCGCGAGCCTGGAGGATCTGGGCAACAAGACCGACAACGCGAAGGCCAAGCTGCTCGCCGACACCCTGGACAACGCCGTCGGAAAGCTGTTGGACGAGAACAAGTCCCCGTCGCGCAAGACCGGTGAGCTGGACAACCGCGGCAGTCAGTTCTATCTGTCGCTGTACTGGGCGCAGGCCCTCGCGGCGCAGTCCGAGGACAAGGAACTGGCCGAGTACTTCGCTCCGCTGGCCAAGAAGTTGGCCGAGAACGAGGAGACCATCGTCGCCGAGCTGAACGCGGTCCAGGGGGCGCACGCCGAGATCGGCGGGTACTACTACCCCGACCCGGAGAAGACGGCAGCGGTGATGCGGCCGTCCAAGACGTTCAACGCCGCGTTGGAGGCTGCCCAGGGCTGAGCGCCGACACTACGGTTTGTGGCCGGCTGCCGCCGAAACGGCCCCACAAACCGTAGGCTCGGCGAGTTCAGGAGCCGAGTTCGCGCTCGCCCGCGGGCTCGGTGTGCCGGTCGACGAACTCGGCGATCAGCTCGGTGACCCGGCCGGGAGCCTCCAGCATCGGGATATGACCGAGCCCCGGTAACCGGGTCACCGTGGCCTCGGTCGGCAGGTTCTCGACGAAGTACCTCGTCCCGCGTGGTGACGGGAACACCCGGTCCTTCTCGCACAGCACCAGATGAGTGGGGACTCCGACCTGCGCCAACTCCAGCAGGCCTGGTAGACGCAACGTCTTGATCAACAACTGCACGTAGGCGGTGCAGTGCGTGGCGTCCTCGACGAGAGCGACCAGGTCCGCGCGGCTCGGCCCGTCGGCCGGGCCGCTGACCGGCAGGGTGGCGATGCGTGTCCCGAACGGAAGGTCCAAGATGCGCGGACCGAGCAAGCGAGCGGCGATCAGCGCCGGGCCGCCGAGCAGGAATTTGAGCACGGTCTCGTACTTGGTGAGCGAGTGTTGGCGCCATCCGCCGGCCGGGGCGATCGCGGTCAGGGTGCGGCCGCGGCCGCGGCGCTCCAGTTCGAACGCGACCCACCCGCCCAGTGAGTTTCCCACGATATGGGCTGTCTCCCAACCGATCTGATCCATCCGTCGCTCGATGTCGTCGACGAGCGCGGTGGTGTCCAGCAGCCAGGTGCCGGCCCGGGGGCCGCCGTGGTGACCCACCATGGTGGGTGCGAGCACCTCGAAGCGGCCGGTGTCGCAGAGCATTCCGGCCACCGTCCGCCAGACGTTCTGCGAACACAGGAACGGGTGCAGCATGAGAATCGGTTCCCCCGACCCGCGATGGATGGGTGCGTGTTGGGTCATAGCGCCCGACAGTATGGCGGTACCGCCGGTACCGCAAGGCTCGCTTGTCATACGGGTCCACTAGGGTCGTCCAGCGTGATCGTCACCACCGTCAACGTCAACGGCATCCGCGCAGCGGTCAAACAACGATCCGCCGAGAACCTGGGCCTGCTGCCGTGGCTGAAGACCAGCCCGGCCGACGTCGTCTGCCTGCAGGAGACCCGCGCCGATGACCAGCAACTGGCACAGGCGCTCGCCCCGGCGTTGGCCGACGGCTGGCACCTTGCCGCCGCCGAGCCGCATGTCAAGGGCCGCAACGGCGTTGCCGTGCTGTCCCGTACCCCGTTCGACGCGGTGCGGATCGGCTCCGGTGCCGAGGAGTTCGCCGAGCACGGTCGCTACATCGAGGTCGATACCGCCGGTGCGACGGTGGCCAGCGTGTACCTGCCCACGGGTGAGGCCGAGACGGAACGCCAGCTGGAAAAGGAACGCTTCATGGCCGCGGTCGAGAAGCGGATGGCCGAGATGCTCGCGCGCGGCGGTGACGCGGTGCTCTGCGGTGACTGGAATATCGCGCACACCGAGAATGACATCAAGGCCTGGAAGGCCAACGTCAAGAAAGCCGGTTTCCTGCCCGCCGAGCGACAGTGGGTGACCGGCCTGCTGGACGCCGGTTGGGTCGACGTCGTGCGGCGGCTACACCCGGATGTGGCCGGCCCGTACAGCTGGTGGTCGTGGCGCGGCAAGGCTTTCGACAATGACGCCGGCTGGCGCATCGACTACCACCTGGCCACTCCCGGCCTCGCTGCGCGCGCAGTGTCGGCGCGGGTGGAGCGCGCCGAGCTGTACGCGTTGCGCTGGTCCGATCACGCCCCGGTGACCGTCGAGTTCAGCTGATCGGGCACGGGCCCTCGGTCGGGGCCTGCAGCGCCGCGTCGGCTCCGTCGATGGCGACCCGGACCGCCTCCAGTACCCGCGGATCCCAGGTCATACCGGTCTCCCAGGGAAGCCCGGCCAGGTCGGACACGAAGATGCTGTGGGTGTCGTCGAAGGTGAGACAGCGGCGGTGTGGCAGCACCCGGTCACTGATATCGGTGGCCAGCGCGCTGGAGGTTGCGACGAGGCCGTCGTTGGGCCACACGGCCGGGTTCGGTGCCGCCGAGCCCGCCGGCGCGGTGAAACGGTTGCCGCCGATGAGGGTGACCGGGATCCGGTCGAGCACGCCGGCCTGATACTCGTTCCAGCCGTCCGGGCCCATCAGATAGGCCTGGTTGACTTCGCGTCCCGAGCCGGCCATCAGGCGCTGGACCTCCGCGCGCATATCGTCCATCGCCGCCGCGCAAAATGCGTCTCCCAGGCACTCCGATTTCTCGATGATGCCGTTGGCGTAGTCGGACAGATGCGACCCTTGCCACGGGGTGCCGAGGGTGGTCAGCGATCTGATCCTGATCGGGGAGCCCAGGCTCTGCAGCACCCGGATCGCCGCGCGCGAGTACAGCCCGCCCATGGAATGCCCGACGATATCGATCTCGTCGACGCCGTAGGTGGTGTGCAGGTGGTCGAAGAAGCGGGCCAGGTGCTCGCCGGCGGTGTCGATGCTGCCGGTCGAGTTGACGGTCATGTGCTCGGGCAGTGTGATCGGGCAGTTCCCGAAGGCGCCGAACCCGTCCTGATCGAGCACTGGGCCGCGACCGGCCATCGCAGGGGACGTGTAGACGGTGTGGCCGTGCTCAAGCAGGTAGCTGCGCAGGGCGGTGTCGGTGTTGCCCGCCGCCAACCCCGATGCGCAGGCCGCGGTGGGGGTGGTGAACGGGCTGGTGGCGTTGCCGCCCGACACGATCACCACCGCGCGTGAGTCCGATTGTGGTGCGGCGTAGGCGGTTTGGGTGCTCATCACGATGCCGACGATAAGGATCAGTGACAGGACTGGCAAACGGGACACGATGCCTCCGGTGAATTGACGACCGCGTAAACGATAGCGGGCGCGGTGCAGAATGCACGCATGACAAAATTGAGTCATCATGAGTGACTCTTCCAGCGTCGGTCGTCAGGTCGTGTTCTCCGGCGCCCAGCCCACCTCGGATTCCCTGCATCTCGGCAACGCGCTCGGTGCGGTCAACCAGTGGGTGAGCCTGCAGAACGACTACGACGCGTACTTCTGCGTCGTCGACCTGCACGCCATCACCGTCCCGCAGGACCCGGAGGTACTGCGCAGACGCACCCTGGTGACCGCCGCGCAGTACCTCGCCCTGGGCGTCGACCCGGCCAAGGCGACGATCTTCGTGCAGAGCCACGTGCCCGCGCACACCCAACTGGCATGGGTGCTCGGATGTTTCACCGGATTCGGGCAGGCGTCGCGGATGACCCAGTTCAAGGACAAGTCCCAAAAGCAGGGCGCCGACGCGACCACCGTCGGACTGTTCACCTACCCGGTGCTGATGGCAGCCGACATCCTGCTCTACGACACCGATCTCGTACCGGTGGGCGAGGATCAGCGCCAGCACCTCGAACTCAGCCGCGACCTGGCCGAGCGGGTCAACATCCGCTTCCCCGGTACCTTCGTCGTCCCCGAGGCGATCATCCCCAAGGCGACGGCCAAGATCTACGACCTGCAGGACCCGACGGCCAAGATGAGCAAGTCCGCCACCAGCGACGCCGGACTGATCAGCCTGCTGGAGGACCCGAAGAAGACCGCCAAGAAGATCCGGTCGGCGGTCACCGACAGCGAGCGCGAGATCCGTTTCGACCGGGAGGCCAAGCCCGGGGTCGCCAACCTGCTGACTATCCAGTCCGCGGTGACCGGCACCGACATCGACACCCTGGTGGCCGGTTATGCCGGGCGCGGGTACGGCGACCTGAAGACCGAAACGGCGGACGCGGTGGTGGAATTCGTCACCCCGATCAAGGCCCGCGTCGACGAACTGCTCGACGACCCGGCCGAACTGCAGGCGGTACTGGCCAAGGGCGCCACCCGCGCCGGCGAGGTCGCGTCGGCGACGCTGCAACGGGTATACGACCGACTGGGGTTCCTGGCGTCCGCGCCCTGAACCACACCGGCGTCCACGTGCTGCACCGCACCGGGAAGGGATCACTCACCGAATGGCACACCGCGATGCGGCCGCGACGGCCTCCTCCGATACGGACAAACCCGGCGTGTTGGACCGGTTGCGCAGCCGCTTCGGCTGGCTGGACCGCGCGCTGCTCGCCCAGGGCCGGTACAACGACAGCAAGGGCGACTTCTACGCCGCCGGCATCACCTACTTCACCATCTTCGCGCTGTTCCCGCTGCTGATGGTCGGTTTCTCGATCGGCGGGTTCGTCCTGGCGAACCAGCCCGAGCTGATGGCCGATATCACCGGACGCATCCGGTCGGCGGTCTCGGGTGATCTCGGCGCGCAGCTCGTGGAGTTGATGGACTCGGCGATCGAATCGCGCGGCACCGTCGGGGTCATCGGGCTCGCCACCGCCGCGTGGGCCGGATTGGGCTGGATGGCCAACCTGCGCGAGGCGCTCAGCCAGATGTGGGAGCAGCGACACGAGCCGGCCGGTTTCGTGGCCACCAAGGTGTCCGATCTGGCGGCGCTGATCTCGGCCTTCGTGGCACTCACACTGACCATCGGCCTGACGGCGCTGAGCAAGCAAACACCGATGAAGGCGGTGCTGGGCTGGTTCGGGCTCGGTGACGTCCCCGGGCTCGGCGCCGCATTGCAGGTGGTGTCCTGGGTGTTCTCCATGGTGATTTCGTGGTTGCTGTTCACCTGGATCATCGCCCGGCTGCCCCGTGAGTCGGTGAGCTTTCGCAGTTCGCTGCGCGCCGGCCTGCTGGCGGCCGTGGCCTTCGAGGTGTTCAAGCAGGTGGCTTCCATCTACCTGCGCTCGGTGGTGACCGGGCCGGCCGGGGCCACGTTCGGTCCGGTGCTGGGCCTGATGGTGTTCGCCTACATCACCGCCCGACTGATCCTGTTCGCGACGGCGTGGGCGGCCACCGCACCGGAGAACCTGGCCGCGATGCCGGTCGAGCCACCGGGCCCGGTCCGGATCAGTCCGCGGATCGAGGTGCGGGAGGGCATCGGGATATCCGGTGCGGCCGCCAGTTTCGCCGCCGGTGCGCTCGGCGCACTCGGGCTGTCGCGACTGCTGCGGTCACGTCGCTAGTGCCCGATCAGCTTGAGGCCGACGACGCAGCCGATGATCCCGAGGATCAGTGCCACCTTGATCAATGACGCGCCCTCGGAGCCGGTCAGCATCGCATAACCCACGGTGAGTGCCGCCCCGATGCCCACCCAGATCGCGTAGCTGGTGCCGACGGGCAGGGTGCGCATCGCGAAGGCCAGGCCGGCCATCGAGAACACTAGCGCCACACCGAACACCACCGAGGGGCCCATTCTCGTGAAACCCGCGGACCTGCCGAGCGCGGTGGCCCACACGGCCTCCAGGACACCCGAGAACACCAGAGCCAACCACGCCATCGCACACCCTCCGTGGCGCCGTCTTGTCGCTGGCCGGGTACGGTGCCGCCTCCTCCGGTGTCACATGGTGACAGGCCAACGGTAGCAAACGCCGGGTATCTTTCGGGTGGTGTCACTGGTCACCACCTGGTCTGCCGCAATGGGTCTGACGTTCCCCGTGCTGAACGCGCCGATGGGTGGCGCGGCCGGCGGACGGCTGGCGGCCGCGGTCTCGCGCGCCGGGGGACTCGGCATGGTGGGGATGGGCAGTTCGGCCACCCCCGACGTGCTGCGCCGTGAACTCGCCGAATTGGGCGACTACGACGGCCCGTTCGGGATCGGGCTGGTGCATTGGGTGATGAGCGAGCAACCCGAACTGCTGGAGGTGGCGCTTGCCGCCGGACCGGCGCTGCTGTCGGTGAGTTTCGGGGATCCGGGCAGGAACAGCGCGTGGGCTTGGGTGCGGTGCGCCCACGATGCCGGGGTGACGGTGTGCACCCAGGTGCCTGATGTCGACAGCGCGCTCCGCGCCGTGGACGCCGGCGTGGACGTCCTGGTGGCCCGTGGTGCCGAGGGCGGCGGGCACGGGAAACCCGCGATGGGCACGCTGCCGCTGCTGACCGGGGTGCTCGACGCCGTCGACGTCCCGGTGCTGGCCGCCGGCGGCATCGCCTCGCCGCGCGGGGTGGCCGCGGTGCTGGCCGCCGGGGCATCCGCGGCGTGGGTCGGCACCCTGTTCGCCGCCTGTTCCGAGGCCCTGACCTCAAGCCAGGCCCGCACGGAACTACTCGCGGGCGAGGAAACCGTGTTGACCTGCGAGTACGATATCGCGGCCGGATACCGTTGGCCGGCAGATATTCCGGAGCGGGTGCTGCGTGGATCACCGGTCAATGCCGGGCAGGGGGTGGGGCAACTCCGTGATCAGCCCGATGCCGGCGAACTCGTGGCGCAGTTGTGTGACGGTGCCGCGGCGTTGTTGGGGCGGTGGGGGTCTCAGGCCCGCTGACGGTTCATCGACCGTGCGGCCATGATGAGCGCGAAGACGATGATCGCCCCGACGAAGCCGACGCCCACGCGTACCGGCAAAGCATCGGCACTCGGCAGCGCGGTGGCCGCGACGGCGGTCGGATCGGGTGCCCGCTCCGGTTCCGGTGTGGTCAGGGACGGGTCGGGCGCGATCAGGGTGCCGATCGAGGTGCCCGGGGGTGTCGCGAAACCGTAATCGAGCAGCCGTGCGGCCTGTTCCCACGGCGCGATCGGTACCCGGGTGCCCTTGAGTAGCACGGCCACCAGGCGTCGGCCGTCTCGTTCGGCGGCGCCGACGAACGTCTGCCCGGCGTCATCGGTGTACCCGGTCTTCCCGCCCAGCGCACCCGGATAGTTGGTCAGCAGCTTGTTGTCGTTCTCCAGCTCGTAGGTGGGCCAGTTGTATTCCCGGCTGGCCACGATCTTTGCGAAAGTGTCGTTCTCCCAGGCATACCGGTAGAACAGGCCGATATCGTAGGCCGAGGTGCTCATGCCCGGCCCGTCCAGGCCCGAGGGGGTTGCCGCCCGGGTGTCGCGGGCGCCCAGCTTGCGGGCCAGGTTGTTGATCTTCTGCAGGGCTGTGTCCATCCCGCCGAGTTGCGCGGCGAGCGCGTGGGCGGCGTCGTTGCCCGACACCATCAGCAGGCCGTGCAGCAGATCGCTGACGGTGTAGCGCTCGCCGTTCTTGACGCCGACGCTGCTGCCCTCGGCGTTCTCGTCGGCCTCGCTGCCGGTGACCACGCGGTTGATCGGCAGTTCCTGGATCGACTGCATGGCCACCAGCACCTTGATGATGCTGGCGGGGCGGTGACGTCCGTGCGGATCCTTCGCGGCGATGATGTCGCCGGTGTCCAGATCTGCGACCAGCCAGGCCTCGGCCGAGACGTCGCCGGGTATCGGAGGGGTGTCCGGCGCGGTGATGACCCCGCAACCGCTGAGAGCGTCCCCGCCGAGCGGGGTGGCCGGCACCGGCAGCGGCTGCGGCGGCGGTCCGGCCGTGGGCACCTCGGAATCGTCGACGGCAGGTGGTGTGCTCACCCGGTACGGGCAGGGGTCCGGACCGGGGTCCGCGCCGGCCGGCGGCGCTCCGACGAGCCCGGGGCCGGCCAGCAGCAAGGACGCGGTGACCGCACAGGCCACTCGGCGCAACACAACGAAGGAAGCCATCGTGTGTGCAGACTAGGAGACGGCGGGGCGATTTCCGCGCCGCCACGCTGTTGCTGATGTGACTTGTGTGGTCTGTGTGGTTCGTGCGTGCGGTTACAACGCGACGTCCTCGAGGGCCACCGACGCCAGCGCCGACGCTCCGATGCAGCCCAGCCACAACCGCCCATCCGCCTCGACGAGGCCAGTCACCATCCCGAAATCCGGGTCGCTGGTGCGTAGCCCCGCCACCACCGTGCCGTCGTCCGGGTCGAAGGCGACCGCCCAGATCTCGGGGGCGATCTGGGGAGCCAGCCGATCGGGCAGCATCCACAGCACCCGGCGCAGTACCGGCGCGCGGGGCGCCAGCCATTCGGCGGTCGCATTGGGCCGCGAGACCATCGCGGCCCAGATCCTGCCGTCCGCCCCGGTGCACAGGTTGTCGGGATGGCCCGGCAAATGCTCCACCAACGGGGTGACGGTGCCCGCCCGGGGACCGGTCAGCCAGTACTTGGACAACCGCCGGGCCAGCGTCTCGGCGAACACCAGTGCCGAACGGTCCGCGGTGAGGGTGACGCCATTGGCGAAGTACAGTCCGTCGGCCAGCGTGGACACCAAGCCGTCCGGAGCGCGCCGAAACAGCGCGCCCCGCCCGCGCGACTCCAGCACCGCACCCTTGAAGTGGTGATAGCCGAACGCGCTGGTCGACTCCGTGAAATAGATTGTGCCATCCGGGCTTTCGACGACATTGGAGCAGAACTGCAGATGCCGGCCGGCGACCGTCTCGACCAGCGGCTCGAGCACGCCGGAATCCGGGGACAGCCGCAGCAGCCCGCGCGGGCTGTCGCAGATCAGCAGCGTTCCGTCGGCCGCCGCCGCCAGGCCCAATGGGCGCCCGCCGGTATCGGCGACCACGGTGGCCTGCGCGCCGTCGGATGCCAGCGCCAGGATGCGGCCGTCGTCGACACCGGTCCACAACCGCCCCTCGGCATCGACGACGACGTCCTCGGGTGCGTGACCGGGTACCGGCACGACGTGTACCGGCGGCGCCGGCAGTGCCGGCAGCGGTTGCACCGGCGGCGGCTGCCAGCGCACGGGGTGGATCGGCGGCTTGCGGCGTGGCGTCGGCGGCACACGCCGACACTACGCCCAGCGACCAGGTCCGCGACGGAGCTCAGAGTCGGCGGCCGGCCTCCGAGAGCACGTTGTGCAGGATGTCGTAGATCGCGTCGAATTCGGCCTGCCCGCTGATCAGCGGGGGAGCCAGCTGCACCACCGGGTCGCCACGGTCATCGGCGCGGCAGTACAGGCCGGCCTCCCACAGCGCCGGGGTCAGGTAACCGCGCAGCAGTCGCTCGGATTCCTCGTCGTTGAAGGTCGCCTTGGTCGCCTTGTCCTTGACCAGTTCGATCCCGTAGAAGAAGCCCTCCCCGCGAACATCGCCGACGATCGGAAGGTCGTAGAGCTTCTCCAAGGTGGCGCGGAAGGCCGGGGCGTTCTCCTTGACGTGGGCGTTGATGCCCTCACGCTCGAAGATGTCCAGGTTGGCCAGCGCGACCGCGGCCGACACCGGGTGGCCGCCGAAGGTGTAGCCATGCCCGAACACGGTGGAACCGTCGTTGAACGGTTCGAACAGCCGGTCGCTGGCGACCATCGCGCCCAAGGGGGAGTAGCCCGACGTCAAACCCTTTGCACTGGTGATGATGTCGGGCACATAACCGAAATCGTCGCAGGCGAACATCGAGCCGATCCGGCCGTAGGCGCAGATCACCTCGTCGGACACCAGCAGCACATCGTACTCGTCACAGATCTCGCGGACCCGTTCGAAATACCCGGGCGGCGGCGGGAAGCACCCGCCGGCGTTCTGGACGGGCTCCAAGAAGACCGCGGCAACGGTATCGGGCCCCTCGAACTCGATGGCCTCGGCGATGCGGTCGGCACAGTAGCGACCCCAGGCCTTGGGGTCGGCGCTGAACTGCTCGGGGGCCCGGTAGAAGTTCGTGTTGGGGACCCGGAAGCCGCCGGGGGTCGGCGGGTCGAAAGGTGCCTTGAACGCCGGGATCCCGGTGATCGCCAGGGCGCCCTGCGGGGTGCCGTGGTAGGCGATGGACCGCGAGATCACCTTGTACTTGCCCGGTTTTCCGGTCAGCTTGAAGAACTGCTTGGCCAGTTTCCAGGCGCTCTCCACGGCCTCGCCACCACCGGTGGTGAAGAACACCCGGTTCAGATCTCCCGGCGCGTAGTGAGCCACCCGCTCGGCCAATTCGATCGCCGACGGGGTGGCATAGGACCACAGCGGGAAGAACGCCAGCTGCTCGGCCTGTTTGGCGGCCGCGGCCGCGAGTTCCTCACGCCCGTGCCCGACCTGGACCACGAACAGCCCGCTCAGGCCGTCGATATAGCTGTTGCCCTTGTCGTCGAAAATCCTTGTGCCCTCGCCGCGGGTGATGATCGGCGGGGTGATGCCGGCGCCGTGGCGGGCGAAGTGCCCCCACAGGTGCCGGTTGGCTTTTGCTGCCAGGTCACCCGCGGTGGCCTGGTCGGTCTCAGAAACGATGGTCATCGTGTGCCCCAATTATATTGCTGTTTAACAAGTTTGAGATATACGAGGGTTTCGGTGGCTATCACTCCTGGCACGGCACGGATCTTGGTGTTGAGTAGGTCGAGGAGGTCGCCGTCGTCCTCGCAGACGACTTCGACGATGGCGTCGAACGTCCCGGCCGTCAGCACCACGTAGTCCACCGATTCCAGGGCGGCGAGCTGCTCGGCCACCTTGGTGGTGTCCCCGGTGCACCGGATACCGATCATCGCCTGTCTGGCGAAGCCGAGTTGCATCGGATCGGTGACGGCCACGATCTGCATGACGCCGGCATCGACCATCCGTTGCACCCGCTGGCGCACCGCGGCCTCGGACAGGCCCACCGCCTTGCCGATGCCGGCGTAGGAGCGCCGGCCGTCGGCCTGCAACTTCTCGATGATCGCCTTGGAGAGTTCGTCGAGCTGAAACGCCGCACCGGGGCGGGAATGGTTGATTCGCAGGGACACGGCGGACGCGCCGGGCTGGGAATCCGGGTTCGACATGTGACGATTGTGCACGGAATCCGTCGTTACAAGCAACTAATTCCATGAAATCAGACGTTCGATGTGCCGCGTATTGGTGTAATGCGTAGGCTTGAGCTCTGTGAGTGCAACGCAAATCCCCGGCAGCTGGATCAACGGAGCCGTCGCGCAGACCGCCGGCACGCTCTTCGATGTCATCAACCCGGCCACCGGTGCGGTGGCCGCGACCTACGCGTTGGCAACACCGGCCGATGTCGACGCCGCCATGGCCGCTGCCCGCGCCGCCCAGCCCGGATGGGCCGCCGCGACACCCGTCGACCGTGCCACCGTGCTGGCCAAGTTGGCCGAGCTGATGGAGGCCGAGGCCGAGACCTTCATCGCCGAGGAAGTGACCCAGTGCGGGAAACCGGTCCGGCTGGCCACCGAGTTCGACGTACCGGGCAGCATCGATAACGTCTCGTTCTTCGCCGGTGCGGCAAGACATCTGGAGGGAAAGGCCACCGCGGAGTACTCGGGCGATCACACCTCCAGCATCCGGCGAGAGGCCGTCGGCGTCGTCGCGACCATCACGCCGTGGAACTACCCGCTGCAGATGGCGGTGTGGAAGGTCATCCCGGCGCTGGCCGCCGGATGTGCCGTAGTCATCAAACCGGCCGAGATCACGCCGCTGACCACGCTGACCCTGGCGCGGGTGGCCAAGGCGGCCGGTCTGCCCGACGGTGTGCTGAACGTGGTGACCGGTGCCGGCGTCGACGTCGGCACCGCGCTGGCCGGGCACCGCGATGTCGACGTCGTCACGTTCACCGGGTCAACCGCGGTCGGCCGCAAGGTGATGGCCGCCGCGGCCCTGCACGGTCACCGCACCCAACTGGAACTCGGTGGCAAGGCGCCCTTCGTGGTGTTCGACGATGCCGATCTCGACGCGGCCATCCAAGGTGCGGTCGCCGGCGCCCTGATCAACTCGGGCCAGGACTGCACGGCGGCGACCAGGGCCATCGTGTGCCGCGATCTCTACGACGATTTCGTCGCCGGCGTCGGGGAGGTGATGGCCAAGATCGTGGTGGGTGATCCCAACGACCCGGGCACGGATCTGGGCCCGCTGATCTCGTTTGCGCACCGGGACAAGGTGGCGGCCATGGTGTCGCGCGCTCCGGATCAGGGTGCTCGGATCGTCACCGGCGGTGTCTGCCCCGACCTGCCCGGTGCGTTCTACCGGCCCACGCTGATCGCCGACGTGGCAGAGGATTCCGAGATCTATCGCGACGAGGTGTTCGGTCCGGTGCTCACGGTGCGGGCGTTCACCGACGACGACGACGCACTGCGCCAGGCAAACGACACCGTCTATGGGTTGGCCGCCTCGGCGTGGACCCGCGACATCTACCGCGCGCAGCGCGCCTCCCGCGAGATCAACGCCGGATGCGTGTGGATCAACGACCACATCCCGATCATCTCCGAGATGCCGCACGGCGGAGTGGGGGCCTCCGGGTTCGGTAAGGATATGAGCGACTACTCCTTCGAGGAGTACCTCACCATCAAACACGTGATGAGCGATATCACCGGTGCGGCCGAGAAGGACTGGCACCGGACCATCTTCGCGAAGCGCTAGCGCGGCGACTTGTGGAGTGTCACCCGCCAAACTGGCGGATGACACTCCACAAGTCGTGCTAGGCCTTGGGGACGACGATCACCGGCGCATCGGTGCCGGCCAGGATTCGGGATGCAGTGGACCCGAGGAAGATTCGTCTGGGCGCGGCGAACCGGCTGGAACCGACCACCAGTACATCGGTGTCGTCCCAGTTGAGTTTCTTGAGTGCCGACTCCAGGGTCATCCCTTCGGCCACCAACGATTCGATATCGGGTGACTCGGGCAGGGCACGGGCGGCCACGGCCAGGTTCTCCTGCGCGGCGTCGATCTGCATCTGCCGCAACTCCTTCAGATCCTCGGCCTCGGCCAGATTCTCCGCGGAGACCAGCGAGACCATCCGGATCGGGAGGTTGGCCGCGCTGGCCAGGGTGATGGCAAAAGGCAGCGGATTGTCGTCGCCGACCTTGCTGGGCACCGCGGCGGTGATGGCCTCGATGGTCTCGGGGGCATCGTCGGCATAACCACGCGGCGCCAGCGCGACCGGAATCGTCGAACTGTGCAGCAGCGCACTGGACACCGGCCCGATGACGTGGCCGCCGAAGAAGCCGTCACGGGCCCCGCCGACCACGATCAGGTCGGACTCGTGTGCCTCGGCGAACTGCAACAGCGTCTCGGCGAACGATTCGCCCACCAGGACATTGGCGGTGACCGACGTGGCGGCGCCGGTGAGCGCGGACACCGCCTTGGCGATCCACTCCTGGCCACGGGCGATGAGCAGCTTCTGGTACTGGGCCCGCCCCGGATGCCCGTCGGGCAACTCCTCGCGCACCACCAGTACCACGTCCACGTCGGCGCCGAAGGTTCGCGCCAACGCGGCAGCCAGCGCGACCCCGTCGTCGCCGGTCGGGGTCGCCAGGTATCCCACTGTCAGATGCATTGTGCTGCCTGTTCTTTCGTGTCAGTACACATCGGGGACTTTGACTTCGGTGCCGGCGTTCAGGGTCTCACCGCGGAAGAAGCGCTTGGTGCCGAACGCGAAGCAGGCCAGCATCAACGGGACGCCGAGCACCAGCATGCCGACGCCGAGCACGAACACGCCGCCGATGGGTCCGAACGCGGTATAGCCGTAGTCCGGCGCGATCATGTCCTTGGCGCTTATCCCGAAGGCCACCGCCATCGCGGCTCCGCCCAGCAACGGGAAGATGCCGCGGAAGAACAGGTTTCGGACCGAGGTGAACAAGCTCGCGCGGAAGTACCACACGCAGGCGAATGCGGTGATGCCGTAGTAGAACGCCACCGCCAGGCCCAGCGAGGCCACCGAGTCGGCCAGCGCGTTCTCGGAGAGGAAGGTCAGCACCAGGTAGAAGAACAGCGCCATGGCGCCCATCACCATGGTGCCGAAGGCGGGCGTCATGTACTTGGGATGGACATTGGCGAAGCGTTTGGGCAGCGCCTCGTAGACCGCCATCGACAGGGTGCCGCGGGCGGTCGGCAGGATGGTGGTCTGGGTCGACGACAGTGCCGATACCGACACGGTGAGCAGCAGCAGCGAGGCCAGGATCGGCCCGCCGACCGGACCGCCGAGCACGGTCAGCACATCGTCGGTGTTGTTGGGATTGTTGAGCCCGATTCCCACCACGCTGAAGCCCGAGAACGACTGCACCGCATAGGCCACCAGCACGTAGGTGCACACCAGGATCAGGGTGGTGATGACGGCGGCGATGCCGGGCGTCTTGCCGGGGTTCTTGGTCTCCTCGCCGACGGCCAGGCAGGCGTCCCAGCCCCAGTAGATGAAGATGCACAGGATGATCGCCGCGGCAATGGAGGACACGTCCAGGCCCGAGGGCCACAGCCAGGACAGTTGCGGGGAGACCGCCTGGGCGCCCGCGGTACCGCCGAAGACCCGGAACAGCGCCCAGATGCTGGCGATGATCAACACGCCGAACTGGATGGCGATCAGGACGTTCTGCATCCTCTCCGATACCACCACGCCGCGCGCGCTGACCAGTGTCATCGAGATGATGAAGAACGAACCGAGCGCCACCTTGGCGAACAGATTCTCCGCGAGCGCGTCCTGGCCGAGAAACTTGAACAGGTAGATGGCCGCCACCTCGGCCACGTTGGCCAGCACGATGATCGCCGACACCGCCAAGCCCCAGCCGCCGATCCAACCGATCCACGGCCCGAACGCCTTGGTGCCCCAGGTGAATGTCGTCCCGCAGTCGGGGGTGTCCTGGGAGAGCTCCTTGTAGGCGAAGGCGACCAGCAACATCGGGATGAAGGCCAGTACGAACATCGCCGGCGCCTTGTCACCGACATTGAGCACCACGTAACCCAGGGTGGCGGCCAGGCTGTACGCCGGGGCCACCGCGGCCAGACCGATGACCACATTGCCGACCAGACCCAGCGCGCCGGCTTGCAGACCCTTGTCCGTGGTCATCGGGGCCGGTTGTTCTGCGATTGCCATTCGCAGAAATATACGGTTTCGGTTGTCTGTGTGTGCAGATACGACGAAAAGGTTTTCATTTAGGTAACACGACAACGGATTCGCTTCTTTGGGTCGGTTGGCGGCGGCCCTAGACTCAGCCCATGACCGGCCCCGCATGCGCCGACGAGTTCGAGGCGCTGCGCCCACATCTGCTCGCCCTCGGGTACCGGCTCACCGGGACCTACGCCGATGCCGAGGACATCGTGCAGGACGCCTGGCTGCGGTGGCATGGCTGCGGAGATGACATCGCCGATCTGCGCGCCTGGCTGACCACGGTGGTCAGCAGGTTGGGGCTGGACCGGCTGCGTTCGGCCGCGCACCGCCGCGAGGCCTACTTCGGGCAATGGCTGCCCGAACCGGTCGTGACCGGTTTCGGTCGCGACGACCCGCTGGCCGCCGTCGTGGCCGGCGAGGATGCCGCGTTCGCGGCGATGGTGGTGCTCGAGCGGCTGACCCCCGACCAGCGGGTGGCCTTCGTCTTACACGACGGCTTCGGTGTTCCGTTCGGCGATATCGCCGAGGTGCTGGCCGTCAGCGCCGCCGCCGCCCGGCAGTTGGCATCACGGGCACGTCGTGCCGTACAGCAGGCACCGCCGCCGGCCACCGGCCACCGCCACGACGAGGTGGTCGGGTCACTGATGGCCGCATTGGCCGCCGGCGACCTCGAAGCCGTGGTGCGGCTGCTGCATCCCGACGTCACCTTCACCGGTGATTCGAATCGGCGGGCTCCGACGGCGGCCCAGGTCATCCACGGCCCCGACAAGGTGGCCCGGTTCCTGTTCGGCCTGGCCCAGCGGTACGGGCCGAACTGGCTCGCGGGCAGTCAACTCGCACTGATCAATGGCCAACTCGGCGCCTATCACCCGGGGGCCGCCGCCGACGGCGCTCACCCGGAGCTGATGCCGCGCATCACCGCCATGACGATCCGGGACGCAAAGGTCTGCGCGCTCTGGGATATCGCCAACCCGGACAAGTTCAGCGCCTCGCCGCTGCGGTCCTAATGCTCATCCCGCGAGCCCTCATCACCGGCAGTCGCCCAGGGCACCCGGCAAGCGTCGCCCGAACTGAAGCCCTGCTCGGTGATGCCCAGCGCCGCGTACATCCGGGCCCGCATGTTCTCCACGCCGATCTGATAGGTCAGCTCGATCACCCCGTCGTCACCGAAGCGCCGCCGCAGATCGGCCACCTGCGCGTCGGTGACCGTGTGCGGGTCGGTGGTGATGGCGTCGGCGTAGCCGATCGCGGCGCGTTCGTCGGCACTGAACGACGACGACGTCGGGTAGTCGTCGATGTGCTTGAGGCGTTCGACGTCCAGGCCGTCCAGGCGAGCCAGCATGGCGCCGAAGTCCACGCACCACGAGCAGCCGATGCTGCGGGCGGTCCAGAACACCGCGAGCTCACGGACGTTGGCCGGCAGCTTCGTCGATCCGGCCTGCAGCAGTGCCTCGTGCACACCGTTGGCGATCAGTAGCCGGGGGTGATGCGCGGCGATCGCGAACGGTTCGGGCACCTCCCCGAACCGGCGCTTGGCGTAGCGGTACATGAGCCGGGTCAGCAGCCCGGTACGGGCGGGTGGCAGGGCGGCGATTCTCGTGGTCATACCGGGTAGACGAGACGGCGAGCCGGTTTGTGACACCGTAAGTCGTCTGAACCGGGCGCGGGCGGGTAGAGAGGTAGCGTGACTGACATTCCACCGAGCCGTGGCTCGGTATTCGGTGCCCACCTTCGATCGGCCGCGGTGGTTTCCGTGCAGATCGTCGCGGTATCCGCGGCGCTGTGGATCTTCGCATGGGTGGTCGGCCAGACGTGGGTGATCATCCTGCCCGTCGCGTTGGCCGTGGTGTTCTCTACCGTGCTGTGGCCGCCGGTGCGCTGGATGCGGGCCAAGGGGCTGGCACCGGCCGCCGCGGCGCTGGCCATGCTGCTGGTGGGGCTGGGCGTGATCGCCGGGCTGATCGCCGCGGTGGCGCCGGCCATCGTGGAACAGTCCACCGAACTGGCCGCGCAAGCGACCGCCGGCGTGGTCCAGGTGCGCGACTGGCTGGGCGGGCCCCCGCTGAACATCAGCCAGGCGCAACTCGATTCGGCGGTCACCGCGATCAACGACCAGCTGAATTCGAGCAGCTCCCAAATCGCTTCGGGGGTGTTCACCGGGGTGGGTGCGGCGACATCGGCACTGGTGACGGTCTTCACCACCATCGTGGTGGTGTTCTTCCTGCTCAAGGACGGGCCACAGTTCATCCCGTGGTTGCGGCGCTCGGTCGGGCACCCCGCGGCCGCGCACCTGGCCGAGTTGCTGGAACGCATCTGGTCGAGCCTGGGTGGTTTCATCCGCACCCAGGCGCTGGTCAGCTTCGTCGACGCCGCGCTCATCGGGATCGGACTGGTGATCCTCGGTGTGCCGCTGGCGTATGCGCTGGCCATCGTCACGTTCATCGGTGGCTTCGTGCCGATCGTCGGCGCATTCGTTGCCGGTGGTCTGGCCGTGCTGATCGCGCTGGTCGCCAACGGCCCCGTCGTCGCCCTGATCGTGCTGGGCATCATCGTCGCGGTGCAGCAGTTGGAGGGCAACGTGTTGCAGCCCTGGCTGCAGTCCAAGTCGATGAAACTGCACGCCGTCATCGTGCTGCTGGCGGTGACGCTGGGGGCCTCGACGTTCGGCGTCATCGGCGCCTTCCTGGCGGTTCCGGTGGCCGCGGCGCTGGCCGTCATCATCCGCTACTACGACGAGCAGGTCGCCGAGATCGCGGGGGAGAACCAACCCGAACCCGAACCCGAACCCGAAACCTGACGAGTGTCGCCATGTGTGCGAGATCCGCTGCATTGATGGGACATAGGCCAACACTGGTGCCGAACGGAACCGGAGCCGCTCCGGCTGCGTCTGATCTGGTGTGGTGTTCCTGGGCTCCGAGGCGCTGGCCGCGGGCACGCTGAACCGCTATCAGCTGCGTGCGCACCACGACAGGATCTACCGCAACGTCTACACGCCCCGCGGGGCGATCCTCACACCCGCGGACAAGGCGACGGCTGCATGGCTGTGGTCGGGCCGGCGTGGTGTCGCTGCGGGTCTCTCAGCCGCGGCCCTGCACGGCTGCAGATGGATCGACGCCGCGCACTCGGCCGAGCTCAACCAGTCCAGTCGCTGTGCGCCGACGGGGATCATCATCCACAGCGACCAGTTGCGGCCCGCGGAGATCACGCAGGTGCGCGGCATCAGCGCGACCTCCCCGGCGCGCACCGCCTTCGACCTCGGCCGTCGCAAGGGAATCACCACCGCGGTGATCCGCGTCGACGCGCTGCTGCAGGCCGCCGACCTCACGATCGCCGCTGTCCAGTCCTTGTTGGTACATCACCGGGGAGTGCGCGGCATCCGTCAGCTGCGGTGCGTGCTGGACCTCGCCGACGACGGTGCCGAATCGCCGCAGGAAACCCGACTGCGACTGGTGCTCACCGGTGCGGGCCTACGTCCCACGGCCACCCAGATCAACGTATACGACGAGTACAGCCTGGTCGGACGTCTCGACATGGGCTATCCGGAATGGAAGGTGGGCGTGCAGTACGACGGCGCCCAGCACTGGACCGATCCGCGACAACGCACCCTCGACATCGAGCAGGACGTCGCCTATCGGGACTGCGGGTGGCGGATCGTCCAGGTCGGCGCGGATCTGTTGCGGTATCGCCAAGCCACGATCATCCGGAGGGTTCGCACCGAGCTGAGCGCCGCAGGGGCAGGGTGCTGAAACGAGTGTTGGCTTGTGTGCCAGATCCAGGCGGATCGTGGGACACAAGCCAACACTCGGCGGCTCGCAGCACTCAGCGCGCGAACATCAGCGCGCGCTTGACCTCTTGGATCGCCTGGGTCACCTGGATGCCGCGCGGGCAGGCCTCGGTGCAGTTGAAGGTGGTGCGGCAGCGCCAGACACCGTCGACCTCGTTGAGGATGTCGAGGCGCTCGGCGGCGCCCTCGTCGCGCGAGTCGAAGATGAAGCGGTGCGCATTGACGATCGCGGCCGGGCCGAAGTACGAGCCCTCACTCCAGTACACCGGGCACGAGGTGGTACAGCACGCGCACAGGATGCACTTGGTGGTGTCGTCGAAGCGGGCGCGGTCGGTCGCGCTCTGGACGCGCTCCTTGGTCGGCGCGTTGCCGCTGGTGATCAGGAACGGCTTCACCGCGCGGTAGGCGTCGAAGAAGGGCTCCATGTTGACGATCAGATCCTTTTCCACGGGCAGCCCGCGGATCGGCTCGATGGTGATCGTCAGCGCCTTGGAGGCCTTCTTGGGCAGCATGTCGCGCATCAGCACCTTGCAGGCCAGCCGGTTCACCCCGTTGATGCGCATGGCATCCGAGCCGCACACGCCGTGCGCGCAGGACCGCCGGAAGGTCAACGTGCCGTCGAGGTACCACTTCACGTAGTGCAGCAGGTTGAGCAACCGGTCACTCGGCAGGCACGGCACGCGGAAGCTCTGGTAGCCGGCCTCGTCGGGGGCGTCCGGGTTGAACCGGGCGATCTTCAGCGTGACCATCACCGCACCCTCGGGTACGGGCGGCAGCTCGGGGCTCTTGGTGTCGGGTTCAATGACAGCGGTCATCAGTACTTCCGTTCCATCGGCTCGTACCTGGTCTGGACCACGGGCTTGTAGTCCAGCCGGATATCGCTCAGCAGATCGGTGCCCTCTTTGTAGGCCATCGTGTGACGCATGTAGTTGGTGTCGTCCCGGTTGGGGTAGTCCTCGCGGGCATGCCCACCCCGGGACTCCTTGCGGTTCAACGCACCGACGACGGTGACCTCGGCCAGCTCCAGCAGGAACCCGAGTTCGATGGCCTCCAGCAGGTCGCTGTTATAGCGCTTGCCCTTGTCGTGCACCGTGATCCGCGAGTAGCGCTCCTTGAGCGCGTGGATGTCGGTGAGGGCCTGCTTCAGCGTCTCCTCGGTGCGGAACACCGCGGCGTTGTTGTCCATCGACTGCTGCAGTGAGGTGCGGATGTCGGCGACGCGCTCGTTGCCGTGCTCGGAGAGGATGTCGCCGACCCAGTCGACCACCATGGCTGCCGGGTTGTCCGGCATCTCGACATGGTTGTGGTTGAGCGCGTACTCGGCGGCCGCGATGCCGGCGCGGCGGCCGAACACGTTGATGTCGAGCAGCGAATTGGTGCCCAGCCGGTTGGAACCGTGCACCGACACGCACGCGCATTCGCCGGCGGCGTACAGGCCGGGGATGACGTTGGTGTTGTCGCGCAGCACCTGGCCGTTGACGTTGGTGGGGATGCCGCCCATCACGTAGTGGCAGGTCGGGTACACCGGCACCAGCTCGGTGACGGGGTCCACGCCCAGGTAGGTGCGGGCGAATTCGGTGATATCGGGCAGCTTGGCTTCCAGCACATCCTCGCCGAGGTGGCGCACGTCGATGTAGACGTAGTCCTTGTTCGGCCCGGCGCCGCGGCCCTCGAGCACCTCGAGCACCATCGAGCGGGCCACGATGTCACGCGGGGCCAGGTCGACGATGGTCGGGGCGTAGCGCTCCATGAACCGTTCACCCTCGGCGTTGAGCAGCCGTCCGCCCTCACCGCGCACGGCTTCGGAGATCAGGATGCCCAGACCGGCCAGCCCTGTCGGGTGGAACTGGTGGAACTCCATGTCCTCCAGGGGAAGTCCCTTGCGGAAGATGATGCCCAGGCCGTCGCCGGTCAAGGTGTGGGCGTTCGAGGTGGTCTTGTACATCCGACCCGATCCACCGGTGGCGAAGACGATCGCCTTGGCGTGGAAGACGTGGATGTCGCCGGTGGCCAGCTCGTAGGCGACGACGCCGGTCGCGACCGGCCCGCCCGGGGTTTCGGTGAGCACCACATCCAGCGCGTAGAACTCGTTGAAGAACTCGACATCGTGCTTGACGCAGTTTTGGTACAGCGTCTGCAGGATCATGTGGCCGGTGCGGTCGGCGGCGTAGCAGGCCCGACGCACCGGGGCCTTGCCGTGGTCGCGGGTGTGCCCGCCGAACCGGCGCTGGTCGATGCGGCCCTCGGGGGTGCGGTTGAACGGCATCCCCATCTTCTCCAGGTCATAGACCGCGTCGATGGCTTCCTTGCACATGATCTCGACGGCGTCCTGGTCGGCGAGGTAGTCCCCACCCTTGACGGTGTCGAAAGTGTGCCATTCCCAGTTGTCGTCCTCGACGTTGGCCAGCGCGGCGCACATGCCGCCCTGGGCGGCGCCGGTGTGGCTGCGGGTCGGGTAGAGCTTGGTCAGCACGGCGGTCCGGGCTCGCGGTCCGGCCTCGACGGCTGCGCGCATGCCCGCGCCGCCCGCGCCGACGATGACGACGTCGTAACGATGCTCTTGAATCATCTTGGCTTCCTTAGATGTTCGCGTCGAACGTGACCAGCACGTAGCTGCCCAGCACCAACGTGAAGCCGGTCGCCAGCAGCAGTAGTGAGTTCAGCCAGAACTTGGTGGTGTTCTTGCGGGCGTAGTCGCCGATGATGGTGCGCATCCCGTTGGCGCCGTGGATCATGGCCAGCCAGAGCAGCGCCATGTCCCAGATCTGCCAGAACGGCGATGCCCAGCGCTCGGCGACATAGTTGAAGTCGATGCGGTACACGCCGTCTTCCCAGAGCAGCATGATGAACAGGTGGCCCAGTGCCAGGAACACCAGCGCGACGCCGGAGAACCGCATGAACAACCAGGCATACTTCTCGAAGTACGGGATGCCGCGCGGCCTGCGCGGTGCGCGGGGGTGATCCAGGCTTGCCGGCCGGTCGTGTTCCTTTTCCTGCACCGGGGCGATGCGCCCGTCCTTGTGATGCGGAGTCCAGGCTCCTGCTGTCTCGGTCACAGGAATCGCTCCGCCATGTGCATGCCGATCACTCCTAGTACGGGGATCATCACGGCGATCCAGACGCCGGCGATGACCCACAGCATCGTGCGCTGATACTTGGGGCCTTGCTGCCAGAAGTCGATCAGGATGACTCGGATGCCGTTGAGTGCGTGATACAGCACCGCGGCCACCAGACCGATCTCCATGAGGCCGATGATCGGTGTCTTGTATGTCTCGATGATCGAGTTGTAGGCCTCGGGGCTGACCCGGACCAGTGCGGTGTCGAGCACGTGCACCAGCAGGAAGAAGAAGATCGTGGCGCCGGTGATGCGGTGCAACACCCAGCTCCACATGCCCGGGTCGCCGCGGTACAGACTGCGGCGGCGCGCCGGTTTCGATCGCGGTGCCGGGATCTCGGATTCCGCGGCCGTGGCTGTGCTCATTGAGTCCTCCAACGCCTTCGGTGGACGGTCGGGGAGAAGGCTGATTCCGTCCCCAAACCTCGGGGCGACTCTAATCCCATTTGGGGCCGCTGAAGAACTAGCCTGGGTGCCCAGGCGCCCCTCTTACCACAAAGTTAGGGTTACCTACCTTGGTTCACCGTCCGGTGGTGGCTGTGTTCGGAATGCATTCAGATGAAGATGAACGGACATCGAATGACTGCTGAGATCGATTGGAATACGCTGCGCAACAAGGCGATTGATGTCTCGCGGCGGGCCTATGCGCCATACTCCGGTTTCCCGGTCGGAGCGGCGGCAATGGTCGACGATGACCGGATCATTCTCGGATGCAATGTGGAGAATGTCTCATATGGTCTAGGTCTCTGTGCCGAGTGCGCTGTGGTCTGCGCCCTGCATTCCAGCGGTGGCGGACGGCTGGTGGCGCTCAGTTGCGTGGCCGCCGACGGGGCCCCGCTGATGCCGTGCGGGAGGTGTCGGCAGGTGCTGTTGGAACACGGTGGCCCGGGTCTGCTGATCGACCACGCCGACGGGCCCCGCACCCTCGGCGAACTGCTGCCCGAGGCGTTCGGGCCGTCCGATCTGGAGCGAGCATGACCCCGAAGCCGAGCGGGAGTGAGGATCGCAGCGAGGTACGAGCGAGGACCGGAGCGACTGGGAAGCGAGCATGATCCCGAAGCCGAGCGGGAGTGAGGATCGCAGCGAGTGGGAGGCGAGCGTGGCATTCGATGCCCCGTCGGTGATCAGGACCAAACGCGACGGCGGCGTGCTCTCCGACGCCGCGATCGACTGGGTGATCGCGGCCTACACCGATGGCCGGGTCGCCGACGAGCAGATGTCGGCGCTGCTGATGGCGATCTTCCTGCGCGGGATGACGTCCCCGGAGATCAGCCGATGGACGGCGGCCATGATCGCCTCGGGTGACCGGTTCGATTTCGGTGAGTTGGGGCGTCCGCTGGTGGACAAGCATTCCACCGGCGGGGTCGGTGACAAGATCACCATCCCGCTAGTACCGGTGGTCCTGGCGTGTGGCGCCGCGGTGCCGCAGGCCGCCGGACGCGGACTCGGCCACACCGGGGGCACCCTGGACAAGCTGGAAGCGATCCCCGGTTTCACCGCGGAACTGTCCAAAGCCCGTATCCGGCAACAACTGTCCGATATCGGCGCCGCCATCTTCGCCGCCGGCGACCTGGCCCCCGCCGACCGCCTGATCTACGCCCTGCGCGACGTGACGGCGACCACCGAGTCGCTGCCGCTGATCGCGAGTTCGGTGATGAGCAAGAAGCTCGCCGAGGGCGCGCAGTCTCTGGTCCTCGACGTCAAGGTGGGCCGCGGGGCGTTTCTGAAAACCGAGGCCGAGTCCCGCGAGCTGGCCGCGACCATGGTCGCGCTCGGCAACGACTCCGGAGTCCCGACCAGGGCACTGCTGACCGATATGAACCGGCCGCTGGGCCGGGCGGTCGGCAACGCCGTGGAGGTGGCGGAGTCACTGGAGGTGCTGGCCGGCGGCGGCCCGCCGGATGTGGTCGAGCTGACGCTGGCACTGGCCGCAGAGATGCTCGACGCCGCGGGTATCGACGGGGTGGATCCGGCCCAGACGTTGGCCGACGGCACCGCGATGGACCGGTTCCGGGCGCTGGTCACCGCGCAGGGCGGTGATCTGTCCGCCCCGCTGCCGATCGGGGCTCATGCCGAGACGGTGCCGGCGCCCGCCGGCGGTGTGATGGGCGATATCGACGCGATGGCCGTCGCCATGGCGGCCTGGCGTCTCGGCGCCGGCCGGGCCGCGCCGGGGGACCCGGTTCAGCCGGGTGCGGGTGTGCAGATCCACCGCCGACCCGGCGAACCCGTCGCCGCCGGGGAGACGCTGTTCACGCTGTACACCGACACCCCCGAGCGCCTGGCGCCGGCACGGGCCGAACTCGAGGGCGGGTGGACGGTCGGCGCGGTGGCACCGGTGCTCGGCCCGCTGATCATCGACCGCATCGGTTAGCGGTCGGGTCGGCGACACTTGGGTGAACTCGGCTGCCGAACGGCCCCGGCGCGGGCAAGATGGGTAGATGAGTACGCCATTGACGTTGGACCTCATCCGCCAGGCTCCCAAGGCCTTACTGCATGACCACCTCGACGGTGGTCTGCGGCCGGCCACGGTGCTGGAGCTCGCCCACGAGGTCGGCTATGACCAGCTGCCGGCCGATGACGCCGACGAGCTGGCGACCTTCTTCCGCACGGCTGCACACAGCGGTTCGCTGGTGCGTTATCTGGAGCCGTTCGCGCACACCGTCGGGGTGATGCAGACGCCGGATGCGCTGTACCGGGTGGCCTACGAATGCGTCGAGGACCTGGCCGAGGACAACGTCGTCTACGCGGAGATCCGTTTTGCCCCCGAACTGCACATCGATGGCGGTCTGTCGCTGGACGCGGTGGTCGACGCGGTGCTCGACGGTTTCGCCGCCGGGGAGAAAGCGGCCGCCGCCGCGGGCCGCGCGATCGTGGTCCGTTGTCTGGTCACCGCGATGCGGCACGCCGCACGGTCCCGGGAGATCGCCGAACTGGCGGTACGGTTCCGCGACCGCGGCGTGGTCGGATTCGACATCGCCGGGGCGGAAGCCGGCTACCCGCCGAGCCGCCACCTCGATGCCTTCGAGTACATGCGAGGCAACAACGCGCGCTTCACCATTCACGCGGGTGAGGCTTTCGGGTTGCCGTCCATCCACGAGGCCATCGCGTTCTGCGGCGCGGACCGGCTGGGCCACGGCGTGCGCATCGTGGACGACATCACGGTGACCGAGGACGGCACCTTCGAGCTGGGCCGGCTGGCCGCGCTGCTGCGGGACAAGCGAATCCCGCTGGAACTGTGTCCCAGCTCGAACGTGCAGACCGGCGCCGTCGACAGCATCGCCGAGCATCCGTTCGACCTGCTGGCGCGCGCCCGGTTCCGGGTCACGGTGAACACCGACAACCGGCTGATGAGCGACACCACCATGAGCCAGGAGATGATGCGCCTGGTGGAGGCGTTCGGCTACGGCTGGAGTGACCTGGAGCGGTTCACCATCAACGCGATGAAGTCGTCGTTCCTGCATTTCGACGAGCGCCTCGCACTCATCGACGGGGTGATCAAGCCGCGGTACGCGGTGCTCATCGGCTGACGATTCGTGGAGTTTCAGCCGTCACCATGGCGGCTGAAACTCCACAAATCACTCGGGGCGGAGCCGGGATTCGACGAAGCGTTCCAGCTCTTCCCACTGGTCGACCGCCTCGACCGGCGAACCCTTGGGCTTGGGTTGGGCGGGGTCCAACACGTGGGCGACGAAGGCGCCCAACGGCTGATCGCTGTCCAGCGCCTTCGCCACGATGGGGTCCTCGGCGTAATCGCCGACGTCTCTGAGGAACTCCAGGGCCAGGTCGAGCTGATCGCGGTCCACCGCCTCGGGGCCGTCGGCGATATCGTCGGCCAATCCGGACAACACGTAGACGTTCTCCTCGGTCACCTCGACGCGCAGCGAACCGTCGGTCGCCGCGGTGCGGATGATCTCGTAGGAACTGAATCCGGACAGGTCGCTCTCGTGCTCGTCGGCCAGGTACCGGGCCAGCGCGCGTTCGGAGCTGAACACACTGATGCGACCGTTGCGGCCCAGGAACCGGGGATCGTCACCGACATAGCAGCGCAGCGTGTACAGGGTGCCGCTGCTGGTCATGACGCGGATCGGGTCGATACCGACCTGGGTCCAGAAGTCCTTGTCGCTGCCAAGGACCTGGCGCTCGGCCTCGGCTTCGAGTGCCTCGCTCTCCTGCTCGGTGTCCACCTCGCCGTCGATGATCACCTCGTCGTCGTCGTCCTCGTCGTCGACGATCAGGTCGTCGATCTCGGGGGCCGGCTCGGCCAGTTCGGCTTCGGCCTTGGCCGACTCCGCCTCGGGAACGTCGGGGGTCTTGACCAGTTCGTCGATGGCGTCGATGACACCGTCCCAGGCCCGGCCGATGACCGCCTCGATCTCGGCCCACCGCTTGCGTCCGGCGCGGCCGCTGAACGCCTCGAGGCCGCCGCCGATGGTGCCGAGTACGGGATTGCCGTTGAACATCTTGGTCACGGTGGGCAGATCGCAGACCGACCCGATGGACGACACGAACCCCAGGGCGCGGCGCAGCGTCGCGACGGATTCCTCGCTGGGTTTCTCGGCGACGAGTTCGGGCACCCCGATCAGGTCGTGCTGCTGGTCCTCGGCGGGGGCGAACCGGTGCGCATTGGCCTGGGTGAGTTTTTCCCATGCGGGGTGATCGGTGAGGTCGTTGTCGCTGTCGGTGCGCACGAACGCCGCCAGGTCGGCGACCGATTCGAAGGCGAAGATGTCCTCGCCCTTGCCGAGGAATGCCTCCCATTCGTCGCCGGCGTCGCGCCAGCGCGGTGCCCACAGGGTGTACAGGTCGCCATTGGTCAGTCCGATCCGGACCGGCACGATCTCAGCCGCCATGGCGCACAGCGTAACGATGTCAGCTGGGGTCTTCGGAGGGTCGCCCTCCAAAACGGTCGAGCAGACGCACTTTGTCCGGTTCATCTGTCAGCTCGGCGGCGATCCGCTCGAGGGTGTCGGCGTGGGCGCGCAGCTGTGCGACGGTGGTCTCGAAAGTGTGGCGCAGCGCATCGACGCTCATGCGGTGGGCCGCCAGAACCCCTGGAACCCCTGCCCGGCGTTGCTGGTTCTGATCGCGGACAACTGGACCGGGTCACCGGCCTCCACCATCACCCCGTTGCCCACCACCATGGCCACGTGGCCATCCCATACGGCCAGGTCACCCGGACGCAGCGAGCCGGCGTCGACGGCTGCGCCGATATCCTGCTCCTGGGCCAGCCGGGGAATGTTCAGACCGGCCTCGCGATAGGCCCACTGGGTCAGCCCGCTGCAATCCAGCCCGACGCCGGCCGTCGTCCCACCCCACTGATATGGCACGCCGAGTTGGGTGAGCGCGTGCCGCACGGCGCTGGCGGCCGTGGCGTTGGGCGCCATGGCGGTGCTGCCGTCGGGCAGCGTGACCGCGACCCCCGCACCGAACTGGGCGGCATCCGGGGTGTCGGTGCGCAACGCGGTGAACGCGGCCTCGGTCGTGGCGGCCCCGGTGACGGCGGCCTTGGTCAACGGCGCACTCAGCGCGGAACCCGGTGCCGAACCAGGTCCCGATCCGCCGCCGGCGCCCATGCCGAGGGCGGCGGGCGGGCTGTTCAGACCCGCGGGCATTGTGCGTGCCGGCGCGTGGCCCGCGACATGCTGCGCCCCGGTGCCGAGCTCGGCGCGCAGTTCGTCGAGCATCCGCAGCGCGCGGTCCAGGGCCCGGCGGGCCTCGTCGACGAGCTGCCCGGCGGCGCCAGGGCGGTCCAGTTGGGCCTCCAGTGCCGCGGCGCGAGCCTCGAAATCGGCGATGAGGTCCACCAGCGCGGCGCGGACCCGCGCGACCGACTCGGCGGCGGCGGCGACCTCGTCACCCAGCGCGTCGACCCGGTCTCCCAACGCGCGGGCGGTCGCGACGGCGCGGCCCAGGCGTTCGGCCGCCGAGGTCGCCGCGATACCGCCCCAGGAGGTCAGCATCAGCTCACCCGTGCGGGTGGTCGCCGCGGCGGCGGCGTCCAGCTGCTGGGCCAATCCGCTCAGCGCCGCCGCAGGCGGTCCCGGCGCACTGGACCCGACCAGAGCGAGCAGCTGGTGCAGCGGCGCGCTGAGCGTGGTGGCGAGGGCGGGCATATCAGCCGCCGAGTGTGGTGACGCGCCGGTCGGCCCGGTGCTCGGCGTCGGTGTACGCGGCGGCGGTGGCGGCGGCCGTGTGCCCGGCCCCGGCAAGGTCGGCGCCCAACCCGCTCACCGCGTGCGCCGTATCGGCCAACGCGGCGGACAGCGCGGCCAGAAAGTCCGCACCCACCGGGCCGAGGACGCCGACGCATGCTTCGGTGGCGCCGGGCAGCGCGGTGGCAATGACGTCGAACTCGGCGGCTCGGTGAGCCAGGCCGGCGCGGGCGGCACCGATGGCCGCGGTATCAGCGATCATGTGGTTATGACGCGCGCCGGGGGCGTGGGGTTCCACTAATCTTTTGGCTCATGGATGTGCGCGTCGTCGACCACCCGCTGGCCGCTGCCCGGCTGACCACCCTGCGCGACGAACGCACCGACAACGCGGCGTTCCGCGCGGCATTGCGCGACTTGACCCTGATGTTGATCTATGAGGCGACCCGTGACGCGGTGACCGAGCCGATCACGGTGAGCACACCGCTCACCGAGACCACCGGCGCACGGTTGGCCAATCCGCCGCTGCTGGTGCCGGTGCTGCGGGCGGGCCTGGGCATGGTGGATCAGGCGCACGCGTTGATCCCCGAGGCGCAGGTCGGTTTCGTCGGAATGGCCCGCGACGAGGACACCCACCAGCCGGCGCCGTATCTGGCATCGCTGCCCGAGGATCTCAGTTCCCGTGCGGTTTTCGTGCTCGACCCGATGCTGGCGACGGGCGGGTCGATGGTGCACACCGTCAATCTGTTGCGTGCACGTGGCGCTGTCGACATCACCGCAGTGTGTGTGGTGTGCGCGCCGGAAGGCATTGCCGCGCTGGAGAAGGCGGCACCCACGATGACGCTGGTCACCGCGACCGTCGACGACGGGCTCAACGAGATCGCCTATATCGTTCCGGGACTCGGCGACGCCGGGGACCGGCAGTTCGGGCCGCGCTGAGGGCTCACCAGCGCGCGGCGGCGGCCACCAGTTCGGCGCGCAGCGTTGCCGCCCGGGCCCGGGCGGCGGCCACGTCCGCGGTGGGTGCGCAGCGCACCTCGATATAGGATTTCAGCTTCGGCTCGGTGCCCGAGGGACGCACGACGACGCGGATACCGTCGCCGGTGAATACCAGTGCATCGGTGCGCCGTTGACCGGCTTGCCCGTCCAGATCCTGCATGCGTACCGGCATACCGGCGAGCGCGAGCGGGGGGTCGGTGCGCAGCGCGGCCATCGCCGCGCCCGCGTCCTGGACCCGCCGCGAGACCGCCGCGGTGACGTGCACGCCGTGGCGTCGAGCCAGATCGTCGAGCGCGTCGGGGACGGTGCGGCCCTGCGTGCGCAGCGCCGCCACCAGATCACAGATCAGCACCGCCGCGCTGATTCCGTCTTTGTCGCGCACGGCGTCCGGATCGACGCAATGCCCGATGGCCTCCTCGTAGGCATAGATCAGGTCGGCACCCGGGGCGGTGGCGCGGGCCAGCCATTTGAATCCGGTGAGCGTCTCGGCATGGTGCGCACCATAACTCGCGGCGATGGCCGCCAGCATCCGGGACGACACGACCGTGCTGGCCACCAGTGCCGAGGACGGATCCCGCTGCAGGGAAAGCAGGTAATCGCCGAGCAACCAACCGGTTTCGTCGCCGGTCAGCATGCGCCAGCCCGCGCGGTCTGCGATGCCCACCGCGCAGCGGTCCGCATCGGGATCCAAGGCGACGGCCACCTCGGCGCGCACCTCGGCGGCCAGCGTCAGCAGCAGGTCGGTCGCGCCGGGTTCCTCCGGGTTGGGGAAGGCCACGGTCGGGAAATCGGGATCGGGGGCGAATTGGGCCTCGACCACGTGCACATCGTCGATACCGGCCAATGCCAAGGCATCCAAGGCGAATTCACCGCCCACGCCGTGCATCGGGGTGAGCGCCACCCGGACCGATCCGGTTGCGCGGCGCACCGCGGCGGCTCGTTCGAGGTAGGCCGCGACGATATCGGTCCCGCTCGGTTCCACCGGCACCCGGCCGATTTCGTCGGCGTGCGGCGCGCGGACGATCGCCGATTCGATCTCGCGGTCGGTGGGGGAGATGATCTGCAGTCCGCCGTCGAGGAAGACCTTGTAACCGTTGTCGGCCGGCGGGTTGTGCGAGGCGGTGATCTGCACGCCTGCCGCGGCCCCAAGGTGCCGTACCGCGAACGCCACCACCGGTGTCGGTGCCGGCGTGTAGAGAGAGATGACCGAAAATCCTTCGGCGGCAAGTACTTCTGTTGCTGCTGCGGCAAACTCCTCGGATCCGTGGCGAGCATCACGGCCCACGACCACCTGGGAGCCGCCCAAGCAGCGAGCCTTGAGGACCTGGGCCAGCGCCCAGGTGGTGCGCAACACCACCGCGGTGTTCATGCCGTCGGGTCCGCCATGGCGGGGGCCCCGCAGGCCGGCGGTGCCGAAGGTGAGCGGATGGGCGAACCTCCGCGCGATCTCCGCGGCGTCACAGGACGCCAGCTCCGCTGCGGTGACCGGGTCGGGGTCGTGGGCGATCCAGTCCTGCGCCGAGGTCATGCCCCGATTGTGCCCGCTTCGGCATCGGCCAGCTTGCGCAGCACCGGTGCCACCAGCAGCAGCAGTCCGAACTCGAGCTCGGTCAGGTTCTGCCGCATGGCGGCGTCCAGCCAGGCGTCGCGTTCGGCACGGTCGGCGGCCAGCAGGGCCGCTCCCTGCTCGGTGAGTTCGACGAGCTGGCGGCGGCGGTCGGCGGCATCGGCGCGGCGGGACACCAGTCCGGCGGCGGACAGCCCGTTGATGCTGTCGGTGAGGGACTGCACGCGCACGTGCATCCGCGCGGCGAGTTCGGCGGGGGTGGAGGCTCCGGTGCGGGTCACCTCCGCGAGCACCTGTATCTGGCTCTGGGTGAGGCCGTGGTCGGGCCGGTGGCGGCGCAGCTGGCGGGCGACCGCCATCACCGACTCCCGCAATTGGGTTGCTGTGGAGGTGTCCTGCTGCGATGCGGGCCGAGCCATAAAACAAGTTATACCTCATCAATACTTTCGAAAGTGCCAGTTTGTTGCGTGATAAAGACAAGGGCATACTTGCTATTGAGAGGAGCGGGTGGTGAGGCGGATGTGGCGCGGGGCGGCGAGATGGATGCTGCTGGCGGTGGTCAGCGTGGCGGCCACGGTCGCGCTCACCGCGCTCGGCGTGCCCTCGGCCGGGTTGTTCGCCGCCCTGGTGGTGGGCATCGTGCTCGCGCTGTCGAACCTGGCCCCCGCGGCGGTTCCGCGAAGGATGGGCATCGCCGCCCAAGGGGTGCTCGGCGTGTACATCGGCACCATGGTCTCGCGGGACGCCGTCGGTGCGCTCAGGCCGCACTGGCTGCTCGTGCTCGGCGTTGCGCTGGCGACGCTGCTGGTCAGCGTGCTGTTCGGGATCCTGCTGGGGCTGCGCCGCGATATCAGCCCGCTGACCGGGTCACTGGCGATGGTGGCCGGCGGGGCCTCCGGGCTGGTGGCCATCGCCCGCGAACTCGGTGCCGATGACCGCGTGGTTGCCGTCGTGCAGTACCTGCGGGTGGCGCTGGTGACGGCGTCCATGCCGGTCGCCGTCACCCTGATCTATCGCGCCGAGCGGACCCACCACGGCATGCCGGCAGACCACCTCGCCACGGCCCCGTGGTATCTCAACGTGTTGGTGATCGCGGGCCTGGCGCTGGTCGGGGGCACCGCCGCCAAGCTGATCCGGTTGCCCGGGGCCGGCCTGCTCGGGCCACTGGCATTGACGGTGGTACTGCAACTGAGCGCAACTCCGTTGGATGTGAGCGTGCCGTTCGTGCTGGTCCAGATCGGCTATCTGGTGATCGGATGGCAGGCCGGCGTGGCGTTCACCCGTGATTCGCTACGCGCCGTCGGTCGCACGCTGCCTGCGGCGGTGGCGCTGATCGTGGTGCTGACCGTGGCCACCGCCGGACTCGGAGCGCTGCTGGCCCAGCTCGCCGGCCTGAGCCCGCTGGAGGGGTATCTGGCCACCAGCCCGGGCGGGGTGTATGCGGTGCTGGCCACCGCGGTCGAGACCGGTTCCAACGTCACCTTCATCATCGCCGCGCAGGTGGTGCGCATCCTGATGATGTTGTTCGCCGCGCCGTTGATGGCCAGGGCGATCGCGTGGCTCAGCGAGCGGCTCCGCCCCCGCGCCGCCCTCGGCGTGTGAGTCGATCACGCGGGCCCCGGCGCCGGTAGATGATCGGCTGCGCGGCCACGCCGTTGGCCGCGAAGTTGGCGAGCACGAACGACCGGAACTCGGGGTGCAACAGCAGCGCCGGCAGAAAGTCGCGCAGCCGCGGCCAGCTGGCATGGTTGATGACGCGGTAGTCCTCGGGTTCGCCGGGCAGCGGCCGCAGCAGGGTCGAGTTCGGCAGCGCGGTACGCCGCTGGAACCAGCCGGCCGTGTACCTCCACACCTCGACTACGGTCCCGGCGTCCTCGCAGTGAAAGTAGTTGAACAAGAACCAGTGATTGCGGCCGTGGTCGACGTCGGCGATACGGGCCGCGTTACCGGCGCCGACGCGGTAGCCGTACCGGGCGATGCGTTCGATGTCGGCGCCCAGGGCGCGGACGGTGGCGTCGGTGCGTACCGCGTCGACGGCGTCGATATCGGCGGTCCGGATCAGGACCACGAGGTCGTGTCGGGCCGGGCGGGCACCGGCGCGCGCCAGCAGCGCGGCGCCCGCCCCGGGCGGTCGGAGTGCGCCGCCGAATGCGACCGCCTCCAGCACGTCGTCGCGGTGCGTGAGTTCTGTGCACCACTCGGCCGCGCGTGCGAGCAGCTGCCGGCGCGATCGACTCGGCCACGGGAAAGGCCCGGCCCACCGGCCTATCTCCGCAGCGATCAGCAGGTATCCGGAGTGGTTGGGCGCGGTGAGCGTGACCGGCACCGCGTGCTCCTCATCGACGATCTTCATCGCCGGTCCAGTCCGGACAGCTGCAGCGCGAGGCGGCGGCGCAGTGCCGGCACCGTGCCGACCACCCGCAGCGCCGCGTTGCGCAGCGGGCGTCCGCGGGCGGACAGCGTGGCCAGCCCGGTGAGTCGATCGGCCAGCCGCACCACGCGCTCGGCGGTCTGGCGGCGCTGGGTGTCGTAGCCCGCCAGCGCTGTGCGCCCGTCACCGAGCAGCGCACGGGACACGCACTCGGCGGCCGTCACGGCGTCCTCGATGCCGAGATTCATGCCTTGTCCGCCGGCCGGAGAATGGACATGCGCGGCGTCGCCGGCGAGCAAGATCCGCCCGGCGCGAAAGCTGTCGGCGACGCGGTGATGTACCCGGAACCGAGAGCCCCACTGCACGTCGTGCACCACGGCCGAGCGGGATCGCGGTCCGCGCTCATCGAGCAACCGCTGCACGAAGGCGCCATCGGGCACCTCTGGGGCGTCGTCGACGGTGGCCACGATGCGGTAGCGGTCATCCGGCAACGGAGCGAGGACCATGAGGCCGGCCGGGGCGAAATAGAGAATCACCTCGTCGACCGGGACGCCGCCGGACAGCCGCACGTCGGCCAGTACGAAGGACTCGGCGTAGGTGCTGCCGGTGAAGGCGCTTCCGATCTGTTCGCGGATCGTGCTGCGCACGCCGTCCGCGCCGATCAGGTAGCGGGCAGGTAGGCGCTGACCGTCGCGCAGCGTTGCGGTAACACCGTCGGGTCCCTGGTCGACGGCGCTCACCGTGGCCGGACGGGTCACCCGTCCGCCGAGGTCGTGCAGGCGTTTCAGGAGCAGGGATTCGGTTTCGGCCTGCGAGATCATCAGGGTGTACGGGTAGGGCGTCGGCAGTGTGTCGAACGGGATGGACATCAGCAGGTCATCGCGGTCGCGGATGGCGAAGGTCGGGATGTGGACGCCCCGGGCGACCAGTTCGGGTGTCACGCCGTAGGGCTCGAGCAGTTCCAGCGTGCGCGAGTGCACCACCGCCGCGCGTGAGGTGTTGGCACCTTCGGTCTGGCTGTCGAGCACCGTCACCGCGTGTCCCCGCTGGGTGAGCACGATCGCGGCGGTCAGGCCGACCGGCCCGGCGCCCACCACCAGGACGTCCGTCTCTTCGGTGGTCATCTCTCCTCCTAGGTCAACAAGCGTTGGTCAACATGTGTTGACCACGTTAGGGGTGCGGATGCGGTAAGTCAACGGGTGTTGGCCTACGATCGTTGATATGCGGCGTCCCGGCACCGAGACCAAGGCGGCAATCCTGGCCGCGGCGCGGGAGCGCTTCGCCGCGGAGGGTTACGAGCGCGCCACCATCCGCGCCATCGCGGCCGACGCCGGCATCGATCCGGCCATGGTGATGCGCTACTTCGGCAACAAAGAAGGCCTGTTCGCCGCCGCCGCCGAATTCGATCTCGAACTGCCCGACCTGTCGGTGGTGCCCGTCGAGCAACTCGGCGCCGCGCTGGCCGAACATTTCGTGCAACGGTGGGAACGCGACGAGGCGCTACTCATCCTGCTTCGCGCCGGTGTGACCAACGACGCCGTGGCCGAACGGATGCGCACCATCTTCGCCGCCCAACTCGCGCCGGTCATCGGCAAGGCGCTCGGCGATTCACGGCAAGCCCCCCTGCGGGCGAGTCTGGCCGCCTCGCAGGTGCTCGGGATGGCCCTGTGCCGCTACGTGCTGGCGTTCGGTCCGTTGGCGGAGATGACCCGCGGTGAGGTAGTCGACTGGATCGGGCCGACCCTGCAGCGCTATCTGACCGAATAGCTCACAGCGCCGCGATCACCGCTGCCAGCAGGTCACCCATCCGCGTCGCGGCCTGCCGGCCGGCGTCGAGCACCTCGTCGTGGCTGAGCGGCAGGCCGGTCATCCCGGCCGCCAGATTCGTCACCAACGACACACCCAGCACCTCGGCACCCGCGGCGCGAGCGGCGATCGTCTCGTGCACCGTCGACATGCCGACCAGGTCAGCGCCCAGGGTGCGCAGCATCCGGATCTCCGCGGGCGTCTCGTAGTGCGGGCCCGGCAGCCCGGCGTAGACGCCCTCGGGCAGCGTGGCGTCGATCGAGCGGGCGATCGTGCGCAGCCGAGGGGAGTAGGCGTCGACCAGGTCCACGAACTGCGCCCCGACCAACGGGGAACGGGCCGTCAGGTTCAGGTGATCGCTGATCAGCACCGGCTGGCACACCCCGTACTCGGGGCGCAGCCCGCCGGCGGCGTTGGTGAGGATGACGGTGTCGGCACCCGCCGCGCAGGCGGTGCGCACCGGATGCACCACATGTCGCAGGTCGTGGCCCTCATAGGCGTGAATGCGCCCGACGAGCACCAGCGCCCGGCGCGCGCCGATCAGCACCGAATGCACCTGACCGCCGTGTCCGGCCGCGGTGGGCGGGGTGAAGCCCGGCAGGTCGGCCATCGGTACCGAGGCCGTCGGCGTACCCAGCGCCTCCAGCGCGGGGGCCCACCCCGAGCCGAGCACCACGGCCACATCGTGGGCCGGCACACCGGTCCGTTCCCTGATCGCGGTGGCGGCGGCATTGGCGGCCGACTGTGGATCTGACACGAGTGAGATACTGCCAGGATGTCCCCGGTCACCGCGTCGTCGAGCGTCGAGGACGCCGTCAACCGCCGCAGCGGTGACCTTGTCGCGCTATCCCACGATATTCACGCCGAACCGGAACTCGCGTTCGCCGAGCACCGCAGCTGCGCGAAGACCAAGGCATTGGTGGCCGAACGCGGTTTCGGTATCCAGGACGCTCCCGGCGATCTCGACACCGCGTTTCGCGCCGTGTACGGCAGCGGCTCGCTGGTGATCGGTATCTGCGCGGAATACGATGCGCTGCCCGGGATCGGGCACGCCTGCGGGCACAACATCATCGCGGCGTCGGCGGTGGGCACCGCGCTGGCACTCGCCGAGGTGGCCGACCAGCTGGATCTCACGGTCGTGCTCATCGGAACTCCCGCGGAGGAGGCCGGCGGGGGAAAGGTGTTGTTGCTCAACGCCGGAGCGTTCGACGACATCGCCGTGTCGGTGATGCTGCACCCTGGTCCCGCCGATATCGCGGCGGCCCGCTCGCTGGCGCTTTCCGAGGTGGCGGTCAACTACACCGGCCGCGAATCACATGCCGCGGTGGCCCCCTATCTGGGTGTCAACGCCGCCGACGCCGTCACCGTCGCGCAAGTGGCCGTGGGGCTGTTGCGTCAGCAGCTCGCCCCGGGCCAGATGATGCACGGCATCGTCACCGACGGCGGGCAGGCCACCAATGTCATTCCCGCGCACGCCGAGTTGCGCTACACCATGCGGGCCACTGACATGGAATCGCTGCGCGCCCTGGAAGCCAGGATGGCCGGCTGCTTCGCCGCCGGGGCGGTGGCGACCGGCTGTGAGCACACCGTCGCCGAGACCGCACCACCCTATGACGCGCTGTCTCCGGACCCGTTCCTGGCCGAGGTGTTCCGGGCGGAGATGGTTCGCAACGGCCGGCACCCGCTGCCGGTGGAATTGGAGGCGGCCTTGCCGTTGGGCAGTACCGATATGGGCAATGTCACCCAGCTGTTGCCGGGGATCCACCCGGTGGTGGGCATCGATGCCGGCGGGGCCTCGCTGCATCAGCAGGAGTTCGCCGCCGCGGCCGCCGGGCCCAGCGCGGACAAAGCGGTCATCGACGGTTCGATCATGCTGGCGCGCACCGTTGTCGCGCTGGCCGAGAACGGTGCCGAACGCGACCGGGTGATCCAGGCACAGGCCCGGCGGAGGGCGTCATGACGCTGCGCGAACACACCGAGGCGTGGCTGGCCGCCCACCACGACGAGCTGATCGGATGGCGCCGTCATATCCACGCCCATCCCGAACTCGGCCGCCAGGAGTTCGCGACCACCGAGTTCGTGGCCACCCGGCTGGCCGACGCGGGTCTGAACCCGAAGGTTCTGCCCGGCGGCACGGGCCTGACCTGTGACTTCGGCCCTGAGGATCGTCCGCGGATCGCGCTGCGAGCCGATATGGACGCGCTGCCGATGGCCGAACGCACCGGTCTGCCGTTCTCGTCCACCGTTGCCGGTGTCGCCCACGCCTGTGGGCACGACGGGCACACCAGCGTGCTGCTCGGGGCGGGGCTGGCGATGGCCTCGGCGCCCGAGCTGCCGGTGGGTGTGCGGCTGATCTTCCAGCCGGCCGAGGAACTCATGCCCGGTGGCGCGATCGACGCGGTTGCGGCCGGTGCGGTGGCCGGCGTGGCGCGCATCTTCGCGTTGCACTGCGATCCGCGGTTGGAGGTGGGCAAGGTCGCGGTGCGGTTGGGCCCGATCACCTCCGCCGCCGACTCGATCGAGATCACCCTGCATTCGCCGGGCGGGCACACATCGCGCCCGCACCTCACCGGCGACCTGGTGTACGCGCTGGGCACCTTGATCACCGGCGTGCCCGGGGTGCTCTCCCGACGCATCGATCCGCGCAAGAGCACCGTGATGGTGTGGGGTGCGGTCAACGCCGGTGTCGCGGCCAACGCGATTCCACAGACCGGCACGCTGGCCGGAACCATCCGGACGGCCAGTCGGGAAACCTGGCTGACGCTGGAATCGCTTGTCGGCGAGATTGTTTCGTCGCTACTGGCGCCGCTGGCCGTGGAGTACAGCGTGAACTACCGCCGGGGTGTACCGCCGGTCGTCAACGAGGAAATCTCCACCCGCATCCTCACCCACGCGATCGAGGCGCTCGGGCCGAGCGCGCTGGCCGATACCCACCAGTCCGGGGGTGGCGAGGACTTCTCCTGGTACCTGGAGGAGGTGCCCGGCGCGATGGCGCGCCTGGGTGTGTGGTCGGGGCACGGTCCACAGTTGGATCTGCACCAGCCGACCTTCGACCTGGACGAACGTGCGCTGGCGGTCGGGGTGCGCACCATGGTGAACCTGATCGAGCAGTCCGCCGGTTTCTGAGTCGCGAGCGACCGTGTCGGTACGCCGGCACGCCGTGATCCAGGACAGTTTGGGGTCGCTCGCCGACGTCGGTTATGCACAATCGCGACGCCATCCACAGATCGGCTCGCCACCCTGTCGCCGAGGGAGCTGCGTCGCCGACGATCGTGGGCGTGCCCGATGCGCTCGCTGAACTCTTCGACCGGCAGGGTGGCGTTGCCAGCAGTGGACAGATCCTGCAGCACGTCACCCGACGCGGATTCGAGTACGCGATCGCCTGCGGATCATTGACCAGGCTGTGGCATGGCATCTACTGCCGCGCGGAACCGGACCGAGGAATGCTGCTGAGAGGTCTCGACTTGTCATGCGGGACCATGGTTCCCGTATGCCTCGCCACGGCGGCGATGGCTTTCGGTTTCGACACCGAGGAACCGGCCGAGCTGCATGTGCTCAGCCCAGCCCGGTGCCGGCTGCGCAGCGCCGACGGTCTGGTGGTTCACCGGCGCGACGGTGCACCGCTCATCGAAGTTGCGGGCAGGCCCGCGACGGCGCCGGCGTGGACGGCGGTGGAGGTCGCCCGGTCACTGGCGCGGGGTCGCGCGCTGGCCACCCTCGATGCCGCGCTGCGCAGCAACCGGTGCGCCCGCCCGCAACTCTGGGATGCTGCGATGGCGCAGGCCGGCCGGCGCGGGATCGTCGCCGTCCGGCAGCTGATTCCCCTTGCCGACCCGAGAGCGGAGTCGCCGATGGAGAGCGAAGCCCGGCTCGTGATGCTCGACGGTGGATTGCCGCCGCCGGAACTGCAGTACGCGATCATCGACGGCAACGGCGATTCGCGGCGACTCGACTTTGCGTGGCCGGATGTGCGTGTGGCCGCGGAATACGAAGGGGTGAGCTGGCACAGCGGGCCCGAGGAGATGCGTCGAGATCGCCGCAGACTGGCGGCCGTTCAAGACGCCGGCTGGGTGTCGGTGCCGATCCTCTTCGAGGACGTGCGCTACCGGCCGGGCGCGTTGGTGGCGCGTCTGCAACGGCAGCTGTGCCGGGCGGCCGCCTGAGTGACCACAAAATGTCGCGTGCTGCGGTGTGTCCGTGTACAGACACGGTCGCTCGCGTCAGAAGGGTTACGGCCCGACATTGCCGGCGGGGCGGATGCGCAGATCGTGCACGTATTCCGCGGGTGCGCCGGCGATCTCCGCGGCGTCGGCCATCACGCCCAGATAGCGTGCCGAGGGCACTCCGCCCTCCCAGGCGTCGACCACGTACAGCCAGGCCAGCACCGGGTCGGTGGTGGTGTCCGAGGTCAGCCGGTCCACCCGGCAGCGGATCTTCTTGTGGAAGCCGAGCTCGGACCCCTCCCAGCGGTCCAGGTTCTCCTCGTCCTCGGGGGTGACGTCGTAGAGCACGACGAACACCCGGGACAGCGGATCCTCGACCAGGGTCGCCAACGCGCCTTCCCAGCTGAGGTCCTCACCGCCGAAGGTCAGCCGCCAGCCGTACAGCCAGCCGGTGCCCGCCATCGGTGAATGCGGAGCTCGCTGCAGCATCTGTTCCGGATGCATGTTGGATCCGTAAGCGGCGTAGAGCGGCACGCGCCCAACTTTATGCGGTCCGGCGGGCGGGAGCGCAGCGACCCGGGGGATTGGGTCAGCCGAGTGGGCTCGCACGCACCGACCCACTACGTTTGTCACGTGGCAACCCGCATCGTGATCATCGGCGGCGGCCCCGCCGGCTATGAGGCAGCCCTCGTCGCCGCGGCCCGCGGACCCGAAGCCGCCCAGGTGACCGTCGTCGACTCCGACGGTATCGGCGGCGCCTGCGTGCTGTTCGACTGTGTCCCGTCCAAGACGTTCATCGCCTCCACCGGTGTGCGTACCGAGTTGCGCCGGGCCAACGGGCTGGGCTTCGACATCGCCATCGATGACGCCAAGATCTCGTTGGGCCAGATCCACAACAGGGTCAAGACGCTGGCCCGATCGCAGTCGGCGGATATCGGCGCGCAGCTGCTCAGCCAGGGCGTCTCCGTGGTGCAGGGGCGCGGTGAGCTGGTCGACGACGTGCCGGGCATGGCCACCCACCGGGTGAAGGTCACCACCCACGGCGGCAAGACCGGTGTGCTCAAGGCCGACGTGGTGCTCATCGCCACGGGTGCCACCCCGCGGGTGCTGCCGCACGCCCGGCCCGACGGCGAACGCATCCTGAATTGGCGCCAGCTCTACGACCTCACCGAACTCCCCGAACATCTGGTCATCGTCGGCTCGGGCGTCACCGGCGCCGAGTTCTGCAGCGCCTACACCGAACTCGGGGTCAGGGTCACCGTGGTGGCCAGCCGTGACCAGATCCTTCCGCACGAGGATTCCGATGCGGCCGCCGTGCTGGAGGAAGCCTTCGCCGAACGTGGCGTGCAGTTGGTCAAGAACGCCCGCGCCGAATCGGTGACGCGCACCGAGCGCGGTATCAAGGTGGCGATGGCCGATGGACGGGTCGTGGAGGGAAGCCACGCCCTGATGACGGTCGGTTCGGTGCCCAATACCGGCGGGCTGGGCCTGGAGCGGGTGGGCATCGAACTCGGGCCGGGCAACTACCTGGGCGTGGACCGGGTCTCGCGTACCTCGGCGCCGGGAATCTATGCCGCCGGAGACTGCACCGGACTGCTGCCGCTGGCCTCGGTGGCCGCCATGCAGGGCCGCATCGCGATGTATCACGCGCTCGGCGAGGGCGTGTCACCGATTCGGCTGCGCACGGTGGCCGCGGCGGTGTTCACCCGGCCGGAGATCGCCGCCGTGGGCGTCCCGCAGACCGCGATCGACAGCGGCGCGGTGCCCGCGCGGACGTTGATGCTGCCGTTGACCACCAACGCCCGGGCGAAGATGTCGTTGCTGCGGCGCGGCTTCGTCAAGATCTTCTGCCGGCCCGCCACCGGCGTGGTGATCGGCGGCGTGGTGGTCGCCCCGATCGCCTCCGAGCTGATCCTCCCGATCGCGCTCGCCGTGCAGAACAACCTGACGGTGACCGACCTGGCCCAGACCCTGTCGGTGTATCCCTCGCTGTCCGGCTCGATCGTGGAGGCCGCGCGGCGGCTGATGGCCCACGACGATCTGGACTAGCCGACCTCGACGAACGGCGAGGTCTGTGCCGTGGCGGCCCACGCGGGGTCGCCGCGGCACGTAGGCTCGTAGACGTGACTGACCCGATCTCAGGCAATGGTCAAGCTCAACTCGGGCCCACCCAGCGCGCGACGGCCTGGGAGCGACTCGGCAGCGAACAGTTCGACGTGGTCGTCATCGGCGGTGGTGTGGTCGGTGCCGGTGCGGCGCTGGACGCGGCCACCCGCGGGCTGCGGGTGGCGCTGGTGGAGGCCCGCGATTTCGCATCGGGCACGTCCAGCCGGAGCTCCAAAATGTTCCACGGCGGCCTTCGCTATCTGGAACAGCTGGAGTTCGGTCTGGTGCGTGAGGCGCTGCACGAGCGTGAACTCTCTCTGACGACGCTGGCGCCCCATCTGGTCAAACCGCTGCCATTTCTGTTCCCGCTGACCAAACGGCTGTGGGAGCGGCCCTACGTCGCGGCGGGCATCTTCCTCTACGACCAGTTGGGCGGCGCGAAATCGGTTCCGGCGCAGAAACATCTGCTGCGGGCGGGCGCGCTGAGGCTGGCGCCCGGACTCAAGCGGAGTTCGCTCATCGGCGGGATCCGCTACTACGACACCGTGGTCGACGACGCCCGGCACACCATGACGGTGGCCCGCACCGCCGCGCACTACGGTGCGGTGGTGCGCACGTCCACTCAGGTGGTGGCGCTGCTGCGCGAGGGTGACCGGGTGACCGGGGTCAAGGTGCGCGACTCCGAGAGTGGCGCGGTGACCGAGGTGCACGGACATGTCGTGGTGAACGCCACGGGGGTGTGGACCGACGAGATCCAGGCGTTGTCCAGGGAGCGCGGCCGGTTCCGGGTGCGGGCGTCCAAGGGTGTGCATATCGTCGTCCCACGCGACCGTGTGGTCAGCGAGGTGGCGATCATCCTGCGCACCGAGAAGTCGGTGCTCTTCGTGATTCCCTGGGGGACGCACTGGATCATCGGAACCACCGACACCGACTGGAATCTGGATCTTGCGCATCCGGCCGCGACCAAGGCCGATATCGACTACATCCTCAGTCACGTGAACAAGGTGCTGGCCACCCCGTTGACCCACGACGATATCGACGGCGTGTACGCGGGCCTGCGCCCGTTGCTGGCCGGTGAGAGTGAGTCGACATCGAAGCTGTCGCGCGAGCATGCCGTGGCGGTGCCCTCGCCCGGGCTGGTGGCGATCGCGGGCGGCAAGTACACCACCTATCGGGTGATGGCCGAGGACGCGATCGACGCGGCCGCCGAGTTCGTGCCCACCCGGGTGGCGCCGTCCATCACCGAGAAGGTGCCACTGGTGGGCGCCGATGGGTATTTCGCGTTGGTCAACCAGACTTCGCACGTCGGCTCGCACTACGGCCTGCACCCCTACCGGGTGCGTCATCTGCTGGACCGTTACGGGTCGCTGATCGGCGAGGTGTTGTCGATGGCCTCCGAAAATGGGGTGGTCAAACCTGAACTGCTGGAGCCGATCACCGAGGCCCCGGTGTATCTGAAGGTCGAGGCCGTGTACGCGGCGGCCGCGGAGGGGGCGCTGCATCTGGAGGACATCCTGGCCAGACGGATGCGGATCTCCATCGAGTATCCGCACCGGGGTGTGGATTGTGCCCGCGAGGTCGCCGAAGTCGTGGCACCCGTCTTGGGTTGGAGTGCCGAGGATGTCGACCGCGAGGTCGCCACGTATCTGGCCCGCGTGGAGGCCGAGGTGATGTCGCAGACGCAACCCGACGACGAGTCGGCGGACGCGCTGCGGGTGGCCGCGCCGGAGGCGCGCGCGGAGATTCTGGAACCGGTACCGCTCGATTGAGTGCCCCGTTGCCCGACCGTGACGGGCTGGGGCCGACGCGGATTCGCCTGCGCGGTGGCGCGGTCCTCGTCGAACTGGCCGACCGGTTCGGCGAGCGTGCGGCCGCCAAAGTCCTTGCCGGGGAGGTGGTGTGCGCGGACGGCGCGGTGGTCGGCGCCTCGACGGTGCTGCCGCCGGGTGCCTTCGTCTACCTCTATCGTGACCTGCCCGAGGAGGTGCCGGTCCCGTTCGAGATGCCGATCCTGTACCGGGACAACGATATTGTGGTGGTGGACAAGCCGCACTTTCTGGCCACCATGCCGCGCGGGGGCCACGTCGTGCAGACCGCGCTGGTGCGGTTGCGCCGCGAGCTCGGTATGCCCGAGTTGAGCCCGGCGCACCGCTTGGACCGGTTGACCGCCGGGGTGTTGCTGTTCACCGCGCGCCGTGAGGTGCGGGGCGCATACCAGCGACTGTTCGCCGCGGCAATGGTGCGCAAAACCTACCTGGCCCGCACCGAGGGCGTGCCGGCAGTCGCCCTGCCGACACTGCTGACCAGTCGGATCGTCAAGGAACGCGGCCGGTTACAGGCCTACGAGGTGCCGGGTGAGCCGAACGCCGAGACCTACGTCGAGCGCCGCGGCGACGGGTTGTACCGACTGACGCCCCGGACCGGGCGCACCCACCAACTGCGGGTGCACCTGGCCTCGCTCGGCGTGCCGATCGTCAACGATTCGCTGTACCCGCACGTGCGGGAGGTGGCCGCCGACGATTTCAGCCGGCCACTGCAACTGCTGGCGCAGCGGCTGGAATTCGTCGATCCGCTCAGCGGCGAACTGCGACGGTTCACCAGCGACCGGACGCTGCTCAGTGACCCTTGAGGGTGAATTGCGCTATTCCACCCCAATGTTGCAGTGTGTGCGTCTGCGCCAGTGGATTCTCGGCGAAGAGCCATTCGACGTAGAGTTTTTTGATGTTCCGGGCCAAATCCACCGGGATGTTGCCGATGACGGCCGCTTCCAATCCCTCGATATCGATCTTCAGGATGTCGATATGGCCGTGCTTTGCTATGACGTCCCGCAGAATCTGCTGGGAATTTACGCACGTCACGGTCAGCGAATTGCCGAGCTCGGCATTCACCCCACCGTAGCGGCCGGTTTCCTCCCAGCCGAACTCGACCTCGCCGTCGACCACGCCGACCGCCACTTCCTGAAGGGTGTAGCGGTCCTCGAACGGCCGCAGGTTGTCCTGCAGGCGCGCGATGTTACGGGGCAGGGGTTCGAACAGGTAGGTGAAGGCCTCCGGATTCCTGGACAGGAAGTACGCCGCAGAAATGCCGATGTTGGAACCGAAATCGACGATGACGCGGTCGTCGACGCCGGCGTAGTAGTCGGATCGGCAGAAGATCTCGTTGACCGTCAGCAGGTCGTGCGCTGTGTAGAGCCGCAGGGTCACCCACCCCAGCGGGGTGCGCACCCGCAGGTCGGTGGGATAGCTGCCCGAGCCGGTGAGGTACCGCCGGAAGACCTGCCCGGGATGCTCGTACACGCGCAGCATATTGCGTGCGGCGGTGTAGTTCCGGCGGTGCAGAACTGAACCGGCAATTTTGCCGAACCCGCGCCCAGCGATCTGCATTCCACCTCCAGAGTGACGGGTTCGACCTTTGCGGTAGGTATGCCCGGTTCCGACTGAGATTAGTCGCACGCCCGGATTTTGACAGCGGAGGCCCGCCAATGCGTGACGTGGCGGCGTTCGATCACCGTGGCCTTGTCCCGTCACAACGCGATTTCTCCGGGACCGGTCGACGCCGATCTGGTCTACTGACCGGCGTGGATCGCACCGCTTTTGACCAACTGTTCGACATGTCGGATCGCACCGTGATCGTCACCGGCGGCACCCGTGGAATCGGGCTGGCGCTGGCCGAGGGCTTCGTGCTGGCGGGCGCGCGGGTGGTGGTGGCCAGCCGCAAGGCCGACGCCTGCGCGGCGGCCGCTGCGCAGCTGCGTGAGCTGGGCGGTGAGGCCCTCGGGGTGCCGACCCATGTGGGTGATCCCGACTCCCTCGGTGAGCTGGTATCGGCCACCGTCGCGGAGTTCGGGGGTGTCGACGTGGTGGTCAACAATGCGGCCAACGCGCTGGCGCAACCGCTCGGTGAGATGACACCGCAGGCGTGGACGAAATCGTATTCGGTGAATCTGCAGGGCCCGGTGTTCCTGGTGCAGCACGCGTTGCCGCATCTGAAGCAGAGCCCGTCGGCGGCGGTGCTGAACATGGTGTCGGTCGGTGCCTTCAACTTTGCGCCCGCATTGTCCATCTACGCCTCGAGTAAGGCGGCGTTGATGTCGGTGACCCGTTCGATGGCGGCCGAACTGGCCTCCGCGGGTATTCGCGTCAACGCGATCGCGCCGGGGCCGGTGGACACCGACATGATGCGCAACAACCCGCAGCAGGCCATCGACGCGATGACGGCGGGCACGCTGATGAAGCGACTGGCCGCACCCGACGAGATGGTGGGTGCGGCGCTGTTGCTGTGTTCACGTGCGGGCAGCTACATGACCGGCCAGGTCGTGATCGTGGACGGGGGAGGCACCCCGCGGTGACCGCTACGCCCGGGCGCTAACCCTTCTTGCGGTCGGCGAACGCCTGCACGAAGGCCCGCATCTCCCCGCTGCTCGAGGACAGGATCTGGCTGCGGTTCTCGACGTGTAGGGCGCTTTCCAGGCTGCCGGCATCCAGGTTGGCCCACAGCACCTGTTTGGTCGATTCGAGTCCGAACCTGCCGTACCCGCAGAGCGTTTCGGCGATGTCGAGCGCATCGTCGAGCACTGTGCGGTCCCGGCAGACCCTCGAGACCATGCCCAGACGCAGGGCTTCCTCGGCGTCGACGGTGCGTGCGGTGAGGATCAGGTCGAACGCGGGACCGGCCCCGATGATGCGCGGCAGGGTGTAGCTGACGCCGATATCGCAGCCGCCGAGGCCCAGCTTGATGAACTGGGTACAAAACCGCGCGGTGGGGGCGGCGATGCGGATGTCGCTGGCCATCGCGAGCGCGAAGCCGCCGCCATAGGCGGGTCCGTTCACGGCGGCCAGCACCGGTTGGCGCAGCCGGTGCAGCTTGACGGTCAGCTCGGCGATGCGCTCCTGCCAGCGCATCCCGGCGCGCGGCGCGTCCAGGCCCGCCGACGCCGCCGGGGGATGGGCGTCGGTGAGATCGAGGCCGGCGCAGAATCCGCGACCCGCGCCGGTGAGGATCACCACCCGACAGGCATCGTCTGCCCGGATGTTGTCCAGGGTGTCGTGCAGTTCTTCGACGAGGTCCGAGGACAGCGCATTGAGCTTGTCGGGACGGTTGAGGGTGAGCACCGCGATCTCGGGCCGCGGTCCGGTGAGCTGCACATGTGTCATGTGCCACACCCTAGGTGGGGTCGCTGCGCCATCCGCGGACGCCGATGGTGATCATCGACAATTGCTTGATCGCGGTCTGCTTGATCGCCTCCAGGGCGGCCGCATCCGGGGCATCCTCGGCCAGTTCGGCTATCGAGATCATCGCGTTGACGAACAGGTTGGCCAGGATGTTGAGATCCTCGCTGCTCCAGTTCTTCAGGCCGGGGAAGCGGGCCAGATCGATGGCCAGCTCCGAGGTGAGCAGCCGAATTTCGGTGCGGATCGCATACCGTAGCGAGGCGACGCCGCTGGCCCGTTCGCGGGCGATGAAGCGCCAATGCTCGCGGCGTTCGCTGATACCGGCGATGAGGATCTCGGCGGAGGAGTCGATGACGTGGTTGGGGTCGAGTTTTCCGGCCCGAGCGCCGCGGAGCATATCGCGTAGCGAGCGGAACGATTCGTCGATGAGCACCAGGCCGAGCGATTCCATGGAATCGAAGTGGCGGTAGAACGCCGCGGGCACGATCCCGGCCTCGCGGGTGACTTCGCGCAGGCTCAGTCCGGTGAAGCTGCCTTCTGCCAGCAGATGTAGGGCGGCGGCCACGATGGCACGCCTGGTGACCTCTTTGCGCTCGTCGCGGGACAGCGTCTCGCGCGGCCGCGACTTGGTCGTTCGTTCCGGCCGGCTGCTCCGTCGAGACTTCGAACCGTCACCTGCCACGACCACTGAGCCTACAACTGCGTCGGGTCGCTGACCTCCGCCGATGGCGGTATCGGTCACCTGTGATTCAAGAGTACGAGTGTTCACTGTGTAATGCCCATCACAACCTGCGGTAAGTCCTTGACCATCTTGGTCTCGCGCAATCACAGTGTACATATGTTCACTGAAACATTGACGCGGCGGATGTCCCGGTCTCCGCTGCTGAATCTGCTCACCGGGCCGCACGGCGTCGACCGCTACACCGAGATCGTCGACCCGACCTGGACCAGGGCGCAGGCCCGGGCGCGGGTCGTCGCGGTCCGCCGGCAGACACCGCGCAGTGTCACGCTGACCCTGCAGCCCAACCGCACCTTCACCGGCTTCCGCGCCGGCCAGCACATCAACCTGAGCGTCGAGATCGACGGCCGACGCCGCACCCGGTGCTACTCCCCGGCCAGTGCCGAGGGCAGCACACTGATCGAACTCACCATCGGCCGCCATGACGGCGGGCTGGTCTCGACCTACCTGTGCGACCATGCCCGACCCGGCATGGTGGTCGGCCTGGATTCGGTCGGCGGAGACTTCGTGATGCCCGACGTGCGCCCGCGGCGCATGCTGTTCGTCTCCGGCGGCAGCGGTATCACCCCGGTGCTGTCCATGGTGCGCACACTGCGCGCCGAGGGCTTCACCGGCGAGATCGCCTTCGTGCACTATGCGCGCTCGGCGGCCGAGGCCTGCTATCGGGAGGAACTCGACGCGCTGCCGGGTGTGCGGGTCCTGCGGGGCTATACCCGCGACACCGCGGGCTCGGATCTGCAGGGGCGCTTCGGGCCCGAGCACCTGGCGGCCGCGATGCCCGACCCGGATGCCGTGTTCGTGTGCGGTCCCGCGGTGCTCATCGAGGCTGTGCGTGAGACCTTCCCGCAGGCGTACTCGGAGAGCTTTGTGCCCCCCGAGTTCGCGCTACCCGCCGAAACCAGTGGCGGCACCATCACCTTCGCCGACAGCGGGGTGGAGGTCGTCGATGACGGGCAGCCGCTGCTGGCCCAGGCCGAAGCCGCCGGACTCAACCCGGAGAGCGGCTGCCGGATGGGCATCTGCCACAGCTGCACCCGCTTCAAGAAGAGCGGTGCGGTGCGAAACCTCATCACCGGGGCGGTGTCGACCGCCGACGGTGAAGACATCCAGATCTGCGTCACCGCCGCCGTCGGTGACGTCGCCATCGAACTCTGAGAACGGAAGGAACAGCAATGACTGACACGATTTCCGCTCGCCCGCAGGACATTTCCCCTGGCATCCGCAACCGCGCGGTGCGCTCCGACAAGTACTCCCTGACCCCCGAGCAGGCCGATGCGTTCGGCGCCGAACTCGACGCGATCCGCGAACGCGTGATCGCCGACCTGGGTGAGCGGGACACCACCTACATCCGCAAGGTCATCAAGGCTCAACGCACCCTCGAGGTCGGGGGCCGGGCCCTGCTGTTCGGCGGCATCTTCCCACCGTTCTGGCTGGCCGGCACCGCCATGCTCGGGATCGCCAAGATCCTCGACAACATGGAGATCGGCCACAACATCATGCACGGCCAGTACGACTGGACCGGGGATCCGGCGTTGTCCAGCAAGACGTTCGAATGGGACAACGCCTGCCCGTCCGATCAGTGGCGGCACTCGCACAACTACATGCACCACACCTACACCAACATCGTCGACATGGACCGCGACGTGGGCTACGGCATCCTCCGGATGAGCGAAGATCAGCGGTGGTCGCCGTACTACCTCGGCAACCCGGTGTACGCGTTCCTGCTGATGGTGTTCTTCCAGTACGGCGTGGCCCTACACGAGCTGGAGACCGAGCGCATCCGCGCCGGTGAGATCAGCGTCGCCGACAAACGCGATGTGCTGCGCGGTATCTGGCAGAAGACCAAGAAGCAGACGCTGAAGGATTACGTGGCGTTCCCGCTGCTGGCCGGCCCGTTCGCGCCCTGGGTGTTCACCGGGAACATGACCGCGAACCTGATCCGCAACGTGTGGTCCTACATGATCATATTCTGCGGGCACTTTCCCGAGGGCACCCAGGAATTCTCCGTCGAGGAGACCAAGAGTGAATCACGGGGCCAGTGGTACTTCCGCCAATTGCTCGGCTCGTCAAATCTGACCGGTGGAAAGTGGTTTCACATCTTGAGTGGCAACCTGAGCTTCCAGATCGAACACCATCTGTTCCCCGACATCCCGGCGCACCGACACGCCGAGATCTCAGCCGAGATTCGGGAGATCTGTGAACGCTACGGGCTGCCCTACAACACCGGACCGCTGCCCAAGCAGTTCGCCACCGTGGTCCGCAAGATCCTGCGGCTGGCCCTGCCGAACCGCAAACCGGCCGTCCAGGAAGACGAAATCTCTCACGCTGCCTGACAATTCGGGCACCAATACCTGATCCGGTCGCCGCTGTTGTCCATCGTGATGGTGGTGCGACAGCGGCGACACGGCTCGCCGGCTCGTCCGTACACCCATACCTGCTGTCCACGCCGGGTGTTGCCCGTCGTGGTCCGATTCGCCTGGTTTCGGTTGAGCCACAGCATGTCGCGGGCCCGTGTGGCCACCCGCAGCGGATCGGACAGCGTGCCGACCGGTGCGTCCGGGGCCCGACCGAAAACGAAGCACAGCTCGTTGGCAAAGACGTTGCCGACGCCGGCCATCACCCGTTGGTCCAGCAGGGCGTCGGCGAATTCGCGGTCGGGCGCGGCGATCAGATTGGCCGCGGCGCGCTGCGGGTCCCAATCCGGACCGAGCAGGTCCGGTCCCAGGTGCGCGACGACATCGCGATCGTGCTCGCGCTCCAGCACTTCGAGGATGCCGAGATCGACACCGGTGGCGGTGCTGTCGGCGGTCTGCAGCACGATCCGGATCTTGTGCGCGGGGATCTTCGAGGTTCCGATCCGCCAACTGCCGTCCATCTTCAGGTGCGAGTGGATGCTGGCATCGCCGACCCGGATGAACAGGTGCTTTCCGCGACTGAGCACCTCGTCGACGACCAGCCCGCTCAGGTCCACCGTCGCGTACCGGGGGACCCGGATATCGCAGCGGGTCAGCGTCTTGCCGACCAGCGCCGCACGCAGCGCGGCGGCGGTGCGGTACACCGTGTCACCTTCGGGCATACCCCATTGAACCTGCTTACACCGACGTCAGGGTGCGCTGCTGCCGATGGACGCGGTCCACGGTGGCGAAGTAGAACGCGTAGGCGAAGGCGCAACTGGTGAACAGGCTGGACACGAAGAACAACCACGGGCGTTTGATCCCGCGTCGGTGGCCGTCGACGATGGTGAACAGCGGGAGCAGGATGACGTTGATGATGGTGTAGTCCTGGCTCGCCGACGCCGCCGCCGGATTCGCATAGCCGAGCATGACGAACTGCTGCCAACTGCCGGGGCCCCAGATCGGGTTACCGCCCTCGACGGCGTAGGTCGCGACGAACTGATGGTTGAAGTAGTAGCCGAGCACGATCGATGCCGCGCCGATGACGTAGAACAGGATCTCCAGCGGGGAGACCATCGGGCCGCCGTCGGTGGGGCGGGCGAAGATGTGCCGATTGGCACGCACGATCCAGGCGATGATGCCGATGCCCAGAACGAGGTGAACGATGAGCGAGGCCATCTTCGTAGTATCGGCCCGGCCGGGCCGAGTTTGTCATTTTTGACGAATTCAGCGTAGGCGCAGGCCGCGCGGGGTGCGGGCGAATCCGGCGCCCGTGAGCGCTTCCAGCACCGCCGCGTGGTCCTCGCCCGCGGCGTGGTCGAGCACCGCCACACCATTGACCCGCTCGACCAACAGCGCCGGGATCCGGCCCGCGCCCACCAGGTCGGCCAGCGCCGCGGCGGCCGCGGCGGCCGCCTCGGGGTCGGCGTCGAAGCTCAACAGCGATTTACCGCCCCGTTCCAGGAACCAGATCAGCTGCCCGTCGACCAGGGCCACCACCGCACCGGCCTTGCGTCCGGGGCGGTGGCCGGCCTCGGCGCCCTCCGGCCAGGGCAACGCCATGCCATAGGGGTTGGCCGGGTCGGTCGCGGCGAGCACCACGGCGTGCAGTTGCGGGCGCTGTGGATCGATACCGTCGAGATACGAGCGCAGTCGGTCGACCGTCGGCGCCGCGGCGAACTGCGCACCGCCCAGCGATTCCACGAAATAGCCGCGCTGGCAGCGCCCGGCGTCCTCGAACGCGGTCAGCACCTTGTACAGCATGGCGAATCCGCCCGGCACTCCGTCGGCGGCCCCCCTGGTGAGCACCCCGAACCGGTTCAGCAACAGCTCGGCCTGAAAGTGGGCGCGCAGCGTGGAATCCGGTGCGGCGGAGGGTAATCCCGACCAGCGTCCGGCCACCGTCGGATCGGCACGCTGCTGGCCCTGGGACAGGCTGTAGCGGCTCAGTCGTGGGGGGCGCTGACGCTGACGGTGGGCGGGAGCGCCGGAGCGGCGCGGGCCGGACAGCATGGCGCGCACCGGGGCGAACGTGTCACCGGTGACCCAGCCGGCCCAGATGAGTTCCCACAGCGCCGTTCTCATGTCACTCTCGGCGGCTGCGCCGACCAATTTACGGAAGAAGTAGGCGCCGCCCTGGCCCGGCGAGCCGAGGGCGGCCATGATGGCCCGGTGGTGGTCGTTGAACTCGATCTCGGCGGGTGCGGCGAGGGTCATCGGGGCAGAGTCGCCGAGATGGAAGGCGATCCAGCCGTCGGATCCGCCGATCTGTCCCATGCCGGACCAGGTGACCTCCCCGGAGGCCAGCAGTTCGTCGAGCATCGCGGGCTGATAGTCGGCGACCCGCTGGGGTAGAACCAGGGTTTCGATGGCCGATGCCGGCAATGGCTGACCCGCAAGCTGTTCGATCACCACGGCCAGGCCGTCCACCCCACGATTGTGCGCGGATCCGACGTGTTGCCAGGCGGGCAGGAACCTGCCGTAGGCCGCGGTGCTGACCGGTTCCACCGCCGCCCGCAGCGCGGCCAGGGAGCGTCGCCGCAGAATCTTGAGAACGGTGGTGTCACACCATTGTTCGGACGCACCCGCGATCACCTCGGTGAACTCGCCGCGGATCAACCGGCCGTCGCCGGCCAGCCGGCCGAGCACATCGGCGGCGACCCGGACACCCAGCCCGAAGCGTGCGGCGGCCTCCTCGGTGCTGAACGGTCCACGGGTGCGTGCGTAGCGGCCGAGCAGCTCACCGAGCGGATCGGGGACCGATTCGGTGAGGCCGGCGGGCACCCAGACCGGCACCGCCACCCCGACACCGTCGCGCAGTAATGCGACATCCTCGACGGTCACCCACCATGTCGACCCCGCATAAGACACCGTCAGTGCCCGCCGGGCCGCGCGCAACCCCTCCAGCCAGCCGCCGATATCGGCCTGAGCACACCGTTCGGCGATCTCGGCCTCGGTGAGCGGCCCCAGCAGCCGCAACAGGTCGGCGATGCCCTCCGCGTCGCGGGCAGCCCGATCGGCGTCCAGATGCTGCAGCTGTCTGGTGGTCGCGGTGACGACATCGGGGTCGAGCAGATCGCGCAGTTCCACCCGGCCCAGCAACTCGGCGAGCAGAACGGTATCCAGGGACAGTGCCGCGGCCCGCCGTTCGGCCAACGGGCTGTCGCCCTCGTACATGAACGCACCCACATACCCGAACAGCGCGGCGGCGGCGAACGGCGACGGCGTGGCGGTCTCGACCTCCAACAGCCGGATCGCGCGCTGCGCGACCCCGTTCATCACGTCCGTCAGGGCGGGCACATCGTAGACGTCCTGCAGGCATTCCCGGACGGTCTCCAGCACGATGGGAAAGTCCGGGTATTTGCGTGCCACGTCCAGCAGTTGGGCGGCCCGCTGGCGCTGATGCCACAACGGTGAGCGCTTGCCCGGATGCCGGCGCGGCAGCAGCAGCGCCCGCGCGGCGCACTCGCGGAACCGGGAGGCGAACAGCGCGGAGCCGCCGACCTCGTCGGTGACGATGGGTTCCAGCTCGTCGGCGTCGAACACGAAAAGGTCCGCCCCGGGCGGCTCGTCGCCGCCGTCGGGCAGCCGCACGATGATGCCGTCATCGGAGGCGGTGGGCTTCTCGTCGATGCCGTAACGCTCGCGCAACCGTCGCGCGACCGCCAGAGCCAGCGGTCCGTGCACGCGCAGGCCGTATGGGGAGTGCAGGATCACCCTCCAGTCGCCCAGCTCGTCGTGGAACCGCTCCACGATCAGCGTGGTGTCGCTGGGGACGGCGCCGGTCGCCTGGCGCTGCTCGTCGAGCAGCTGCCACAGGTTGTCGGTCGCGAAATCGTCGAATCCGATTTCTGCGCAACGCTTTCGGAATTCTTTGGACCCCAGTTGGGCCAGTTCGCCGGTGAACGCGCCGACGGCGGCGCCGAGCTCGGCGGGACGCCCGACGCTGTCCCCGCGCCAGAACGGCAGCCGGGCGGGCAACCCGGGCGCCGGCACCACCAGCACCCGGTCGTGGGTGATCTCGGTGATCCGCCAGCTGGTGGCGCCGAGGGAGATGACGTCCCCGGGCCGCGACTCGTAGACCATCTCCTCGTCGAGCTCGCCGACCCGGGATGGCTTCTCGGACTCCGAGGCGAGGTAGACGGTGAACATGCCGCGGTCGGGGATGGCGCCCCCGGAGGTGACGGCCAGCCGCTGCGCGCCCGGGCGGGCGGTAAGGGAGCGGGCGTCGCGGTCATAGACCAGTCTCGGGCGCAGCTCGGCGAACTCGGTCGAGGGGTACTTTCCGGACAGCAGATCCAGTGTCGCCTCGAAGGCGCTGCGCGGCAGCGTCGCGAACGGGGCGCTGCGCCGCACGGTGTCGAACCAGGCGTCGGCGTCCAGCGGCTCGAGCGCGGCGGCGGCCACCGTGTGCTGGGCCAGCACGTCGAGCGGGTTGGCCGGTACCCGCATGGTCTCGATCCGGCCGGCCCGCATCCGTTCCACGGTGACGGCGCAGTCGATCAGATCGGTGCGGTGCTTCGGGAAGAGCACGCCCTGGGAGATCTCGCCGACCTGGTGTCCGGCCCGGCCGACGCGCTGCAGACCGCTGGCCACCGAGGGCGGCGCGGACACCTGGATCACCAGGTCCACCGCGCCCATGTCGATACCGAGTTCCAGGCTGGAGGTGGCGACCACGGCTTTGAGTCGCCCGCTCTTGAGGTCGTCCTCGACCAGCGCACGCTGCTCCTTGCTGACCGAACCGTGATGGGCCTTGGCCAGCACCGTCGGGGCGCCGAAGCTCTGCCCGCTGGCCATCACGTGCGCCGGTGCCCCGGCGGGGACCTTCGGGTTGGGCCCGGCGGGCAGTTCCACACCGTGCCGTTCGGCGTGAATCTCGTTGAGCCGTGAGGTGAGCCGCTCGGCGAGCCGCCGGGAGTTGGCGAACACGATCGAGGACCGGTGCGACTCGACCAGGTCGACGATGCGTTCCTCGACGTCGGGCCAGATGGAACCCTCGGTCAGGTTGGTCATATCCGGCACCGGGACCTGCACCTGCAGTTCGAAGGTCTTGTCCGCGGGCGGGGCCACGATCGTGGTGGGTGCCGACCCGGCCAGGAACCGGGCCACCTCCTCGGCGGGCCGCACGGTCGCCGACAGCCCGATCCGCTGGGCGGGGCGGGGCAGCAGCGCATCCAACCGCTCCAGTGAAACGGCAAGGTGCGCACCGCGTTTGGTGGCGGCCACGGCATGCACCTCATCGACGATCACGGTGCGCACGTCGGTCAGGGTGTCGCGGGCCGCCGAGGTGAGCATCAGGAACAGCGACTCGGGCGTGGTGATCAGGATGTCGGGTGGCCGGGAGATCAGGTCCCTGCGGTCCTTGGGCGTGGTGTCCCCGGAGCGGACACCCACCGTGATCGTCGGTGCAGGCACCTCCGCGCGCTGCGCCACCCGGGCGAGCCCGCTCAGCGGGGTGCGCAGGTTGCGTTCGACGTCGACGGCCAGGGCCTTGAGTGGGGAGACGTAGAGAACCCGGGTGCCCGAGGACGCGTCGCCTGGGTGTTGGGCCAGGTCGTCGATGGCCCACAGGAAGGCCGCCAGCGTCTTGCCCGAGCCCGTGGGCGCCACGACCAGCGTGTTGTCCCCGTCCGCGATCGCCGACCAGGCCTGCTGCTGGGCGGCGGTGGGCGTCGAGAAGGTGCCACGGAACCACTCCCGGGTCAGCGGGCTGAACCGGGCCAACGGGTCGTTGTCGACGGGCACGTCCACCATGGTGCCCCCACCGACCGACATGTTGCCCCTGACCTGTGGATTTCTGTCATCGACGGAGGCACGCGGGCATATCATCGTCGATAGCTGTCTGCTCACGGCGACTGAAGGAGTCTGTGATGCGACCGGTGAACATTCTCGTCGTGCCGGTGCTGATCGGTGCCGGTCTGAGCGTCGCACCCGCCCCCATCGCGGTGGCGGACTGCACCAGTGCGGGCGGCACCACCATCTGTTCGCAGGGCGAGGTCCGCGGCTCGAACACCGGCGACGGACCAAGCGGTTCCTCCGGGCCGTACGTCCCGTACCCGTGTGACTACGACTGGTATGCCTGCGACGACGCCTGGGGCTGGGAGATCGACGTCAATCTCAACCCGGATCTGGGGCGACCGGGCGGGCCCGGAAGTCCCGATATCGGGCTGCCCGGCGGTGGCCGCCCCAACGCCGGCGGCGGCCGTGGCGGTCGCAGATGACCATCGACCCATCGACCGAGGAGAGCGGCATGCTGATCAATCCGATCCGGGCCCGGCGGGCATTGGCGGGGGCGTTCGGGGCGCTGGCCCTGTTCGGTTCCGTCGCCACGGCGTCGGCGGAGCCGTCCCCAGCACCACCACCCCCCAATTGCACCGCCGCCGATCTGGCCGGTGTGCTCGCCGGCGTGACGGCCGCGACATCGGCCTACCTGTTCACCCACCCGCCGGTGAACGACTTCTTCACCGGGCTGCGCGATAAGACGCAGGAGCAGCGTCGGGCCGAGCTGAGCGCGTATATGGACGCCAATCCGCAGGTGCGCGACGAGCTTCGGGGCATCCGGCAGCCCAGCGCGGATTTCCGGGCCCGCTGCGACACCTAGCGTTGCTCCGGTGACAGCGCCGCGACGGGCCCGCGGTCTCTGGCACACTCCACTGATGATCCAGGGCTTCTCGCACATCGGTATCTGCGTCACCGACCTCGACCGTTCTATCCGCTTCTACACCGGCGTCTTCGGGTTCGCGCTGCTCTATCAGCTCGACTTCGACAACAACGAAGTCGCCGCCACCATGGAGCAGGACGGCCGATTCCGTTCGGCGATGCTGATCCGCGACGATATCCGCGTCGAGTTGCTGCAATGGGTCGACGTACCGATCACCGGCTCGGGGCAGCGCAAGCCGATGACCGAGCTCGGCTTCACCCACCTGTCCTTCCGGGTGGAGGATGTCGACGGGCTCACCGATGCCATCGTGGCCGCCGGCGGAACCGTGGTGGAGTCGACGCGCACCGTGCTCGGCGATGCCGCCGACCCGACGTCGGGCCGGTTCATCTACCTGACCGACCCCGACGGCACCCGTATCGAACTCATGCAGAACGTGCCCGATCTGTCCGGGATCAGCGCCGCCGATATCGCCGCAGGCTAGCGTCAGCCCCTCAACATCCGCTGATAGCCACGCATCCCAGCGATCCAGCGGTCGTAGTCCGCACCCTTTCCCCGGTACATGTCCAGCACCGACGCGTGCGGCAATACCAGAAAGCGGTCGTCGCGGATGCCGTCCACGGTCGCCGCCGCCACGCCCTCGGCGGTGAGCACCTCACCGGCGGTCGTGATGGACGCGGCGGCCATCCGCGCGGTGCTGTCCTCGGAGTCGGTGATCGCATCCAGCAGCGGTGTGGCCACGCCCATCGGGCATACGCATGTGACCCCGATCCCGTTGTCCCCGTATGTGATCGACAACCATTCGGCGAAGCCGACCGCCGCATGCTTGCTGACGGCGTATCCCGCCGCGCCCACCTGGGTCAGCAGCCCGGCCGCCGAGGCGACGCTGACGAAATGGCCTGAACCGCGGGCGATCCAGTCCGGCAGTAGCGCCTCGGCGGCCCGGATGTGTGCGCGTAGGTTCACCTCCAGCACGCGGTCCCAGTCGCTGTCACCGCCCAGACCGGGGCCTCCCATGACGCCGGCGTTGGCCAGGTAGATGTCCACCGGACCGAACGCGTGCCGTGCGGTGTCGAGCATTGTGGCGATGCCGGCCGCCGACGCCGCATCGGCGCCGACTCCGACCGCCCGCTCGCCGATGGCGGCCGCGGTCGACTCCGCGGCGGCGGCGTCGACATCCCCGGCGACCACCGACGCGCCGGCCGTGGCCAATGCCTGCGCCAACGCCCGCCCGATTCCCGATCCTGCCCCGGTGATGACGGCAACCGTGCCTTCGATCTGCATGGGTCGTGTCTACCAGGGCTCAGTGGGCCGACTCGCGCAGCTCCCGCTTGAGCACCTTGCCGTAGCTGTTCTTGGGCAGTTCGTCGACGTAGACGTAACGTTTGGGCCGTTTGAAGCGGGCGATCCGTTCCAGCAGGTGGGCATCGAGATCCTGTGCGGTGGCCGTCCCGACGATGAACGCGACCACCACCTCGCCCCAGTGGGCGTCCGGGGCCCCGAGGACGCAGGCCTCCTCGACACCCGCATGCGTGATGAGCACCTCCTCCACCTCGCGGGGGTAGATGTTGCTGCCGCCGCTGATCACCACGTCCTTGCTGCGATCGCGCAGCGTCAGGTAGCCGCGGGCATCGAAGGACCCCATGTCGCCGGTGAGCAGCCAGCCGGCGACCAGGGTGGCCGACGTCGCCGCGGCGTTGTTCCAGTAGCCGGACATGACGACGTCACCGCGGCAGGCGATCTCCCCGATCTCACCCACCGCGGCCGGGTTCCCGTCGGCATCGAGCACCGCGACCTCCACGCCGGAACGCGGGTAGCCGACCGAGCCGAGGATCGCATCGTCGGCCAGTCCGTCGCCGGAGAGGTGGTCCTGCTTGCGTAACCCGGTGATCGTCATCGGCGCCTCGCCCTGCCCGTAGAGCTGCACGAAGATCGGACCGAACGCCGCCATCGCCTTCTTGAGGCTGTCCACGTACATCGGGCCACCGCCGTACACGACGGTCGTGAGGTTCTCCGGGCGCGGCCGGCCCGTGGCGACCAGCCGCGCCACCATGGTGGGCGCCAGGAAGCAGCTGGTGCGGGGGTGGTGGCCACACAGGTCGAGAAACTCCTCGGCATCGAACCCGGCCGAGGAGGGGACGACCTGCCGCGCCCCGCGCAGGATGTAAGGCGCGATATAGAGGCCCGATCCGTGCGACATGGGTGCGCCGTGCACCAGGCTGGAGTTCTGGTCCGGGCTGTCGAAGTCGGCCAGATGCGACACCGTCATCGCCATCAGGTTGCGGTGTGAGAGCATGGCGCCCTTGGACTTTCCGGTGGTGCCACTGGTGTAGAACAGCCATGCCAGCGCGCCGGCATCGGTGCTCGCCGGCAGCGCCGGCTCGGCGCGTAGGCGGGCGGCGTAGGCGGCCGAGTCGAGGTCCTCGACCGCCACATCGGTGACCCCGGCGAGACCGGCGGCGATTTTCGGGGACGCGAAGACGACGGCGGCACCGGAGTCGTCGAGGATCTGCGCCATCTCCAGCGGATGCAGCTTGGCGTTGATCGGGACGACCACGCAGCCGGCGGCCCACACGGCGAACATCAACTCGATGATCTCGGGCCGGTTCTCGCTGGCGATCGCGATCCGGGCGCCGGTGTCGCGGTCGGTCAGCGAGGTGGCCAACCGCAGGGCGCGGTCGCGGAGTTCGGTGAAGGTGTGCATCCGCTCGGTGCCCCGGTACACCGCGCCCCGATCACCGAACCGCGTTGCGGCCTGGTCGAGTACCGCGAAGAGGTTCACCTCGCGACCCATTGGGAGGTCAACGCGAAGTCCGACAGGTACTTCGTCGAACTCCAACCACCGTCGACCACGATCGTCTGCCCGTTGATGAAAGCGCCCCCCGGGGAGCACAGGAACGCCACCGTGGCCGCGATATCGTCGACCGTGCCGAGACGGGTGTGCGGGGTCATCTCGGTGTTGATCTTGCGAAAGCGCTCATCTTCCAGGCGGGTGGCGACCATCGGTGTCAGGGTGACACCGGGTGCCACCGCATTGCAGCGGATCCCTTCGGCGCCGTACTGGCAGGCGATATGACTGGTCAGTGCGGTGAGGCCGCCCTTGGCCGCAGAATACGCACCGCCGCGCATACCGCCCACCACCGCGAAGGTCGAGGTGACGTTGATGATCGCCGACCCCGGCCCCAGGTGCGGCAGCACATCACGGGCCAGCCGGAACGGCGCGCGCAGCATCAGGCCCAGAAAATGGTCCAGCGACTCGTCGTCCGTCTCGTGCAGCGGCTTCGGACTGCCCACTCCGGCGTTGTTGATCAGGAAATCGACGTGGCCCCAACGAGATACCGCCGCCTCGACGATCAGTGCCGGGGCCTCGTCGGCGGTGAGATCCACCGAGAGCGTCGCGATGCGCTCCGGATCGCCGATCGCCCTCTCCAATTCGGCGAGCCGGTCGCGGTCGCGGCCTGCCCCGAGCACCGCCATACCCGCCGCGGCGAGGGTGACGGCGCAGCCGAAGCCGATGCCACTGCTCGCGCCGGTCACGATCGCTACCTGCATGTCAGTTCAGCCCCTTCGTCAGCGTCGCCCGGATCTGGTGTTTGAGGACTTTGCCGGCGTCGTTCTTGGGCAACGCCTCCCAGATGACCACCTGCTCGGGGGCCTTGAACCTGGCCACTCCGTGCGCGTCCAGTAGCGCGCGGAGGTCATCCACTCCGGGGGGCGTCGTGGCACGCGGAACGATGATCGCGCAGGCACGTTCACCGGTCCGGGCATCGGGTATCCCGACAACCGCAACCTCGGCGACCTCGGGATGCCCGATCAGGATGTCCTCGACCTCTTTCGGGGAGATGTTCTCGCCGTTGCGGATGATGATGTCCTTGGCACGCCCGGTCACCACCAGGTGGCCGTCCTCGGTGAGGCGGCCCAGATCCCCGGTGCGGAAATATCCGTTGTCGTCGAAGGCCGTCGCGTCATCCTCGGGGTGCAGGTAGCCAGCGCACATCTGCGGTCCGCGCACCCTGATCTCACCGTCGACGATGGCGATGTCGGCGATCCCTGCGTGCCCGTCGGTGTCGGCGGCCCGCTCCGCATCGGCCGGGGAGCCGACGGTGGACACCGGTACCTCGGTGGACCCGTATACGCGGGTGACGATCGCGTTGTCGAAATACGTTGTGGCCCTGCGGATCAGTGCCGGGGGTACCGACGCGCCCCCGCAGATGAACGCCTTGAGCGTCGGCAGTCGGCTGCCGGCGTGTTCGGCGGCGCCGAGCAGGCCGTCCAGAAATGGCGTGGCACCGGCCATGTGCGTGACCCGGCGTTGGTGTATGAGGGCGACCGCCGCGTGTGGATCCCAGGTGTCCATCAGTACGGCAACCGAACCGAGCAACACCGGAGATTCGAAAGCGTAGATGGACCCGCCGATATGGGCGATGGGCGAGGGCACCAGGAAGGTGTCGCCCGCCTCGACGCGCCAGTGCTGGCCGATCTGGCGGATCAGTGCATGGATCGAGTCATCGGTGTGCAGCACTCCCTTCGGTCGCCCGGTGGTGCCGGAGGTGTACATGATCATCCGCACCGCGGCGGGGTCGAGGTCGCGTGGCTCGGCCGGCGGTGCGGTGAGCAGGTCGGCCAGCGCCGTGTGATCGCGATGTTCGCCGCGCACGATGACGACCTCGGGTGGTGAGGACAGCGTGGCGGTCACCCGGGACAGCATGGCGGCGTAGTCGAATCCGCGGAACTGGCCGGGAATGACGATCATCGCGACATCGGCGTCGGCGAGGATGAACCGTAATTCACTGTCACGCAACGACGGTAGGATCGGGTTCACCACCATGCCGGCCATGGTTGCGGCGAGGTACACGACGGCGGCTTCGTGCCAGTTGGGCAACATGAAGGACACCACGCTGCCGGGCGGCATTCGCTGCGACATGGCGGTGGCCAGCGCCCCGGCCCGCCGGTACAACCCCGCGGCATCCAGTTCGACGTCTCCGTCGACGACGAGCACCCGATCCGGAGTGTGCTGTGCCGCAACGCCGAGCGCGTCGGCCAGCGTGCTCATGGCCGGCCCGTGACGCGGCGCATCGTCATCGAATGGCGGTACCGGGCTGCGGGATGTGTGTTCACGGTGACTTGTGCGACCTCCCCCTCGGAGGTGGTGTACGCGCGCTGCATCTGCAGCGCGGGCGCACCCGCGGTGTCGGCGAGTGCCTCGGCGAGGTCGGCCGGCAGCGCGATCGCGGTGATCTCCTGGTGAACCTCGGTGACACTGACACCGTAAAGGTCCTCGATGAGCGGGAAGATCGGGCCGGAATGGCGCTGCAGCATCCGGCCCACCGCCGCGAACACGCGATTCACGTAGTACTCGGTACGGCAGATCGGGGTACCGGCGTCGGCATCGCGGCGGTAGCCGCGCACCGCGAGCCACTGCGCCCCGATTTCCAGGCCGGTGCGCTCGGCCAACTCGGCGTCGATGGTGACCATGGTGTTGGACTCGATCTCGAACCGGGTCCCGGCGGCGAAGGCCAACAGGTCGTTGATCGACATCACGTCCTGGGCATAGGAACTCGACGATGGGCGCGGCACGACGAGGGTGCCGGTGCGCGGGCGCGAGGACACCAGGTTGTCCTCGCGTAGCCGACGCAGCGCCTCACGCACCGTGTACCGGCTGACCGCGAAGCGGTCGCACAGTTCGTGTTCGGTGGGCAGTTGTGAGCCGACCGGGTAGACCCCCTCCACGATCTCCTTGCGCAGCGCGCGGGCCACCTGCAGGTATCGATGTTCGGCCGTTTCGGCCGTCCGCGGTGTCATGCCGGTCGCAGCGCGAGCACGCTGCCCTCACCGTCGGCCGAAATGTAGAGCGTGCCGGCGGGTCCCGCGGTGATCCCGGCGAACGGACCCTGCGGGCCGGAAAACGGTGGCATCCCGCGCAGCGGTTTCGGTGTCACGCCGGGCGGCGCGCCGATCGGTAGTCCGGCGGCCAGCGTCTGGCGCGCCCGGGACGGGAGGTCGACGGCGATGACGGCCTTGCTGCCGGCATCCACGACGTAGAGGGTGCTGTCGCGCAACAGGATCCCTTGCGGGGTGTCGAGGCCGTCGACGACGGTTTCGGCGCCCGAGCCGGTCACCCGAAGCACCGCTCCGGCGACCGACACCAGCACGCCGCCCACGGCGTCGGTGGCCACCCCGACCGGGGTGTCGAGATCGGCGGCCAGCACCTGGATGCCGGTGGCGGTGACGGCCAGCAGCCGCCCGGTGCCCTGCTCGACGACCACCGGGGTGCCGTCGGGTAACAGGGTGACGCCGTAGAGCTGATCCAAACCATCTGCCAAATAGTTGGTTTCGTTATCGGCCGGGCGGTACCTGGCGACCTGCCCGCCGGAGGTGGTGACCACGAACTCGCCGGGACCGCACGCGGTCAGTCCGCGCACGAACCCGGGGTAGCCGGGGCTGAACAACATCCCCGCGGTCTGCAGCGTGCCCTCGGCGCCCACGGTATAGAGGTAGGTGCCGTCGGCGACGAACAGCTCGCCGTCGGCGCCGACGGTCAGGTCCAGCGGCCAGTTCAGCCCGCCGGGCAGCACGGCGCGGGTGTTCCCGGTGCCGATGACCTCGGTGATGGCACCGGTGAAATGGGAGACGAACAACCGACCGTCGACGAACGCACAATTGTCCAGTCCAGGGGGCAGGGCGGCCAGCACCCGAGAGGCTCCGGTGCGCGGGTCGATGCGCAGTACCTGCCCGCTGGCCACCTGCGTGGACACGATGGAGCCGTCGGCATCGAATTTCACCGAGTCCGGTACGCCCAGCTCGCCGGCGACCACCTCGGCCTCCCCGCCGTCGGGGTGTACCCGCCAGATCTGATTGGCGGTCATCACCGGGAAGTACAACAGACCGTCGGGTCCGACCTCCATGGCGTTGGGGGAGGGCAGATCGGCCAGTATTTCTCGCGGCGCGCCGCCGGCCGGATCCAGCTCCAACAGTCGGCCGCCGTCCCGGCATTCGTTGACGAACAGCCGCCCCTGATGGACGGTGATGCCGTTGGCGGACGGCAGATCGTCGCGCAGTACCCGGGTGTTTCCGGACGCGTCGCGCGCGCTGACCCGACCGTCCATCACCTCGGTGGCGAACAAGCTGCCGTCGGCGCCGAACGCCAGATCGTCGGGGGCGATGATCTCGCCGCCCTTGGCGCTGATGGTCTCGATCGCAGCGGTGTCGATGTCCAGCGCGCTGATCTGGCTTCCGGTCACCTGTGCGATGTACAGACGTCCATCGGGGCCGGTGCGCAGGCCATTGGCGCCGAAGAGTCTGCTGGGCGGGGTGAGTCGGGACAGCGTCCAGCCGGTGGCGGCCTCCGGTGACGACACGCCCGGATACCGGCCCGCCTGCAGGGTGCTCATGTGCTGGACGTTAGCAAGAGCATCTAGTCCAGACAATAGGGCTTCCTCGTGGACATTTCCTCCTTGACGATCGAATAATACCTGCGGAATAGTGTTCTCCGTTGAGTAGAGTGACATATGTTGTACGGACAAATGCCGGACGCTGGGTCGGGTCCACGGAAGCGAGACATGGCTGATCAACTGAGGCTGGACGGCCGGATCGTGGTCGTCTCCGGTGCCGGTGGCGGGGGCATCGGCACCACGGTGACCCGGCTGGCCGCCGAGGCCGGCGCCACCGTCGTCGCGGTCAGCCGGTCGCAGGACAATCTGGACACCCACATCGCACCACTGGCCGATGAGGGCCTGCCGGTGATACCGGTGGTCGCCGATGCGTCGACCGATGAGGGCATCGCGGCCGTGCTGGACGTGGCGCGGGCGACCGCCGGCACGCTCTACGGGCTGGTGAACATCGCCGGCGGCGCGGCACCGGCGACCTGGATGCCGGCCACCCGCGTCTCCCGCGCCGACTGGCGCGAGCTGTTCACCGCAAACCTGGAGACGATGTTCTTCATGAGCCAGGCGGTGGCCGCCGAGATCCGCGGCGCCGGGCGGCCAGGTTCGATCGTGTCGGTGTCCTCGATCAGCGGGATGAACAGCGCGCCGTTTCACATCGCCTACGGCACCGCCAAGGCCGCCGTCGTCGCCGCGACCAGGACCCTGGCCGTCGAACTGGCCCCGCACGGCATCCGTGTCAACGCCGTCGCACCCGGGGTCACCCAGACCGCGGCGTCGGCCACCTACGTCGATGAGGATCCCGACCGAGATCGCGCCGCAATCGCCATGGGGCGCCGCGGAACTCCGCTGGAGCAGGCCGGCGCCATCCTGTTCCTGCTGTCGGATCTGGCGGGCTACGTCACCGGGCAGACACTGCTTGTCGACGGCGGGCTCAATCTGCGCTGGACGCACCTGGGGGCGGACAACACCTCGCTCTTCCTCAAAGACGACGACTTCCGCGACACGATCAGGAGGATCTAGTGACGCATACCGAATCCGATCTCGACGCCGTCATCGAGGTTGACGCCACAACCGACGACACCACCGGACGCATCGCCGAGGACCTGGCGTCGCCGATGACCATCCCCGTCGACGCATACATCTGCGGAGAGTATGCCCGCAATGAACGAGACAGACTGTGGCGCAAGGTGTGGCAACAGGTGGGTCGCGTGGAGGAGCTGCCCGAGATCGGCAACTACCTCACCTACGACATTCTCGACGATTCGATCATCGTGGTGCGCACCGGAACGGGGAACTCATCCGATTCATTCACGGCCCACCACAACGTCTGCATGCATCGCGGGCGCAAGCTGATCGACAATCCCGAAGGCGCCAAGAACAGCGTAGGCCGGGCCCGGAAGTCGTTCGTCTGCGGCTTTCACGGCTGGACCTACGGTCTGGACGGAGCCTGCACCCACATCCGCGAACAAGACGATTGGCAGGGCAAACTCACCCCGGCGAACACGCACCTGGCACCGGTTCAGGTGGACACCTGGGGTGGCTGGTTGTTCGTCAACATGGACCCCGACGCCGAATCGTTGGCCGACTACCTGATGCCGGCCGCGAAGATCCTGGACCCGTTCGGCCTGGAGAACATGCGCTACAAATGGCGCAAATGGCTCTATTTCGACTGCAACTGGAAAGTCGCGATGGAAGCCTTCAACGAGACCTACCACGTGTTCACCACCCACCCGGAGTTCAACAGGTTCGGCGAGTTCAAGGGCTGGGCCAAGGCGCAGGGCAAGCACAGCAACATCGGCTACGACGCGCCCAAGGGCATGGACGAGACCAAGTCCAAGATCCGACTCGGCACCGGCGACCCGCGCATCTCCACCGCCGAGATGCAGGTCTACACGATGGAAGAGACCAATGCGACCACGACCAGGACCCTGGTGGAGGCCGCCAAGCGGCTCGTCGACGAGTTGCCCGAGGGAACGCCCGCAGACCAGGTGCTGGCGCACTGGCTGGCCTCCGCCCGCCGCGATGACGAGGCCCGTGGCGTGATCTGGCCGACCATCCCGCCGGACATCCTGGGCCAGAGCGGAACGGCCTGGCAGATCTTCCCGAACTTCCAAGTGGGGCAGGGTCTTACCAGTGCGCTGTGCTACTCGGCCCGTCCCGATCCGAGCTATGACCCCAATAAGTGCATCTTCGAGGTCGCGGTATTCGAGCTCTACCCCGAGGGCGAGGAGCCGCAGACGGAATGGGTCTACACGCCCAAGGACTCACCCAACTGGCTCTCGGTGCTGCCACAGGATTTCTCCAATATGGCGGCGGTACAGCAGGGCATGAAATCTGCCGGCTTCCCCGGCACCCGGCCCAATCCGTATCGGGAGCGCAGCACCGTCAACCTGCACTACCAGCTGTCCAGGTACATGGGCAGCGGAGAACCCCAAGACATTTAGCGATTGGTGGAGTTTCAGCCGTCATGAGTCCGGCTCAAACTCCACAAATCACAGACAAAGGAGACGATTGTGAAGGTCAATCTGGGTACCGGTGCGCAGAACTCGCGTGACTGGGAGAGGGTGATGGCGGGCGACTTCAGCACCCCGCCCGCCACACCTGACCACGAGTGCGTGCAGGCCGCGCTGGCGCTCGGCGACCTGGCCGAGCCGCTGGGCTTCGACGGCATCTGGTTTCCCGAACATCAGGGCACGCCATATGGGATGACCCCCAACCCGATTCAGGCGCTCACCTATTTCGCCGGGCGCACCGAACGCGTCAGCTTGGGTACCTTTGTCGCCGTCGCGCCGTGGTGGAATCCGGTGCGCCTGGCACACCAGATCGCCTACCTCGACATCGTCTCCAACGGTCGCTATAACACCATCGGCATCGGACGTGGGGTGTCCAAGAGCGAGTTCGACGCCGTCGGCGTGCCGCGCGAGCAGAGCCGGCAGCGATTCAACGAGACCCTCGACGTGCTGGAACTGGCGTTCTCCGGCAAGCGGTTCTCCTACGACGGTGAGATCTTCCAGTTCCCGGAGATGTCCTTGCGCCCCGAACCCGTCAGCAAGGACCTGTTCTCGCGGATCTACAGCTCCTCCTCGACCGCGGAATCATTGGAGATCCTGTCCCGGCGCGGCATGGTCCCGCTGTTCGTCGGCAACAAGCCGATCTGGGATGCCGGGGAGGAGGTCCGCAAGGTCAACACCTTCCGGGCCGAGGAAGGCTTCGAGCCCTGTCAGCCCAAGAACGTGATGTTCATGTATTGCACGGCCAAGGAGGACGAGAAGCTGGCCGCACTCACCGAGGAGTGGATCTGGACGGCCAACCGAGACGTCAACGTCCACTACGGGTTTGCCGACGCCTCCAATTTCAAGGGGGTCAAGGGCTATGAGGCCTACGCCGCCCGGGAGGCCACCGCGACGGCGGTACTGGCATCGCAGGTGGGCGACCAGAAAAAGGGCGGCCCGCCCGGATATCACGCCTCCAACCTGCTGATCGGGACACCGGAAGTGGTCTTCGACAAGCTCAAGGCCGCCCAAGAGGCGTGCTCGTTCTCCGAGGTGACCATCGTCCCGCAGTTCGGCACCATGCCCTACGAGGACGCGATGGAAAGCACCAGGCTCTTCGCCCGGGAGGTGTTGCCCGCGGTACACAAGATGGCCGCCCCACTGCATCCCGCCGCGTTGCCGGAGAACGCTCTCGCATGACGAGCCCGTGCGGACCGACGGACACCCCCGGCGATATCGATATCCCCGCGCTGCGGGCGAAGTATGCCGCCGAGCGCGCCAAGCGTCTGCGGCCCGAGGGCGCCGAGCAATACCTGGAGCTGGAAGGGGATTTCGCCGAGTTCTACGAGGTCGACCCGTACACCACGGTCACCGAGCGCGATCCGATCACCGAGGACGTCGATGTCGTCATCCTCGGCGGTGGGTTCGCCGGTCTGTTGGCCGGGGCACACCTGAAAAAGGCAGGGGTGCAGGGAATCCGGGTCATCGAGATGGCCGGGGACTTCGGCGGGGTGTGGTACTGGAACCGGTTCCCCGGAATCCAGTGCGACAACGACGCTTACTGCTATATCCCGCTGCTCGAAGAGCTCGGCTTCATGCCGAGCAAGAAGTTCGCCGACGGTGCCGAGATCCTGCAGCACTGCCGCAATATCGGCAAGCACTTCGGGCTCTACGACGGTGCCCTGTTCTCCACCCAGGTTCGTGAACTTCGCTGGTCGGACACCGCGCAGCGCTGGCAGATCAGCACCGATCGCGGCGACGATATCCGGGCCCGCTTCGTGGTGATGGCACAGGGTTCCTACAACCGTCCGAAGCTGCCCGGTATTCCGGGAATCAAGGACTTCCAGGCTGCCGGCGGCCACGTGTTCCATTCCGCCCGATGGGATTACGACTACACCGGCGGTGATGCCGACGGCGGTCTGCACAAACTCGCCGACAAGCGGGTGGCATTGGTGGGCACCGGCGCGACCGGCATTCAGGTGGTACCCCATCTCGGTCGGGACGCCAAGGAGCTCCTGGTGTTCCAGCGCACCCCGTCCTCGGTCGACGCGCGCACCAACCCGCCCACCGATCCGGCCTGGGCGGCGTCCCTGCAACCGGGTTGGCAAGAGGAACGCAAGCGCAACTTCCACAATTGGTCACCGTTCGTCGGGGTGGTCTTCGGTGAACCGGATCTGGTGTGCGACTTCTGGACCGAGCTGGGACGCAACCTGACCGCCCGCATCGCGGCCAGCGCCGATCCCGCCGCGGTGAGCATGGAGCAGATCATGGCGTTCCGAGAGGAGGAGGACTACAAGATCATGGAGCGGCTACGCCGTCGCGTAGCCGAGATCGTGACCGATCCGGACACCGCCGAGGCGCTGAAGCCCTACTACCGCTTCATGTGTAAGCGGCCGACCTCCAGCGAGCACTACCTGGCCACCTTCAACCGACCCAACGTCACGCTGGTCGACGTATCGGCAGCCAAGGGCGTGGAGCGGCTGACCGCCCACGGCATCGTCGCCGACGGCGTGGAGTACGAGGTCGACTGCGTGATCTTCGCCAGCGGCTTCGAGATATCCACCGAGATCCACCGCCGGTTCGCCATCGAGCGCATCGTCGGGCGCGACGGGCTGTCGTTGTTCGACCACTGGCGTGAGGACTACAAGACGCTGCACGGCATGACCAGCCGCGGATTTCCCAACCAGTTCTTCATGGGCTTCATCCAGGGCGGTGTCTCGGCCAACACGACCGCGATGTTCGAGCAGCAGGCCCGCCATATCGCCTACATCATCTCCGAAGCCCACAACCGTGGCGCCACGACGGTGGAGCCGAGCCAGGAGGGCCAGCAGGCCTGGGTCGCGACCGTGCGCGAACTCTCGATCGACAACTCCGCATTCGAACTGTCCTGCACCCCGGGCTATTACAACAACGAAGGTCGCGGTGGCGCCGTGCGCAACGGTGCGTTCCTCGGTGACTTCTACGCCCCCGGGTTCTACGCGTTCGAAGAACTGATCGCCGACTGGCGTGCCGCGGGTGACCTGCACGGACTGGAGCTCGGGTGACGCTGCGTTTTGATGATCGGGTCGCGGTCATCACCGGCGCCGGCCGGGGTTTGGGGCGCGAGTACGCCCTGCTGCTGGCATCGCGCGGCGCACGCGTGGTCGTCAACGATCCGGGTGCCGACCTCGCCGGCGACGGTGGCGACGACACCCCTGCGCAGCGGGTGGCCGATGAGATCATCGCCGCCGGGGGAGACGCCGTTGCCAACACCGATTCGGTGGCGACGGCCGACGGTGGTCGCGCGATCATCGATACCGCCGTATCGCGTTTCGGGCGGATCGACATTCTCATCCACAACGCCGGAACGGTGCGCCGCGGGTCGCTGCGCGAGTTGAGCTACGAGGACTTCGACGCCGTCCTCGACGTGCACCTGCGCGGCGGCTTCCACGTGCTACGACCGGCATTTCCACTGATGTGCGACAACGGATTCGGCCGCATCGTGCTGACGTCGTCCATCGGCGGGCTCTACGGCAACCACAACGTGGCCAACTACGCCGTCGGCAAGGCCGGTCTCATCGGGCTGTCCAATGTGGCCGCTCTGGAGGGGGCCGGCCACAACGTGGCGTGCAATATCGTCGTTCCCAGCGCGGTCACCCGGATGGCGGAGGGCATCGATACCTCGTCGTATCCGCCGATGGGTCCCGACCTGGTGGCCCCGACAGTGGCCTGGCTGTGCCATGACACCTGCCCGGTGACCGGCGAGATGCTGGTCGCGATCGGTGGCCGGGTGGCCCGCGCCTTCATCGCCGAGACGGCCGGGGTGTACCGGCCGTCGTGGTCCGTCGAGGATGTCGCCGAGCACGCCGACCAGATCCGCGATGACAGCGCACCGCTGGTGTTCCCGCCCGTGCCCGACGGGCACACCGACCACATCCGGTTCTCGTTCGCCATGGCATCGGCGGGGGCCCAGCATGAGTGAGCCCAACGGGCCGCTGGAGGGAGTGCGTGTCATCGACGTCACCTCGGTGGTGATGGGCCCGTACTGCACCCAGATCATGGCCGATATGGGTGCCGATGTCATCAAGATCGAGCCCCCCGAGGGGGATATCACCCGCAACGTGGCGGTGGGTCCGTCTGCGGGCATGAACGGCGTGTTCGTCAACGTGAACCGCGGCAAGCGCAGCGTCGTACTCGATCTGCGCTCCGAGGCGGGCGCCGCGGCGCTTCGGGCACTTGTCTCGACGGCGGACGTGTTCATCCATTCGATGCGGGCCAAGGCGATCGCCCGGCTCGGGTTCGACTACGACGCGGTGGCCTCGATAAACCCCAAGATCATCTACACCAACTGCTACGGGTACAGCAGGCGCGGACCCGACGCCGACCGGCCGGCCTACGACGACACCATCCAAGCCGAATGTGGGCTGCCGGCGGTGCAACGCCAACTGACCGGCGATGCCACGTATGTCGCGACGATCATGGCCGACAAGGTCACCGGGCTGACCGCGCTCTACGCCACCATGATGGCTCTGTTCCACCGGGAGCGGACCGGTGAAGGGCAGGAGGTCGAGGTCAGCATGTTCGAGACCATGGCATCCTTCATGCTGGTCGAACATGCCAACGGCGCCATGTTCGACCCCCCGCTGGGACCCGCGATCTATCCGCGGACCGTGGCGCCGAATCGGCGGCCGTACGCCACCAGGGACGGGCACGTCGCGGCGCTGATATACAACGACAAGCACTGGCGCGCGTTCATCGACGCGGTGCGACCGGCCTGGGATTCACCCGAGTACGCCACGCTTGCCCTGCGCGCCAAGCAGATCGACACCGTGTACGGTCTGGTCGCGCAGACCATGCTGGAACGCACCACCGCGGAGTGGCTCACGCTGTTCGCCGAGCTGGAGATTCCGGCCACGCCGATCAACACCCTCGACGCGCTGTTCGATTCGCCCCAACTCAATGCCGCCGGTCTGTTCGAGACGGTGCAGACCCCCGACGGTCCGGTGCGCTTCCCGGGAGTGCCGACCTGGTTCTCGCGGACGCCGGGTCGCGTCCGGGGCCCTGCGCCGCAGCTGGGGGCCGACACCGAGGCGGTCCTCGGGGACTTGCAGGCCGACGTCCGGCGCTGAGGTGCGATCGTCATCGGGTTTCGAGACAACACTGGCGCGGGTTGACCGGGAAGTCTCAGGACATGGAGATAGTTCTGTATCAGGACTACGGTTCTTGGGGCGTGCGCCGCGGGGGTCGGCCGTTGCCGACGTAGTTGATCTTGGTCTGTGGTCGGATTCGTTCGGCGATGACGTCGCTGTCGAGGTCGGTGACGATGATCTGGTCATCGACGCCGATCACAAGTACTGGTCGGAACGCGCGTTGGGCGCCGACTTTGTCGGCGATGGATTCCAGTCCGATGTTGCCTGTGTCGCTTACCGTTCGGATGCAGGTGCCTGAGAGATAACGCTTGCGCGGGTTGAACTTCGGAGGTATCATCGAACACAAGTTCGAAGCGGAGAGGCTCCCACTCATAGGTGAGCCCGTGTCGGCGGCGTCACGCCGTCGAGAAGGTTCGACCGACCCTGACGAGGGTTGATCGGGCCGTGACGCCCCTGTGGGCGAGTGTCTTTTGGTCTTGTCCGAAAGGTTGGGTCCCGTTATGGACGCCACCGATGTGAATCGCTTTCTTGATGCCTTGATCGATGATCTGGCTCCGGCCCAGGAGCCGGCCGATGATGCGCAGCGGACGTTGTTTCATCTGTTGGAGTGTCCGCGGCCGGTGATCGATGACGAGGCGTTGTTGGCGGTGCTGGCCGCAGCGGTGACGGCAGGCAACCTGATGGCTTTCGTTGTCGCGTCGGCGGTCGCGGCCGCCGAACGCGCAGGCGTCCCGCCGCGCCGGCATCTGCCCAAGGGCCCAGATCTGCTCAAACTGTTGGGCATGGCCCCGGGTGCGGCGGTGCGCGCGGTGCGGGTGGGCCGGGCGGCGCATCTGCTGCCCGCGTTGACAACTGCGCAGCGGTTGGGTGGGGTCGGGATCGAGTTCGCCGATGCCATCGGCAGAGGCGTCACGCATATCGGTGCCAGAACCGAGCTCTCCGAGCAGGACCGGGCGAGTGTGGTGACGAAGCTGATGATTCAGACCACCCCGGCTGAGGTGGGTAAGAAGGCGCGGGCGATCGCCATCGACCGCGCCGTAGATCTTCCGCCGGAGGAGCGTGCGGTGCCCGTCGCCGAGGACACCGACCTCAACACGATGACCCTGGTCCTGGACGGGGAGGGCCGGTATGAGGCCACCCTCAACCTGGATGTGGGGACCGGGGACGGGCTTTGCGCTGCGCTGGATCCGCTCTGTCGGCCGGTGCCGCTACCAGATGGCTCGCCGGATCCACGCCCGATCGAGAAGCGCCGCGGTGATGCGGTCGGGCAGATCCTGCGGAGCTATCTGTCGCAGTCGACGCGACCGATGTCCGGCGGGGTGCTGCCGCACGTCACGTTGATCCGGCCTGCCCCTGCCGCCGCGGCAGTGGGTGGTGAGGAGGTGGTGGACCGCCTCGGGTTCGGCGGACCGGTCAGCGCGGCGACGGCGGATCTGATCGCTTGCGATTCGACGTTGACCAATGTGATCGTCGATTACTCCGGTGTGCCGTTGGATGTCGGTCGCGCGGAGCGGCTGTTCACGCCCGCGATCCGCAAAGCCCTGGGGGTCCGTGACGGTGGCTGCGCCCATCCGGGGTGTGGCCGGCCGGTGTCCTGGTGCGATGCCCACCATATCGACCCGTGGAGTCACGGTGGGGCAACGAGTTTGGACAACGGCGTGCTGCTGTGCCGGCTGCACCACACGCTGATCCATCACGGAGGTTGGCAGGTCTACCTCGGCCGAGACAGACACCCCTGGTTCATCCCACCCCGCACGCCGGGTGATCCCGAACCGGAGCATCTGCGTTCCCACAACCGACGCACCATGACCGACCTACCGGCCGCCGCATAGCTCACCCGTACAGCCGAAGCCCAGGTCGCGCAGCACCTTGACAACTACACAGTGAAACGGCCCGCCGGCCCGGTCGGCTAGATGGATTTGGCCAACCGGTCAGCCAGGATGGCGGCAAAGCGTGCCGGATCGTCGAGGGACCCACCCTCGGCGAGAAGCGCTGTGCCGTAGAGCAACTCGGCGGCATCGCTGAGCCCTTCGGTCCCCGATGCCAAGGCGTCCCGGAGCCCGGTGACCAGGGGGTGATCGGGATTCAGTTCCAGGGTGCGCTTGCCGACGGGCACGTCCTGGCCGGAGGCCCGGTACATCCGCGCCAGTTGCGGGGTGATGCCGAAGGTGTCGGTGATCAGGCACGCCGGTGACGACGTCAACCGCGTCGAGAGCCGCACCTCCTTGACGTGCTCATCGAGGGTTTCCTGCAGCCAGGCCAACAGCTCGGTGAACTCGCCGCGGTCGGCATCGGCGGTGTCGTCGGCGGAGCCGAGGTCGACCTCGCCCTTGGCCACGGATTGCAGCGCCTTGCCGTCGAACTCGGGCACCGACTCGACCCATACCTCGTCCACCGGGTCGGTGAGCAGCAGCACCTCGTACCCCTTGGCCTTGAACGCCTCCAGATGCGGGGAGCGCTCCAGCAGCTGGCGTGATTCGCCGGTCGCGTAGAAGATCTGCTGCTGGTCGTCTTTCATCCGGCCCACGTAATCGGCCAGTGTGGTGGGAGTGTCCTGCGAATGCGTCGAAGCGAATGACGACAGGGCCAGCAGCGTGTCGCGGTTGTCGGCGTCGGAGAGCAGGCCCTCCTTGAAGGCGCGGCCGAACTGGGTCCAGAACGTCGCATAGTCATCGGGACGGTTGGCCTGCAGATCCTTGATCGCCGACAGCACCTTCTTGGTGAGACTGCGCCGGATCACCTTGATCTGGCGGTCCTGCTGCAGGATCTCGCGGGAAACGTTGAGCGACATGTCTTGTGCATCGACGACACCCTTGACGAAGCGCAGGTATTCCGGCACCAGCTCATCGCAGTCACCCATGATGAACACGCGCTTGACGTACAACTGCACGCCGGTATGGCTGTCGCGGTTGAACAGGTCGAACGGTGCCTGCGACGGGATGAACAACAGCGCCTGGTACTCGAAGGTGCCTTCGGCCTTCATCGCGATGACCTCGAGCGGCTCGTCCCAGGCATGCGCGATGTGCCGGTAGAACTCCTTGTACTCATCGTCGGAGACCTCGCTCTTGGACTTGGCCCAGAGCGCGACGCGCGAATTGATGGTTTCGATCTCGGTGGTGACGGTCGGCTCGGTGTTCTCCGCGCCCTCCTCCGTCGACGCCGGGACCGTCTTCTCCACCTCCATGCGGATGGGCCAGGAGATGAAGTCGGAGTATTTCTTGACCAGTTGCCGGATCTTCCACGGCGCGGTGTAGTCGTGCAGCTCGTCGTCGGCATCCTCGGGTTTGAGGTGCAAGGTGACCGATGTGCCCTGCGGCGCATCGTCGACGGTGGCGATGGTGTAGGTGCCGTCACCGCTGGATTCCCAACGGGTGGCGGTGCTCTCACCCGCCTTGCGGGTCAGCAGCACCACCGAGTCGGCCACCATGAACGTGGAGTAGAACCCGATGCCGAACTGCCCGATCAGGTCGCTGACCTCACCCTGCTGCTGGGCCTCGGAGAGCTTGCGGCGCAGCTCCCCGGTGCCGGATTTGGCGAGCGTACCGATCAGGTCGACGACCTCGTCGCGGGACATGCCGATGCCGTTGTCGCGGATGGTCAGCGTCCGCGCCGCCGCATCGGGTTCGATGTCGATGTGCAGATCGGAGGTGTCGACGGCCAGGTCCTTGTCCTGGTACGCCGCGAGCCTCAGCTTGTCCAGCGCGTCGGAGGCGTTGGAGACAAGTTCCCGCAGGAACGAGTCCTTGTTGGAGTAGATGGAGTGCACCATCAGCTGCAGCAGTTGACGGGCCTCTGCCTGGAATTCTCGCTGTTCGACCTGCTCGCTCACAGCCTGCGATATTACGTGCGGCGGGCAGGAGCGCGGCGACCCGGGGTTGGACCCGGCCCAGCTCAGCCGAATTGCACGCCCTGAGCCAGCGGCAGCTCGGAGGAGTAGTTCACGGTGTTGGTGGCCCGGCGCATGTACGCCTTCCAGGAGTCCGAGCCGGATTCGCGGCCACCACCGGTCTGCTTCTCGCCACCGAACGCGCCACCGATCTCCGCACCGGAGGTACCGATGTTGACGTTGGCGATACCGCAGTCCGAGCCGTCAGCGGCCATGAACCGCTCCGCCTCCCGGATGTCGGTGGTGAAGATCGCCGACGAAAGCCCCTGTGGTACGGCATTGTTCAGTTCGATTGCGGCGTCCAGATCATCGTAGGTCAGCACGTAGAGGATCGGGGCGAAGGTCTCGTTGTGCACCACCTCGGTCTGCGCGGGCATGCGCACCAGCGCCGGGGCCACGTAATAGGCGCCCTCGTCCCCGATGTCGTGGCGGTGCCCACCGATGACCTCGCCACCGTCGGCGCGGGCCGTCTCCAGCGCGCCGACCATATCGCGGTAGGCGCGAGCGTGGATGAGCGGTCCGACGAGGTTCCCCGCGACGCAGGGGTCACCGATCGGCAGTGACGCGTAGGCCGCCGCGACCCGGCGGCACAGTTCCTCGGCAATGGAGGTGTGCGCGATGACCCGCCGCAGCGTCGTGCAGCGTTGCCCCGCCGTGCCCGCCGCCGAGAACACGATGGCGCGCACGGCGAGGTCGAGGTCCGCCGACGGGGTGACGATGGCGGCGTTGTTGCCGCCGAGTTCGAGCAGGACCTTGCCGAACCGCGCGGCCACCCGCGGCCCGACCTCGCGGCCCATCCGCACCGATCCGGTCGCGCTGACCAGGGCGACCCGCGGGTCGTCGACGAGCTGTTCACCGATGTCGCGGCCGCCTTGGATGAGCCGGGACACGTCCGGCGGTGCGCCGACGTCGGCGCAGGCGCGTGCGATCAGCGCCTGGCAGGCGATGGCGGTCAGCGGAGTCAACTCCGAGGGCTTCCACACCACGGTGTCCCCACACACCAGCGCGATCGCGGTGTTCCACGCCCACACCGCGACCGGGAAGTTGAAGGCGGTGATGACGCCGACCACGCCCACCGGATGCCAGGTCTCCATGAGCCGGTGGCCGGGACGTTCGGAGGCGATCGTCTTGCCGTACAGCTGCCGGGACAGCCCGACGGCGAATTGGCAGATGTCGATCATCTCCTGGACTTCACCGAGTGCTTCGGAGGTGATCTTGCCGGCCTCCACGGTCACCAGGGTCGCCAGATCGGCCTTGTGCGCGGTGAGGAGCTCGCCGAGCCGTGCCACCAGGGCGCCGCGGACGGGAGCGGGTGTGGTCCGCCACTGCAGGAACGCCGAGGCGGCGGCGGCGATGGCGCCGTCGGTCTCGACGGGGCTGTGCTCGGGAACCGAGAAGAGCACATCGCCGGTGACGGGGGTGCCCGCCGCCAGACCCGGTCCGCCGGGCGCTCCGAGTGTGGCGTCGGCGCCGATCGCGCGCAGCGCCAGACGCACCCGGTCCCGGAGGTCATCTGCAGTGGGGAGCGCTTGGGTCTGCATGACAGTCATGATGCCGCTTTCTCGTAGAGGGCGTATGGGTCGTGGATGTGGTGGTCGATGGCGCCCGACATCCAGTCCAGGCTGTATCCCGACTCCTCGGAGGCCGGCACCGGGCTGGCGTCGGAGTCCAGATTCGACCGGAAGATGCCGGCCGCCGACGCGGGCAGGAAATCCTCGTACACAACCGGTTTGGCCGGATCTCCGGCCCGGTAGTAGGCCAGACCCTCGGCGGCCATCGTCGCATCGTCGGCCGGGAAATACCGATGCCAATGCTCGGGGTCGGCCATGGCGGCGTCGTAGCGCGCGCGGCCGGCCGGGGTGAGCGCCACGCCGCGCGCTTCTACCTCGCCGAACCGCACCCGCAGGGTGCCGTCGAATACCGTGCCGTCGGCGCGGCGGAAGCGGCGTGGTTCGGCCAACGCCCGAAACGAGGTTTGGCGCAGCAGTACCGCCGGCCCGGTGGTGCGCGGGGGTCCTTGGATCGCCTCGATCATGGACACTCCCCGTGCGGTCATCCGGGCATACAGCGTGTCGATGTCGAGCACCCGCGGGGTGAGGTGGTTGATGTGGGTGGTGCGGACGCCGGCGATATCGGCGGCCACCGCCGACACCGCGGCCAACTCGTCGTACCAGGCCTTGTCGATCGGCTCGCGGGACAGCGCGAATGCCGCGGTGGCGCGCCGCACGAAGTCGTCGGCCTCGGCCTGCGGGCACCCGTCGGCCGCGATGCGGCGGGCCTGGGTGATCAGGGCCGGGTCGAAGAGCTCTCGCCGGCCGAGGAAGGTGTGCACCCTGGTGCGCAGGTCGGGGGAGAAGAACCGGCCGTCATCGGTGGCGAGCATCGAGGTGAACACCCGAAAAGGGTTGGCGTCCAATTCCTCCACGTCGATGGGGCGGAACGCGGTCGAGACCACCGGCACCGGGGATGCTGCCTCGCGCAAATCGTAGAACCCGACGGGGAACATGCCGAATGCCGCGAAAAGGTCGGCCGCGTCGGCGAGTTCCGCGGTGCTGCCCACTCGGATCGCGCCGTGACGTTCGGCCGTGACCCGTGTCAGTGATCCGAGTCGATCCGAGCCGGCACACTCTCGGTTCACCTCGGAGGTGACCTCCACCAGGGTGGTGTAGGCGGGGACCTCCGCGGCGTACATCTGCGAGAGTGCCGCGGCGAACGATGCGCGCAGCTGAGAGGTGGGCACGGTCATCTGCGATAGTCTCCGGCCATGGTCGACACCGAGCACCTCGACGATATCGATCGGATCCTGGTGCGGGAGCTCATTGCGGATGGACGCGCGACATTGGCGCATCTCGCGACGACGACGGGACTCTCGGTTTCCGCGGTCCAGTCGCGGGTGCGGCGGCTGGAGTCCCGCGGCGTGGTGACCGGGTACACCGCCCGGGTCAATCCCGAGACGGTCGGACACATGCTGTCGGCGTTCGTGGCCATCACTCCTCTTGATCCCTCTCAGCCCGATGATGCGCCGGCTCGGCTGCGCCATATCGACGAGATCGAGTCGTGCTACTCGGTGGCCGGCGATGAGAGTTATGTGCTGTTGGTGCGGGTCGCTTCGGCGCGGACGCTGGAAGACCTGCTGCAGCGGATCCGCACGGCGGCCAATGTTCGCACACGAAGCACCATCATCTTACAGACTTTTTACGATGGTCGTACCCACCTGCCGGAATAGTTACTGTCTAACGGTGTTCTGAGCGAAAATATTGCGTTAGGATGGCCGTATGACCGCTGTCCTGCCTTTCGCTCGCCACCAGCGCCCCGCCCTCATCCCCGCCCGTCAGGTACATGACGTGCTGGGTCGCAACATGCTGGCCGACGGTATGGACCTGGTGCTCGATCTCGATCGGTCCCGCGGATCGGTTCTGGTCGACGCCCGCGACGGCCGCCGCTACCTGGACATGTTCACCTTCTTTGCGTCATCGGCACTCGGCATGAACCACCCGGCCTTGGCCGACGACGAGTCATTCCGCGCCGAATTGGCGCAGGCGGCGCTGAACAAGCCGAGTAATTCCGATATCTACAGCGTGCCGATGGCCCGATTCGTCGACACGTTCGCTCGGGTGCTGGGTGACCCGGCGCTTCCACATCTGTTCTTCGTCGACGGCGGCGCGCTTGCCGTCGAGAACGCATTGAAGGTGGCCTTCGACTGGAAGAGCCGACACAACGAGGCGCACGGTCTGGATCCGGCGCTGGGCACCCGGGTTCTGCACCTGCGCGGCGCGTTTCACGGTCGCAGTGGCTACACCATGTCGCTGACGAACACCGATCCCAACAAGGTGGCGCGGTTCCCCAAGTTCGACTGGCCGCGCATCGACGCACCGTATCTGCGCCCCGGCGTCGATATCGCCGAGCTGGAGGCCGAGTCACTTCGCCAGGCGCGCAGGGCTTTCGAGGCACATCCGCACGATATTGCCTGTTTCATCGCCGAGCCGATCCAGGGCGAGGGTGGCGACCGGCACATGCGTCCGGAGTTCTTTGCCGCGATGCGTGCGTTGTGCGACGAGTTCGACGCGCTGCTCATCTTCGACGAGGTGCAGACCGGTTGTGGGATCACCGGAACCGCCTGGGCCTACCAGCAGCTGGGTGTCACCCCGGATGTGGTGGCGTTCGGCAAGAAGACGCAGGTGTGCGGTGTGATGGCGGGCGGGCGCGTCGACGAGGTGGACGACAACGTGTTCCACGTCAGCTCTCGGATCAATTCCACCTGGGGCGGCAACCTCACCGATATGGTGCGCGCGCGGCGCATCCTGGAGGTCATCGAGGCCGACGGGCTGATCGCCAATGCCGCCGGTGCGGGACGGCGGCTGCTTGATCGGTTGTGCCGGCTTGCCGAGCAGTTCCCGGACCGGGTGCTCGACCCGCGTGGCCGTGGACTGATGTGCGCGTTCAGCATGCCGAGCGCCGCCGAGCGCGACGAACTGATCCGGAGGTTGTGGGACCGGCAGGTGATCATGCTGGCCAGCGGTGTGGACTCGGTGCGGTTCCGTCCGGCCCTGACGGTCACGGCCGACGAGATCGACGCCGCGGTGGATGCGGTGGCCGCGGTGCTCAGCGGGATGTAGTCAGGCCGCGGATCAACCCTTTCAGTCGGGGGATATCCGCGCCGCTGACCAGGATGCAGCCATGGCGTTCGGCCAGTTTTCGTGCCGCGGGCGTGAATTCGTTGTTGGTGACCACCATGGTGTGGGTGCAGTCCTGCATCGCGGCGCCGGCCACCACCTCTTGCACGGCGCTCGCGCCGACCGGTCGGCTCAGCCGTTTGCATTGCACGGCAAGGCGATCCGGGCGGCGGCCGATCACCAGGTCGACGCCCCAGTCGCCGGTGACCGATGTCATGATCACCGGGACGCCGCACGAGCGGGCGATGCGGGCGATGTAGTCCTCGAAGTCGGTGCCCGACATGACGTCGATCGGATTTTCGCCCGGGGCCGGGGTGCGCAATCCGGTCAGGAAATGCGGAACGGCCGCCACCGCAAGAGGGGTGAGTCCGGTGGCGGCCAACGCCAACGGCCACCCGGCGCCGGCCGCCCAGGCGAGGGTGCCGGCCGCGATACCCACCGCGAGAACGATCGTGATCCGCACGCCCGCATGGTAGGGGGTGGGTGTGACGACCACGGCGGAACATGCAATTGGAGGGTTGCATATCGGATTCCGATGTGCAATTCTGTGGTTGCAGATAAGGCCACGAGGGAGACATCATGGACACGCTGGACATCACCCGCAGTATCGATATCGCCGCACCCATCGCCACGGTGTGGTCGGCGCTCACCGAAGCGCATCTGATCAGGCAGTGGCTCGGCGACAGCGCCGAACTGGAGGCCGTGGCCGGTGGCGCCGGATTCTTCGGCTGGTCCGAGCACGGCAAGTTCCGGGTAGTCGTCGAGCAGGCGGACAAGCCCCGCCTGCTCGTCTACCGCTGGGCCCGGGAGCAGGACACCGACCCCGTGCCCGGGAACTCGACGACGGTCCGCATCGAACTCAGCGAGATCGACGGCGGAACCCGACTCGTGCTTGTGGAGAGCGGGTTCGAACAATTGGCAAATCCCCACGCCGCGCATACCGAGAACCAGGGTGGGTGGACCGCCGAACTCGCCGACCTGGTGGACTTCCTGACGGCGGGGTCGTGACGAGCGCCCCCACCACCGATCCGGCGGCGCTGCCCGCGGTGTTGGCCGTGCTCGCCGACGAGACCCGTTGGCGCATCCTCACCGAACTCGGTGCGGCGGAGATGTCGGCGAGCGCGTTGGCCACCCGCCTCCCGGTGACCAGGCAGGCGATCGCCAAGCATCTGTCGGTGCTCGCCGACGCCGGGCTCGTGGAGTCCGTTCGCGCCGGTCGCGAGATCCGCTACCGCGCGCTGGGCGCCCGGCTCGGCGCGCTGGGGAACCAACTGGCGGTGATCGGTCAGCAATGGGATCGTCGTCTTTTGGCTATCAAGCGCATCGCCGAAGGAATGGATGATTCGGCATAATCCATCTCGACATGAGCGATGGACAAGACGTCGGCGAGCAGCCATCGGACGGGGCCGACCCTGCCGGCGCCGAACACCCGCATGTCGGCTGGTTCCGCTTCTACATTGCCGGTGAGCGATGGGAATGGTCCGAACAGGTGCAGCGCATGCACGGCTACGAGCCGGGCACGGTGCATCCCACCACGGAACTGGTGCTCTCTCACAAGCATCCGGAGGATTACGGACACGTGTCGGCGACGCTGGCGGCCAGTCGGCGTACCGGCGCGGCGTTCAGCACACGGCACCGCATCGTCGACACCCACGGTCAGACCCACCACGTGGTGGTGGTCGCCGATCAGCTGTTCGGCGACGATGGCACGACGGTGGTGGGAAGCCACGGCTTCTACATCGATGTCACCCCCGCGGCGCAGACCGGCACCCGCGAACAGCAGGAACGGGTCAGTGAGGCGGTCGCCGAGATCGCCGCGGCCCGCGGCGGTATCGAACAGGCCAAGGGGATGCTGATGCTGGTCTATCGCATCAGCGCCGACGCCGCCTTCGAGCTGCTGAAGTGGCGGTCCCAGGAAACCAACACCAAACTGCGGGCACTGGCCGAGCAGATCGCCAAGGATTTCCTCGAACTCGACTACCAGGAGTTGCTGCCGCACCGCGGTGTGTATGACCGGTTGCTGCTGACCGCGCACCTCCGCGTGACGTCCTGACGTTTGTGGCCGCGTCGCGTCGGGCATCCACCTCGCATGGCCCTTCGCGCGGCGGGGCCCTGACATGGGCTCCGGCTTCCGACATGACGGACCCGAGGTCGCCTCGGCGGCACGTTTCGGACTCGCGGCCGCCGTGCTGGGCGTGCTGGTCGTCATCCTTGCCGCGGCGCTGACACGCGGTTGCGACGGTGCCGTGGTCGACTCGGTGTCGTGTGGGCGCCCGCAACGTCTCGTATTGGCGTTGGCGGCGCCGGTGATCTTGTTCTGCGCAGCCGTTTACGCCTTCGTGCGCACCTACCGGGCCTGGAAGAGCCGCCAAACCTGGTGGGCGTGGCAGGGCGCGGGCTGGTTCCTGATGCTGGTGATGATCACGGTGCTGACGATGAGTCTACCCGCGCTGGCCGGGTTCGGCGGATGATGTCGTTCGCCCGCATGGGGCCGCGCACCGTCCTACCCTGGGGGTAGCCCGTTCCCGGGTGCAACTGGGAGAAGTTGGTCGGGGAAAAGGAAGTCAGTCATGAAAGGCCCCAAAGACCCTGTCGATCACACCCGCACGACGCGCACGCACGCCGGCGAGTCGATGAAAGACAACGTGATCATGCCCGCGCTCATCGTCATCGGCCTGGCGCTCGTGCTCTTCGTCGGGTGCCTGGCCGCATTCGCCACCCGTCATCACGATGTCGGTCTGATGCTGGGCTCGCTATCGGTCGCCGGGTTCCTCATCGGTGCACTGTGGATGGCGTTCGAGCACCTACGGGTGCGGCGGATCGAAGACCGTTGGTACGCAGAACACCCCGAGGTCACCAGGCAGCGTCCGGCCAGCTGAAGGGCACGAAAAGGCCCAGCCCCGCGGGGGAGCTGGGCTGGGCCGGTCCGTGGGTTGCGAAGACCCGTTACTGCTCGGATTTCTGGCGTTCCTCGGCGGCCTGAGCGCCAGCGCGCGCGCTCTCGGCCTCGGCCTCTTTCTTGGCCACATCGCGCTCGGCGTCGGCCTTGTCCTGCTGGGCCTCGCCCTCACGCACCATATCGTCGCGGCCGGTCACAGTGCCGACGGCCTCTTTGGCCTTGCCCTTGACATCCTCGACGATGCCGCTGATACCAGCTTCGGGACCGGTATTCTTGTCAGTCATATTGCACCTTTCCGCTACGGGAGTGGATTGGTAGTCCCGCACAACACCAGGCTTCCCGATGCCTTGGACCGCCAAACACGACCGCGGCCCGTGGAATTGGCGGCGCGGTACCCGTTTGACGTAGCCGTCACACGGGTACTCGCCGTCAGCATTCATCCAAGCCAATTGGGAGGCATCCATGGGACGCGGACTCATCGGCACGCTGGTGTTGATCTGGTTGTTGATCGGAGTGTTCGCGGCGTGGCAGCGCGACTACTTCGACAGTGGTTCGGCCAACTGCGCGACCGCGGGCACCATCGGGTTGACCGTGCTTGCCGGACCGCTCAACTACGCCGGTGTCAACCCGAAGGTGACCGATTGCAAACTGCCCGAACCCAGTTCGATGGGTTCGATCGAAACGAGGGTGTCATGATCGTCGTCGGCGCAATACTGCTGATTCTGGGCTTGGTGCTCGATGTCTACCTGTTGTGGGTCATCGGGGTAATCCTGCTCGTCGTCGGTGCCGTCTTCTGGGCGCTCGGGGCGATCGGTCGCCCCGTCGCCGGAAGGCGCGCCTGGTTCTAGCGGCCCTCGGGCCGAAGATCCGAAGGCACAGTGGATCCCCTGGAGCGCGATCGGCGCTGGAACGAAGACGTTCGTCACGAGACGAGCGCGCAGAGACTGGACCGCAACTGGTCCAGTCTTCTGCAGGAACTGCGGGTGGTACAGACCGGAATTCAACTGCTGACCGGCCTGCTCTTGACGCTTCCGTTCCACGACGGCTTCGAGGATCTGCGATCTCCGTTACGAATCGTCTACCTGTGCACGGTGTCTTGCTCGATCGGCGCAACGGTGTTGCTGATCGCCCCGATCGGGATCCACCGGTTACTGTTTCGGCGTCACCGCCTCGACGTCGTCGTCGTCGCCGCGCACCTGCTGGCCTACGCCGGCATCGCGCTCTTGGCGCTCACACTGTCCGGAGTGATGGTGCTGATCTTCGGCGCGGTGCTCGACCTGCGGGCTGCAGCCCTGGCGGGTGCGGTCACCACATTCGGCATTGCGGCATGCTGGCTGGTCTTCCCGCTCGTGCTGCGCAGAGCCGGTGGCTCGCCCGATGATGAGGACAACGGCTACGGGCCGTAGGCCGAAGCGCTGAGTTTGCCGTTCGGGTGTATGGGTATGCCGGGGCCATGACCAGATTCGGGTACACCCTGATGACCGAGCAGGCGGGTCCGAAAGATCTTGTTCGCCATGCGGTTTCCGCCGAACAGGCCGGGTTCGACTTCGAGGTCTGCAGTGACCACTACTCGCCGTGGCTGAGCACCCAAGGTCACGCGCCCAACGCGTGGGCGGTGCTGGGCGCGGTGGCCCACGCCACCACCGAGGTGGGCCTCTACTCGTACGTGACGTGCCCGACGATGCGGTACCACCCCGCGGTGGTCGCCCAACAGGCCGCGACCGTGCAGATCCTCGCCGACGGCCGATTCACCCTGGGGTTGGGCAGCGGCGAGAATCTCAACGAGCACGTCGTGGGCAAGGGTTGGCCGACCGTCGGCCGCAGACTGGACATGCTCGCCGAGGCGATCAAGGTGATCCGGGAACTTCTCGGCGGCGATCTCGTCGACTTCACCGGTGACTACTTCACGGTGGACTCCGCCCGGTTATGGGATGTGCCGGCCGATCCGGTCGGGCTGGCGGTGGCGATGGCCGGTGACAGGGCCGTCGAGCAACTGGCGGTGCTCTCCGATCACCTGATCGACACCGCCCCCGATACCGATGTCGTCCAGGGCTGGCACCACCAGCGCCAGGGTATGGGGTTGACCGAGGGCCGCGTCATCGGCCAGCTGCCCATCTGCTGGGATCTCGACCGCGACGAGGCCGTCGCTCGCGCACACGAACAATTCCGGTGGTTCGCCGGCGGCTGGCCGGTCAACGCCGACCTGCCGACCCCGGCAGGGTTCGCCGCCGCGACGAAATTCGTCCGCCCCGACGATGTGGCATCGGCGATACCCTGCGGGCCCGATCTCGATGCCATCGTCGATGCCGTGCGACCGTACCGCGACGCCGGTTTCACCGATGTCGCGCTGATCCAGATCGGCGGCGACTCTCAGGAACAGTTCCTGTCGGAGGCGGCCACACCGCTGCTGAGCGCGCTCCGCGCGGAACTCGCGTGAGGACGACGCCCACCAGGAGCGCTCTGGACGACGCCACCGTGTATCGGCCGCAACAGGATTCACACCCTCTGGCGCGTGCCTTGCGACGCACGCAGCCGGGTTTTTGCTCGCCGGAGCATGGGTGGGCGCTCAGCGTGCAGGCGGCATGGCTGGAGCGGACCGGACCCTTGGCCCGCCATGACCGAGAACAGACCATCGCGGTGGTTCCGGCCGACAAACCGACCTGAACCACCGCGATGGCTGAGTTGGGTCAGAGCTGCTTGCGGACTCGGCGCCAGCGCGAGGTCAGCTGGTCGCCGCCCTGTTCGAGGGCGTTCTCGGCGAGTTCGGCCCCGCGGCGGCGCGCCTCGGCGGCCAGCGGGGCGGCCCTGTCCGCGCCCATCTGCAAGGCGTGCGCGCTGCGCTCGTATGCCTGGGCCGCCAGCGGTGCCGCCTTGTCCTCGGCCTTGCGCAGTGCCTTGGCGCTGCGCTCGTAGGCGGTGGCGGCCAGCGGCGCGGCCCGGTCGAAGGCGGTCTCGGCGAGCTCACGGCTGCGGTCGACACCGGTCAGCACGCCATGGCTGAGCTTATCGGCCAACTCGGCATCGATGAGGGCATCGTGGGATGACGGGAGAACGGCCGAAACGCGTTCGGCCACACGGTGGCCGGCCCGGCGTCCACGCCAGCCCAGCGACGGCTTGCCCGCCGTGTCGGCCGAGGCCAGCACCAGACCGCCGATCAGGCTCAGATCGGTGAGGAAACCGCGGCGTTTCTCGGCCTTGAGCGCGGGGTCGCTCTCATCCCAGAACATGTGCCTGCCGAGATTGCCCGGCACGACCGTGGCCGCCAGCACTGCCGAGGCGATACGCGGGATACGCCCGGTGGCCAGCAGCAGCCCGCCGCCAATCTGCACCGCGGCGTTGATCCGCGCGACGGTGACGGCATTGTCGGGGATCTGTTCGGTGACCGAACTCGGGAGCGCCTGGGCGGCGTCGAGGGTCGGTTGGACGACCTCGGCGGCGGGTTTCACATCGCGCAGGGCTTCGATGCCCTGTCCGATGAAGGCGGCTGACAACAATGGGCGGGCGATTCGACGAACCAACATGGCGCGAGAGTGCCCACAGCGCGTGGGATGCAAACCCCGGTCAGTCGCGCCTGTCGAACTCGTCGGCATCGCCGTCGACCGCGACGGCCTGCTCCTGCCAGTCGGCGTCGGTGACCTCCAACGGCGGCGCGTCGGCAGCGAGGTCGGGGGCCTCGGGATCGGCTACCGGCTGCGCGTCGTCGCGGGACTGCTCCATGGCGTCGGCCTCGGGCACGTCGTCGGGAACGGGTCTGGTCATGGCTCGAGGGTACCCGCCGATGGCCGGGCAATTCGGTGCAAGGTTTGACCGCCCGCCGCATACGGGTACCGACGCTTGCAGGCAATCGCCATTGCGACCGGCTCGAGTATCCCGCGCACCCGATGCGGCTCGGCCGGCGCGAACACCCGGGCACACGTCTGGTGACACACCTGTGAGGGGGACCCACTGTTGGTTAGCTACCAGCCGATGTGGGGTAACCTCCGAGCGGATTCAGCAGGAGGTCAGATGGTGCACGGTACGGGCACGCACGAGGGTGCGGCCGTCGCGGACAGATCGGTCGAACTTCGGGTGGCGGCCACCGTGGAGAACCTGGCCGTGCTGCGGGCCTTGGTGTCCGCCGTGGCGACGTTCGAGGATCTCGACTTCGACGCCGTCTCCGATCTGCGGTTGGCGGTCGACGAGGCCGCCACCCGACTGATCAGGTCGGCGGTGCCGGGTTCGGCCCTGCTGGTGCGGGTCGAGCCGCACGCCGAAACACTGGTGGTCCGCGCGTCGGCGACCTGCGAGAGCGACGAGGCGACGATCGTGGCGCCGGGCAGCTTCAGCTGGCACGTGCTCAACTCGCTGACCGACGAGGTCAGTACCTTCAGCGACGCCGACGGGGTCTTCGGGATTTCACTCACTGCGAGACGAGCGAGCCTGCTGCAGTGAGCTCGGAATACTCCGACGTCATCGAGATGTTCCGCGAGCTCCGCGAACTCCCTGATGGCTCAGCACAATTCGCGCGCCAACGCGAGCGGATCGTGCAACGCTGCCTGCCGCTGGCCGATCACATCGCGCGCCGATTCGAGGGACGTGGCGAGGCCCGCGACGATCTGGTGCAGGTCGCGCGCGTCGGCCTGGTGAACGCGGTGAACCGCTTCGACGTCGACGCCGGCTCGGACTTCGCGTCCTACGCCGTCCCGACCATCATGGGTGAGGTGCGCAGGCACTTCCGCGACAACGGCTGGTCGGTGAAGGTCCCGCGCCGGCTCAAGGAATTGCACCTGCGATTGGGCGCGGCCACCGCCGAGTTGTCCCAGCGACTCGGCCACGCGCCCACCCCCACCGAACTCGCCGCCGAACTCGGAATGGATCGCGAAGAGGTGGTCGAGGGGCTGATCGCCGGCAGTTCGTACAACACGCTTTCGATCGACAGTGGCGGTTCGGGTGACGACGAGGCTCCCGCGATCGCCGACACGTTGGGGTCATCGGACGACGCGCTGGATCAGATCGAGAACCGGGAGGCGCTTCGGCCGTTGTTGGCCACCTTGCCCGAGCGTGAACGCACGGTGCTGGTGCTGCGGTTTTTCGAGTCGATGACGCAATCGCAGATCGCCGAGCGGGTCGGCATATCGCAGATGCATGTCTCGCGCCTGCTCGCGAAATCCCTGGCCCGCCTTCGCGACGAGCTGCAGTAGCTCAGCCCGCCCGGCGCAGGTCCGCGAGCGCGTGATCGGGATCGCAGATCCGCAGTACCCGGTCGACCGGTGCACTGGTCAGCAGGTTCCACTGCACGTCTTGGCCGGCAGCTTGGACGCTGACCTTGTGTACAGCCGAAAATGCCTCTGCGGCAAAGAAAGTCACTCCGCTGAGATCGAGCACGAGCTTTTCGGTACCGGGTAGTTGGCGCTGGACGTAGTCGGCGAATTGGGCGGTGTTGGCGGCATCGAGCTCGCCTGCGACGGTGATCACCGCCGTCGACGGGGGTAACGCCTGGATTGTGTAGGTCGCGCGGTCGCGCGTGGGCTGCTGCGGAGCAGCGATCCGCGCGGTGGCGGTGAGGTGAGACATTGCGGACTCCATCAGTCGGATGCGCACTCTGGATGAACCTGATCGTGCTGGCACGCGCCCGTGGGTTCGGAGTTTCACTGCAGAATCGGCCCCGGGTACTGGAGGCATATGGTGCGATGACGCGTGGTGCCGGCTGTGAACTCAACCTGATGACGAGCCTACGCCACATGATCAAGGCGAACAATCGCCCAGTCGGTCCCCGCTCGGCCCGGCCGTCGCGCGGGGGGCCACACTGGTGTCATGTCCGATACTGTCCCCGCCTCCGGTGTGCTGTTGGCCGCCGGGGCCGGTAGCCGATTCGGCATGCCGAAAGTGCTTGCCGAGGACGGGGATTGGTTGCGCAGAGCGGTTGCGGCGCTGCACGGTGGGGGCTGCGGTGAGGTGATCGTGGTGCTGGGAGCGTGCGGTGTGGACGCCGTCGAGGTACCCGCCCCCGCGCGGGCGGTGTACGCGGCGGACTGGGCGCACGGTCTGTCGGCGTCGCTACGGGCGGGTCTCGACGCCGTCGGCACCGGATTTGGCGTCGTACATCTGGTGGACACCCCGGATATCGGGGCCGATGTGGTGCGCCGGGTGCTGACCGCCGCCCGCACGGCGCCGTCGGGGCTGGCCAGGGCGATGTATGACGTTCGTCCCGGACACCCGGTCGCCATCGCGCGTCGGCATTTCCCGCAGCTGCTCGCCGGGTTGAGCGGCGATGTGGGGGCGGGCCCGTTCCTGCGGGCCCGCACCGATGTCATCGCGGTGCAGTGTGCGGATCTGGCCACCGGCGCCGATATCGACGAACCCGGCTAGGTGTGCACTGTCAGGCCCAGCGCGGCCGACGCGTAGCGGCGCACGGTGTCCTCGGACATCGCGGCGGCGTCCTCGTAGCCCGGACGGGCCCGGCTCGACATGTGGCCCGAGACGGGGTCCAGGGCCACCTCGGCCAGCATCTCGCCGGTGGTCGGTTCGCAGACCGCCCAGGTGTAGCGGGTGTCGTCGGCCCAGCCGTCGGCCGCGTCATGGACGTAGTCCAGATCGTCCTCGCCCATATCGGTCAGGGCCGGGCGATCGTCGACGCGGTCGTCGTAGCGCAGCCCACGCAGATACCACTGCCCGTTGTTGATCTCGACGGGTTCCATCGCGCCTCCAGAATGCCGAATGGCCACTTATGGCACCGGATTCCCGAGAATCCGTGCCATAAGTGGCCACTGGACGGGTGTCAGTCCTTGATCTCGGCGATCACGGTGCCCTGGGTGATGGCCGCGCCGGCCTCGACGGACAGCCCGGTGATGGTGCCGTCCTTGTGGGCGGTGACCGGGTTCTCCATCTTCATGGCCTCCAGGACCACGACCAGATCACCGGCGGAGACCTGCTGGCCCTCTTCGACCGCGACCTTCACGACGGTGCCCTGCATGGGTGCGGTCACCGAATCGCCGGAGGCGCCGGCGCCGCCGCCACCACCGCGCTTACGCGGCTTGGGCTTCTTGCGAATGGCACCGCCGGGCGCGGGAGCGCCGCCGCCGATGGCCAGATCGCCGGGCAGGGAGACCTCCAGGCGGCGGCCGCCGACCTCGACGACGACCGTCTGCCGGGGCGTGCTGTCGTCCTCGTCGAGGGGCTCGCCGGCGGTGAACGGCTCGACGGTGTTGTCCCACTCCGTCTCGATCCAGCGGGTGTGCACGCTGAAACCGTTGTCGTCGCCGATGAATGCCGGATCGGACACCACGGCGCGGTGGAACGGAATGACGGTCGCGAGGCCCTCCACGTTGAATTCGGCCAGGGCCCGGCGGCTTCTGGCCAGGGCCTCCTCGCGGGTGGCGCCGCTGACGATCAGCTTGGCCAGCATCGAGTCGAACTGACCGCCGATCACAGACCCGCTCTCCACGCCGGAATCCATCCGGACACCGGGGCCGGTCGGGGGCTCGAACTTGGTGACCGGGCCGGGGGCGGGCAGGAAGCCGCGACCGGCATCCTCACCGTTGATGCGGAACTCGAACGAGTGGCCGCGCGGCGTCGGATCCTCGGTGATGTCCAGCGCCTCGCCGTTGGCGATCTTGAACTGCTGCAGCACCAGGTCGATACCGGAGGTTTCCTCGGTGACCGGGTGTTCGACCTGCAGGCGGGTGTTGACCTCGAGGAAGCTGATCAGGCCGTCCTGGCCGACCAGGTACTCGACGGTGCCCGCGCCGTAGTAGCCGGCCTCCTTGCAGATCCGCTTGGCGGACTCGTGGATCTCCTTGCGCTGGGCATCGGTCAAGAACGGGGCCGGTGCCTCTTCCACCAGCTTCTGGAAGCGGCGCTGCAGTGAGCAGTCGCGGGTGCCCGCGACGACGACGTTGCCGTGGGTGTCGGCGATGACCTGCGCCTCGACGTGGCGCGGCTTGTCCAGGTAGCGCTCGACGAAGCATTCGCCGCGACCGAACGCGGCGACGGCCTCACGGGTGGCCGAGTCGAACAGCTCGGGGATCTCCTCGATGCTGCGGGCCACCTTCATGCCGCGCCCGCCGCCGCCGAAGGCGGCCTTGATGGCCACCGGCACGCCGTACTCCTTGGCGAACGCGACGACCTCGTCGGCGTCCTTGACCGGGTCGGGGGTGCCCGGGACCAGCGGGGCCTGCGCGCGGGCGGCGATGTGGCGGGCGGTGACCTTGTCGCCGAGGTCGCGGATGGACTGCGGGCTGGGGCCGATCCAGATCAGGCCGGCGTCCAGGACGGCCTGGGCGAAGTCTGCGTTCTCGCTCAAGAAGCCGTAGCCGGGGTGGATGGCGTTGGCGCCGGACTTCTCGGCGGCCTCGAGCAGCTTCTCGAACACCAGATAGGACTCGGCCGAGGTCTGGCCGCCGAGCGCGAACGCCTCGTCGGCAAGCCGTACGTGGGGCGCGTCCGCGTCGGGCTCGGCGTAGACGGCCACGCTGGCCAGCCCGGCGTCTTTCGCGGCTCGGATCACACGGACGGCGATCTCCCCGCGGTTGGCGACGAGCACCTTTGAGATCTTCGAGCTGGCGTGACTGGGCACTGGGCCTCCTGATGGCATGTTCTCTAAGAAACGTCTTTAAGAATGTATCGGGCGAAGTTTATGTGTCCAATTCCGGGGTGGCGAGTCGGACCCCCGATTTTCCGGAGAGTTACCGTCGTGCTTTCGGTAAGGTTCTTTTGTTACTCGCCGGTACGTTTGACGTGCTCGGTCGCTGCGCTGCGGGAATACCGGTCAACGCCGCCCCGGGACGACAACGGCGGCGCCCCGCCCGGGGCGCCGCCGTGGTGGACAGCTGTCGAAAACCGGTTCAGCCGAACAGTGTCGGGATGCCCTTCATCGACGGCGCCGGTTCCACGCCGAGTGCGTTGGCCAACAGCGACGGCGCCACGTCGAGGATGTCGACCTCCTTGCGGGACGGGTCCGCGGTGACCCCGGCGCCGGCGGCCAGCAGGATGCCTTCGGGGACGTGGTAGCCGGTGTTCACCCCGCCGATCCGCGAATGCACGCTCAGTCCGAGGTCGGTGGCCGGCACGGTCACGGCCGCGGCGGCGCCGTCGGGTCGGACGCTCACCGTCGTGGTGTCCTCGCCCGGAACGGTGTAGTCGATACCGAAGGTGACGGTCTTGCCCTCCACCCGCAGCCGGGCGAACAACCGCTCGGTGCCGTTGACCAGAACCGACTCCAGCGGTGCCACCGCGTCGGCGGCATCGGCCTCGGAATCGAAGACCAGCGACAGCATCGGGTACATCGCCAGGGCGACCTCGGCGGGCTTGAGGCCCAGCGTGGACACCAGCTTGGTGTGGTCGTCGAGGACGAACCGGCCGCCGTCGAGCTTGGGCACGGCGACCGGGCCCTGCCCCATGCTGGCCGACAGCACCAACATCGACTGCGGATGCTTGGCGAGGTACTTGCGGATGCGACCCATGTGGCGGTCGGTGATGTCCATTGCGGCGATGATGAAGCTGCCGTACACCTCGTCGGCGTCGTATTCGTACTTCTCGGTGTAGCCGGGCATCCCGTCGCCCCAGAACCGGTGCATCATCCCGGCGACGTGGTTGGTGAAGAACACGCTCAGGCGCGGTTGGGCCTTGCGGTGTTGCCGCCAGTACAGGTCGAAGCTCAGCGGCGCCTGCATGGCGGACCGGAAAGCCTTGTAGCGCGGGTCAATTCGCTCCTTGACCAGATGGGTGGCCAGGGTCGCGGTGGATCGCGGGGTCAGCCCGAGTCGGACCAGATCCACGGCGGTGCCGGCCAATGCCTTGGGGCTCAACGCCGAATCGGGGGAGAAGCCGTTCTCGCCGGTCATCGCCAGGTTGAACGCTTGGAAGCGTTCCAGGGCGGGCGGATAGGTCTTGGCGTCCGAGGCGAAGGTGTCCGGGACGTAGAAACCGCCGTGCTTGAACGGCCGCGCCGGCCAGCTCTGCATCGGGCCGAACAGCCCGACGGACAGTCCGGCCTGCTCGGCCACATTCCAGATCGGGTCCCCGCGAAAGGTCGACGGGTCCTGCCCCAGGTCGAAGGAGTTGTGCTCGTAGGAGGAGGTGTGCAGGGTGGGCCAGGTGCGCCACGGCTGCAGGCCCTGCAACTCCTCGCGGTCCTCGTGCACGGTGGTCAGTGACTGACCCTCCTGGAGCAACGCGGCCAGATGCGAATCGGGACGGTTCTTGACGTAGATGTCGACGACATCCCACGGAACTTCGTTGAGCTCGTACAGAATGACGTCTCTGGCCTGCCGATTCATCGCGCTGGGCCCCTTTCCTGGTCGTTCTTTGCCGCCGGCTCCGCCCGCGCCGGCGAGATGGCCCGGCGGGCGCTGCGCACGGCTCACCGGCCAGTTAGCTGGCTACCGATCATTCTGGCACGGATCGCCGTGAATTGCCGCGGACGCCAATATTGACACCGGCGACAACGGTGACCGCGTGGGCCCGCTGTCAGGAAGCGCGCAACCGCCGTTTGATGCGGGTCAGCATCGCCGACATCCCGCGCAGCCGCAGCGGGCTGATCAACGCGGCCAGACCCAGATCGGCGTAGAAATCGTCGGGCACCGCCAGGATGTCCGCGGCGGACTGTCCGTCCAGGCCGGCGGCCAGGATCGAGGCGAAACCCCGGGTGGTGGGGGCCTCGGCGGGCGCGCTGAAGAACAGACGCACGTGTTCGGGATCGGTGGCATCGACATCCAGGAACAGCGGGGACTGGCATTCGGGGACCGGCTCCATGGCGGCCTCCTCCAGATGGCCGGGCAGCGCCGGCAGCTCGTTGGCGAATTCCAGCAGGAGCTGCAGCTTGTCCTGCCCGGTGACCTCGCCGAACTCGGCGACGACCGCGGCCAGCGACTCCGGCATGGTCATCGCGCGGGTGCCGCACCCGGTTCGTTGCCGACGGCCACCGGTACCCGCACCGCATTGCCCCACTCGGTCCAGGACCCGTCGTAGTTACGCACGTTGGGCAGGCCCAGCAGGTGGGTCAGCACGAACCAGGTGTGGCTGGACCGTTCGCCGATCCGGCAGTACACGATCGTCTTGTCCTCGGCGCGCAGATGCCCGTACAGCGCGTCCAGGTCGGCCCGGCTGCGGAACCGCCCGCTGTCCTCGGCCGCCTTTGCCCACGGGATCGACACCGCGGTCGGGATGTGCCCGCCGCGCAGCGCCCCCTCCTCCGGGTAGTCGGGCATATGGGTGCGCTCGCCGGTGTACTCCTGTGGCGAGCGGACATCGATCAGCGGTTCCCGTCCCAGCGCATCCAGCACGTCCTCGCGGTATGCCCGGATCGCGGCGTCCTCGCGCTCGACCACCGGATAACCCGAACTCGGCTTGTTCGGCACGTCCAGGGTGGTATCGCGGCCGTTGCTCACCCACAGGTCGCGGCCACCGTCGAGCAGGCGCACGTCGGGGTGGCCGAACAGGGTGAACACCCACAGCGCGTAGGCCGCCCACCAGTTGCTCTTGTCGCCGTAGATCACCACGGTGTCGTCGCGCGCGATGCCCTTGCGGTCCATCAGGGCGGCGAACTGGGCGCCGTCGATGTAGTCGCGCACGCATGCGTCGTTGAGGTCGGTGTGCCAGTCGATCTTCACCGCGCCCGGAATGTGGCCGGTGTCGTAGAGCAGGACATCCTCGTCGGACTCCACGATGGAGAGCCCGGGGCGGCCGAGATTGGCCGACAGCCAATCCGCGGTGACCAGACGTTCGGGATGCGCGTACGCGGCGAGAGCGGGATCGGGATCGGCAGGAAGCGACACCCCATGAGCGTACCCATGAGTACGTCGCGCGCGCGTGCACCCGGGGGTGCTGTCGGTCAGGGCAGGCAGTCCGCCGCCGCGACGATCTCGGCCTTCATGTTGCGGCGCATCATCTCGCAGGCCGCCGCCCCGAGATCGGCATCGATATGGGCCACCGCATCGCGGGGCACCACCACGTCGTAGTGACGGATGTAGGCGTCCAGCGCGGTGTAGAGCACGCACTGCTCGGTGACCTGACCGGTGAGGATCAGACGGCCCGGTTTGGTCTGCTGCAGCAGGTAGTCGAGCTGAGTGGAGTAGAAGGCGCTGTGCCGGACCTTGGTGAGCCGCAGGCAGTCCTCGGTCGGCAGGATCGGTCGCACCAGGTCGGGTCGGGCGCCGTCGAGTGCCGCGCGCACGATATCGGCCCAGTCGCCGCGGAAATCGCCGTGGTTGTCGTTGACGTAGACGACGTCGACGTCGTCGCGGTGGCGGCCGCGACCGACCAGGTCGGCCAGCGGGTCGACGATGGCGGCCACGTTGGTCGTCAGCTGCTCGGCATCGGGGTGCCGGTAGGCGTTGAGCATGTCGATGACGAGGATCGTGGTGTCGGACATCCTCGGTGCATACCCAGCGGTGTGCGACCCGATACGGCTGCGCGGGGCGTGGAACCCGCCCTTTGGTCACGACTTGGTCTCGATGAGCGGTGCGCGTTTCGATCTTGATCGGGCGGGTACGCCGATCTTGTCCCAGCCGTCGATCCCGGAGGTCCGCGCGGAATTAACAGCCAGCTAACAGGAATACCTTGCCGCTGCCTGCGGCCCTGATTACTGTCGGATTGTCAACAAAGCTACAAAATGTAGCGGCGTGTGGATGTGAGCGCGCTGTAGGAGATCGATGGTGTGCGCCGGAGCAGCCGTCCGATCCGACCCTGACCTGAGGAGTCTTGATGAGCAGCTCCGAGCACGTGCCCGCGCCGAGTGCCGAATCGGGTGAGCCCCCGCCGGCGGTATTGAAGAAGGCCATCGCCGCGTCGGCGATCGGCAACGCGACCGAATGGTTCGACTACGGCCTGTACGCCTACGGCGTGAGCTACATCTCCGCGGCGATCTTCCCCGGCGACACCCAGAGCGCCACGTTGTTCGCACTCATGACCTTCGCGGTGTCCTTCCTGGTCCGGCCGTTGGGCGGGTTCGTATGGGGCCCACTGGGTGACAAGCTGGGCCGCCGGCAGATCCTGGCGATCACCATCGTGTTGATGGCCGGCGCCACGTTCTGCGTCGGCCTGGTGCCGACCTATGACGCGATCGGGTTCTGGGCGCCGCTGCTGATGGTGCTGCTGCGGATGATCCAGGGCTTCTCCACCGGCGGTGAATACGGCGGAGCGGCGACCTTCATGGCCGAATATGCGCCGCCCCGGCGTCGTGGGCTGCTGGGCAGCTTCCTGGAGTTCGGCACCCTGGCGGGCTTTTCCGCGGGGGCGTTGCTGATGCTCGGGTTCTCGTTGGTGCTCGGCGAAGAGCAGATGAGCAGTTGGGGGTGGCGGGTGCCCTTCATGGTGGCGGCGCCCCTCGGGCTGATCGGGATCTACCTGAGAATGAAGCTCGAAGACACCCCGGTGTTCCGGGAACTGGAGGACGAGGGCAAGGAAGAGGAGAGCGTCAAAGCGGCCTTCAAGGATCTGCTGACCCGCTACTGGGCACCGATCCTGAAGCTGGGTGGCCTGGTGGTGGCGCTCAACGTGGTGAACTACACGCTGCTGAGCTATATGCCCACCTACCTCGAGCAGGCGATCGGGCTGTCCACCGACATGTCCCTGGTGGTCCCGATCATCGGCATGCTGGCGATGATGGTCTTCGTCCCGTTCGCCGGGCACCTCTCCGATCGGGTCGGCCGCAAACCACTGTGGTGGGTGTCGTTGGGCGGATTGTTCATCGCGGTGATCCCGATGTTCCTGCTGATGTCGACCGGTGTGGTGGGGGCGATCATCGGCTTCGCGGTGCTCGGCCTGCTCTATGTGCCGCAGCTGGCGACGATTTCGGCGATGTTCCCGGCGATGTTCCCGACCCAGGTGCGGTTCGCGGGATTCGCGATCGCCTACAACGTCTCGACGTCGATCTTCGGTGGCACCGCGCCGGCGCTCAACGAGTGGCTGGTCGGTGTGACCGGCAACAACCTATGGCCGGCCTTCTACATGATGGCCGCGGTGGCGATCGGGGCCCTCGCGCTCAGCCGGGTTCCCGAGACCACCCGCTGCCCGCTCAACGGCACCGAGATCCCCGGCACCGCCGAAGCGCCACCGCAGTTGGAGTATGCGGGCAGCCGATCGTGAAACTCAGGCCGCTACCACGGCGCTGACCGCATCGGCCCAGATGCCGACCGCCTCGTCGACCTGGTCGGCGTCGACCACCAGGGCCGGGATGAACCGCACCACCTGACCCCAGGCTCCACAGGTCAGCAGCAGGAGGCCGCGGCGAGCGGCCTCCTGCTGTGCCGCCGAAGCGGTCACGGGATCGGGTTTGCCTGCGGCATCCCGGAATTCGTTGCCCAGCATCAGGCCCAGACCGCGCACGTCGGTGATCGCCTCGTGTTTGTCGGCGACCAGTTGCAGTCCGTGACGGAGTTGGCTGCCGCGCTCGGCGGCGTTGGCGACCAGGCCCTCGTCGCGGATCACGTCCAGCGTGGCGACGGCCGCCGCGCAGGCCACCGCATTCGCCCCGTAGGTGCCGCCCTGTGAACCGGGCCAGGCCTTGGCCATCAGGTCCTGTGCGGCCGCGATGGCCGACAGCGGGAAACCCGACGCCAGCCCTTTGGCGGTGATCAGGATGTCCGGGCGCACGCCGAAATGATCTCCGCCCCAGAACTTTCCGGTCCGCCCGAACCCCGTCTGCACCTCGTCGACGATCAGCAGGATGCCGAGCTCGTCGGCGCGCCGGCGCAGCCCGGCAACGAAGCGTTCGTTAGCGGGTACGTAGCCGCCTTCGCCCAGCACCGGTTCGACGATGAACGCCGCGGTGTCGGCGGGTGACGATATCGTCTGCAGGAGGTAATCGAGTTGGGCCAGTGCGAAATCGGTGGTTTGCTCGGCGGGCCAGCCGAAGTGGGTGGGGTCCGGGAACGGCGCGATGTGCACACCGGCCATCAGCGGCGAGAACCCGGACCGGAATTTTGTGCCCGACGTGGTCAGTGACGCCGCGGCCACCGTGCGGCCGTGGAAACCGCCATGGAAGGCGATGATGTTGGGGCGGCCGGTGCTCTGGCGGGCGAGTCGCAGGGCGGCCTCGACGGCTTCGCTGCCGGAGTTGGCGAAGAACACCCGGTCCAGTCCCGCGGGCAGCACCTGGCCGAGTCGCTCGACCAGGTCCAGCAGCGGCTGGTGCATGACCGTGGTGTATTGGCCGTGGATCAGCGTGCCGACCTGCCGCTGAGCGGCCTCGACCACACGCGGATGGCAGTGTCCGGTACTGGTGACCCCGATTCCCGCGGTGAAGTCCAGATAGCGGCGACCGCCCTCGTCGTAGAGCACCGCACCTTCTCCGCGGGCGGCCAGCACGCCGGTAGCTTGCTTGAGGACGGGAGAAAGCGAGGTCACATCATCTCCTTGATTGTCGACGGGTAGATTGTCAACAATCTAGCCGACGACGTGGTGGTATCAGAAGGGGTGATCGAGTGGACGAGGCACGGGTGCTCGCGGCCGTCCGGAAACAGCTGTTCATCAACGGCGAATGGGTCGAGGCCACCGGCGGGCGCAGCTGCGAGGTGGTCGATCCGGCAACGGGCGCGACACTGTGCGCGGTCGCCGATGCCACCCCGGCCGACGGCCGTGCCGCACTGGACGCCGCCGTCGCCGCCCAGCCGGATTTCGCGGCCTGCGCACCGCGTGAGCGCGCAGACATTCTCACCCGCGCCTTCGGGCTGCTGCATGAACGCGTCGATGATCTGGCGTTGTTGATGACACTGGAGATGGGTAAGCCGCTGGCCGAGGCGCGCGCAGAGATTGCTTACGCGGCAGAGTTTTTCCGGCACTTTGCCGCCGAAGCGGTCCGCATCGACGGCGGCTACCAGACCGCCCCGGCCGGTGGAGCCCGCTTCCTGATCACCCGCCAACCGGTCGGGCCGTGCCTGCTGATCACCCCGTGGAACTTCCCGATGGCGATGGGTACCCGCAAGCTGGGGCCGGCGATCGCGGCAGGCTGCACCAGCATCATCAAACCCGCTCCGCAGACACCGCTGTCGATGCTGGCGCTCATGGACATCCTCGCCGAGGCCGGGCTGCCCGCCGGGGTGGTCAACTGCATCACCACCACCGAAGCGGGACCGGTGACCGAGCCGTTGATCCGATCCGGGCAGATTCGCAAGTTGTCGTTCACCGGGTCGACGAACGTCGGCCGGATGCTGCTCGAACAGTGCGCGGAAAAGATCCTGCGCACCTCGCTGGAACTCGGCGGCAACGCCCCGCTGCTGGTGTTCGACGACGCCGACCTGGACGAGGCCGTCGACGGTGCGATCGCGGCCAAGATGCGCAATATGGGCGAGGCGTGTACCGCGGCCAATCGAATCTACGTGCAGGCCACGGTGATCGACGAGTTCGGTCGCCGGCTGGCCGAACGGATGGCCGGGCTCAAGATGGGCCGCGGCACCGAGGGTGGCGTGCAGGTCGGGCCGCTGATCGACGAGGCCGCGTTGCGCAAGGTGCAGGCACTGGTCGCCGACGCCGTCCAGCGTGGGGCCTCGGTGCTGACGGGCGGGGCCGCGCCCGGCGGGCCGGGATACTTCTACCCGCCGACGGTGCTGGCCGGGGTGCCACGCGACGCCGACATGTGCGACCAGGAGATCTTCGGGCCCGTCGCGCCGCTCACCGCGTTCGATACCGAGGACGATGCGGTGGCCGCCGCCAACGACACCGAATACGGTTTGGTGTCTTACGTTTTCACCAACGACCTCCGCCGGGCGTTGCGGGTCGCCGAGGCATTGGAGACCGGCATGGTCGGGTTGAACCAGGGCGTGGTGTCCAATCCGGCGGCGCCGTTCGGCGGGGTCAAGTCCTCCGGGCTGGGCCGCGAGGGCGGCTCGGTGGGCATCGACGAGTTCCTCGAGACCAAGTACATCGGCATCAAGATGAGCTGAGCGGGCCTCAGGCTCCGACCGGCTCGGCCCCCTCGACGGCGGGGTCCTCGATCAGCCGGGCCAATGCGTCATCCATATGGGCCACCAGCAGCCGGTCGGTGAGCTCACGGTCCCCGGAGCGGATCGCCGCAGCCAGCGTGCGATGCTCCTCCTCACGGAAGTCGGACTTTGCGTAGCTGTCGTCGAGAGCGTGGATGCACATCCGGGTTTCGGTGATCAAGGTCAGGTGCATGCGAGTCAGCCGCGGGCTTGCCGACAGCTTCACCAGCTCCTCGTGGAATGCGATGTCGACCTCGCTGACCGCTGCCGGAGTGGGCGCATCACCCATCCGGTCGACGATCGCCAGGAGCGCGTCCCCGGCGGCGAGGTGATCCCCGTCGTCGATGATCTTGCGGGCCGCCGCGCGTTCGGCGGCGGCCCGGGCCAGGTACATGTCGCGGATATCGTCGGGGGGCATCTCCACCACGAACAGCCCCCGGTTGCGGATCGCGATCAGCAGCCCCTCCTGGGTGAGGCGCTGCATCCCTTCCCGCAACGGCCCACGGCTGACGCCGAGCTGACGGGCGAGCTCGGCCTCGCCCAGCTGCTCGCCCGGCTTGAGCTCGCCTGCGCCGATGGCCGCGCGCAGCTTGTCGGCGATGATGCTCGGTGTCGACTTCTGCAGCAGCGGCCCGATATGCGTGCTCATCGCGCACCCCCGAACAGCGTGCCCAGGCCGGGTAACGGCGGTACCGCACCGAGCAGGTGCAAGCCCTTCCACACCGTCACCTGGTTGGCGGTCAGCACCGGCTTACCCACGGCGTCCTCCAGCTGTTCGATGATGGCGAGCGTGTGCATCGCGGTGTCGGGCACCAGAACCGCCTCGGCATCGGGATGATCGGCGGCGGTCACCATCTCGACGATACGGGCGGGCTGCAGGGTGCCCACCTCGGCGGCGGTGTAGATGTCGTGGCTGCCCATCGACACCACTTCGGCCCCGCCGGCGGACAGGAATGACACGAAGTGCTGCGCGACGTCCTCGGGATAGGAGGCCGCGACGGCGACCCGGCGCAGGCCGAGAAACCGCAGTGCGTCGACGAACGCGATGGACGTCGAGGAGGCCGGCACCCCGGCCGCGGCGGCGACCGCGGACGCCTGCTCGGCAGCGCCGCGCGCGCCAAAGACGAAGCTGCCCGACGTGCATGCCCACATCACCGCATCGGGTCGGTGCGCAGCCAGCTGGGCGGCACCTTCGGCGAGGCGTGCGCCGCTGCCGAGGTCGAGCAGCGCGTCGACGCGGTGCGCGTCCTCGCCCACGGAGGTGATGACGACGGGTAGCCGCACCGCTGGGGCGACCCGGTCCTGCAGCGCAGGGAAATCGTCTTCGGCGCTGTGGCCGGGGTAAAGCAGGCCGACGGTCGGCATGGGTCCCTCCATGGCTTGTCGATGCCGGGATAGTAGATTGTCAACAATGCTAACGCCCGCCTCCTTCGACGTCAGGCGGCTGGCCACGCAGCTGCGTTCCGAGCTGCGTGGCACGGTCGCCGACGATGCCACCGCCAAGGGGCTCTACGCCGTGGATGCGTCCAACTACCGGGTGGTGCCCGACCTGGTGGTGGTCCCCGCCGACGTCGACGATCTCGCCGCGGCGGTGCAGCTGACCGCCGCCGCCGGCGCGCCGGTCACGCTGCGCGGCGGCGGGACGTCGATGGCCGGCAACGCCATCGGCGGGGTCGTCATCGACGCGTCCCGGCATGTCAACCGGATCCTGGACATCGACGCGCGCACCCGCACCGCCGTCGTCGAACCCGGTGTCGTGCTCACCAGCCTGCTGGCCGCAGCCCGGCCGCACCGGCTGACGTTCGGTGCCGACCCGTCCTCGGCCAGCCGCGCCACCCTCGGCGGCATGATCGCCAACAACGCCTGCGGCGCGCACTCGGTGGCCTGGGGCACCACCGCCGACAACGTGCGGGCGATGGACGTGCTGCTCGCCGACGGCACCCCCGTCACGGTGAGCGCGCACGGCGACCGGCACCAGCTGTCCGCCAGACCCGGCCGCGAGGGCGAACTGCACCGGCGGTTGGCCGGTTTCGCCGACGCCAACGAGACGCTGCTCCGGGACCGGTTCGGCCTGTTCAGCCGACAGATCTCCGGGTACGCGCTGCACGAATTGCTGCCCGAACGCGGCTACAACGTCGCGGCGCTGCTGTGCGGCAGCGAGGGCGGGTTCGCCGCGACGCTGCGCGCGACGGTCGCGCTGACGCCGCTGCCGGCGGCGCGGGTGCTGTGCGTGCTGGGCTTCACCGACTCGATCGCCTCGGCCGAATGCGTTCCGGCGGTGCTGGCGCACCGACCCCTGACGATGGAGTCGATCAACGATCAGCTGGTCGACCGGCTGCCCGGCGAGGTGCGCCGTGCCGCGATCGACGCCGGGCTGCCCGCCGGGCGGGCCTGGGTGCTGGTCGAGATGGGCGGCGAGGACCTGATGGCCGCGACCCTGGCCGCCGAGAAAATGTTGTTCGCGCTGAAGGATTCGGGATCGCCGGCGACCTCGTCGCTGGTGACCGAGCCTGCGGCGCAGGCGGTGCTGTGGCGGTGCCGCACCGATGCCGCCGGGCTGGCCACCCGCCGCGCCGACGGCGCCGAAGCGTGGGGCGGCTGGGAGGATGCCGCAGTTCCGCCCCGGCGTCTCGCCGACTACCTGCGCGGCCTGGACGCGATCATGGGCCGCTACGGGCTGTCCGGCGCCTCGTACGGGCACTTCGGCGAGGGCTGCATGCACATGCGCATCGACTTCGACCTGCTCAGCGGCGAGGGTATCGCCGCCTACCGGGCGTTCGTGGAGGAGGCCACCGATCTGGTGGTGTCCCTCGGCGGTTCGGTGTCCGGGGAGCACGGTGACGGCCGTGCCCGCTCGGAGATGCTGGGCCGGATGTACGGAGCCGACGGACTGGCGCTGCTGGCGCAGATGAAGGACATCTGGGACCCGCGCCGGGTGCTCAACCCCGGCGTGGTGGTCGACCCTGCACCGCTGGACGCCGACATCCGCCATCAGGCGCCACTGCAGCGAAAACCGTTGACACTGTTTGCCTATCCGGATGACCACGGCGACTTCGCGCAGGCGCAGCGGCGCTGTGTCGGCATCGGCAAGTGCCGTCAGGCCAGCGGCGGGGTGATGTGCCCGAGCTATCAGGCCACCCGCGAGGAGCAGCACTCCACCCGCGGGCGCGCACATCTGCTGTGGGAGATGCTCCAAGGCGACGTGGTGACCGACGGCTGGCGCTCCACCGAGGTCCGTGACGCACTGGACCTGTGCCTGTCCTGCAAGGGGTGTCTGTCGGACTGCCCGGTCAACGTCGACATGGCGACCTACAAAGCCGAATTCACCCACCACCACTATGCGGGCCGGCCGTGGGCGCGGCCGCTTTCGCACTGGTCGATGGGGTGGTTACCGCTGTGGTCGCGGGCCGCGGCCAAAGCGCCCATGCTGGCCAACCGGTTGGCGCGCGGTCCGCTGGTGAAGCGCCTCGGCGGTATCGCCGACGAGCGCGAGATCCCGCGCTTCGCCGAGCAGACGTTCACGTCGTGGTTCGCCGGCCGGCCGGTCCACGACGGCCCGAAGGGGCAGGTGCTGCTGTGGCCGGACAGTTTCACCAATCACCTTGCCCCACAGGTCGGTCAGGCCGCGGTGGCGGTGCTGGAGGCGGCGGGCTACCAGGTGGTGCTGCCCGCCCGTCCGGTGTGCTGCGGGCTGACCTGGATCTCGACCGGGCAGCTCACCGCCGCGAAGAGGCGGCTGACGTCGTCTCTGACGACGCTGGCGCCGCATCTCGATGCGGGCACCCCGATCGTCGGTCTGGAGCCCAGTTGCACCGCGGTGCTGCGCCGCGACGCGCACGAACTGCTGCCCGAGCACCCCCGCGCCGCGCAGGCCGCCGACTCCACGCACACCTTCGCCGAGTTCGTCCTGGCCTCCGGCTGGCAGCCCCCACAGCTCGACGCGCAGGCGCTGGTGCAGACGCACTGCCACCAGCACGCGGTGCTCGGTTTCGACGCCGACCGCGCGCTGATGGCCAAGGCCGGCATCGCCGCCGACATCCCGGACTCCGGATGCTGCGGCCTGGCGGGCAATTTCGGCTTCGAGCGCGGCCACTACGAGGTGTCCCAGCAGGTCGGGGAGCGGGTACTGCTGCCCGCCGTGCGCGCCGCAACGGCCGACACGTCCGTGGTCGCCGACGGATTCAGCTGCCGCACCCAGATCGCGCAGGGCACCGACCGGCGCGCGGTACACCTGGCCGAGCTGTTGGCCGAAGGGCTCTGAGGCTCAGCGCTCCATCAACTGCTGACCGGGCCCAACGGCCTTGCGGCCGATCAGGCGCAGGGCATGCCACATGGTGACCTGATTGGCGGTCAGCACCGGCTTGTGCAGCTCGGCCTCCAGCCGGGCGATCACGTCATAGGTCGGCATGTTCGTGCAACTGATGAACACCGCGTCGGCGTCGGCGGTGTCGGTCTCGCGGACCAGCTGCATCGTGACGTCGTGGGGCACCGTCCAGATATCGGAGATCAGACCGAGCCCGGCGGCCGCGGTGACCTCGACACCGGATTCGCGCAGAAACGCCGTCAACCCGACCGTAAGGTCCGCGGTATAGGGCGTGGCCGTGGCGATTCGGGTGATCTCCAGATGTCGCAGCGCCTCGAGCAGAGCACCGCTGGTGGTCAGCGCCGCCAGGGCGCCGGCGCCCAGCATCGCGGCCACCAGCGCCCGCTCGGCCATCGGGCCGCCGACGAAGCTACCCGAGGTGCAGGCGTAGGCCGTGACCAGTGGTGACACCGCGGAGACATCGACGACACTGCGGGCGGCGGACTCGGGGTCGGAGATGTGGACGGCCATCTCAAGGGTGGCCGGCATGGGGGCATAGGGCAACCGGGTGAAGTGCAGGCTCACGTCATCGGGAAGCCACCGCCAGAGTTCGCGGTCGAGCGCGAAATCGTAGGGCACCACAACACCGATACCGGCTTGCTGCAGAGGTGGCGACGGGTTCATTGGCATAGTGTGGGGCCACTCAGCACACCCCGCAAGTCGATTGTTGACAATCGGACCATCTGATTCCTAACCTGTGCCCAATGCCTGGATTTCGCCCGGTTGTCGCGGTGTTGTGCGCGAAGCCAGATGACCGCCCGCCTGGGTTCGACAGTTGGGATCTCGCCGTCGACTTCCGGTTCTGCGACGCCGCCGGATTGGCCGAGGCGGTGCGCGGCGCGCAGGGCCTGTTGCTGTGGGATTTCTTCTCGACCGCCGTGCGCGACGTGTGGCGCGACGCCGACGCGCTGGAGTGGATCCACATCACCGCCGCCGGCGTGGACACGTTGTTGTTCGACGAGCTACGGGATTCTGCGGTCGTGGTCACCAACGCGCGTGGGGTGTTCGACCGGCCGCTGGCCGAGTTCGTGCTCGGCGCGGTGATCGCGCACGCCAAGGACGCCCGCACCAGTTTTCAGTTGCAGGCCCGCCATCAGTGGCGCCACCGCGAGACCCGCAGCATCACCGGGGCCACCGCGCTGGTGGTCGGCACCGGCGGCATCGGCCGTGAGATCGCCACGCTGCTGCGCGCCGCCGGGCTGCACGTGCGCGGCGCCGGCCGCCGGCCCGCCACCGACGACCCCGACTTCGGCGAGATCGTCTCCAGCGCCGAGCTTTCCGTGCATGCCGGATGGTGTGACCACCTGGTCCTGGCCGCCCCGTTGACCGACGAGACGCGCGGCCTGGTCGGCGCTGACGTGCTGGCCGCGATGAAGCCCGATGCCCACTTGGTGAACATCGCCCGCGGCCCGATGGTCGACGAGGCAGCACTGCTCGACGCCCTGGCACACGGCCGGATCGGCGGCGCCACACTCGACGTGTTCGACACCGAGCCGCTGCCGGTGGATCACCCGCTGTGGGACGCTGCCAACGTGACCATCACCGCACACATGTCCGCCGACGTGGTCGGCTGGCGCGACGAGCTGGCCGGACAGTACGTGGACAACGCCAGGCGCTGGCTGGCCGGGCAGCCGTTGCACAACGTCGTCGACAAGTCGCTCGGCTACATCCCCGGCGGAACGCCATGACCATCCCCGAGGCCACCGAACTCATTGCGGGCTATCGGGATCGGTCGATCTCCCCGGTCGAGGCGACCCGCGCCGCGCTGGAAGCGATCGCGGCCCACGACGGCGCGGTCAACGCGTTCGTGCTCGTCGACGCCGAAGGGGCGCTGGCCGCGGCCGCGCAGTCGGAGGCGCGCTGGCATGCGGGCGCACCGCTGGGCCCCGGCGACGGGGTGCCGACCTCGATCAAGGACGTGTTCTTGACCAAGGGATGGCCGACACGGCGGGGCAGCGCCCTGATCGACCCGGCCGGGCCGTGGGAAGAGGACTCGCCGTGCGTGGCGAGGCTGCGCGAGACCGGCGCGGTGTTCCTGGGGAAGACGACCTCGCCGGAGTACGCCTGGAAGGGTGTCACCGATTCGTTGGCCTTCGGTGCGACCGGCAACCCGTGGGATCCGGCGTTGACAGCCGGCGGCTCCAGCGGAGGCAGTGCGGCGGCGGTGGGGCTGGGGATGGGGTGCTGGTCGATGGGTACCGACGGCGGGGGCTCCGTGCGGATTCCGGCGGGTTTCACCGGCACCGTCGCCCTGAAACCCACGTTCGGGCTGATCCCGCACTATCCGGCCAGCCCCTTCGGGACACTGGCCCATTCCGGCCCGATGACACGCACGGTGCGCGATACCGCGGCGCTGATGGACGTGGTGACCGGCCATGACGCCCGCGACTGGTCGGCGATGCCGACCCCGACACGCTCGTTCCGGCACGGACTCGACGACGGGATAGCCGGGCTGCGGGTGGCGTTCTCGCCGAACCTCGGCTTCGTCCGCAACGACCCGGATGTCGACGCCGCCGTACGCGCCGCGGTGGACGTGCTCGAACGGGCCGGCGCCCACGTCGAGCAGGCAGACCCGGGCTTCGCCGATCCCGTCGAGGCGTTTCACGTGCTCTGGTTCTCCGGCGAGGCCAAGGTGCTGCAATCCCACGGGGACCTGGCCGCGCTCGCCGGCCGCGCCGACCCCGGGCTGTTGCGCACCGCGACGCGCGGCGCGACCTACTCGGCCTCGGACTATCTGGACGCGACGGCGACGCGAATGCAGTTGGGGCAGTTGATGGGACGGTTCCACGAGCGCTACGACGTGCTGGTGACGCCGACGCTTCCGCTGCCGGCCTTCCCGGTCGGTCGGGACGTGCCCGACGGTTCGGCGTCACCGGACTGGACCAGCTGGACACCGTATACGTACCCGTTCAACATGACTCAGCAACCCGCGCTGAGCGTCCCGTGCGGATTCACCGGGACCGGACTGCCGGTGGGCTTGCAGATCATCGGCGCCCGGCACGCGGACGCACTGGTCCTGCGGGTGGGACAGGCCTACCAGTCGGCCACCGACTGGCACCGACACACACCGAGACTGACGACACCGCAGGAGGATTTGTGAGCAGGTTGATCACCGTCGCGTTGGACAAACGGGGCGTGACGTGCACGGCGCGACTGCTCGACGACGAGGCGCCGCGGACCTGCGCGGCGGTCTGGGATGCGCTGTCTGACGGCCCGCTGTCCGCGCAGGTCTTCCACGGCAAGTACGCCCGCAACGAGATCTACACCTTGCTGCCCGCGTTCACCGGTGTCGACCCGGGCAAGGAGAACACCACGGTGACGCCGATTCCCGGTGACCTGTGCTGGTTCTCGTTCGACTCCGACGATCTCGGCAACCCGGCCTACGGCTACGAGAACAGCACCGGCACCGGCACCACGGGGGCGATCGTCGACCTCGCGTTGTTCTACGGGCGCAACAACCTGTTGATCAACGGCGATCAGGGCTGGATACCGGGCAATGTGTTCGGCGCCATCACCGACGGCCTGGCCGAGATGGCGGCGGCGTGCCAGGATCTGTGGATGGGTGGCGTGCGCGGGGAGACGCTGAGCTTTCGGCGCTCCTGATCCGCCGATATCAGCCGGTGGGTGCGTTCGCCGCCCACAGCGCGGCGACAGAAATCCCCAACTCGGCCAACAGCTCTCGCATGAGCGGCAGGCTCAGACCGATCACATTGGACGGGTCGCCCTCGATCCGGTCGACGAACCAGCCGCCCAGGCCGTCCAGGGTGAAGGCCCCGGCCACCCACAGCGGTTCGCCGCTGGCGATGTAGGCATCCAGGTCGGCATCGCCGGGGACACCGAAATGCACTGTTGTGGTGCCCGTTCGGGCCGTCTGCCCGGCGATGGCGCCGGCCCGGACCGTCATCACGCTGTGCCCGGTGTGCAGCAGCCCGGCGCGCCCGGCCGCCGAGCGCCACTGGCGGCGGGCAGCCTCGGCAGTGCCGGGCTTACCGCTGAGCACGCCGTCGATCTCCAGCATCGAATCACAGCCGACAACCACACAATCCTCGGCGATATCCGCGTCGAGCAGCTCGACGACGCGGTGCGCCTTGGCGGTGGCCAAGGCGGCCACCACCGCGGCCGGTGGGGCGTCGGGCATCCGCGCGAGGATCGCGTCCTCGTCGACATCGGAGACCACCACCAGCGGGTGCACCCCGGCCGACCGCAGCACCCCGAGCCGGCCCGAGGAGGCCGAACCCAGCACGAGGCGCGTCGTCACCTGCGCATGTGGGTCCGCTCCAACAGCGTGATTCGCTGCCAGGAGTGGCTCTGGTAGCGCAGCTTGTCCACCGGGTGGCCCCACAGGTTGAGCTCCTGCGGGCCGGGTTCACCCGCACCGGTGCCGCCGGCCGACGACAACACCGCGACCAGGGCCGCCAACTCCTCGTCGGACGGCTCGCCCTTGACCACCCGCAACTCCGGCACCGGGGGTGCCGGGTTGTCGATGGTCATATCGCGCGGATCGCTGACTTCGACGATATCGACGTCGTGTCTCATGAAAGTCCTTCTCGCAGAGGGCCTGTCGCGGATCGGTCGGAAGACTCTACAGCGGGATGTTGCCGTGCTTCTTCGGCGGCACCTGGCTGATCTTGCGCTCCAGCAGCCGCAGCGAGGTGGCCACGTAACCGCGGGTGTGCGACGGCGGGATGACCGCATCGACATAACCGCGCTCGGCCGCGATGTACGGGTTCACCAGGGTGTCCTCGTAGGTCTGCTGCAGCTCCAGGCGCAGGCTGTCGACATCCTTGCCCTCGGCCGCGGCTTCCTTGAGTTCCTTGCGGTAGACGAAGCCGACGGCGCCGGAGGCGCCCATCACGGCGATCTGCGCGGTCGGCCAGGCCACCACCACATCGGCGCCCATGTCCTTGGACCCCATCACGCAGTAGGCGCCGCCATAGGACTTCCGGGTGATCACGGTGATCTTCGGGACGGTCGCCTCGCCGTAGGCGTACAGCAGCTTGGCGCCGCGACGGATGATGCCGTTGAACTCCTGGTCGGTGCCCGGCAGGAAGCCCGGCACGTCCACCAGCAGCACGATCGGGATGTTGAAGGCGTCGCAGGTGCGGATGAACCGGGCGGCCTTCTCCGAGGCATTGATGTCCAGGCAGCCGGCGAACTGGGTCGGCTGGTTGGCCACGATGCCGACCGAACGCCCGTCCACCCGGCCGAAGCCGATGACGATGTTGGTGGCATAGCCGGCCTGCACCTCGAGGAACTCGTCATCGTCGAGGATGCGCGAGATGACCTCGTGCATGTCGTAGGGCTGGTTCGGCGAGTCCGGGATCAGGGTGTCGAGCTCGAGATCCTCGTCGGTGAGGTTGTCCTCGATGGCGCCGTCGGCCACCACCACCGGGTATCGCGGCGGGTCGGCGTAGTTGTTGGGCGGCAGGTAGCTCAACAGGTCGCGCACATAGTCCAGGGCGTCCTGCTCGCCGGAGGCGACATAGTGCACGGTGCCGGACTTGGCCATGTGGGTGTGCGCGCCACCCAGTTCCTCCATGGTGACGTCCTCGCCGGTGACGGTCTTGATGACGTCGGGACCGGTGATGAACATCTGGCTGGTCTGGTCGACCATGATGACGAAGTCGGTCAGCGCGGGGGAGTAGACGTGCCCACCGGCGGCCGCGCCCATGATCAGCGAGATCTGCGGGATGACGCCGGAGGCCTTGATGTTGTTGTGGAAGATCTTGCTGTACAGGCCCAGCGAGACCACACCCTCCTGGATGCGGGCGCCGGCGCCGTCGTTGATCCCGATCAGCGGCCGGCCGGTCTTGATGGCCAGCTCCTGAACCTTGACGATCTTCTCGCCGTAGACCTCGCCGAGGCTGCCACCGAAGACGGTGGCGTCCTGGCTGAAGATGCAGACCTCGCGGCCGTCGATGGTGCCGTAGCCGGTCACCACCCCGTCACCGGTCGGGCGGTTCTTTTCCATCCCGAAGTTGGTGGAGCGGTGCCGGGCCAGCGCGTCGAGCTCGACGAAGGAACCCTCATCCAGCAGCGCATAGATGCGCTCCCGGGCGGTCAGCTTGCCCTTGGCATGCACCTTCTCGACCGCGGCCTCACCGACCGGGTGCAGCGCCTCTTCGGCGCGCTTGCGCAGGTCGGCCAGCTTGCCGGCCGTGGTGTGGATATCGGGTACGTGCTCTGCCGCCGGCTCGATAGTGCTCGTCATGGGAGTCGATGCTAGCTGTACTTCTAAGAACTGCATAAGAGAGGTGCGAGTTAACTCACCGTGTGTCGATCGACGGCCAAGCTGTGACGGTGCCGACCCCCGACCCGACACGCGATTGCATCGCGGCCCTGCTGGCCGACCGACGCGGGGACGACCACCCCGGGTTGCGCACCCGGGACCGCACCTGGACCTGGGATCAGGTGGTCGCCGAATCCGCCGCCCGCGGCGCGCTGAGCGCGGCGCTGTTGGCAGCCGGCCCGGGCGCGCCGCCGCATATCGGGGTGCTGCTGCCCAATGTCCCCGATTTCGTGTTCTGGCTCGGTGGCGCCGCACTGACTGGGGCCACCGTGGTGGGCATCAACCCGACCCGCGGTCCGTCCGATATGGCCGCCGAGATCCGGCTCGCCGACTGTCGACTGATCGTCACCGACACCGCGGGTGCCGACCGGCTGCGCGGGCTGGATATCGATGCCGAACTGTTGGTGGTCGACACGGCCGGCTACGCGGCGGCGATCGAGCGGCACCGCGGCGCGTCACTGGGCGCCGTCGTCGGCGCGGACACCCTGCTGCTGCTGCTGTTCACCTCCGGAACCACCGGTGCCGCCAAGGCGGTCCGGTGCAGCCAGGGCAGGCTGGCCCGGATCGCGTATGCGGCGGTCCAGAAGTACGGGCACCGGCGAGAGGACGTCGAGTACTGCAGCATGCCGCTGTTCCACGGCAACGCCATCATGGCGCTGTGGGCCCCCGCACTGGCCGTCGGCGCCACGATCTGCCTGGCGCCGGCCTTCTCCGCCTCGCAGTTCCTGCCCGACGTCCGGTACTTCGGCGCGACGTTTTTCACCTACGTCGGCAAGGCGCTGGGCTACCTGATGTCCACCCCGGAGCAACCCGATGACGCCGACAACCCGCTGCAGCGCGGATTCGGCACCGAGGCCTCTCCGGACGACCAGGCCGAGTTCCGGCGCCGGTTCGGTGCCGAGCTGTTCGAGGGCTACGGTTCCAGTGAGGGAGGTGGCGCGGTGACGCTGGCACCCGACGCCCCGCCGGGCGCGCTGGGCAGACCGGCGCACGACGGGGTCGCCATCGTCGACCCGCAGACGTTGAAGCGCTGTCCGGCAGCCGTTCTGGATGCCGACGGGCGGGTGCTCAACCCCGACGAGGCGGTCGGCGAGATCGTCGACAAGTTCGGCACCCGCACCTTCGAAGGCTATTACAACAACGACGAGGCGAACGCGGAGCGAATCCGGCATGGCTGGTACTGGACCGGGGACCTCGGCTATCTCGATGCGGCGGGGTTCATCTACTTCGCCGGCCGCCGCGGCGACTGGATCCGCGTGGACGGCGAGAACATCTCCGCGCTGACCATCGAGCATGTGCTGCGCCGGCACCCGCAGGTGATCGCCGCCGCGGCGTTCGCCGTGCCCGATCCACGCTCCGGGGATCAGGTGATGGCAGCCATCGAAGTCGCCCGGCCGGATCGCTTCGACGCCGGCGAGTTCGCCGCATTCCTGCTGGCTCAGCACGACCTGGGCGCCAAGGGAACTCCGCGGCTGCTGCGCGTATCGGGCAATCTTCCGGTCACCGGATCGAACAAGGTTCTCAAACGCGAACTGCAGCAGCAGCGTTGGCGCACCGACGAATCGGTCTACCGATGGGCCGGCCGAGGCGAGGTGTGCTATCGCGTGATGGATGCCGGCGACCGGCGTGCATTGGACGACGAGTTCGCCCGGCACGGACAACAGCGCCGCAGCTGAGGTGCTCAGGCGACCTTGCGCAGCAGCACCACCGAGAAACTGGTCAAGGCCGGAATCGGATGCCTGCGCAGGAACCTGCTCTTGGCGTTCTCCAGCGCCTGCAACGGCGGGATCATCTGATAGTAGGCGTGGCCGAAGCCGGACTTCCACTGCTCGACCTTGAAGCCGAAGCCTGCGAAACTGTCGATCGCGCGCCGGGTGGGACCAGTGGTCCCGCGGTAGTAGGCCGGAAACTTCTGCAGGTTGGGCTGATCCAGCCGGCCCGGTTGCGCCTTGTCCAGGATTCGAAGTGCCGCCCGCTCGGGGATCACCTTGTTGACCAGAAACGGCAACGCTCCCGGGGTGGGGAAGAAATGTACCGACAATCCGCCGGGACGCAGCAGCCTGTGGCAGTTCTGATGGAAGACAACGGGATCGGGCAGGTGCTCGCACAGCATCTTCGAGAAGACCAGGTCGTAGCTGCCCGCTTCGTCCTCGATCGGCCGACACAGATCGGCCACCCGCGTCTGCACCTCCACGGCCGCCTTGTTGAGTTCCAACGGCGAGATATCCACGACAACACGATGGTCGGCGAAACCCCACTTGTCGGGATCGCCGACCACCGGGTTGGCGCCGCCGCCGAGTTCGGCGACTGCGTGTACACCCTCGCGCCTGGCCAGATCGAGCACGGAATCGTCGTAGCCCTGCCACAGCTCCGCGAAATCCCAATACTCGATCTCGTCGGCCGCTTCGTGGAAATACCCCTGCACCATCGGCTTGCCCCCGCAAAGTCGTGTTGGAGACTCGTACATTACTCACAACACGGTGCGGATGGAATGGCTTCCAGAATTGCTGTGGATCAATATGGCGTCGACTTTTCTCCTACGCGTGTGTCAATAACATGCTGTACCGCAGCGTTACTGACGATCTTTGCAATGTTTGCGCAAAGGAGTGCGATGTTGCTGACATGGCGGGTCGGTCGCTCGCCGTGTCGGTGGAGCGGGCATTTCGCCCACACGGCCCTGCCGGACATGCTAGGGAGGAAAGTGTGAACGATGCCTGGGACGAGACCACCGACGTGCTGGTCGCCGGATCCGGTGCGGGCGGAGTTACCGGCGCCTATACCGCGGCGCGCGAAGGTCTTTCGGTGATTCTGGCGGAGGCGTCCGACAAGTTCGGCGGCACCACCGCCTACTCCGGAGGCGGTGGAATGTGGTTTCCCTGCAACCCCGTGCTGCGGCGCGCCGGGGTCGAGGACACGCTCGACGATGCGTGCGAGTACTACCGGGCCGTGGTCGGGGACCGGACGCCGGTGGCCCTGCAGGAAACCTACGTGCGTAACGGGGCGTCATTGGTGGAGTACCTGGAAACCGATGAGTTGCTGAAGTTTTCACTGCTGCCGTGGCCGGACTACTTCGGCAGGGCGCCCAAGGCGCGCGCCGATGGCATGCGCCATATCGCGGTGAAACCCTTCAAGGTGGCCGCCGCACCCGAACTGCGCGAATCGGTACGGGGGCCGTTGGATTCCGACCGTCTGGGCCGCCCACAGCCCGAGGACTACTACGTCGGCGGCCGGGCGCTGATCGCGCGGCTGCTCACCGCCACCGGCCGGTACCCGCACGCGTCGGCGCGGCTGAACACCACGCTGGTCGAATTGGTGGTCGAGGACGGTCGGGTCGCCGGTGCCATCGTCGATTCCGGCGGGCGGCGCACGGCGATCCGCGCCCGCAAGGGGGTGCTGCTGGCCGCCGGCGGATTCGAGCGCAACGACGAGATGCGGGCCCGCTACGGGGTGCCCGGCGATTCACGGGACACCATAGGGCCGTGGGCAAATCGCGGTCTGGCTCATCTGGCCGGGATCGCCGCCGGCGCGGACACCGATCTGATGGATCAGGCGTGGTGGTCATCGGGGCTGACCCACCCCGACGGGAGCTCGGCATTCGCGTTGTGGTTCACCGGCGGTATCTTCGTCGACGATCACGGTCGCCGTTTCGTCAACGAATCCGCCGCCTACGATCGGCTCGGCCGCGGTGTGCTCGCCGCGATATCGGCCGGGTCGGTGACACTGCCGTACTGGATGGTCTATGACGACCGTGCGGGTCTCGTGCCGCCGGTGCAGGCCACCAACGTGTCGATGGTCGAACCGCACCGCTATGTCGCGGCCGGGTTGTGGCGCAGCGCCGACACCCTGGCGGGTCTGGCCGCCGAGATCGGGGTGCCGGCCGATGGCCTGGTCGCCACCGTGGCCCGCTACAACGAGTTCGTGCGGCGCGGTGTCGACGAGGATTTCGGCCGCGGCGACGAACCCTATGACCGGGCCTTCTCCGGCGGGCAGTCCCCGATGGTGGCTATCGAGCAAGGCCCCTTCCACGCTGCCGCATTCGGTGTCTCCGATCTGGGAACCAAGGGCGGTTTGCGCACCGACACCGCCGCCCGGGTGCTCAACTCCGAGGATCGGGTGATCCGCGGCCTGTACGCCGCGGGTAACACCATGGCGGCTCCCAGCGGCACCGCCTACCCCGGCGGCGGCAATCCGATCGGCACGAGCATGCTGTTCAGCCACCTGGCCGTGCGAGACATGCTAGGCAGGAGCGATGAGCAGGGGGCCCGAGCATGACTGATATCCGGGAGATCGACGCCGGTCCGTCGATGACCAGGTTCGCCCGCGGCTGGCACTGTCTGGGCCTTGCCGAGGAGTTCCGCGACGGTGAACCACACGGTGTCGACGCGTTCGGCACCAGGCTGGTGGTCTACAGCGATTCCGCCGGAACGGTGCATGTGCTCGACGGCTTCTGCCGGCATATGGGCGCCGACCTGTCGAGGGGCGCCGTCAAGGACGACAGCCTGGCCTGCCCGTTCCACGACTGGCGCTGGGGCGCGGACGGTAAGTGCACGCTGGTGCCCTACGCCAAGCGCACCCCGCGGATGGCGCGCACCCGAACCTGGCCCACCCACGAGGTCAACGGTCAGCTGCTGGTCTGGCACGATCCGCAGCGGTCCAGCCCGCCGCCGGAACTCGTGCCCCCGTCCATCGAGGGATACGACGAGGGCCGGTGGTCGCCGTGGCAGTGGAACTCGATGCTCATCGAGGGCTCGCACTGCCGCGAAATCGTCGACAACAACGTCGACATGGCGCACTTTTTCTACATCCACCACGCCTATCCGACGTTCTTCAAGAACGTCATCGAAGGCCACACCGCCAGCCAGTTCATGGAGTCCAAACCCCGCCCGGACTACATCGCCGACCCCGACAAGCTCTGGGACGGAACATATCTGCGGTCGGAGGCCACCTACTTCGGCCCGGCGTACATGATCAACTGGCTGCACAACGACCTGGCCCCGGGGTTCACCGTCGAGGTGGCCCTGATCAATTGCCACTACCCGGTGACGCACAACTCGTTCGTGCTGCAATACGGCGTGGCGGTGCAGCAGATGCCCGGGCTGCCCGCCGACAAGGCCGCCAAGCTGGCCGGTGCGATGAGCCGGTCCTTCGGTGAGGGCTTTCTGGAGGACGTCGAGATCTGGAAGCACAAGACCCGCATCGACAACCCGCTGCTCACCGAGGAGGACGGTGCGGTCTACCAGCACCGCCGCTGGTACGAACAGTTCTACGTCGACCTCGCCGATGTCACCGCCGAGATGACCGACCGCTTCGAGTTGGAAGTGGACACCACCCACGCGTTCGGCATCTGGGAGCACGAGGTCAACGACAACCTGGCGAAACTGTCGGCGCGCTGAAGCCGTCCGGCGCGCACGGGGGAGCGACTGGCGGGTGACGGGCCGACATGGTGAACTGGGTCAGCTAACGTCACGTGAGCAACCCGACGTCGGCCGAACCGACGCCTTTCGCAGGAGGACTGGGCCGTGCCCGACGACCGCATCGCCCCGCCACACCGGTACGACGGTGTGGACGGACCGCGGGTGGCGATTGCCCACGACTACCTGACTCAGCGCGGCGGCGCCGAGAAGGTGGTGCTGTCCATGAGCAAAGCGTTCCCCGACGCCCCCATCTACACCCTGCTCTACGATCCACAGGGCACCTATCCGGAGTTCGCCGATCGCGATATCCGGGTGTCTCCGCTCAACCGGGTGTCTTTGCTGCGCAAGCACCATCGCGCCGCACTGCCGGTGCTGCCGTTCGCGGCGAGCGCGATGCACGTCGACGCCGACGTGGTGGTGACCAGCAGCAGCGGCTGGGCGCACGGCTTCCGGACCGAAGGCCGCAAGCTCGTGCACTGCCACACCCCGGCGCACTGGCTCTACGCACGCGAGCACTACCTCAAGCCCGACGGGGACCTCCTCAAGCGGGCGATTCTCGCGGTGGGCTCGCCGCCGCTGCGGTCGTGGGACCGGCGCGCGGCCGCGACGGTGGACCGCTACCTGGCCGTCTCGACCGCCATCAAGGCACGCATCAAGGCCGCCTACGGTATCGACGCCGGTGTGCTGCCGTCCCCCATCGCGATGAAGCCGCACACCGCGGCCGAACCGGTCCCCGAACTGCAGGACTGGGCCACCGACCCGGCCGCCCGGGCCGAGGGCCGGGCGGGGCAACCCTTCTACCTGTGTGTGTCCCGGCTGATGGCCTACAAGAACGTCGATGCCGTGGTGGGTGCCTTCGCCGGCACCGATCGGCGGCTGGTGGTGGTCGGGCACGGCCCCGAGGCCGCACGGCTGGAACGGATGAAGACGCCCAACGTGCTGATGCTCTCCGCGCTCACCGACGGGCAGATGGCCTGGCTGTATCAGTCCTGCCGGGCGCTGATCGCGGCCAGCTACGAGGACTTCGGGCTCACCCCGATCGAGGCGGCGGTATCCGGGCGGCCCGCCGTGGTGCTGCGCTGGGGCGGCTTCCTGGACACCGTCATCGAGGGCACCACCGGGATGTTCTTCGACCGGCCCGCCCCCGATGCCATCGCCGACGCCCTGGACCGCCTCGAGGCCTGCGATTTCGACCCGGACAAACTGCGGGCCCATGCCGAACGCTTCACCGAGCAGCGGTACGCGCAAGCGTTGTACGCGGCGGTCGACGAACTGGGCGCCCGGCAGGGCCCCGAACGGGCCGGGTAAGGGCCAACCGAGCGGCGCAACGCTGTTCGGCTAGTTATGGTTGACGCGAAATTCTCAAAGGAGCACAACACCAATGACCGGAGTACCAGCGTCGGCAGATCCGGCAGACGTCGCCCGCAAGCAGGCCGCCGCCCCCGATCTGCGCATGCCTCCGCCGCCGGAGTGGATTCTCGACGAGAACAACCGCGTCATCGACTACAAGATGCAGGGCATGACCCGCGGTCGAAAGATCCGCAACCGGCTCGGTGAATTGTTCTTCAACAGTTTCGTCACCTACATTCCGTCGCACACCATCCGGCAGGGGTACCTGCGGCTGATGGGTGCGCGGATCGGCAAACGCAGCTCCATCCTGCGCGGCACCACCGTGCTCGACATCGAGTTCCTCACCATCGGAGACGGTGTCGCGATCGGGTTCCGTTGCCTGTTGGATTCCCGCGCCGGCCTCTACATCGGCAACAACGTCACCGTCGCCAGCGATGTGCATTTCATCGGCGGCGGTCACGACATCAACCACCCCGACTTCCTGCCGGTCCCGATCCCGACCGTTGTGCAGGACTACGTGTGGATCGCCAGCCGCGCGATGGTGCTGCCGTCGCTGATCGGCCGCGGGGCCGTGGTGGCCGCGCATGCCGTGGTCAACAAGGACGTCGACGAACTGGCGATCGTCGGTGGCGTGCCGGCCAAGGTGATCGGCAAGCGCCCGGCCGATTCGCTGGGCTACACCAACAATCACCGCCCGCTGTTCTACTGATGGGCGCTGCGTCGGCCCCGCTCGGTGAGCACCGGCTTGTTTTCGTCGCGCCCGACACAGGCCAGACCGCCGTCGGCGACTACGCCCAGGATCTGCTCACCGCGCTGCGCCCCCATTTCGGTGAGATCGTCGAACATCGCACCGCAGGTCCCGGCCAGGACAGCCTCGCCGATCTGCGCAGGCACCGCGCCGCGGTACGGCAGCTGGTCGCCACCGGCCCGCCCGGGCGCACCCTGGTCCACGCCGAACTGTCCACCGGCGTGCTGCCCACCTTCTGGTCGGTCGCCGGACTCAAGGGCGTGCCGGTCACCGCCACCATCCACGATCCGCCACAAGGGCTGTGGTTTCTGGCCCGCACCCGTCGCATCGCGCAGTCCCGGCTGCTCACCCACGGCATCCACTACCCGTTGCGCCCGCTGTCGCGGGCGGTGGAAGGCCGGGTCTACGGCGAGCGGACCCTGATCGCGCTCACCGAGACCGGCCGCCGGTCCATCGAGCGCACCTATCCGCGCACCACCACGTATCACGTTCCGCACCTGGTGCGGGAACGCCCGGCGATCAAACCGGCCGAAGACCGCCCCAAGGCGGTCGGCTTTTTCGGGTTTGTCTACCGCGGCAAGGGTTTCGAGCAGATAGCCCGGATCCGGGAACTGTTGGACGACGATATCGCCATCCGGGTGGCCGGGCGCGGCACCGAAACGCTGCCGCGCGCCGACGGTATCGAGATCCTCGGCGGTGTCGACGGCGCCGACGAAGACGCGTTCTTCGAATCGGTGCGCGCCATCGTCGTGCCCTACGGCAAACGGCATTTCTACGCCGAGACCTATCCGGCCTCCGGGGTGGTGGCCCATGCGATGGCCTACAGCACCCCGGTGGTGTGCACCGGCTACGGTTCACTGTCCGAATTGGACAGTGCGCACGGTGTTCTCACCGTGCATCCGCGCGGCGACGGGGACGACGCCGTCGCCGCCGGGCTGGCCGAGGCGATCTCCTCGCTGCTCAACGATCCGGCCCGGCTCGCCGAACTCGGGCGCAACGCCGACCGCACCCGCGCCGAGCGGTCGGCCGAGCGCACCGCCGAAGCCCTGGTGGAGATCTGGACGCGGGTGCTGGCCGGGCAGGGGAGAAAGCGCCTGAGCGGGTGAGCGAACCGACCGAGCCGGTGGTGCCCGCACCCACCTCGCATCATCTGGTGCGCACGTTGTGGGCGGTGTTCTGGCTCTACGGCGGCCGCGGGGTGGGCCTGCTGTGGACGGTGATCATCATCGCGCAGCTCGGTATCGCCGACTACGGCCAGTACGGTATGGCCTACGCCGCGTTCTCGCTGATCGGACCGCCGCTGGACAACCCGTTCGCGGTGCGTGCGGTCCGCGAGTCCCAGGAGCGGTTCCTCGCCGAACGGACCACCCGCTATCTGCTGGGGCTGACGTTGATGGCGGCCGGGGCCGCGCTCGTCGAGGTCAGCTACATCGCCTGGTTCGGACTGTTCGTCGCCGGCGGCGAGATCATCCTCAAGGCCTACCAAAGTCATTGGGCCCGCGACGGCCAGCCGCAGCGGGTGGCGCAGCTGGACACCATCCGCCAGATCGCCAGCGTGCTGTGCGCGTCGGCCTACGTCTATGGGGTGGACCACCCCACCCTGCAGGTCGCCAGCCTGTTTCTGGTGCTGCCGTATGTGGTGATCGCCGTCGTGGTCGGCTTCCTGGTGTTGCGGCACCGCCCGGGGATTCCCGGTCCACCGAAACTGATCGCCATCCTGATCGGCGAGATGCTCGGCCTGGCCGCCTACCTGCAGGGCGATGTACTGCTGCTGGGCTGGCTGACCGATGACACCATCGTCGGCTACTACGCCCTGACCGTCACGGTGACCATCGCGATCGTCGCCGTCGGGCAATCCTTCGGGATGTCCTACAACCGTGCCCTGCGCGAGGGGGGCGGACAGCTGTCCGCCGGGCCGCCGCTGAAGAGCACCCTGATCCTCGGTGGGGCCGCCGGGATGCTGGTGCTCGTCGTCGGCGTGGTGATGTTGTTCACGCCCGCACCCCAGCAACTCGCGGTCGCCATGATCATCATGAGCGTGTTCTGCGGGATGCGCACCGTCACCTCGGTATTCCAGGCGGTGCTGTATCTGCAGCGGCGCGACACCACCCGGCTGGTCGCCAATATCAGCCTGCTCCCGGTGAAGTTGGGTCTGGTGGCGGCGCTCGCGGTGGCCGGTGCGGTGGGTGCGGCGATCGCCACGGTGATCGCCGACGCACTGCTGCTGACCATCTACGCCTACGTGCTGTACCGCAAGCCCAAGACCACCCCCTCCGAGAGAGTCCGCGAATGACCCGAGCGACGTTCCTGTTGTCCAAGGACCCGCTCTGCGAACACGGCGGGGACGTGGAGCTGTCCCGGCTGGTGATGCGGCTGGCGTCGGATTCGCACGCGGTGTCGGTCATCTGTCTGTCGCACCAGCCGCCCGGCCGGATCACCACCGACCTGGTCGAGGGCGGTGCCGAGCTGACGCGGGTGCCCAAATCCGGGGTGCGGCCGTTGGCGTTGCTCAACGACACCGTGCGCACCGGGCGCAGCCTGGCCCACGCGCGCTTCGACAATGACGATCTGGTGGCCGCGATCTCCGCGTCCCCGGCCGATGTGTTCGTCGCCGAGCACAGCTACATGGCCGAATCGTTCTTGCGCAGTGCGCAATACTGCGCGGCCCGCTTCGTCGTCAACACCCACGTCAGCGAGTCCCTGGTGTGGCGGGCCAGCCGGGGACTGCTGGGGCGGCTGCAGGCCGCCCGGTTGGTGCGCGACGAGCTGCGGGTGGCCAGGGCCGCCGACGCGGTCGGCACCTACGACGCGGACGAGGCACAGTTCTACCGGGCCAACGGTGTCCCCGCCGCGCGTTGGCTCGATATCACGCTGCCCCCGGCTGTGCAGGTCGACGTCGCGGCGACACCGCGCCGGCTCGTCCTGATGGGCACCAGGGACTGGCCTCCCAATCAGGAGGCCTTCCGCACCGCGCTGCGGCTGTGGCCGCAGATCGCCGCGGGGATCCCCGGCGCCGAACTGTGCGTGATCGGCGCCAGACACGCCAAGGCCAAGGCCCCGCACTATCCCGACGGGGTGCGTGACCTCGGCTTCGTCGATGACCTGGCCGGCTTCCTGGCGACCTGCCGGGCGATGATCGCGCCGATCAGTACCGGGGGAGGCGTGCGGGTGAAAATTCTCGATGCGGCCCGGATGGGGTTACCGGTGGTAGGCACCACGGCGGCGGTCGGCTCGCTCGGTGACCTGCTCGAGCTGGGTGTCCACGATGACGACGCCGACTTCGTCGCCCAATGCCGCCACCTGCTGCTGGATGTGGCCGCCGCCACCGCCGCGGGGGAGCGGCTGTACGCGCTGAACAGCCAGTACTGGCAGCAGCGGCGGCCGCACCGCGCGGTCGAGGCGTTGCTGGCCGCTACCGCGTCGCGCTGACGGATCGCGGCGCCGCCGGCACCGGGCGGGTGGCCTCGGCGATGCGGGTCTGCAGCGCAGATTTCTCCTCGTCCTCGCGCCGGAGTTGGTCGGCGTAAGTCAGGAATGTCAGGAAAATGGTGTACAGAAACACGATCTGCGGGATGACCACCACGGGGTGGTCGAGATTCAATGCCACGATCGAGAATCCGATGAATACACCGCCATACAGTGCGCCGGGTAGCGAATTCGAACGCAACAACCGGTAACCCATGACGCACCCGATCACGACGACGCCCAGGAACGCTGCGCCGACAAAGATCCCGCCGCGATGGATCGCGATCAACGGGGCATTGGACACGAAGTTCTCGAGGAAGGCGTACGCGCCGTCCTTGAATTCGCGCTGCGACCAACCCCAGCCGAACAGCCAGTGCCCGTCCATCCGGCCGGGGAACTCGCGGATCGAGTCCACCCGGTCGCTGGCGCCGGCGTCATTGGAGCTCAGCGTGCCCAACAGCCGGGTGCGCACCGAGGGCACCATGAAGGCGCCGATGATCGCCAACGTCATCGTGCCGATCAGGATCTGGCGATCGCGGGAGCGCATCGAGTGGAACACGAAAACCAGTAGGACCCCCACCAATACGCTGACGATGGCGGATCGGCTCAACGTCAGCGCGATGGCCGAACCGAGGATCGCAGCGAGCACCACGCGGCGCCAGCCGGTGAACACAACCATCGCGATCACGAACGAGATCACCAGCCCGATACCGGCCGCGTTGGGGTCCAGCCACAGCCCGCCGAGCCGGCTGAAGGCCTGGCTGTCGGCGGCCACCGCGAATCGGCCGTCGCCGCGCAGGTCGGCGGTACCGCCGGTGAAGAAGAAGCGTTCGGTATTCGCCACCGCATAACCGAAGATGCGGAATGGCTGCAGCAGTATCTGATTGGAGCCGAGCACAATGGTCCCGATTCCGATCAGCGCATTGAAACTGGCCGCATAGACGAAGATGCGGCCGAACTTCACCAGATGTTCGCGCGGCAGTGCCAGCAGCGCGAAGTATGCGCCCGTCGCGATCGCCCACTTGGTGTAGTCGAGGATGTTCACGATCGAGGAGAAGGTGACCACCATCGACACCGCGGAGATGATCACCAGCACCAGCACGGCCTTGGCCAGCGTGCTGCCCAGCACCGGGAAGCGTTTGGCGGCGTTCGGGTGCACCAGCGCGGCCGCCAGCGCGCCGCCGGCGAACGGCAGATACAGCGGCAGGTGCACGCCCGGGAAGTAGCCGAACGGCAGCGCGCCCACCGCGATCGCCATGCCCCAGTACAGCCACAACGGATGGCGCAGACCGATATAGACGCCGACCGCCAAGGCGATCAACCCGCCGACGGCCATGATGGAGAGCTTGCCGCCCTGCGCCACCGCGCCGGCGATCAACGGGACCACGATGACTATTGCGGCCCCGACCAGCAGGTGCGGCCGCCCAGGCGTGTCGAGTTTCATTGCGGACACGTCCTCATTGCGGAATGACCCGCACGGCTTTACCGCACCGTTGTTGCATTTAACTATCCTTGCATCGACTTAGCTGGCCGCGCCACAGGGACGCTCGGCAAAGTGTGCAGCTACTGTTGTTGACGCTATCGTTGCAGTGTTGTGGCGACCCAAGAGCGAATGGAGTGCTCCTTTGGCCATCGGTGATTACCTGCGAATTTTTCGCCGGTTGTGGTGGGTGGTGCTCTTGGCGACGCTGATCGGTGTCGCGGTGGGCTACGCAACCACCTTCTTCTCGACGACCCAGTATTCATCGACGACCCGGCTGTTCGTCACCACACAGAGCGGATCCTCGGTGGGCGATGCCTACCAGAACAACCTGTTCTCCCAGGAGCGGGTCTTCTCCTACGCCGGTCTTGCCACCAGCGACCAGGTGGCAGCTCGGGCCATCGACCAGCTCAAGGCGCCGCTGACCGTCGACGAGCTGCGCTCCAAGATCACCGCCGTCCCGCTGCCGCAGACCGTGCTGCTCGATGTCACGGCCACCGACCCGGATCCCGCAGCCGCGCAGCGCTACGCCAATGCCGTTGCCGACCAACTGGTCAACGTGACGGCCGAGTTGGAGACCTCGCGCCGTGGCGGCGAGGCCGCGGCGGCCGCTGTGCTCGTCGACGACGCCAGCTACGGCACCAAGGTGCCGGCGATGGGACTGACCACCCGGCTGGCCGCCGGTGCGGTGGGTGGTCTGGTGCTCGGTGTGCTGCTGGCGGTCCTGTTGGGCCTGTCGGACACCAAGCTGCGCCGCAGTGAGCGCATCGAAGACGTCACCGGCATCCCGCTGCTGGGCACGCTGGTCGACGACAAGCAGAGCCGCGACGGCATCATCGATATCGACGCCGGCGGTCTGGCCGTCGAGCGTCTGCGCGAACTGCGCACCAATGTGCAGTTCGCCCGCAACGCCACCGGCCAGCATCCTCGGGTGATCGCGGTGACCAGCCCGTCGGCGCAGGACGGCCGGTCCTCGACCGCCATCGACCTGGCCGTCGCCTTCGCCGAATCGGGTCACTCCGTGGTGCTGGTCGACGGCGACCTGGTGAATCCGGAACTGCCGCAGCTCCTTGCGCTCGACAGTGCCGCCGTGACACAGGCCTCCACAAAGGGTTTCACCACCCTGCTGGCCGGCCAGCACGATCTGTCCGAGTCGCTGATCGAGGTGCCGCAGTCCGGGTTCGCGCTGCTGCCGTCCGGTCCGGTGCCGTCGGTGCGCCGCGAACTGTGGGGCGACCAGCGGGTGCAGCGGGTGCTGGAGCTGCTGCGCGGGCACTTCGACTACGTCATCATCGACACCCCGCCACTGACCAAGTACGCCGATGGCGCGGTGCCCGCCGCACTCGGAGACGGGGCGTTGGTGCTCGGCCGACTGGGGCATACCAAGACCTCGGCACTGCGCAAGGCGCTCAAGGTGCTGCACACCGCGCACGCCCCGGTGCTCGGTGTGGTGGCGACCTGTGAGCCCGGGCACCGCCGTGAGCTGTCCGCGGACCGCAAGCACCAGGCGGGCGCGCATGCCGCCGCACCGTCGGCTGGTGACGCCGACCACGCCGAGAGCCGCACCGCGAGGTCACAGACCTCATCGCACAGTTCGGGGTAGCGGCGTGCCGAGTCTGATCCGTGGTGCGGCGGTCCTGTTCGTCGCGGTTGTGCTGGTGACGTCCTGCGCACCCGCGGACGCGCCGGCGCCACCTCCGGGCTCGGAGACCGTCGCGATCAAGACCTTCACCCCGCCGTTCGACGGCAAGCCGCATCTGCCGCCGCCGGACATGACCGACGACGGCCCGGGTTCGCTGGTGTCGGTGGAACCGATGAGCGGCAGCGAACTGCTCAACCAGGACGATGCCACCTATATGCGGGTGGTCTACCGTTCCACCTCCGGGGTGGACGGTTCGCCCACCGAGGTGTCCGGTGCCATCGCGATACCGCCGGGCGATCCGCCCAAGGGCGGCTGGCCGATCCTGGCGTTCGGGCAGGGCACCAAGGGTGTGCTGAACAAGTGCGCCAGCAGTCTGTACGGCAGCCTTCCGCTGAATGCGTGGACGATGTCGGTGTTCGTGCGGTCCGGATTCCTGGTCACCGTGTCCGACTTCCAGGGCGCCGGGGTCGAGGGGTATCAACATCCGTTCCTCAACGCCAAGACCTACGGCTACAACGTGATCGACTCGGTGCGCGCGGCGCGCCGCATCGGTGCCGAAACCAGTGACCGCTGGTTGTCCTACGGGCACTCGGCCGGCGGGCTGGCCGTGTGGGCTGCCGCCGAACAGGCCCCCACCTACGGTCAAGGCCTGAATCTGCTGGGCACCGTCTCGATGGCCCCGGCCGCCGACATGTCGGGGCTGGCCGACGCGGCCTGGAACGGCACCCTGACCGCCGACCAGCGGGTGACCCTGGTCTTTGCCCTGCAGTCGCTGAAGTGGTTCCACCCCGAGATGAACCTGGACAACTACCGCCGCGGCGCCACCGCCGAGCACTGGGACGAGCTGCTGGACTGCATCCCGCCCAACTTCGACGATATCGCCAGGGTGCGTGCGTTGATGACCAACGAAGACCTCAGGCCGGCCACCTACGAGGATGTCGTGTGGCTGCGCGAACGCCTGGCCGAGATCGCGGTGCCCCAGGCGCCGAACACCACGCCGATGGTCGTCGGCTACGGCACCCAGGACATGCTGGTCAACCAGGCCTGGTTCGAGCAGGCCCTGGATCGGGCCTGCGCGATGGGCAGCTATATCGAGATCCGTAAGGGACCCGGTAAGGGTCACGCCGACCTGGACAGCGGTTTCACCCTGCCCTGGCTGATGGATCGCCTCGACGGCGCCGAGCCGCCGCCCAACGACTGCCTGAGCCGAAATTGAGGGCGCCGGTCGACGTGCCACGGGCACGGGATTACCTGACGATCCTGGCCAAGGGCTGGATCGTCATCCTGGTGGCCACGCTGCTGGCGCCGGCCGCGGCGTTCGGCATCCAGAAGCTCACCGCCGAACGCACCTACACCGCCTCGGTGCTGCTGTTTGCCCAGGTGGCCGGTGACCCCGGTACCTACTCGGCGTATGCCGGCGGCATCGGGGCCAACAGCCGGATGTCCACCTACGTCTCGCTGGCCACATCCACGGTGATCAGCGAGCGGACCGTCGAAACGCTCGGATTGCCGCTCGCGCCAAGTGAACTCGCGGCCAACGTCACCGCGGCCTGGGAGCCCTACGGAGTGTCGCGGTTCGGCAGGCCGACCTCGGCGCTGCTGCGGGTGGCGGTGACCGGCACCGACCCGCAGACCACCATCGACACGGTCAACACGCTGGCCTCGGTGCTGATGAAGATGTCCGGTGAGCTGGAGTGGGTCGAGGCCAAGCCCACCGACCCCATCCAGTACACCGGACCGGTGGCCGAACTGGTGGCCGTCGATCCGGCGACCGTCGCGCACGAGGTCAAGCCCGATCTCACCAGGACGCTGCTGGTGGCGGCCGGCGTCGGTTTCGCGCTGAGTCTGGTGCTGGTGCTGGCGTTCGGGCTGGCCCGCGACGAGGTGCTGACCGGCAGCCAGCTCCGCCAGATCGCCAACTCGTCGACGTCGTCGCACAGCGGCGCCGTCAAGTCTTAGGAGTGCGATGACACACCGAGTCCGGGCGGCGACGACACGAAGGGCGCTGGCGAGTGCGCTGCTGGCAGGCGCTCTCGTGGTCGCCGGCTGCGCGGAGCCCGATCCCGGCCCGTCGGCGGCGGTCAGCTCCGAACTCCCGTTGCCCGCCGACTACTCGGCCACCGGCCCCGGGGCGCTCGTCAGCGCCACCCGGCTGCCCACCATCGACCGCCGGCTGTTGCGGGTCACCTCGGTGGCCGCGCATATCACCTACAACTCGACCTCCGGGATCGACGGGAGCGCGCAGGTCGTCTCGGGCAGTGTGTTCGCGCCGACCGGGACACCGCCGGAGGGCGGCTGGCCGGTGATCGTGTTCGGGCACGGCACCACCGGTGTGCTCTCGGACTGTGCGCCGTCGCTGTCACCGAACCTGCTCGGCGCCGCGGACGCGGTGCGGGCGCTGGTCACCCTCGGCTACGTCATGGTGGTCCCGGACTACCAGGGGCTGGGCACCATCGACAGCTACCACCCCTATCTGGATGCCACCACGGCCGGCTACAACATGATCGATGCGGCCAGCGCGGCCCGCAAGCTGGTGCCGGAGTCCTCGCAGCGCTGGGTCGCGTTCGGGGTGTCCCAGGGTGGTCAGGCGGCATGGGCGGCCAACGAACTGATCGCCGGGTACGGCGCGCAGGACACCCAGCTGATCGGTTCGGTGAGCGTGTCCCCGGCCGCCGACATCACCGGGCTGGCCGATATGGCCGCCGAGGGCACGCTGTCCCCGCAGCAGCGGATCGCCATGGTGCTCATCCTGTCGTCGCTGAAGAACGCGCACCCTGAATTCGATCTCGACGACTACCGCCGCGGTCTGGTCCAGGAGAAATGGGATCTGCTGGCGGGCTGTTCCACCGACGCCGCCGAGGACCGGCTGGCGGTGGCCGAGCAGATTCCGCCGGAGGATCTGCGTCCGGCCACCCCCGCGGCACTCGACCTGCTGCGCGGATACCTCAACCAGATGAGCGGCCTGCCCCGGGCGCCGGCCAGCGCGCCGATGTTCGTGGTGCACGGTGACGCCGATGACGTGGTCCCGGTGGTGTGGACGACCGAAGCGGTGCGAAGAGCCTGCGATATGGGCGATACCGTGGCATCCTTCATCGCTGGCGGCCGGGGACACGGTGACTTCGACCCCATCGTGTCACTGGACTGGATCATGAAGAGGTTCGACAACGCCCCGGCGGACAGCACCTGCGGGGTCGAGGGCGGTCCGTCGATCCTCAAGACCACCTAGGCGCCGAGACCTCGTCGGCCGGACAGCCCTTACCACCGCGACCGGAGAACGCTCATGACAGACACCAACGCGGCGCACGGGGGCGCCGGGGCCTCCGGCATGCCGGACATCGAATCGCAGGTGCTCGCCACGTCGCCGACCCACACCCGCATCATCGGCCTCGACGGCATCCGCGGGCTCGGCTGTCTGGCCGTGGTGATGGGCCACGTCGCGCTGAGCTATTCACCGGTCACCCACGACAAGGCGTTCCTGGGCGTGCTCGGCCTGGCGCTCATCTTGTTCTTCGTGCTCAGCGGTTTCCTGCTGTTTCTGCCCTACATCCGGCGGCTGACCAAGGACCCGGCCAAGGCCGTCATGCCCGACACCAAGCAGTACGCGCTGCACCGGTTCTTTCGCGTCTTCCCCGGCTACCTGACCATCTTCTTGATCTGCAATTTCGTGCTGCAGGTGGCCTATGTGCAGAACTCGGCGATCCAACCGCACGGCACCGACGCCGGCACCGGGATGATCACCGACCCCTGGGAACTGCTGGCCAACCTCACGCTGACCCAGACCTACATCCCCGAGTACGTGCAGACCGGGATCAGCCCGTCCTGGTCGCTGACCCTGGAGATCGCGTTCTACGCCACGTTGCCGCTGCTGGGCCTGCTGCTGTTCGCGCTGCGCAAGCGCACCGACGTCACACCGTTGGTGCTGGCCTGCCTCGCGCCGGTCATCCTGCTGGCGGTCGGGGTCATCGGCCGGTTGTTCGCGCCGCTGGTGTTCGCGGCGACCGGCGCGGATACGGTGACGATGCAGAACTGGGGGCCCACCTGGGCGGCGGTGTTCATGCGCAGCTTCCTCACCAACGCCGACCTGTTCGCCTACGGGATGTTCGCTGCCATCCTGTTCGTCGCGATCGAACAGGGGGTGATCTCCGTCCCGGCGGCCCGGCGAATCCACCTGCTGTGCTTCCCGCTGCTGGCGGTGTCCTTCGTGGCCGCCCTCGTGCTCGCCGTCAAGGGCACCGTATTCGCCACTGCCGGAATCGGATTCGTCTCCGCGGTGTTCATCGCAATCGTCGTCTTGCCGTTGGCCCGCGGTAAGGATTCCCCGATCGCACGCTTCCTGGACCTCAAACCGTTCCACTTCGTCGGCGTGATCTCGCTCTCGGTGTACCTGTGGCACTACCCGGTGCTGTTGCTGTTGGGCCGTTATGACCTGGCCGCCGGTGACTCCTGGAGCGGGATGTTCCGTAATGTTGCGGTGGTGGCCGTTGTGACGATTCTGCTGTCGACCATCACCTACTACGCCGTGGAGCGCCCCGGCCTGGGTCTGGTCAAGCGGTTCCGGAAGAGTTGATGCGCCGCTACCTGCTGCCGGCCGGCATCGTGGCGGCCGTGCTCCTGGTCGTGGCGGCGGCGGTGCTGGTGCTGTCGCCGTCGGCGCGGCAGACCTTCGGTCTGGCCGGTGAGCCGCCGGCGACGGCGTCACCGCAACCGATCGAGGGAGCCGATCTGTCCGGCACCGGTCCGGGGTCGCTGGTGAGCGCGATGACGATGCCGGAGTTCGCGCGTAGCCCGCAGGGGTCGGTGCTGAACTCCGCACGGGTGGTGTACCGGTCGACCAACGGTGACAGCGGTGAGCCGACGGTGGTGTCCGGTGCGGTGTTCACGCCGGCGGGCGCAGCACCCGCCGGCGGCTGGCCGGTGGTCGCCTTCGGGCACGGCACGCTGGGCATCGACGAGCCGTGCGGGCCATCGCTGTCGGCGACGCTGCTCGGTCTGACCGATTGGGTGGTCAAGCTGACGGAACTGGGCTTCGCGGTGGCATTGGCGGACTTCCAGGGGCTCGGGGAGCCAGGGATCCATCCGTACCTGGATTCCAAGACCGCCGGGCTGAACATGATCGACTCGGTGCGGGCACTGCGACATACCTTTCCCGACATCTCGGACAACTGGGCGGCGCTCGGCGGTTCGCAGGGTGGTGGCGCGGTGTGGGCGGCGGGGGAGCAGGCCGGCACCTATTCCCCCGAACTGCTACCCCGCGGGGTGCTCGCGTTGGCGCCGGTCGCCGATGTTGCCGGTCTGGTCGACAAGTCCGTCGACGGCACCCTGACCAAGGAGCAGGTTGCGGCGCTGGTGCTCATCGTCGAATCGCTGGCCCGGCTGCACCCCGAGATCAACCGGGACGACTATCGCCACGGTACGGCCGCCGAGAACTGGGACATCCTGATCGCCTGTTCCGGGGATGCGGTGCACACCCGGGAGTCCGTGATCGATCGACTCGAACCCGCGGACCTGCGACCGGACACACCCGAGGCCGCCGACCGGCTGCGCACCTACCTGCGGCAGTGGGCGCTGCCCCAGCAGCGGCTCGCCGCGCCGATGTCGGTCGTCTACGGCGGCGAGGACGAGTACATCGACCCCGCGTGGACGACGGACGCGCTGGCGCGGGCCTGCGCGCTGGGCGGCACCGTGGTGTGGGATTTCCAGCCGGACAAGGGCCATGGCGACCTTGAGGTGGCCGATCAGCTGGGCTGGCTCGCCGAACGGTTGGAGGGGCTGCCCATGCCCCGCCCGGAAGGGGGCGCGGCCGCCACCACGTGCGGGTAGCCGAGCCGCGATCGTCGCCGGGGACCATTGCTCGGCTGGTCGGCAGCGAAACCATGCGAATGTGCCGACGGCCGGGATGTTCGCAGGTATCCGGCACGGCCGGGTCGCCGGTTGCCGGCGGTTCGGTTCGCCGACCGGGGCTTCGGGAACGGCGAACGGCACGCGGGTGCCATTCTGCGGTGCTAACACGGCTGCGCGAGTGACTACGCCGTCGACCGCCGGCCTCACCGCGGGCGTCGGCCGATGTGCCGGCCGGTGCCCTCTACGGGGCTGGTCGGCGGCCTGTCGGGCACCCGTCACCGGTGGTCGTTCTTCGCGATTGCAACGAGTTGCGCGCCGTCGGCCAGCGACTTCCCGCAACGCGGTACGGGCATTACCGGCCGGGGCCGGTGAACGCCGGGCGGCGTGGACAGGTTGCCGGCGGCACAGGCCGCGGCTAAGCCGTTACATGACCGAACCTCGCACGGGTGCGCAGTTTCAGCAATGGCCCACGGGGGCGCCCGCGGGGTGACGGGTGATCTTGGTCAACGTGTAACGCATCGGAAACCCGGGCGATAACCCTTGAGTACATCCGCTTGACAGACTCGGCTCAGCGTTAATCACCTGGTCAAATCGTCGCGAGCGTCAGTTTTTGGTCCGCCGCGCAGGTGGGCGCGTGGGGGGTATCGGGATCGTATGAGCCGGCGAATTTGCGCGCGCGTCAGCCGAAGGGTGGATTTTTAGGTCGAAATGTTGCAAGAAGCAGGAAACAAAGCGATAGTCTTAGGCAGCATGCATGGACCGGCGCAGCAAACGAAGGTGGACGCGCACGTGACGTTGGTGAGAGAGACGGAGCCGCCGATCGCTCTGGTGAGGTCGGCGCCCGCCCGTGACCGCGACGGACTGCAGTGGCAGCGGCGCTATGGATTGGCTCTGCTGATCACTGACGTCGTCGTGGTGGGTGCCGCGATGGCCTGTGCCCAGATGGTCCGACTGGGGCGGCCGGTCACCGATTTCGATCCGCTCACCAAATACTTCGGCCTGCTGTCGGTGATCTTCGGTCTGATCTGGCTGGGTTTGCTGACCGCGTATCGCACCCGGTCCCCGCGCATCGTCGGTGCCGGTATCGAGGAGTACCGCCGGGTGCTCTCGGCGACGCTGGCGACGATCGGTGTCGTCGCCGTCACCCTGATGATCTTCCGGCCCGAGTACGCCCGCGGGTATCTGGCGCTGGCCTTCCCGTTGGGCCTGGTCTTTCTGGTTCTCGGTCGCGCCGCCTGCCGCCGGGTCCTGGGTTGGTACCGCAAGCGCGGACAGTGCGTCAACGCCGTGGTGGCGGTCGGCAACGCCGCCGCAGTGCGCAGCCTGGTGCAATCGCTGGACCGCGCGTGGGGGTACGGCTACTCCGTGGTCGGCGTCTGCCTGACCGGGCGCGTCGGCGGCGGCACACTGGACGTGCCGGGCGTCGGTCCGCTGCCGATCCTGGGTGACGAGCACCAGGTGGAAGAGGCGATCCTCAAGGCCAACGCCGATACCGTCGCCCTGACCACCACCGAGCATCTCGGGCCCGAGGGGGTGCGCGAGCTGTCCTGGGATCTCGATCGGCTCGGTGTCGACCTGGTGGTGTCGCCGGGCATGGTCGACGTCGCGGGCCCGCGCCTGACCATGCGCCCGGTGGCCGGTCTGAACCTCATCCACGTCGAGAAGCCGCAGTACAGCGGCACCACGAAGGTGCAGAAGCGGGCCTTCGACATCTTCGTGTCATTGGCCGTGCTGACCGCCGCGTTCCCGCTGTTGCTGGTCAGCGCCATCGCGATCAAGCTCACCAGCCGCGGTCCGGTGTTCTACCTGTCCGAGCGCATCGGGCTGGACGGAAAACCGTTCCAGATGATCAAGCTGCGCACCATGGTCGAGAATGCCGACCAGATGGTCGCCGGTCTGGCCGAATTGAACGAGATGGATGGCGGCGTGCTGTTCAAGATCCGCCGCGACCCTCGGGTCACCACGGTGGGCCGCATCCTGCGCCGGTACAGCATCGACGAGCTACCCCAGTTCATCAACGTGCTGCGCAAGGACATGAGTGTGGTGGGACCGCGGCCGCCGCTGCCCAGCGAGGCCGACGCCTACACCGACCAGATCCGGCGCCGTCTGCTGGTGCTGCCGGGTATCACCGGCCTGTGGCAGGTGAGCGGCCGCGCCGACCTGTCCTGGGACGACTCGGTGCGACTGGACCTGTCCTACGTCGAGAACTGGTCCATCAGCGGTGACCTGCTGATCGCCATCAAGACCGTGCGCACCGTGCTCGGCGGCACCGGCGCGTACTGAGGCACCGAGGCGCGAGCCGCCCCGACCGTTCCCGAAGTGACCGTCCGGTAGCGTGGGGACGTGCGGCTTTCCCGGGGCAACGACAGGCCGCGCTGGCTCCGGCGTAGCGCCGTCACCGTCGCGATCGTCATCGTCGTTCTCGCCCAGATCGCCCTCGGCCGTGCGCTTCTGCCGTTCGCGGTGCCGCTGGGTCTGGAATTCGTGAACAGCTTCCCATCCGCCGGCGGCGCGCCCGTGGCCATCGATTCTGCCGTGGTCGCCGACGCCGGTCCCGGCTCGCTGGTGACGGCCACCACCATGCCCGGGGTCACCCGACGGGTGGAAGCCCGGAATCTGCGTGCCGCCCGGGTGTTGTACCGGTCCACCTTCGGGGACACCGGGGCGCCCACGGTGGTCTCGGGTTCGGTGTTCACGCCCAAGGGGACCCCGCCGGCGGGCGGCTGGCCGGTCGTCGCCATCGGTCACGGCACCGTCGGCATCGACAATCCCTGCGCGCCGTCGCTGTCGGACACCATGCTGGGCGCGCTGGCGTTCGTGACGCCGTTTATCGACCGCGGGTTCGCGGTGGCGGTTCCCGATTACCAGGGTCTGGGTGCCAAGGGGGTGCACCCCTATCTCGACGCCAGGACCGCCGGGCTGAACATGATCGACAGCGTGCGGGCGCTGCGGCACACGTTCGGCGACGTGTCCGCCACATGGCTCGGTTTCGGCCACTCCCAGGGCGGCGCGGCCACCTGGGCGGCCAATGAACAGGCCGCGGTATACGCCCCCGAACTGAACCTGCTCGGCACCGTCGCGGCCGCCCCCGCCGCCGATGTCAGCGGTTTCGCGGACAAGTCGATGCGCGGTGAGCTCACTTCCGACCAGCTGTTGGCCATGCCGGTCATCGTGGAAGCGCAGGCGCGCGTGCATCCGGGGCTGAACCGGGATGACTTCCGGGCCGGCGCGGCCGAGAAGTACTGGTCGGTGCTCACCGCGTGTCAGCCGCCGCAAATCTACGAACGTCAGGCCGCCGCCGATCAACTGCGCCAATCCGACGTGGCGCCGCAGTCGGTCGCGGCGGCCGACCAGCTGCGCGAACTGCTGCGCGCCTGGGCGCTACCACAGCGTCCGCTGTCGGCACCCCTGTCGGTGTGGTACGGCGGGGCCGATACCCTGGTCGACGCGGAATGGACGGCGGCGGCGATCGCCCGCGCCTGCGCCATGGGAGGAACGGTGACGGTGCAGTTCGAACCGGACAAGGGCCACGCGGGTGTCGATCTCGCAAGCCAATTGGACTGGATGGCAAAACGATTCGCCGATCAGCCGGTGCCCAATGACTGCTGACCGCCAGCGCGAGGCCTTGGACCTGCACGCCCTGCGAGCCGACCTGCACGCACCGTGGACACGGCTCGACATCGTCGAGGAGACCGGATCGACCAACGCCGACCTGATCGCCCGGGCCGCCGCCGGCGAGGATATTGCCGGGGCCGTGCTGCTGGCCGAACACCAAAGCGCGGGACGCGGGCGTGGCGGGCGGGCCTGGACGGCGGTGCCGCGCGGGCTGGTCATCGTCTCGGTGGGGATTTCCGCGGCCGGCGTCGACGAACACCAGTGGGGGCTGCTGCCGTTGGTGGCCGGTGTCGCGGTGGCGGACACGCTGGCCGCGATCGGCGTTCGCGCCGGTGTGAAATGGCCCAACGACGTCCTGGTCGACGGGTCCAAGATTGCCGGCATCCTCGCCGAGGTCGCCGCACCCCAACCGGTCGTGGTGCTCGGAATCGGCCTGAATGTGGACGTGCTGGCCGACGAGATCGGCCAACCGCAGGCCACCTCCGTCCGTGCGCTCGGCGTGGGCGCCGAGCGCACCGAGATCGCGCGGATCCTACTGGCGCAGCTGGGTGGCCGCGTGCGCGACTGGCAGTCCGGTGCGGCCGCGGGCCTCTTGGCCGACTACCGGCAACGCAGTGCCACCGTGGGTCGGCCGGTGCGCGCGCTGCTGCCCGGCGGCAGGGAGATCGTCGGCACCGCCACCGCCGTGGATGCCCAGGGCCGGCTGTGCATCGACACCGGCGAGGGCACCGAGGTTGTCGCCGCCGCCGATATTGTGCATTTGCGCCCGTTATCCGGTGAGGTGTTTGAGTAGAGTCCACATCGTGGGCTATCCGGAGAACGTGCTGGCCAGAGACGAACATGTGGTGCTACACCGGCATCCACACTGGAAGCGGCTGATCGGCGCGGCGCTGGTGTTGCTGGTGGCGACCGCGCTGGCCGCATTCGGGGCCGGCTGGGTCAATCAGACCGACTGGGATGACAACGCCAAACGGATCCTGTTCGGTGTCGTCGCCGCGCTCTGGCTGGTACTCGTCGGATGGCTGGCGATCTGGCCGTTCCTGACGTGGTGGACAACGCATTTCGTGATCACCGACCGGAGGGTGATGTTCCGCCACGGGTTGCTGACTCGCAGCGGTATCGACATCCCGCTGGCACGGATCAACAGTGTGGAGTTCCAGCACGGTGTGCTGGACCGGATGTTGCGCACCGGCACCCTGATCATCGAGTCCGCATCACAGGACCCGTTGGAGTTCTACGACATTCCGCGGGTGGAGCAGGTTCATTCCCTGCTCTATCACGAAGTCTTCGACACCCTCGATTCCGAGGAGTCACCGAGCTGATCGGTGTCGCGGACCCGCCGGCGTAGCGGGGTGACGGTGTTGTCGTCGACGCCGTGTCCGGCGCGCTGTCCCAGCTGGTGCTGCTCGGCGTGGTCCTCGAAGGCCTCCGCGATACCACCGGCGGTGAGGGTGGACTCCAGCGCCTTCTCCGGGTTGCGGGCATGCTCGTCGGGGAACACCCAGCGGCGGAACGCCCAGAATCGGAACGCCATCTGCAGCAGGTTGCCGATGATGTAGGCGGAGATGAAGTCGGCGATGTTCTCCACCGTCAGCGATACCTCGGGTACCCGAAGGCCCAGCACATAGCTGGAGAAGTACAGCGGGGCCATCGCCAGCACCACGCCGACGCCGCTGACCCCGAAGAACAACAACGCCTCGTGGTGGCGTTCGCGACCGCCGCGGTCCTTGAAGCTCCACTCCCGGTTGAGGATGTAGGACGCGATGACGGCCACGATGCCGGCGATGATCTTGGCCGTCACCGGTTTGGGCTCGAGAATGGTCAGCTTCAGCGTGTAGAAGATCGCCGAGTCGATGACGAACGTCGTCGCGCCGACGAGGGCGAACTTGATGAGCTCATGGTGCCGCTCGGCGAAGGGCCGGATCGGGCGGGGCAGCCGCGCAATCGTGGCATCAGCGAAGGACACGAGGGACGAGTCTACGTAAACACCCTGCCGAAGGTGAACCTGTGCAGGTCACCGCGGGTAGCGGTCGGCCCGCATGCCCATCGCGCACGGCATGACACCATATGTGCCGTGCCCCGAACGCCCAGTGCCTCCCGAGCGCCCGTCGTCGCGATGATCGGCGGGGGTCAGCTCGCCCGGATGACCCACCAGGCCGCCATCGCGCTGGGCCAGACACTGCGGGTGTTGGCCGCCGCACCCGAGGATCCCGCGGCGCAGGTCACCCCCGATGTGGTGATCGGCGCCCACACCGACCTCGACGCGCTGCGCCGCGTCGCCCGCGGCGTGGCCGCACTGACCTTCGACCACGAACACGTGCCCACCGAGCATCTGGAACGGCTGGTCGCCGAGGGCGTGACGGTGGCACCGCCGCCGCAGGCCCTGATCCACGCCCAGGACAAGCTGGTGATGCGCCGCAAGCTGGAGGCCCTGGGGGCGCCCATCCCGGCCTACGCCGCGGTGCGCAGCGTCGAGGATGTCGACGCGTTCGCCGAGCGGACCGGCGCACCGGTGGTCATCAAGACCGTCCGCGGCGGTTACGACGGCCGCGGGGTGGTGCTGGCGCGTGACCTGGCCCATGCCCGCGAGGCCGTCGCCGGTTATCTGGCCGACGGTGTCGAGGTCATGCTCGAGGAGCGGGTGGCCTGGCGTCGGGAGCTTTCGGCGCTGGTGGCACGGTCGCCGTTCGGACAGGGCGCGGCGTGGCCGGTGGTGCAGACCGTGCAGCGCAACGGCATCTGCGTCGAGGTCATCGCCCCGGCGCCCGGACTACCGTCCGAGCTCGCCGCAGGAGCCGAGGCGCTGGGGCTGCGGCTGGCCGAGGAGCTGGGTGTCGTCGGCGTGCTTGCGGTCGAGCTGTTCGAAACCGAGACCGGCGAGATCCTGGTGAACGAGCTGGCGATGCGCCCGCACAATTCCGGGCACTGGAGCATGGACGGTGCCCGCACCGGCCAGTTCGAACAGCACCTACGGGCCGTGCTGGACTACCCGCTCGGCGATACCTCGGCACTGGCTCCGGTGACGGTGATGGGCAATGTCCTGGGCGCGGCGCAGGCACCTTCGATGTCGATGGACGAGCGGGTGCACCACCTGTGCGCCCGGATGCCCGACGCCAAGGTGCACCTGTACGGCAAGGGGGAGCGCCCGGGGCGTAAGATCGGGCACGTGAATCTGGTGGGTGCCGCCGGCGGGTCGCCGGATGATGCGGAATATGTTGGTGCACTGAGGGAACGAGCGCAACGCGCGGCGCATTGGCTGTCGCATGCGCAGTGGACCGACGGATGGGACGGGCACTGATGACCGAGAAGAGTACCGCGCGCGTCGGTGTCATCATGGGCAGTGACAGCGACTGGTCGGTGATGGAGGCGGCGGTCATCGCGCTGGCCGAATTCGAGATCCCGTTCGAGATCGGGGTCGTGTCGGCGCACCGCACCCCGGCCCGGATGCTCGACTACGCCCAGCGGGCGGCCGGCCGCGGTATCGAGGTCATCATCGCCGGTGCCGGCGGGGCCGCGCACCTGCCGGGGATGGTCGCCGCCGCCACCCCGTTGCCGGTGATCGGAGTGCCGGTCCCGCTGGCTCGATTGGACGGGTTGGACTCGCTGCTGTCGATCGTGCAGATGCCGGCCGGGGTGCCGGTGGCCACCGTCTCCATCGGGGGTGCCCGTAACGCCGGGCTGTTGGCGGTGCGGATCCTGGGATCGGCCGACCCCGGGCTGCGCGCGCGTATCGAGGCGTTCCAGGCCGGCCTGGAGGCGATGGTGCTGGAAAAAGACAGCGCACTGCGGAACCGGCTGCTCGGTGACGGAGCCTGACCGCTAAAGTTACCGACGAGTAGCGAGGAGATCCCCAATGGTTGCCAATCCGTCATTCGACCTGTTCCAGCTCTCCGACGAGCACAACGAGCTGCGCACCGTGTTGCGCGCGCTGTGCGAGAAGGAGATCGCGCCGTACGCCGCCGAGGTGGATGCGCAGGCCCGCTACACCGATGAGGCGCTGGCAGCGCTGGACGGGTCGGGTTTCTCCGCGGTCTTCATCCCCGAGGAGTACGGCGGCCAGGGTGCGGACTCAGTCGCGGCCTGCATCGTGATCGAGGAGGTCGCGCGGGTGTGCGCATCGTCCTCGCTCATCCCGATCTGCAACAAGCTGGGCACCACCGGGCTGCTGATGCGCGGATCCGAGGAGCTCAAGGCCAAGGTGCTGCCGTCCATCGCCGCGGGGGAGGCCACCGCCTCCTACGCGCTCAGTGAGCGCGAAGCGGGCAGCGACGCCGGCGCGATGCGCACCAGGGCGGTCGCCGACGGTGACGACTGGATCCTCAACGGCACCAAGTGTTGGATCTCCAACGGCGGCAAGTCCACGTGGTACACCGTCATGGCGGTCACCGACCCGGACAAGGGCGCCAACGGTATCTCGGCGTTCATCGTGCACAAGGATGACGAGGGCTTTTCCGCCGGGCCCAAGGAACACAAGATGGGCATCAAGGGATCGCCCACCACCGAGCTGTACTTCGAGAACTGCCGCATCCCGGGCGATCGCATCATCGGCGAGCCGGGGACCGGATTCAAGACCGCGCTGGCCACCCTGGACCACACCCGGCCCACCATCGGTGCGCAGGCCGTCGGCATCGCCCAGGGCGCCCTGGACGCCTCGATCGCCTACACCAAGGACCGCAAGCAGTTCGGTAAGTCGATCGCGGACTTCCAGAACACCCAGTTCATGCTCGCCGATATGGCGATGAAGATCGAGGCGGCTCGGCTGATGGTCTACACCGCCGCCGCCCGCGCCGAGCGGATGGAACCCAACCTGCAGTTCCTGGCCTCGGCGTCGAAGTGTTTCGCCTCCGATGTCGCCATGGAGGTGACCACCAACGCCGTGCAGCTGTTCGGCGGGTACGGCTACACCGTGGACTTCCCGGTGGAGCGCTTCATGCGCGATGCCAAGATCACCCAGATCTACGAGGGCACCAACCAGATCCAGCGCGTGGTGATGAGCCGCCAGCTCCTGAAGTAGCGCCCCGTCGAGTGGCCAGTTATGGCACACCTGTCGGGGGAAGGTGTGCCATAACTGGCCACTCGGCGTCTCAGCGGAAGCGCTTGGCGATCTTCTGGTAGGTGCTGCGGACCGTCTCGCTGCGCCGCGCGATGTGCACCGGGTGTTTGGGCACCGGCACCAGCACGCTGACCGGATGGCCGACGAAGGTCGACTCGAACACCGCCGTCATGGTCTTGCCCGTGTAAGCGGCATCCAATGCGTGGCGGTAGCGCTGCGCGTGTTCTGGCTGGGTGAACAGCACCTTGTTGTAGCCGATGTAGAACGGCACCAGCGCGCCACCTTGCTCCAGGTAGTGCACCGTGCCGACGCACACACCGGGCCACTGCTGGTTGAAGACATCGTCGGCGATCACCACGCCGCCGTCGGTGAGACTCTTCTCGGCCAGCCGCATGTCGCTGAGCACGATCTCCTGGGTGTGCCCGCCGTCGACGGAGAAGATCCGCACATTCGACATCGCCGGGATGTCGCCCGGCACGATCGCGGTGGAGTCGCCCTGGTGGATGACCAGGCCGGTGCGGTCGGTCCACTGGTCGAGGTGGTGCAGGAAGCGGTCCCGGTCGCCCTGGCCGGACTTGTCGATATTGGCCTCTTGGTCTTCGAAGAGGTCGATGGCGATGGCGGCCTCGCCCGGTTGCTGCAGCAGCTTCATCGCGATGAACAGCTGCCCGTGATGGACGCCGATCTCGGCGATCGGACCGCTGATGCCGGACTCACGCTGGTAGCGATCGACCGCATGCAGCAACCCGATGGCCGACGACTCCGTGTAGCCCTGCACACGTCGATGGCCAAGATGCCGATACGCAGCGAATTTCATGGCGATGCTTCCCACCTGTCACAGGGTACTCACACGGCGCCGATGGGCCCATGCGAGGACGATATTGACGCTCAGGGTATTTGATATTGCCGTGGGTCGGAGGATTTACCCGCGGCTCACCTTCTCCATGACCCGTCGCCGGGCCAGCGCGTCCGGGTCGGCATTGGCGACCTGGACCAGCGACGCACCCGCGGCCAGCACGGCCAGAAAGTGCACGATCAGATCGTCACCGGTGAGCCACGACGCGGTCGACAGCACCCGGTCGGTTGCGGTCAGACCCTGCTGGTGCGCGGACCGAGTGGCCAGCTCGAGCACCTCGGCGGGGCGCTGACCGTTCAGGGCCGGGCCGGGCGCGCGTTCGGCGACGATCTGGTCGCCGTGCACGCGCACCGACGTCGCATAGTCGGTGACGCCGATCGGCAGATCGGGGACCGGTTTGCCGAACGGATCCAGCGACAGTGCCACCACCTCCCCCATCCCGGCGGCGGCGTCGGCCTCGTCGAGGCGGTCGGCGGTACACACAGCGATATCGGCTGCGATATCGGCGCCGTCGGGGTGGCCGAACACCACCTCGGCACCGATCCACCAGGCGCCCAGCAACACCGCGGCCGTCTGCCAGTGCGCGCCCAGCAGCACCGCGACCCGGCTGTCCGGGCCGGCGCCCAGCTCATCGCGGAATAGGTTCGCGGTCTTGGCGGCCCAGTTGGCCAGCGTCACGGTGGACACCTCGATGCGCTCACCGGTGGCGTCGTCGTAGTAGGTGATCCGCGGGCCCACCGGGTCCCGCTTCAGCAACGGGTCGAGCAGCGCCGCGCTCAGGGTCGCGGTCATGTCAGTTCACGCACTGCGGGTCATCGGAACCGGCGGTGATGATCGGCGACGGCGGAGGCGGGGGCGCGTCCTCGGTGGCGACCAGATCCCCGCCCGTGTACCCCTCATACCACTCGGTGGACGCGGGATCGGCCGCCGGTGTGCTGCCCTCCAGGCCCGAACCCGGTCCCGAGTAGTCGTCGGACAACACCACCTGCACGGTGCCGTCCGCCATCGCGGGGTCCTCGATGATCGGCACGTTACCCAGGCTCTTCGACACCGCTTGGGCGCCGAGGTCATCGACGCTGCGCGCGCGCACCTGGCTGTTCGCCACGCCGGGACCCTCATGGTTGCCGACGGAACCGGCGGTGAATCCGGCGCCGGTCAGGACCTCGGACACCGCAGCGGCCAGACCGTTGACATCGGTGTCGTTGACGACGTCGACGGTGGTCTTGTCGGGGGAGTAGGCCACCTTCTCGGTGTTGCCCTCGGCCTGCTCGGTGAGCAGGCCGTTCACCCATTCCTTCACCTGGTCGGGGTCGATGCGGACCACCGACTGCATACCGTCGTCGCTCCAGCCGTCCTCACGCAGGATCGGGATGGTGGCGAAGGCCACCGAGCCGGCCGCGATGGTCTGGAGCTGCTCGACGAAATCCATGATGTCCCAGCCCTCCGACAGCACCACCGAACGCTGCACCGCCGTCTGCAGCCGGCCCAGGGTCGCCGGGCTGGACAGCGTCTTACCGGAGATCACCTGATGTGCCAGCGACGCCATGACCGCCTGCTGCCGGGTCACCCGGTCCAGGTCGCCGCGCGGTAGGTCGTGGCGCTGCCGGACGAAGCTCAGCGCCTGCGGGCCGTCCAGCTTCTGCCAGCCCGCCGGGAAATCCGCACCGGACATCGGTTCGTAGACCGGCGCCTTGAGGCACACGTCGACCCCACCCAGCGCGTCGGTGATGAGGCTGAAGCCCAGCAACCCGATCTCGGCGTAGTGGTCGACCGTGACACCGGTCAGGTGCGCCACCGTCTCGATGAGTGCCTCGCGGCCCGCCTCGATGCCCCGCTTCTCACCCTCGGCGGGGTCCATCCCCTCGACCTCGATGAGCTGTTTCATGGTGGCCAGCTTGGCGTCGCCGTAGACGCCGTTGATCTTCATCTTGCCCTGATCGTCGGGCAGTTCGACATAGGTATCGCGGGGAATGGAGATCGCGGTCGCGGACTTCCCGTTGTTCGGGATGCGCACCAGGATGATGGTGTCGGTATTGGTGGCCACATCGTCGCCGACCCGCAGGGTGGCCAATTCCTCGGCCGACAGCGGGTTTCCGTGCGCGTCGGTGCGGCTGTCGACACCGACCAGCAGGATGTCGATCGCTCCGTCCTCGCCGCCCCCGCCGAGCGCGGCGGAATTGACGTGGTTGATGCCCTCCTCGAAGGACCGCACCGTGCTCCAGGCCACGCCAGTGGACACCACGACCGCCACCGCTGCGATGACGCCGACCGTCCTGGTCAGCCGATTTTGCATCAGCCCAGGCTACTGGCCGCAGGGTGGATGTCCGCCGAACCGCGTCGGCGTGCCAACCTCGGCGGTGCCCGATCTGCGGGGACGGCCACGGTAACGATCCCCGTTCGGGGAACGACACATGGCGTACCAGTCGTGATCGGTAGACGGTGCCGTTTCCCCGTCTGCGCTGGGCGTTCGATCGATGAGGCCATGGGAGGTCCGGTAACTTGAGCGGTATGGGAAAAACGTGGGGCAGGGCCTGGGGCCGTGCGGTGGTCATGATCGCTTTGGTGGTGTCGATGGTCACAGTCAGCCCGGCCACCGCGAATGCGGTGGTGGCCCCGGCCGACGGTTACGGCTTCGCGCAGGGCTACACCTGGGCGACCGGTAATCCCGCCGACTCCGCCCGCGAGATCGCCGCGGTGGCCAAGACCAGTGCCAGCTGGGTGCGGCTGCCGCTGGACTGGGGAATCGTCGGGATCGGTCCGGGCGAATACAACTGGGGCTATTTCGACAACCTGGTCAACGCCGCCAGCGCGAACGGTCTGCGCATCCTGGGCCTGATCTCCAATACGCCGTTCTGGGCGCGGACCGAAGGCGCTCAGCTGCTGTTCCCGTCCTCGCCGCCCAAGGACAATGCGGCGTTCGGCGCCTTCGCCGCCGCCGCGGCCAGCCGCTACGCCGGCCGGATCAACGCCTGGGAGATCTGGAACGAGCCGAACCTGCCGCTGTTCATGGGCTTCGCCGACAACAAGGCGGTCCGCTACACCGGCATGCTCAAGGCCGCCTACCCCGCGATCAAGGGCGCCAACCCCGGCGCCACCGTGGTCGCCGCCGGGCTGAGCCCGCTGGCTGGTCCGGATTCACCCCCCGGGTTCCTGCAGCAGATGTACGACGCGGGCGCCAAGGGCTCCTTCGATGCGGCCGCCGCGCACCCCTACGTCTTCCCGGGTGGGCTGGCCGCCGACAGCAACAACGGCTGGTCCGATGTGCTGCGGATGCACGATGTGATGGTGGCCAACGGTGACGGCGGCAAGAAGATCTGGCTGACCGAGATGGGCGCGTCCACCAGCGATATCCCCGGTGACGGGGTGAGCCAGCAGGAGCAGGCCAAGCAGATCGTCGACGTGCTGGCCGCCGCGGCGGCCGTGGGCTGGGCCGGCCCGGCCATCATCCACGCCGTGCGCGACCTCGATACCGCCAACCGCAACGACCGTGAGGCCAACTACGGCGCGCTGCTCACCACGGACTGGCAGCCCAAGGTCGCCGCCGGGGTGCTCGCCGGATAGCGGTCGTGCCTGCCCGAATCGTCATCACCGGCGCGGGCGGTCAGGTCGGGCGTTTCCTGGTCGGTGCACTCGCCGCCCAGGGACGCGATCTGCTCGCGTGCCCGTCGGACAGGTGGGATATCACCGATCCGGCGGCCGGTGCCGATCTCGTCGCACCCGGTGATGTCGTGATCAACTGCGCCGCCCTGACCGCCGTCGATACCGCCGAGGCCGAGCCGGTGCGCGCGCACGCCGTCAACGCCACCGGGGCGGGCAATGTGGCGCGGGCCTGCGCGGCCAAGGGCGCACGGCTGATCCACCTGTCCACCGACTACGTGTTCAGCGGCACGTTCGACGGCCCGCCGCGGCCCTATGCGGAGGACGATCCGGTGGGCCCGCGCAGTGTCTACGGCCGCAGCAAGCTCGCCGGCGAACGCGAGGTGCACGATGCGCTCGACACGGCCACCGTGGTGCGCACCGCCTGGGTGTACACCGGCGTGGGCGGCGATTTCGTGGCCACCATGCGCCGGCTGGAGTCCGAACGCGACCAGGTCGAGGTGGTGGCCGACCAGACCGGCTCGCCCACCTACGTCGCCGACCTGGGCCGGGCGCTGCTGCAGCTCGCCGAGGACCCCGGGGCCCCGCCGCTGCTGCACGTGGTCAACACCGGCCCGGCCAGCCGCTACGAGCTGGCCCGCGCCGTTTTTGCCGGCATCGGTGCCGACCCGCAGCGGGTGCGGCCGGTGAGCACCGACAAGCACCCGCGGCCCGCTCCGCGCCCGGTGTACTCGGCGCTGTCGACCGCGCGTTTCGACGCCCGCTATCGCCCGCTGCGGCCGTGGCAGGACGGTCTGCGCGCGGCGTTGGCGGAGCTGAATTGACGTCCGGATCCGCGGTCCGGTTAACCTCTAGCAGCGTGAGCGACGAACTGGCTGCCCGCGGTGGCTGACGAACTGACGGTCGTGACGGTCACCTATTCACCGGGCCCTCATCTGGATCGCTTCCTGGCGTCGCTGGCGCACGCCACCGACCGGCCGGTGACGGTGATCATGGCCGACAACGGTTCCACCGACGGCGCCCCCGAGGAGGCGGTGGCGCGCTACCCCAATGTGAAGCTGCTGCACACCGGCGGCAATCTCGGGTACGGCACCGCGGTCAACCGGGCCGTCGACGCCCACGTCACCGACGGTGAGCTGTTCATCGTGGCCAACCCGGACGTGCAGTGGGGCCCGGGCAGCATCGACGAGCTGCTGGCGGCCGCGCAGCGCTGGCCCACCGCCGGTGCATTCGGCCCGCTGATCCGCGATCCCGACGGATCGGTGTACCCGTCGGCCCGGCATCAGCCCAGCCTGATCCGCGGCGGTATGCACGCCGTGGTGGGACCGGTGTGGAAATCGAATCCGTGGACGGCGGCGTACCGGCAGGAGCGGTTGGCCCCCAGTGAACGTGAGGTCGGCTGGCTGTCCGGGGCTTGCCTGCTGCTGCGCCGGGAGGCGTTCGCCGATATCCGAGGCTTCGACGAGCGTTACTTCATGTACATGGAGGATGTCGATCTCGGCGATCGGCTGGCGCGGTCGGGCCGGCAGAACATCTATGTGCCCACCGCCGAGGTCCTGCATGACAAGGGGCATTCGACCGGACGGGATCCCGCGCGCAACCTGGCGGCCCATCACCGCAGCACCTACACTTTCCTGGCTGACCGTCATTCGCGCTGGTGGCAGGCCCCGCTGAGGTGGACGATCAGGGGTGCGTTGGCGGCCCGTGCCGGTCTTGTGGTCAGGAACTCTCGACGTAAACAGGCGAAAGGGCGGCTCTGAGATGGCCAGCACACTCGATCCGGCGAAGGTGGATGCGGTAATCCTGGTCGGTGGGCAGGGCACCCGGTTGCGCCCGCTGACGCTGTCGGCGCCCAAACCGATGTTGCCGACGGCCGGTCTGCCGTTTCTGACCCACCTGCTCTCGCGGATCGCCGCGGCCGGTATCCAGCACGTGGTGCTGGGTACCTCGTACAAGGCCGAGGTGTTCGAGGCGGCGTTCGGTGACGGATCCAAGCTCGGCCTGGAGATCGAGTATGTGGTCGAGAAGGAGGCGCTGGGCACCGGGGGCGGGATCGCCAACGTGGCCGACAAGTTGCGCCACGACACCGTGCTGGTGTTCAACGGCGACGTGCTTTCCGGTGCCGATCTCGGTGCGCTGCTGAACTGCCATGCCAGCCACCATGCCGACGTGACCCTGCACCTGGTGCGGGTGGGCGATCCGCGTGCGTTCGGGTGCGTGCCCACCGATGCCGACGGACGGGTCACCGCGTTCCTGGAGAAGACCCAGGACCCGCCCACCGATCAGATCAACGCCGGCTGTTATGTGTTCCGCCGCGAGATCATCGAGCAGATCCCCAAGGGACGGGCCCTGTCGGTGGAGCGTGAGGTGTTCCCGCAGCTGCTCACCGACGGGAAGAAGGTGTGCGGCTACGTCGATGCCAGTTACTGGCGCGATATGGGCACCCCCGAGGATTTCGTGCGGGGTTCGGCAGATCTGGTGCGCGGGATCGCCCCGTCGCCCGCGCTGCAGCATCAGCGCGGCGAGTTCCTGATCCACGACGGCGCGGCCGTCTCGCCCGGTGCTCTGCTGTTGGGGGGCACCGTGGTCGGTCGCGGCGCCGAGATCGGTGCCGGTGCGCGGCTGGACGGCGCGGTCATCTTCGACGGTGTGCGGGTGGAGGCCGGTGCGGTCATCGAGCGTTCGATCATCGGGTTCGGCGCCCGCATCGGACCGCGGGCGCTCATCCGCGACGGGGTGATCGGTGACGGCGCCGATATCGGGGCCCGCTGTGAGCTGTTGCGCGGTGCCCGGGTGTGGCCCGGTGTGGCCATCCCGGATGGGGGTATCCGCTACTCCACCGACGTGTAGGGGTCGGCGGGGCGGAACATGCCGGCCGCCTTCACAATTGGTGAGCGCGCAGGAACTCGCGGATACGATCGATCCATACCCGTCGCCCCGGTGACGCTGGGGGCAGGTGACCGTGCCGCTGTCGGGCCGCCGCCTATCGTCGCTGCCGAGCCGTTGATTCCGGTTCACCGCGGTGATACTCGACGAACCGCCGTGCGCGTCTGCGTAGTTGTGCCTTGGTCGGCGCCGTGGCACCGCTGAGCACTTGGTAGACAACTGGTCCCACGAGATCAGCTGCGAGTTCCTCGGCCGATATCGCGGGCGTCAACGCTCCGGTGTCGACGCCATGCGCGATCAGCGGTGCGGCGCTGACCGCGAGAACGTCGTTGCCGCGCAGTAACTCGGCAACGCCGGCATCGTGTTGGGCTTCGCCGAGCAGTGCTCGGTAGGAGGCGCCGGCAACCGATTTGGTCAAGAACTCCACCACGGCGACGAGGTAGTTCGCGATGTCGGCGACCGGGTCGGCCGTCAGAGCCACGGCCAACTCGGAGGCCGCATCGTGGGCGCAGGCCTCAAGTAGGATCTCGGCCTTGGTGGACCACCAGCGGTAGACGGTCTGGCGGCCCACTCCGGCCCGCTCGGCGATGCCCTTCATCGTCAGCGCGGCGTAGCCCTGCTCGACGAGCATGTCGTCGATCGCGTCGAGGATCGCACGGCGAGCAGTTTCGCTACGCGGTCGGCCCAGCGCGGGTTCGATTCCCCGGTTCGACGCATCTGCCATGCCGTGATCTTCTCAGGTCGGCGATGTCCCGGCGGCGCACCGACGCCTAGCCGTGATGAGCTCGCCGAGGCCCACAGCGGCGGCCAGGCCGGCGACCAGGCCGGCGAACGCCACACCGGCGGTGACGAGGTCGGTGGCACGGGCAAGCGCGCCGACGCCGATCGCCGGCACCGCCAGCATTGTGTAGAGGCCGGCGAAGAAGGCCGAGGACACTGTGCCGCGCTGCTCGAGGGGGGCCTGTTCGACCGTCATCGCCAGACCGGCCAGCAGCGACATGCCGCCGCCGATGCCGACGATGACCGCCGCCGCCAACAGCGCAGTCAGCGACGGTAGGAGCAAGGCCGCAGCTATCAGCCCCGCGGCGATCACCATGACGGCGCAGCCGAGGACCTGCGCGCGGGTCGGCGCCAGCCGGCGTGCGAGCAGCTGGCCGGCCGCCATGCCCGAGAACGCCAGGAAGACCACGCCGCCGGCGGCGGTGTGACTGCGTACGTGCAGATGGCCTGCGAGCAGTAGCCCGCTGACGGCCGTCAGCACACCGGTGACCGCGAATCCCGAACCTGCTGCCAGCACGGCCCGCACGAACGCCGCGCGAAGGGCCATCGGGACGTGCGGACGTTGCACCCGCCCGGCGGCGTTCGCCGTACGCGGCGTCGACGGGGTGCCGATCGCCAATGCGAGCAGTGCGCCGATGCTCAACACCAGGTGGACGAGGTACGGAATCGTCAGTGCATGGGCCGTCAGGTCGGCGAGAACGCCGGATAGCAGGGTCCCGAGCGCAAGACCGCCGGTGTTGACGGCAACCGCGACGGTTCCCGCCACGGCCTTGCGGTGCACGCCGAAGAGATCGATGACGGCGGCGGTGCCGGTTCCGCTCATCAGCCCCGCCGCAATCCCGGATAGCACGCGGGTGGTGAGCAACAGTGGCAACGCGGGCGGCAACAGGAACAGGACCGTGCTCGCGGCAGCCAGTATCACCGCCGTCAGCAGCACGGGCTTTCGTCCGATGCGATCGGATAGCCGACCGAACAGCAGCAAGGTGGCGACAACGCCGGCTGCATACACCGCGAAAAGCACCGTCACGGTGAGCGTGGTGAACCCGCGCGCGGTGGCATAGATCGGGTACAGCGGTGTGGGCAGAGTGGTGCCCATCATGGTCACAGAGAATGCAAACCCTGTGGCGCAGATTGCTATTCGTGAACCTTGGCGGGTTTCGTCCGGGGGGCGCAGGGTGTTGGTCACGGTGGTCCTTTCGGCGCAATAGGTATTAACGAGGCAGCGTGCCTCGTTAATGACCCTAGCACTATCGAGGCACCGTGTCTCGTTTGGTGAGCTGGGGCGCGACCAGGCCGGCGAAGTCCTCCAGTGACTTCAGGGTGAGCGCCCCATCGGCGATCGCCTCCGGATAGATTGCGATGCGTCGGGCGCCGGTGGTGTCGATGAAGGCACCGAGCTCGTCGACGACCTGCGCGGGCGATCCGATGATCGCGTTGGCCGCCACCTGCGCCGCCATGGCCGCCGAGTCGGCGGGCTTGCCGTCCGGGCCGACGTGGCGGTTGACCGCCTGGGGGACATGCGGATGCTCGCCGTCGCGGAAGGATCGACGCAACGCGACGGCCAGTTGCTCCCGGCGGCCTGCGGTGCCGTCCACGATGACGATCAGCGTGTGTAGATGTGCGGGCCCGTCGGGTTGGATCTCACGGTAGGCGGACTCGGCCGCCAACCGCTGTGGCACCGGCGTCGCAAAGTAATGCTGCAGCGCAAGCCGATTGTGCGCCGCGAACGCGATACCCGGGCTGCTCGACGTCGCCAACAGTATCGGCGGATGGGGGCGGGTGTGTGGAGGTGGCTGGATCGCCGTCGCCCCCCTGGGGGCGGACCACAGGTCCAGCAGGCGTTGCGCACTCGCACGTGGTTCGTCGTCCCAACGGGCGAAGTCGACCCCGAGCACCTCGAAATCGCGCCGATAGCCTCCGCGCCCGAGTCCGAGCTCGAATCGTCCGCCGCTGAGCTGGTCGAGCAGGGCCGCCTGCTCGGCAAGCTCGACAGGATGCCGCAGCGGTGCGAGCACCACCGCGGTTCCCACCCGGATGCGCTCGGTGTGCCCGAGCAGGAAGCTCGCGGCCGTCAGGGCGCTGGGGTTGATGCCGAAGTCGATGAAGTGATGCTCGGTCACCCAGAGGTCGGCGTATCCAAGCCGTTCGGCGGACAGGGCTTGCTGCAGTGTCAGGTCGAAAACGCCTTCCGGGGTGTCGGCCAGGCCCGCCCCCATGTTCAGCAGCACGCCGAATCGAACGGCGTCAGTATTTAGTATACGGCTTATCATAATTCTAGATGTGTACCCCTTCCACGCTCTGCCGACAAGGCCTTCCCTTCGTGGTTGACTCATCCGATGACGACCGGGGGCCGAAAACGCGGCAGGCCGCCGACGGTGAACCGGGCGCTGATCATCGAGGCGGCACGCGTCCAGCTCGACGAGAGCGGGGTCGAGCACTTCAGCATGCGATCCCTTGCCGCCGGCTTGGGTGTGACCCCGATGGCCATCTACCGCCATGTCGGCGACCGCGAGCAATTGCTCAGCCTCGTTCTTGACGACGTGTCGGCATCGTTTCCCGATCTCGATCTGCCCGAGGATCCGCGCGAACGAGTGCTCACGCTGATACTGGCCGTATTCGACACCCTGATCGGCCAACGCTGGATCGCGGAGGTGTTGCGCGCCGGCGGCCCCGGCGGGGCAGGAGCGCTCTGGCTCGTCGAGCAAATTCTCTGTGCTGCAATAGAACTAGGCCTGAGCGACGATGAGGCCCTGGCCATGTACCGGGCACTGTGGAGTTACACCGTGGGTTCGGTCCTCACCGGAGCGACCGCGACGGACCAGCCCGCCGCGGCCACCGGGCGCAAAGTACATGCCCTTGGCGCCGAACACTTTCCGCACCTGGCCGCGGCCCTGAGCACCCCGGCGGCGGTCGATCACCGGATCGCCTACCGGCGCGGGGTGGAATACCTCCTCGACGGCTTCCTGCGATAGCCGACGCTCCGCGACTCACCCGCGCCGATGTCGCGGTGACTCAGCCCCTGCGGGCCGCGCGGGCCAGGGTCAGCAGGGCCGGATCATCCTGCGGCATCGCATCCAGCGGCCACCACCGCAGGTCGAGTGACTCGTTGCTGCGGACGAATTCGGCGCCGGCCGGAGCGCGGGCGATGAACTGCAGGTCCAGATGCCGAGTGGGTGATCCCAACGAGCAGGTCAACGGATGGACATGCAGGGCCGCCATCTCCGGCTCGATGCGCAGCCCCTCGATACCGGACTCCTCGCCGGCCTCGCGCAGCGCCGCGGCGGTGATCGTGGCATCCGAGCTCTCGCAATGCCCACCCAGTTGCAGCCACCGCCCGACGCGCGGATGCAGGGTCAACAGCGCGCGCTGACCGCTGTGGTCGAGCACCAATGCCGAGGCGGTGACGTGCCCGGGCTCGCAGGCCCGGGCGCAGGCATCGGGGCGCGCCAACACGAAGGCCAGCACTGCGTGGCGCAGCGCGTCCTGATCGGGATCGGGGGCCTGCCAACGCGACAACATGTCGATGACGGAGGCGTGCAGGCTCATCGCTCGATCAACAACCCGTCGATCGGCGCCGGCGGGCGCGGCCCGGTGGTCTCGGTGGGATAGCCGATCGCGATGGCGCCCAACGGTTCCCAGTCCTCGGCGATGTCGAGCTCGCGGCGGGTGATGTCGGCGGCGAAGATCGTCGAACCGATCCAGCAGCTACCGACCCCGCGGACCGCCAGCGCCACCAGCAGCCCCTGCACCGCCGCACCCGCGGCGACGGTGAACATGGTGTGCTCGGCGGCCGTCCGTTTCGGATCGGGATAGCTGTGCGCGCCATCGCCCACCATGAACGGGATGACGAGTTCGGGGGCGTCGTAGAGAATCTGGCCACGACCGGTGCGTCGGCGGACATCCGCCTCGGAGCGACCGTCCCCGGTCAGGTCGGTATGCCATTGCGCTTTCATCGTGTCGAGCAGCCTGCGCCGGACGCCGTGGTCGCGCACCCACACGAATCGCACCGGACGGGTGTGGTGTGGCGCCGGGGCGGTCAACGCCTCGGCGACCGACTCTTCGATCAGTGCGCTCGGCACCGGTTCGGTCCTGAACTGCCGTACCGAACGGCGCAGCAGCTGTGCCTGTTTTCGGCCCAGTTCGAGCGCCTCGGCGGTGCCGAGCCAGAACAGGTCGTCCTCGCCGCTGCGCACCAGGGTGCGCCCGTTGGATCCGTCGTCGTGCAACCTCAGACCGCGTACCACCGCCACCGGGATGCCGGTCAGCTTGCCCTTCACCAAATCGGCTGCGGCGGCGAGTTCGTCGGCAACCGCGATCTCGGTGACCACGAGTTCATTGCCGTGTGGGTCGGTGGCGCCGGCGTAGCCGTGCAGGACCGTGAGCCCTGCGGCGCCGATGGCGACATCGGTTTGCCCGTTGCGCCAGGCGCGGCCCATGGTGTCGGTGATGACGATGCCGACCCGAACCCGCAGCCGTGTCGCGATACCGTCGCGGATCGCTGCGGCGCTGCCGTCCGGGTCGACCGGGAGCAGGGCCAGTTCGGCGGCGTCGATATTGGATCCGTCCACCCCGGCGGCGGCCTGGATCAGCCCGATGGCGTTCTCGGTGATCAGGGTCTTGCCCTTGCGGGCCAGCACGCGGACCGCCTCGTCGTCGATCAGCTTGCGGCGCAGTGCATCCCGCTGCTCGGGGTCGGTGGGGGCGGCGACGATTCGGCCCTCGGTCTTGGAAACCACCTTGCTGGTGATCACCACCACGTCGTCATCGCGCAACCAGCCGGCGGCCTCGACGATCGCGGCCGCCAAGTCGTCGCCGGGCCGGAACTCGCCCAGCCCGGTCACCGGGATGATCTCGATCGCCCTCGCGGTTCCGTGCTCAGCGGTTCCATGTTCGGGCGTGCCGTGCTCGGCACTCACAGTGAGAGTCCCGCCAATTGCAGCCCGGCGCGCACCATGTCGGCGGTGGTCGCCGGGTCGGTCATCAGCAGCGGCGCCTGGCGCACCTGCAGGCCGTCGATCGTGGCGGAATCACCCTCGTCGATCAGCCAGCCGTCCAGGATGCCGACCCCGGCGCGGGCGCCGAAGTGCTTTCCGACGGCCTCAGAGGAGGATTCGACGCCGATCACCGACAGGCATTCGTCGGCCATTCCGCGCAACGGCTTTCCGGCGATGATGGGGGAGTATCCGATGACGGGTGCGGCGGTGGAGCGCAGTGCTCCGCGGATACCGCCGATGGCGAGTATCGAACCGATGCTGACAACCGGGTTGGACGGCGCGATGAGCACCACATCGGACTCGGCGATCGCCTCGGTGACCCCGGGTGCGGCGGTCGCCTTGTCCGAGCCGACGTAGGCGAAGCTGTGCGTCGCCACCTTGGCGCGATAGCGCACCCACCATTCCTGGAAATGCACGGCCTTGCGTTCGCCCTCGGGATCGGTGATCACGACGTGGGTTTCGCTGCGGTCATCGCTGGCCGGAAGCAGTCGCGCGCCGGGCGCCCACCGTGCACACAGTGCCTCGGTGACCGCGGAGAGCGGATAACCCGCGCGCAGCATCTGGCTGCGAACCAGATGGGTGGCCAGATCGCGGTCGCCCAGACCGAACCAATCCGGCTGCACGCCATAGGCGGCCAGTTCCTCCTTGGCATGCCACGTTTCGTCACGGTGACCCCAGCCGCGATCGGGATCGATTCCGCCGCCCAGGGTGTACATGCAGGTATCGAGGTCGGGGCAGATGCGCACCCCGAACATCCAGGCGTCGTCGCCCACGTTGACCACGGCGGTCAGCTCATGCGTGGACGCGGTATCCGCATCGGCAAACTGCCCCAGTCGCAGCAGGTGCTGGACGCCGAGCAGGAATCGGGCGCCACCCACGCCGCCGACCAGAACTGTGACCTTCACGCCCTCAGACCCTAGGCCAGCCAGCTTTCTTCGGTGTGCCCGCCCGGGGTGTGGCGAACACGCCGGTGCATGGACACGCCGGATCTATGTCACGAGATGGTATGAAAACTGGCCGTTCCGCTTGACCCTGGCAGCTAACGCGTGTCTAATCACATCAGTGTCATTTCGTGGTTCGCCCGCCGGTTTCGGTGCCGCAGACCGAGATTCGATCATATGTTCGAATCGCAGATGGCCTGACATCACAATAGTGATAGCTGGGGCAGTGCTGGAGGGTTGTGCCGATCCGCGATCCAGTATGGGCTCCGATCGGCAACAACGGGGAAAATTATTAGGTGAGGAGGCGGAACATGTCTTTTGAGCAGGCCGATTTCGGCCGCGCGCTCCGGTTCGAAGACCGGATGCTCGGTTCAGTGGACAGTGCACCGCACACCACTACCGATCCGGCGGCGAACGAAGTGATCGTGCGCCCCAATCTGAGTCTGGTGCCCGACCGCATCGAGTTGGCGCCCGACGCGATCGAAGACGACGATCAGTGGCAGGAGCGCGGTCTGTGTGCACAGACCGACCCGGAGGCGTTCTTCCCGGAGAAGGGCGGCTCGACGCGCGAGGCCAAACGGATCTGTCAGGGTTGCGAGGTCCGCGATCGGTGCCTGGAGTATGCACTGGCCAACGACGAGCGCTTCGGTATCTGGGGCGGGCTGTCCGAACGGGAACGCCGTCGCCTCAAACGCGGCATCATCTGACGCGGAGCACGTTGCGGCCGTACCGGTCGCAACGTGTTATTCGTCCTCGACCGATGGGTCGATGACGGAGGGTTCCACGCCCAGATAGGTGGCTACTTGGGCCACCAGTACCTCATGCAGCAAGTCGGCGAGTTCGTCGGTGTCCTTGGCGCGCCGTTCGATCGGCTTGCGGAACAAGACAATTCGCGCCCGCGTGGCGTTCCCGCGGACATCGACCCCGGCCGGTATCAGGCGGGCCAGCGCGACGGGGCCGTCGGCCACCACCTCCGGCGGCCACTGCACACTGTCGGGATCCTTGGGGGCGATGCGCGGGATCTCGTCGACCGCGACGTCCAATCCCGACACCCGTTGGTGCCAGCGTCGCTCGATCGGCTCGTAGGCCTCCAGTACTGCCATATCGAATCGCTCGGCCCGGCTGCGCCATCCGGGCACCGTCGGCGGCAGCAGCGACCCGCGCATACCGCGGCCGCGCCGGGAACCTCGATGGTTACGCTGCGCCACGGCAGCGATGGTAACGGTTGGAGATCGGCCGGCACCGCGCGCGCGTGTCCGGAGGCCCGACGCGTCGGCGCACGATAATCTTCCCTGCGTGAACGTTCCCCGTCGCTGCTGCAGGCCCGGGTGCCCGCACTACGCCGTGGCGACGCTGACCTTCGTCTATTCGGACTCGACAGCCGTCGTCGGACCTCTGGCGACCGTCTCGGAGCCGCATTCCTGGGATTTGTGCGTCGTGCACGCCGGTCGGATCACCGCGCCCCGCGGATGGGAGCTGGTGCGCCACGCCGGTCCGCTGCCGAGTCATCCCGACGAGGACGACCTGGTGGCCCTCGCCGACGCGGTCCGTGAGGGCCGCGACGGCGTGCAGTCGCTGGTGAACGGCGTGACCGCCGGATTCTCCGATCCGGGGACCGGACTGCCCGGCGGATCGCTGATGGCCCCGCCCGTGCGTCGCCCGGAACCCAACGGCCGTCGTCGCGGACATCTGCGGGTACTGCCCGACCCCGAGCCGACCGCGGAGTAACTCTCACCCGGCGGCCTCACGCGGTGGGCGGCGTCGTGTGCGCGCATGGGACCTGCGGCGGCCGCCGTGCCGAGACACTAGGCTGAGCGGGCAGAGCAGTTCTTGATTCCCCGGCACACAGAGAGCGAGGAGAGCCATGTCTCGGTCCGCTGAGGCTGTCCACGCTGTCATCAAGGCCTATGACGTGCGGGGCCTTGTCGGAGAACAGCTCGACGAAGCTTTCGTCCGAGACGTCGGCGGCGCCTTCGCCCGTCTGGTGCGCGACGAGGGTTCCGGCGGGCTGGAGCGCAGCGACACCGGGAACGGGTCAGCCGCGACCGTCGACACGATCGTCATCGGACACGATATGCGCGCGAGTTCGCCCGCCCTCTCCGATGCGTTCGCCGAGGGTGTCATCGCCCAGGGGCTGAACGTGGTGCGGATCGGGCTCGCCTCGACCGATCAGCTGTACTTCGCCTCGGGCCTGCTGAACTGTCCCGGCGCGATGTTCACCGCCAGCCACAACCCGGCCGCCTACAACGGCATCAAACTCTGCCGCGCCGCCGCCTTGCCGGTCGGCCGCGAAACCGGTCTGGCCACCGTGGCCCAGGAGGTGATCAGCGGGGTGCCGCAGTATGACGGCGCCGCCGGCACGATCACCGACCGCGATGTGCTCGCCGAGTACGGCGAGTTCCTACGCTCCCTGGTCGACCTGTCCGGGCTGCGTCCGTTACGGGTCGCCGTCGACGCAGGCAACGGTATGGGTGGGCACACCACCCCTGCGGTGCTCGGGGCGGTTCCCGGTATCACGGTGCTGCCGTTGTATTTCGAACTCGACGGCACCTTCCCCAACCACGAGGCAAATCCGCTGGATCCGGCGAACCTGGTGGATCTGCAGGCCCATGTCCTGGCATCGGGAGCCGATATCGGGTTGGCCTTCGACGGTGACGCCGACCGCTGTTTCGTCGTAGACGAGTTGGGGCGGCCCGTCTCGCCGTCCGCGGTGACGGCCCTGGTGGCGGCCCGGGAATTGGGCCGCGAGATCGGCGCGACGGTGATCCACAACCTGATCACCTCGCGTGCGGTGCCGGAACTGATCACCGAGCGCGGCGGCACCGCGGTGCGCTCGCGGGTGGGCCACTCCTATATCAAGGGGCTGATGGCCGAGACCGGTGCGATCTTCGGCGGTGAGCATTCCGCGCACTACTACTTCCGTGACTTCTGGGGTGCCGACTCGGGCATGTTGGCCGCCCTGCACGTGCTGGCGGCCCTCGGCGAACAGCAGCGCCCCCTCTCGGAGCTGATGGCCGACTACCAGCGCTATGAGGGTTCCGGGGAGATCAACTTCACCGTCACCGACGCGCCGGCCTGTGTGGACGCCGTGCTGGTGACGTTCGGCAGCCGCATCCAGTCGTTGGATCATCTCGACGGGGTCACCGTCGATCTCGGTGAAGGCCGTTGGTTCAACCTGCGTACCTCCAATACCGAGCCGTTGCTTCGGCTCAACGTCGAGGCCCGCACCACCGAAGAGGTCGACGAGGTGGTCGAAGAGGTGGCCGGTCTGATTGCCGCGCGCAGCGAGTCGGCGCCATGACCTCCCGGGCGGCCACCATCGACCTCGACGATGTCGAGGGACTGCTGGCTGCCGACCGCGACGGCCTGTTGCGGGCGGCCGCGACGGCCGGTGCGCAGGTGCGCGCCACCGCGGCCGCGGTCGACGAGGGCGCGTTGGACCTGCTCGGCGCGGCCACTGCGCCGCGCACGCTCATCTGGATTGCCGATGCCGGCCCGGCCCGCGCGGCCGGCACCCTGCTTGCGGCCGCGCTCGGGGCGGCCAGTGGTGTACCGATCGTGGTGGCCGCCGAGGTGCCGCCGTGGACCGGTGCGCTGGACGTGGTGGTGGTGGCCGGTCCCGACGCCGGTGATCCGGTGCTGGTGACGGCGGCGGCGAGCGGGGTGCGCCGGGGGGCGCGCGTGGCCGTGATCGCGCCGCACGAAGGTCCGCTGCGTGACGTGACGGCGGGCCGGGCCGCCGTGCTGGCGCCGCGGTTGCCGGTGCCCGACGAGTTCGGGTTGACCCGTTATCTGGCGGCCGGCGTGGCGGTGTTGTCGGTTGTCGACACCGCGGTGCGCGTCGATATCGGCGCGCTGGCCGATGCTCTGGACGACGAGGCGCTGCGTAACAGCGCGGCGCGCGAACTGTTCACCAACCCGGCCAAGACGCTGGCCGAGCGGTTGGCCGGGCGCGATGTGGTGCTGGCCGGAGACAGTGCGGCCACGCTGGCACTGGCCCAGCACAGCGCCGCGGTACTGCTGCGGGTGGCGCGCCAGGTGGTGTCGGCGGTCGGGCTCGCCGATGCGCTTGCGGCTGCGAGCCCACTCGGTATCGCTGCGGTGGACTACGAGAGCGCACTGTTCCACGACGAGGAGTTCGACGGCCCGCTGCCGTCGCGGGTGCGCACGGTGGTGCTGACCTCCGATGAGCGCCGGCCGGTGGTGGTCACGCGCACCGAGGGCTTCGCCGACCTCGATGTGGTCAGCGCCGACGATGTGCCTGATTCGGGGACCGTGATCGGGGGGGTGCGACTCGAACAGCAGTTGGCGACGGTCGCGGTACGCCTGGAGATGACGGCCGTCTACCTACGACTGGTGCGAGGGTGAGGGTGTGAATCTGCTCCGCGGAGCTGTCCGGAAGTACGCCTGGGGGTCGCGCACGGCGATCGCCGAGTTCACCGGACGGCAAAGCCCCACACAACATCCCGAGGCAGAACTGTGGCTGGGCGCGCACCCGGGCGACTCGGCACTGTGTATCACCGATGAGGGTGAGCGCGCTCTGCTGGACATCATCGCCGAGGATCCGGCGGGCCAACTCGGCGACGGCTCGCGGGCCCGCTTCGGTGATGCGTTGCCGTTCTTGGCCAAGGTGCTCGCCGCCGACGAGCCGTTGTCCCTGCAGGCGCACCCCAGCAGTCAGCAGGCGGTTCAGGGCTTCGAACGTGAAGAGCGACTTGGCATCCCGGTGTCGGCACCGACCCGCAATTACCGGGACGCCAGCCATAAGCCGGAATTGATCGTGGCGTTGGGGCAGTTCGAGGCGCTGGCGGGGTTTCGGCCGGCCGCGCGCAGCGTGGAGTTCATGCGTGCCCTGGCGGTCGCCGACCTGGATCCCTACATCACGCTGCTTGAGGGTCAGTCCGATGCCGACGGGTTGCGGGCGTTGTTCACCACCTGGATCACCGCGCCCCAGCCTGCGCTCGACCTACTGGTCCCCGCGGTGCTCGACGGGGCGATCAATTACATCCGTTCGGGTGCGACGGCCTTTCACGCCGAGGCCAAGACGATTCTCGAACTCGGCGAACGGTATCCCGGCGATGCCGGGGTTTTGGCCGCGATGTTGTTGAACCGCATCACCCTGCAACCCGGTGAGGGTATCTATCTGCCCGCCGGCAACCTGCACGCCTATCTGCATGGGGTGGGGTTCGAGGTGATGGCCAATTCCGACAACGTCCTGCGCGGTGGTTTGACGCCCAAACACGTCGACGTGCCGGAACTGCTGCGTGTGCTCGACTTCACGCCGGCCGATGACTCGGCGATCCTGCCCCGGCCCACCCGCGGTGGGGCCGAACTGGTTTATGACGCCCCGGCCCCCGAGTTCGCGGTGTCGGTGCTGCAGGTGAGCGACGACCAGGTTGGTCACGAGATCGACGCGCCGGCCGAACAGGAGGGCCCGCAGGTGCTGTTGTGCATCGAGGGCACCGTCGACCTGCATGCCAAGGCCGGGGTGGTGACCCTGCAGCGCGGCGGTGCCGCCTGGGTATCTGCCGACGACGGGCCGATCCGGTTGCACGCCAGTGGGCCCGCGAGGCTGTTCCGGGTGACCGTCGGGAGCTGACCCCCTCGACCGTTCGGTCCGGATGTCCATTGCTCCGCCGGTTGGACGGGCATCGTCAGGCCATGGCATGCGAACCCGCGCCCGCAGATCCGGGCGTCCTGACCGCTCGCGGACCGCGGTGCCGTTCGTCCGCCCCCGCCGCGGAGGAGTTCCCCGCCGATCGGCCGATCGGCGGGGCGCCATGACGAAGCGACCGGCGCGTCCCGTGGCGATCGTCGCCGGCGCCGACTCCGAGGCCGGCGTCTACGGGATCTCGGTGACCGCCGAAATCTCCGGTGTCGCAGTGCAATCGCTGCGGCTCTGGGAGCGGCACGGTTTACTCGCCCCGCCCCGTGGTGCGGGTGGAACCCGTCGATACAGTCGCGCGGACCTGGTGCGGGTCGCCCGGATCGTCGCGCTCGAAGACGACAACGCCACATTGCGCGCGGCCATGCTGCGCCGTCCACGCTGACTGCCCGATACCGAGCGTCGTGTTCGCCGCAGGCGCGGGCCCGCCGCTACTCGTACCCGCTACCCGTACCCATTGTTCTGGGAGTACGCCTCGACGCGTGCCCGCACGTCGGAGGCCGGACCTCGATTTTTACAAATCATCTCTTTTTGTCTAGACATCGGACAAAGTGCCCTCTATAGTCAAATCCAGACAGTGATGGCACTCAGATGGAGGTGAATGGGCTGTGACGACGCAATCCGATACGACCCCGGTCGAGCAGTGGCGCGACCGGAAGCGACACCTGTGGCTGATGGGGCTGATCGTGCCCACCGCGGTGCTGGTGATGCTCCCGATCGTCTGGGCACTCAACCAACTCGGCTGGCATGCCGCCGCGCAGGCACCGTTCTGGATCGGCCCGATCCTGGTGTACATCGTGCTGCCGCTGCTGGACCGGCGGTTCGGGCCCGACGGCGAGAATCCACCCGACGAGCTGATGGAGCGGCTGGAGAACGACCGCTACTACCGCTACTGCACCTACAGCTTCATCCCGTTCCAGTACCTGACCCTGTTGCTGGGTGCCTACCTGTTCACCGCGTCGGATCTGAGCTGGCTCGGCTTCGACGGATCGTTGGGCTGGCCGGCCAAGATCGGTCTGGCACTTTCGGTGGGCATGATGGGTGGCGTCGGGATCAACACCGCCCACGAGATGGGGCACAAGAAGGAGACCCTGGAGCGCTGGCTGAGCAAGGTCACCCTGGCCCAGACCTGCTACGGCCACTTCTTCATCGAGCACAACCGCGGCCATCACGTCCGGGTGGCCACCCCGGAGGATCCCGCGTCCGCGCGGTTCGGCGAGACGTTCTGGGAATTCCTGCCGCGCAGCGTCTGGGGCAGCCTGAAGTCCTCCTGGGAGCTGGAGGCCAAGCGACTCGAGCGGGCCGGCAAGAGCCGCTGGCATTGGTCCAACGACGTGCTCAATGCCTGGGCGATGTCGGTGGTGCTCTACGGGGCGATCCTGGCGGTCTTCGGCCTCGCCGTCATCCCGTACGTGCTGATCTCGGTGGTGTTCGGCTTCTCGCTGCTCGAAACGGTGAACTACCTGGAGCATTACGGTCTGCTGCGGCGCAAGACCGCCAACGGGCGCTACGAACGCTGCGCACCCGAACACAGCTGGAATTCCGACCACATCGTCACCAACCTGTTCCTCTACCACCTGCAGCGGCACAGCGATCACCACGCGAACCCGACCCGGCGCTACCAGACGTTGCGCAGCATGGAAGGTGCCCCGAACCTGCCCAGCGGATACGCCTCGATGGTGGGACTGACCTACTTTCCGCCGCTGTGGCGCAAGGTGATGGATCATCGGGTGCTGGCGCACTACAACGGCGATATCACCCGGGTGAACATCCACCCCAGGATGCGCGACAAGGTGCTGGCCAAGTACGGCCATGCGGCGGTCCCCGAATGAGCGCCTACCGCTGCCCGTCGTGCGACTACGTCTACGACGAGGCCAAGGGCGCTCCGCGCGAGGGCTTTCCGGCCGGCACCGTCTGGGATCTGGTTCCTGACGACTGGTGCTGCCCGGACTGCGCGGTACGCGAAAAGGTCGACTTCGAGGTCCACGGCTAGCGAAGCGACACGAAACAACAACGACAAGACACCAGCGTCCAACCCGAGAGGAACGCCCATGGACTACAAACTGTTCGTCTGCGTGCAGTGCGGCTTCGAATACGACGAGGCCAAAGGGTGGCCCGAGGACGGTATCGCCCCGGGCACCCGGTGGGATGACATCCCCGAGGACTGGAGCTGCCCGGACTGCGGTGCGGCGAAATCCGATTTCGACATGGTCGAGATCGCCCGGTCGTGACGGTTCGGACGCCGGGGCGTCAACAACGCCCTCGGGCGACAGGACGCTATAGGGTCGCGACTATGAACGCACCCGACACCCGGCGTAGGGCACCGCGCGTGCCCTACGCCGAGGCATCCCGGGTGCTGCTGCGGGATTCGATCCTCGACGGCATGCGCGACATGCTGCTGGTCCGGGACTGGTCGTCGATCACCCTCACCGATGTGGCGCGGGCGGCCGGTATCAGCCGCCAGACGATCTACAACGAGTTCGGATCCCGGCAGGGGCTGGCCGAGGGCTACGCGCTGCGGCTGGCCGACCGCCTGGTCGACGCCGTCGGTGCCGCGATCAACGACAACGTCGGCCGCGTCTACGAGGCCTTCCTTCAGGGCTTCCGGGCCTTCTTCGCCGAGTCGGCCGCCGACCCGCTGGTGATCTCCCTGCTCAGCGGGGAGGCCAAGCCCGACCTGCTGCAGATCATCACCACCGACAGCGGTCCGATCATCACCCGGTGTTCGCAACGACTGACCGAGACGTTCCAACACAGCTGGATCAAGGCCACCGACGAGGACTCCGGAGTGCTGGCCAGGGCCATCGTCCGGCTTGCCATGAGCTATGTCTCGATGCCGCCGGAAGCCGACCACGATGTGGCCAAGGATCTGGCTAGGCTCATGACGCCGTTCGCCGAGCGGTACGGTGTCATAGACACCCGGTAGCTGGCAGAGCGCTGCAGAAGTGCCTGTCCCGCGAGCCCGCAGGCCACCGGTGTCGCCCCCGCACAGCTGTGCGCGCCGGGCAACTGATCGAGAACGACGATGAATAAAGGGGCTCTATCCACATGACTGCGTTGACCGCCGACGTACGCAACGGCATCGACTACAAGGTCGCTGACCTCACGCTTGCCGAATTCGGCCGCAAGGAGATCCGCCTCGCCGAGCACGAGATGCCCGGTTTGATGGCGCTACGCCGCGAGTACGCCGATGTCGCGCCACTCAAGGGCGCGCGTATCTCGGGCTCGCTGCACATGACCATCCAGACCGCCGTGCTGATCGAAACCTTGACGGCCCTCGGCGCCGACGTTCGATGGGCCAGCTGCAACATCTTCTCCACCCAGGACCACGCCGCCGCGGCGGTCGTGGTGGGGCCGCACGGCACCGTCGAGGAGCCCAAGGGCACCCCGGTGTTCGCCTGGAAGGGCGAGACACTGGAGGAGTACTGGTGGGCCGCCGAGCAGATGCTCACCTGGCCCGATGAGCCGGCGAACATGATCCTCGACGACGGTGGCGACGCCACCATGCTCGTGCTGCGCGGCGCGCAGTACGAGAAGGCCGGGGTCGTGCCGCCCACCGAGGACGACGACTCCGACGAATGGAAGGTCTTCCTGGCGCTGGTGCGCAAGCGCTACGAGACCGAGAAGGACAAGTGGACCAAGATCGCCGAGTCGGTCAAGGGTGTCACCGAGGAGACCACCACCGGCGTGCTGCGGCTCTACCAGTTCGCCGCGGCCGGTGAGCTGGCGTTCCCGGCCATCAACGTCAACGACTCGGTCACCAAGAGCAAGTTCGACAACAAGTACGGCACCCGGCACTCGCTGATCGACGGCATCAACCGTGGCACCGATGTGCTGATCGGCGGCAAGGCGGCACTGGTGTGTGGCTACGGTGACGTCGGCAAGGGCTGCGCCGAGGCCCTCAAGGCCCAGGGTGCGCGCGTCGCGGTCACCGAGATCGACCCGATCAACGCGCTGCAGGCGCTGATGGACGGCTTCGAGGTCAAGACCGTCGAAGAGGCCATCGGCTGGGCCGATATCGTCATCACCGCGACCGGCAACCAGGGCATCATCACCCTCGAGCACATGCGCTCGATGAAGCACCAGGCGATCCTGGGCAATATCGGCCACTTCGACGACGAGATCGAGATGGCCCGCCTGGAGCGCGACAAGGACATCCGCCGGATCAACATCAAGCCGCAGGTCGACGAGTTCATCTTCCCCGACGGCCACTCCATCATCGTGCTGAGCGAGGGCCGGCTGCTCAACCTGGGCAACGCGACCGGACACCCGTCGTTCGTGATGAGCAACAGCTTCTCCAACCAGGTCATCGCGCAGATCGAGCTGTGGACCAAGAACGATGAGTACGACAACGAGGTCTACCGCCTCGCCAAGCACCTCGACGAGAAGGTCGCCAAGATCCACGTCGAGGCCCTCGGCGGCTCGCTGACCAAGCTCACCAAGGAGCAGGCCGAATACATCGGCGTCGACGTGGACGGCCCGTACAAGCCGGAGCACTACCGCTACTGACCTAGCGTGCACGTGTCACGCGCCATCGCCACGGCGGCCCTGTGTGCCGCCGTGGCGACCGGCTGCTCTGACACCTCCGAGCAGGCCGCGCCGGATGCGCCGCCCCCGCCCGCCGATATCCGTCGCGACATTCCCGGTCTGGTCGCCGTGTTCCCCGCCATCGGCGCCCCCGACGCGGTGGCCTGGCTGCAGTGGGGCGACCCGGCCGAGGACGCGGTGCGCTGGACCGATACCGTCGTCACGCTCTCACCGGCCGTCGCGGGCGCCATGGCCGACCAGTTCGCGCCCACCGACACTGGGCGCGCGCCCAGGGTGGCCGATGCACTTTCCGCCGAGGTGCCGCCCGGCCCGTTCCTGACCGGCGAACTTCTCGACGCGGGTTTTTCCTCCGAGTCCACCGCCACCTATGCATTCCTGGATCGCGGCGAATCCACCCTGGTGCTGCAGGCGACCAGCCTGAATTGAGCAGTTCGGTTCGACACTTCGGTAGCTGGTGTATGGTCTGCTTGCCGGTGGATTCGAACTCGCTGGCAAATCTCGATGGCAGGCATTACATCTCGGCGCAAAAACGCAACGTGATGAATTCGTAGCCATTCGGCTACCCGTTTGTTACTGTCCGGTAGTGATTCGGGCTGGGGCTGTGGTTGTCGTCGCATGTATGGGGTTCGTCATCGGTTGTCTCGCAACCGGTTTGGCGCATGCTGACGACTGGTATCCGTACTACAACGAGGACGAGTACACCGCGTTCTACACACCACCGAATCCGTTGCCGGACGTGCCGCCCGGCGAGCTGGTACGAACCGAACCCTCGCGTCTGGTGTTGGAGCCGTCGGGTCAGCTGGGCCACATCATGGCCAACGGCACCCGCATCATGTACCGCAGCACCGACGGCCGCGGTAACCCGGATGTGGTGACCGGTACCTACTTCGAACCGTGGGCACCGTGGCCGGGGCAAGGGCCGCGACCGCTGATCGTCTACGGTCCGGGGACCCAGGGTCAGGGGGACCAGTGCGCACCGTCGCGGGGGTTCAACCAGGGCATCCACTGGTCGCCGTACCTGGATTTCACCTTCAACTACGAGGAAATGTTCGTCGCCACCATGGTGGCCCGCGGATTCGCCATCGTGATGACCGATTACGAGGGGTTGGGCACCATCGGAGTGACCCACACCTACGTCAACCGGCTGTCCCAGGGCCACGCCATGCTCGACGCGGCCCGGGCGGCGCGGCTGCTGCCCGACACCTCACTGACACCGGGTGGGCCCGTTGCCTTCTGGGGCTACTCGCAAGGCGGCGGTGCCGCGGCCTCGGCCGCCGAACTCGCACCGTCCTACGCTCCCGAGCTCAACATCGTCGGCACCTACGCGGGGGCGCCGCCCGCCGATCTGGCCGAGCTGATCCCGTTCGCCGACGGCAGCGCGCTGGTCGGCGTGATCGGCTACGCGCTCAACAGCGTCATGCAGACCTACCCGGAGGTGGCCCCCAAGATCCGCGCACTGCTGACCCCGCGCGGAATGGACTTCGTGGACAAGACCCGGGACCAGTGCGTCCCGGAGTCGTTGCTCAAGTTCATGTTCCGGCACCTGCAGCCGTACTTCGTCGGCCCCATCTTCGAGCTGCTGGCCGACCCGCAGTTCCGTGGCCTGCTCGACCTGCAGAAGCTCGGCACGCTGAAACCCAATGCGCCCGTGCTGATCAACCACAACCGCTTCGATCCGCTGGTGCCCTACGGCCCGTCCGTGCAGCTGGGCAAGGACTGGTGCGCCAAGGGCGCCGATGTCGAGTTCCGTACCAACGAGCAACCGCCCTTCCTGAACAAGGCGGTCATCAACCACGCGCTGCCGATGCTCGTCGACGGTGAACCGGCCATGCAATGGATCGCCGACCGGTTCAACGGGGTGCCGACGGCGCCGAACTGCGGGCAGTTCTAGGGTCGGTCGCGAGGTCGACGGTGAGATAGGGGCGATTGGTCGCATCGCCGACACGGCGGGCGAGGAGGGGACATGTCGGGCGATATCGCCGCCCTGGGGTCGCAGGCGATCGCGCTGTATGAGCAGGGCCGAGTGGCCGACGCGCTGGCGCTGGCCTGGCAGACCGCCGCCGCCCACCCGAATTCTGCTCTGGCGCAATACACCTATGCCAGTCTGCTGCGCGAGTGCGGGCGTGATCGGGAGGCGCTGGCCGTCGTCGAACAAGCACTGCGGCTGAGTCCGCACGACCCGGACGCATTGGTGCTGCGCGGGGACCTGCGGTGCGGCCTGGTCGGCGCCCATGCGGGGGAGGCCGATTACCGCCAGGCCCTGCAGCTGCATCCCGGCCACCCGCGCGCGGTGCACAACCTCGCGGTCAGCAGGTTGCGGCCGGGCACCCTCACCGCGGCGGTACGTGGACTGCTCGACGCCGGCCGACTGGACCCGGCGCTCATCCCGGTGGCGCTGGCCAACATCACCCGAGCCGTCACCGGTGTGCTGCGGTGGGCGACGGCCTCGGTGGTCCTGCTGGGCGCGGCGCTCATCGCGGTCGGCGCCCTGCACGACGCCGGAGCGTCGACCGGGCCGGCGCGCGCACTGACCGTTCTCGTGACGCTGCCCCCGGCCGCCGCCATCGTCTGGACCGTGCGGACCGTGCCGGCGCCGACCCTACCGACCGTGCTGCGCGGCGCCCGGCTGCTGGCCGTGCGCCTGCTGTTCGCCGGGTCGGCCGTCATCGCCGGTCTGCTCGCCGCCGCCGGCGCGGCGGGATTCGCCGGTGTCGCGGGCCCGGCGCTGCTGGTCGGTGTGGTGGGCCTGACGGTGCTCGGCTGGTTCACCGGGGCCTAGGCTCGCAGCGTGCTCATCGTGATCGAAGGTCTGGACGGTGCCGGCAAGCGCACGCTGGCCGAGGGACTGCGCGCGGCGTTCGAGGCCGGCGGCCGGACCGTGTGCACCGTGGCTTTCCCGCGCTACGGAGCATCGGTGCACGCCGACCTGGCCGCCGAGGCGCTACACGGACAGCATGGTGACCTGGCCGACTCGGTGTACGCGATGGCCACCTTGTTCGCCCTGGACCGCGCGGGCGCCCGCGCCGATATCGCCACACTGACCGCCGGACACGATGTGGTGCTCCTGGACCGCTACGTGGCCTCGAACGCCGCTTACAGTGCGGCCCGGCTGCATCAGGGCATCGACGGCGAGGTCGTCGACTGGGTGTACCGGCTGGAGTTCGACCGCTTCGGCCTCCCTAAGCCGGACTGTCAACTGCTGCTCGATGTTTCGGTAGAACTGGCCGACCAGCGCGCGCGCCACCGTGCCGAGCAGGAAGCCGACCGGGCCCGCGACGCCTACGAGCGCGATCGCGGCCTGCAGCAGCGCACCGCCGCGGCCTACGCCGCACTGGCCGCAGCGCACTGGGCCGGACCCTGGCAGGTGGTGCCACCGGATGCGGACCCGGCCACGGTTGCCGCCCAACTCTGACCCGGAGGGCCGCGAGCGCGCGATCACCCGACATCAATCGTCGGCCATCGTCGGATAACCCCGAGAAATCCGCGTGTGGCACCCGGGTTTTATCGCCCTGTGGTGACACCATGGTCACCATGAGGCAACGGATCCTGGTCGTCGATGACGACCCCTCGCTGGCTGAGATGCTCACCATCGTGCTTCGTGGCGAGGGTTTCGACACCGCTGTGATCGGAGACGGCAGCCAGGCGCTGACCGCCGTCCGTGAGTTACGCCCCGACCTGGTGCTGCTCGACCTGATGCTGCCGGGCATGAACGGTATCGACGTGTGTCGGGTGCTGCGTGCCGATTCCGGCGTGCCGATCGTGATGCTGACCGCCAAGACCGACACCGTGGACGTGGTGCTGGGTCTGGAGTCGGGCGCCGACGACTATGTGATGAAGCCGTTCAAGCCCAAGGAACTGGTGGCGCGGGTGCGGGCCCGGCTGCGGCGCAACGACGACGAGCCGGCCGAACTGCTGTCCATCCACGACATCGAGATCGATGTGCCCGCGCACAAGGTCAGCCGCGCCGGTGAGCAGATCTCGCTGACACCGCTGGAGTTCGACCTGCTGGTGGCGCTGGCGCGCAAACCGCGTCAGGTGTTCACTCGTGATGTGCTGCTCGAGCAGGTGTGGGGCTACCGACATCCCGCGGACACCCGTCTGGTGAACGTGCACGTTCAGCGGCTGCGGGCCAAGGTCGAGACCGACCCGGAGAACCCGCAGGTGGTGTTGACCGTTCGAGGAGTGGGATACAAGGCCGGACCTCCGTGACCGGTGGGCCTGCGGCTGGGCGGTATTCGTGATCTGGGGGACGCGGCGCCGGGTACGCAGCCGTTTCCGAGGTCCGTCGCCGGTGCTGCGCGGGCTGGCGGCGGTCGGCCGGGCGGTCAGCTACGCCTGGCGCCGATCCCTGCAGCTGCGGGTGGTGTCCTTGACCCTGGGTCTGTCGCTTGCGGTCATCCTGGTGCTCGGATTCGTGCTGACCAGCCAGATCACCGACCGCATCCTGGAAGTCAAGGTGCGTGCCGCCACCGAGGAGATCGAACGCGCCCGCGATACCGTCGGGGGTATCGTCGGCGGCGAGGAGACCCGATCGCTGGACAGCAGCCTGCAACTGGCACGCAACACCCTCATCGACCGTAAGGCCGCCGCCGGGCCCGGCCTGGCCGGCGCCTACGACGCGGTGCTGGTGGTGCCCGGTGACGGGCCCCGCGCGGCGACCGCGGCGGGGCCGGTGCAGCAGGTGCCGGAGGCGCTGCGTGATTTCGTGCAGGCGGGACAGGTCAGCTACCAGTACGCGGGGGTGCACACCGACGGGTTCTCCGGGCCGGCGCTGATCGTCGGAAGTCCCAGCACATCGTCGGTCAGCAATCTTGAGCTCTACCTGATCTTCCCGCTGAACAACGAGGAATCGACGATCGCGCTGGTGCGGGGCACCATGGCGACCGGCGGCATCGTCCTGCTCGGCCTGCTGGCGGCGATCGCGCTGCTGGTCGCCCGCCAGATCGTGCTGCCGGTGCGGTCGGCATCGCGGATCGCCGAACGCTTCGCCGAGGGGCACCTCACCGAACGCATGCCGGTGCGCGGGGAGGACGATATGGCGCGGTTGGCAGTCTCGTTCAACGACATGGCCGAGAGCCTGTCCCGGCAGATCACCCAACTCGAAGAATTCGGAAACCTGCAGCGCCGCTTCACCTCCGATGTCAGCCACGAACTGCGCACCCCGCTCACCACGGTGCGGATGGCGGCCGACCTGATCCACGACCACAGCGACGATCTGGATCCCGCGCTGCGCCGGTCCACCGAGCTGATGGTCAACGAACTCGACCGGTTCGAAACGCTACTGGCCGACCTGCTGGAGATCTCCCGGCACGACGCCGGTGTCGCCGAGCTGGCCGTCGAGGCCGTCGACCTGCGCTCCACCGTGCAGAGCGCCCTGGACAACGTGGGTCACCTGGCGGCCGACGCCGGTGTTCAGCTCGATGTCGACATGCCGACCGACGGGGTGATCGCCGAGGTCGACCCGCGCCGGGTGGAACGCATCCTGCGCAACCTGATCGCCAACGCCATCGACCACGCCGAGCGCAAGCCGGTGGAGATCCGGATGGCCGCCGACGAGGACACCGTAGCCGTCACCGTGCGTGATCACGGTGTCGGACTGCGCCCCGGTGAGGAGAAACTGGTGTTCAGCCGGTTCTGGCGGTCCGATCCCTCTCGGGTGCGCCGATCCGGCGGGACCGGGCTCGGGCTGGCCATCAGCATCGAGGACGCCCGGCTGCACCAGGGACGGCTGGAGGCCTGGGGCGAGCCCGGCAAGGGTGCCTGTTTCCGGCTGACCCTGCCGCTGGTGCGCGGCCACAAGGTCACCACCAGTCCGCTACCGCTGAAACCGCCCGGGGTGTCCAGCACCACCACCGGACCGCAGGCCCGGCTCCGGGATGCCGCCGGTATCCGTCGCGACCGCGAGTCGGAGGGTGTATGACCGGCGCGCTGCGGTCTGTGTGTCTGGCGATGCTCGCCGTGCTCGGCGCGATCACGATCGCCGGCTGCGCCGGGGTGCCCAGTTCCTCGGCGCCACAGGCGATCGGGACCGTGCAGCTGCCTCCGCCGCCCAGCCTGCCCACCCCGACACCGGGGATGGAACCCGATGTGCTGTTGCGTGAATTCCTCAAGGCCACCGCCGATCCCGCCAACCGGCATCTGGCCGCCCGGCAGTTCCTCACCGAATCCGCTTCCCGCGGTTGGGATGACGCCGGCAGCGCGCTGCTGATCGACCGGGTGGTCTTCACCGAGACGCGCCGACCCGATCGGGTCACCGTGAGCATGCAGGCCGATATTCTCGGCTCGCTCTCCGAGCTCGGGGTGTTCGAGACCGCCGAGGGCGCGCTACCGGACCCGGGCCCGATCGAACTGGTGCGAACGGCGGGAGGCTGGCGCATCGATAAGCTGCCCAACGGAGTCTTCTTGGACTGGCAGCAATTTCAGCAGACCTATAAGCGCCACACCCTGTACTTCACCGATCCCACCGGGAACACCGTGGTACCGGATCCGCGCTATGTCGCGGTCGCGGATTCCGATCAGCTGGCCACCGAGCTGCTGAGCAAGCTGATCACCGGTCCGCGGCCGGAGATGGCGCGCACGGTGCGCAACCTGCTGGCCGCACCGCTGCGGCTGCGTGGCCCGGTCACCCGCGCCGACGGCGGCAAGACCGGGGTGGGCCGCGGGTACGGCGGTGCGCGTATCGAGCTAGAGAATCTGTCCACCACCGATCCGCACACCCGGCAATTGCTTGCCGCGCAGATCATCTGGACGCTCAACCGGGCCGGGATCAACGGGCCCTATGTGATCAACGTGGACGGCGCGGCGCTGGATGACCGCTTTGCCGACGGCTGGAACACGGCCGATGTCGCCGCCACCGATCCGGGTGCCGCCGACGGCGCCGGGGCCGGCCTGCACGCCCTGGTGGGGGGATCCCTGGTCTCGCTGGACGGGCAGCGGGCGCCGCGGGTGCCCGGGCCGTTCGGCCAGATGCCCGATCAGGTGTCCGCGGCGCTGTCGCGCTCCGGGCAGGAAGTGGCCTCGGTGATGGTGTTGCGGCGCGGCGCACCGGATATGGCGTCCTCGCTGTGGATCGGTCCGATCGCCGGCGCCGCCGATCAGGCGCTGGACGGCCGCACCCTGACCCGGCCCAGTTGGGCGCTCGACGACGCCATCTGGATCGTCGTCGACGGTGTCAACGTGGTCCGGGTGCTGCAGGACGCGTCGGGGCAGCCGGCCCGCATCCCGGTGGACTCGACCGCCTTGTCGGCGAAGTTCCCCGGCGCCATCACCGAACTACAGCTGTCCCGCGACGGCACCCGGGCGGCGATGGTGATCGACGGCCGGGTGATCCTGGCCGGGGTGGAGCAGACCCCGGGCGGGGGGTACGCGCTGACCTACCCGCGCCGGCTCGGTTTCGGGCTGGGCGAAACCGCGGTCTCACTGTCCTGGCGTACCGGCGACGATATCGTCGTCACCCGCACCGACGGTGCCCATCCGGTGTCCTACGTCAACCTCGACGGCGTGAACTCCGACGGGCCCAGCGGCAACCTTGCGGGCCCGGTGACGGTGGTGGCGGCCAACCCGTCGACGGTGTACGTCGCCGATCGGCGCGGGGTGCTGCAATTGTCGGGTTCGGCCGCCGACGACGACCTGGCCTGGTCGGAGGTGCGGCCGTTGATGATCGCCGGTGCGCTGCCGGTCCTGCCCGGCTGACCGTTTCGCCACGGGTGGGACCCGAGCTGTCGGTGCCCGGGCGCAGACTTCGGCCATGCTGTTGGACCTCATCCTCCCGGTGGAGTGCGGCGGTTGCGGTGCGCCGTCGACCCGTTGGTGCCCGGCATGTGCGGGATTGCTGGCCGCCGGCGCGGCCGAGCCGCACCTGCTGACACCGCGGCTGGATCCCGGGGTTCCGGTGCTCGCACTGGGCCGCTACGCCGCCGCGCGCCGCTGCGCAATCGTTGCGGTCAAGGAACACGGTCGGGCCGACCTGATCGCGCCGCTGGCCGGCGCCCTGCGCACCGGCCTGGTCCGGCTGCTGGACTGGGGGCTGCTGGATGCGCCGGTGACGTTGGTGCCTGCCCCAACCCGGCGCGCCGCCGCGCGCCGGCGGGGCGGGGATCCGGTGACCCGGGTGGCCCGTGCGGCGGTCGCGGAACTGCCCGGTATCACCGTGCTGCCTGCACTGCGACTGTCCGGTTTCACCAGGGATTCTGTCGGTCTGTCCAGCGCGGCCCGGCAGCACAATCTGGCCGGCCGGGTGCGACTGACCACACCGGTTCGCGGTCCGGTGGTGCTGGTCGACGACGTCGTCACCACCGGGGCCACCGCATGTGAGTCGGTCCGCACCCTGCAAACCGCCGGCGTCGAGGTGTGGGCGGTGCTGGCGCTGGCCGCTGCATGAATGCCGCGCGGAACTCCGAGCGCACTATTGCTGCCAGATGAAGAACTCAAAACAGGTCTGCGAAATTGGTGGCACAGTCGGGTGAACAACGACTACCGTCGGGTCCAACAACCCGTGTCACGCACGGCGGCACCCGGCAAGGGCGCCCATGCGGGCCGGGACTGCCCGAGTGCGGTAGGAGGTGATTACTCGACACCTGACGCCGGCGGGCGCAGCGACATGCAACGTTCGCCGCCGTGACTGTGATGATCCGGGCACGTGACGCACGTGCGACTTCCGACAGAAACGAGTTGTCAAGCATGTCAACGAATTCCGTGGAAACCAACAGCTCCACCATGGTCCTCGACGAGGGCGACCGATCCGCCGAAGCGCCGGTGCTCAACGCCGACGTCGTGGTCAAGGGTCGCAACGTCGAGGTCCCCGACCACTTCCGTATCTATGTCGCCGAGAAGCTGGCCCGGCTGGAGCGTTTCGACAAGACCATCTATCTGTTCGACGTCGAACTCGATCACGAGAAGAACCGGCGCCAGCGCAAGAACTGTCAGCACGTCGAGATCACCGCACGCGGGCGCGGCCCGGTGGTGCGTGGTGAGGCATGTGCCGACAGCTTCTACGCGGCCTTGGAGTCGGCGGCAAGCAAACTCGAAGCACGGCTGCGCCGCAGCAAGGATCGTCGCAAGATCCATTACGGCGACAAGACGCCCGTGTCGGTGCACGAGGCCACCGCGGAGCTGGCAGCAGTCGACGAGCCCGCCCCGCACGACCCGTTCGCCGTGGAGCCCCACCACGAACCCGGTCGCATCGTGCGTACCAAGGAACACCCGGCCATCCCCATGAGCATCGATGATGCGCTCTACGAGATGGAGCTCGTCGGGCACGACTTCTTCCTGTTCCACGACAAGGAATCCGACCGGCCCTCGGTGGTCTACCGTCGGCATGCCTACGACTACGGACTCATCCGGCTGGCCTGAGCCGGCCGCCCACGCACGAGCCCCCGGCTGCGACGCCGGGGGCTCGTCGCATGCCGGGGCGCGCCCGCAGCAGGCTTTCAGCCAGCCATTTCGGCGAGTCGCCTACGATGGATGGTTGGCAGGCCGGCGCGCGGCACCCCCGTCGCGCACACCGGCCGACACTGTTCATCGACCCACAGGGGAATTAGCGTGCTCGATAAGTTGCTCCGTCTCGGTGAAGGCCGCATGGTCAAGCGCCTCAAGAAGGTCGCCGACTATGTGGACACCTTGTCCGATGACGTGGAGAAGCTGTCAGACGCGGAGCTGCGCGCCAAGACCGACGAATTCCGCAAACGGGTCGCCGGCGGCGAGGACCTCGATGACCTGCTTCCCGAGGCGTTCGCGGTGGCCCGCGAGGCCGCGTGGCGGGTGCTGGGCCAAAAGCCGTTCGCCGTCCAGTTGATGGGCGGCGCGGCGTTGCACTTCGGCAACGTGGCCGAGATGAAGACCGGTGAGGGCAAGACGCTGACCGGCGTGCTGCCCGCATACCTGAATGCCCTGTCGGGCAAGGGCGTGCATCTGGTCACCGTCAACGACTATCTGGCCAAGCGCGACAGCGAGCAGATGGGTCGTATCCACCGCTTCCTGGGCTTGGAGGTCGGTGTCATCTTGTCGGGGCTGACCCCCGACGAGCGCCGGGCGGCGTACGGCGCCGACATCACCTACGGCACGAACAACGAGTTCGGGTTCGACTACCTGCGCGACAACATGGCCCACTCGGTCCAGGAGATGGTGCAGCGCGGACACAACTTCGCCATCGTCGACGAGGTCGACTCGATCCTCATCGACGAGGCCCGCACGCCGCTGATCATCTCCGGTCCCGCCGACGGCGCCTCGCACTGGTACAGCGAGTTCGCCCGGCTGGCCCCGCTGATGGAGAAGGACGTCCACTACGAGGTCGACCTGCGCAAGCGCACCATCGGGGTGCATGAGCTCGGCGTCGAGTTCGTCGAGGACCAGCTGGGTATCGAGAACCTCTATGAGGCCGCGAATTCGCCGCTGGTCAGTTACCTGAACAACTGTCTGAAAGCCAAGGAACTGTTCCTGCGCGACAAGGACTACATCGTGCGCAACGGTGAGGTCGTCATCGTCGACGAGTTCACCGGCCGCGTGTTGGTGGGCCGGCGTTACAACGAGGGCATGCACCAGGCCATCGAGGCCAAGGAGCACGTCGAGATCAAGGCCGAGAACCAGACGCTGGCGACCATCACGCTGCAGAACTACTTCCGGCTCTACGACAAGCTCGCCGGCATGACCGGTACCGCCCAGACCGAGGCCTCCGAGCTGCACGAGATCTACAAGCTGGGTGTGGTCAGCATCCCGACCAACCGTCCGATGATCCGTGTCGACCAGTCCGACCTGATCTACAAGACCGAGGAAGCCAAGTACATCGCCGTCGTCGACGATGTGGTGGAGCGTTATGAGAAGGGCCAGCCGGTCCTGATCGGCACCACCTCGGTCGAGCGTTCGGAGTACCTGTCGCGCCAGTTCACCAAGCGCCGGGTGCCGCACAACGTGCTGAACGCGAAGTACCACGAATCCGAGGCGAACATCATCGCCGAGGCCGGCCGGCGCGGCGCCATCACCGTGGCGACCAATATGGCCGGCCGCGGTACCGACATCGTGCTCGGCGGCAACGTCGAGTTCCTGGCCGACAAGCGGCTGCGGGAGCAGGGCCTGGACCCGGTCACCACCCCGGAGGAGTATGAGGCCGCCTGGGAGCCGACGGTCAGCAAGATCAAAGCCGAGGCGAAGGCCGAGGCCGAAGAGGTCATCGCCGCCGGCGGGCTCTACGTGCTGGGCACCGAGCGTCACGAGTCCCGCCGCATCGACAACCAGCTGCGTGGTCGCTCGGGTCGGCAGGGTGATCCCGGCGAATCCCGGTTCTATCTGTCGCTGGGTGACGAGTTGATGCGGCGCTTCAACGGCGCGACGCTGGAGACCCTGCTGACCCGGCTGAACCTGCCCGAGGATGTGCCGATCGAGGCCAAGATGGTCACCCGCGCCATCAAGAGCGCGCAGACCCAGGTGGAGCAGCAGAACTTCGAGGTCCGCAAGAACGTCCTCAAGTACGACGAGGTGATGAACCGGCAGCGCACGGTCATCTACAAAGAGCGCAGGATGATCCTCGAGGGCGAGAACCTGCAGCAGCAAGCCCACGACATGATGGTCGACGTCATCACCGCTTACGTGGACGGGGCGACGGCCGAGGGCTACTCCGAGGACTGGGATCTGGAGAAGCTGTGGGAGGCGCTCAAGACGCTGTACCCGGTCGGTATCGACCACCACGATCTGATCGATTCCGATGCCGTCGGTGAGCCGGGCGAGCTGACCCGCGACGAGCTGCTCGACGCCCTGGTCAAGGACGCCGAGCGCGCCTACACCGAGCGGGAGGCCCAGATCGACGCGATCGGCGGCGAGGGTGCGATGCGCCAGCTGGAACGCAATGTGCTGCTCAATGTCATCGACCGCAAATGGCGTGAACACCTCTACGAGATGGACTACCTCAAGGAGGGCATCGGTCTGCGGGCGATGGCCCAGCGCGACCCGCTGGTCGAGTACCAGCGCGAGGGTTACGACATGTTCGTGGCCATGCTCGACGGGCTCAAGGAGGAGTCGGTCGGCTTCCTGTTCAACGTCGCGGTCGAGGCCGCGCCGCGGACCGCCCCGACGGTCGCCCCGATACCGCAGGGACTTGCCGATTTCGCCGCCGCGGCGGCCGAGAAGGCCGCCGGGTCGACGGCGGCGGATCAGGCACAGGGCCAGGTGGCCACCAAGGAGCGCCCGGCCAATGTTCAGGCCGGCGGTGTTCAGGCGAAGGGGATCGGCGGCGACCAGACGCCCGCGCTCACCTACTCCGGCCCGGCCGAGGACGGCTCGGCCGAGGTGAAGCGTTCCGGCGCCACCGGTCCCGGTACCGGTGGCACGCGAAAGCAACGCCGCGAGGCGGCCCGCAAGGGCCGCAAGCGCTGACCGGGTCAGCCGATCTGTAGCGCCACCACCTGCCAGCGGCGGCCGGCCACGAGTTCGACGCGGGCGGCGATGGCGCGCACCCGGGGTCCGCGCGTGTAGGTGGCGAACACCTCGGCGGCCCGCACATCCGCTACGGCGTCGACGCTGCGCAGCCGGATCCGGCGCAGCACCGCGGTGCCGCCGGCCGGCGGCACCCGCGCCAGTGTCTGCGCGATATCGATCAACGGTGGTGTCAGCAATCCGCGCAGCTGGTTCGCCGAGCGCCGGCGGTCCACCACCTCCAGTACGCGGCGCAGGGTGGCGTCGGCGAACATCACCGCGTCCGGGGCGACCGGGGTCTCCCCGATGACCGCGGGCAGTCGCGGCGGCCGGGGTGGCCGCGGTCGCAGGGTGGGTGGGTGCGGCGCGTGGCGTCCCGCACCGCACACCGGTGGCTCGCAGTCGATGATCGGCGAGGTGAGCGCCGGGTGCGAGACGCTGACCCGCCGGGCCGGGTGGCCCGGAGCGGGGTGGTCGACGGGGCGCGGGCTGACGTGGGTCACGGGCTCTCCAGCGGGCAGGGAAACGGACGGGACGCTGCTGGAGAGGCACAGCCATATTGATGATCGCACGCCGCGACGATGCCGCGGTGCACCCATGATGCGGGCGGTGGGCGTCGGCGGATACGGTGGCGGGGAATCAGCACGGGTGAGGGAGGACGCTGTCGCGATGGTGACGAGGTTGTCGGCATCCGATTCGGCGTTCTACCGGTTGGAGAACAGTTCGACCCCGATGTACGTGGGGTCGCTGTCCATCGTGCGCAAGCCGCGCGGTGGGCTGAGTTACGAGGCGGTACTGGCCACCGTCGAGCAGCGGTTGCCGCAGATACCGCGGTACCGGCAGAAGGTCCGGGAGGTCAGCCTCGGTCTGGCACGGCCGGTCTGGATCGACGACACCGACTTCGACATCACCTATCACGTCCGGCGTTCGGCGCTGCCCTCGCCGGGCAGCGATGCCCAGCTGCACGACTTGATTGCCCGGATCGGTTCCCGCCCGATGGACAAGTCCCGGCCGTTGTGGGAGATGTACATCGTGGAGGGCCTGGCCCGCAACCGCATCGCCATCTACACCAAATCGCATCAGGCCCTCGTCAACGGCATGTCGGCGGTGGAGATCGGACATGTCATCGCCGACCGCACCCAGAAGCCACCGGAGTTCGGTGAGGACATCTGGATCCCGACGCGGGAACCGAGCGATTCGCAACTGTTCGTCGCCGCGTTGGGGGAGTGGATCACCCGGCCCACCGCGCAGGTCGCCGCGGTGCGCTCGGCGGTGGGAGACATGGCCACCAACGCCGGTGCCCTCGTCGATGCCGGGCGCCGCATCGCCGACGTGGTGCGCACGGTGGCCCGCGGCACCGCGCCGAGCAGCCCGCTGAACACCACCGTCTCGCGCAACCGGCGGTTCACGGTGGCCGCGCATCCGCTCGAGGACTACCGCGCGCTGCGTGCGCGATACGAATGCGATGTCAACGATGTGGTGCTGGCGGTGGTGGCCGGCGCGCTGCGCAACTGGCTGCTGTCCCGTGGTGAGCCGGTGACCGCGACGTCGACGGTGCGCGCCCTGGCGCCGAACTCGGTGTATCCCGATGCCGAGTTCGACTCGGTCGGGCCGGGTCAGGCCATCAGTGAGGTGTCGCCGTTCTTGGTCGATCTGCCGATCGGGGAGGGCAATGCGGTGGTGCGGCTGTCCCAGATTGCGCACGCCACCGAATCGCATTCCACCGCGGCCAGTTTGGTCGACGCCCGCACCATCGTCACGCTGTCGGGGTTCGCGCCGCCGACGTTGCACGCCATGGGGATCCGGGTGGCGACCAGTTTCTCGGCCCGCCAGTTCAATCTGCTCATCACCAATGTGCCGGGTGCGCAGAAGCAGATCTACATCGCCGGAGCCAAGCTGCTGGAGTTTTACGCGGTGCCGCCGCTGCTGGCCAATCAGGTGCTCGCCATCGCGGTGACCTCCTATAACGGCACGTTGTATTTCGGGATCAACGCCGACCGCGACGCCATGAGCGATGTGGACGTCTTGCCCGGATTGCTGCGCGAGTCGCTGGAAGAATTGCTGGATTCGACGCGCTGAGGCCGGGCGGGAAGTTGACTCGATCGGCCGATCGCGATGTGATCGTTCGACCATGGCTATTAATTCGCCTAGCGAACAATCCGGGGCCAAGCCCGAACTGGACGTCATCCCGCACCCCGTCCTCGACATCCCGATCGACGAGGAGGCGCTGGTCAAAGAGGGCCGCATCGATCTCGTCGTCTTCGGTGTCACCGCGGCCATCGCGGTCGGATTCCTGGTCTGGGGTTTCGTCGACACCGCCTCGTTGGCCGCCGCATCCGGTGACGCGCTGGGCTGGGTGATGTCGAACACCGGCTGGTTGTTCACCCTGATGGCCTCGGCGTTCGTGTTGTTCGTGCTGTGGATCGCGCTCGGCCGGTTCGGCAATATCCCGCTGGGCCGCGATGACGAGGAGCCCGAATTCCGGACCGTGTCCTGGATCGCGATGATGTTCAGCGCCGGTATGGGTATCGGGTTGATGTTCTTCGGTGTCTCCGAACCGCTTTCGCATCTGGTCTCACCGCCTCCGGGTACCGGGGCGGCGGGCAATCCCGAGGCGGTCCAGAACGCGATGGCCACCACGCTCTATCACTGGACCCTGCACCCGTGGGCGATCTATGCCGTCGTCGGCTTGGCCATCGCCTACGGCGTGTACCGCAAGGGACGCTTCCAGTTGATCAGCGCCGCCTTCGCGCCGCTGATCGGGGATCGCGCCCACGGTGGTTGGGGCAAGGTGATCGACATGCTGGCGATCTTCGCCACCCTGTTCGGGTCGGCAGCGTCACTGGGCCTGGGCGCCTTGCAGATTCGCAGCGGACTGCAGATCGTCGGCGGTATCGGCGAGGCGGGTAACGCGGTCCTCATCGGCATCATCGCGGTGCTGACGTGTGCGTTCGTGCTGTCCGCAGTGTCCGGTGTCGCGCGCGGAATCCAGTGGTTGTCCAACTTCAACATGGTGTTGGCCCTGCTGCTGGCGGTTTTTGTCTTCATCGCCGGACCGACGGTGTTCATCCTGAACCTGATCCCGACCTCCCTGGGTAGCTACTTCCAGGACCTGGCGATGATGTCGGCGCGCACCGGTGCCGAGGGCGCCGAGACCGAGGCGTGGCTGGGTTCGTGGACCGTCTTCTACTGGGCGTGGTGGATTTCCTGGACGCCGTTCGTCGGCATGTTCATCGCCCGGATCTCACGCGGGCGCACCATCAGGCAGTTCGTCACCGGCGTCCTGCTGGTACCCAGCCTGGTATCGCTGGTCTGGTTCTGTGTGTTCGGGGGCGCGGCGATGAAGGCCGAGCAGGAAGGCGCGGATCTGGCCGGGCAGGGCACCGTCGAGGGGCAGCTGTTCGGCCTGCTCGGCGAGTATCCGCTGGCGACCGTGACCTCCGTGGTGGTGATGGTGCTGGTCGCGGTGTTCTTCGTCTCCGGTGCCGACGCGGCCTCCATCGTGATGGGATCGCTGTCCGAGCGCGGCACCATCGAGCCGCACCGCAAGACCGTCGTGTTCTGGGGTGTCGCCACCGGGGCCGTCGCCGCGGTGATGCTGCTGGTGGGCGGCTCCGACGCGTTGACCGGTCTGCAGACCATCACCATCGTCGCGGCGCTGCCGTTCGTGCTGGTGATGATCGGGCTGGCGGTTGCCTTGGTCAAGGATCTGCGCCAAGACCCGATGATGGTGCGCCGCCAGTACGCCGCGGACGCGGTGAACTCGGCGGTGATCGCCGGTGTCACCGCGCACGGCGACGATTTCGTCATTTCGGTGGAAAAGGATCCCGACGCCGATGCCGATGGTGCGGACACCGCGACGACCGCGGGCTCGGGTGAGCACGCCGGGGGCTAATCTCGCGGGGTGCGTGTCTACATTCCGGCGACCCTGACGATGCTGCAGCAGCTGGTGGCCGACGGGCTGCTGCATGCCCGCAGCGGGACGGCCTTCGCGGTGACGCCGACGCTGCGCGAGTCCTACGCCGAAGGCGACGACGACGAGCTCGCCGAGGTGGCGTTGCGGGAGGCCGCGCTGGCCTCGCTGCGTCTGTTGGCCGGCGCGGGGGAGTCGGATCTTGCGCCCCGGCGGGCGGTGCTGGTCGCCGACGCCGTCGAGGCGACGGCGCGGCCCGATCTCGACGATGCGGTGGTGCGGCTGGCCGGGCCGGTGTCGCTCGCTGATGTCATCGCCGTCTATGTGGACAATGCTGCGGCCGAGAGCGATGTCCTGGCCGCGGTGGAGTTGGTCGACGAGGCCGATCTTGGCGATGAGGATGCCGAGCTTGCTGTGGGTGACGCCCAGGACCACGACCTGGCCTGGTACGCGCCCCAGGAGTTGCCATTTCTGCTCGAGCTGTTGTGATGCAGGTCGCATGGCAGCCGCGCGGAAAGTCACTACGCGGGCGTAAGTTACGGTACCGTAGGTTGCGTGGCCAAGAGTGAAATAAAGGTCTCGGCCAAAGTCGCCGATACCGTTCGTCCCACCATCGCGGGTGCCGACCGCCATCGCGGGTGGCATGCGCTGCGCACGATCGCCGGCAAGATCACCACTCCGCTGCTTCCCGATGACTATCTCAAGCTCGCCAACCCGCTGTGGTCGGCCCGCGAGCTGCGCGGCCGGGTGGTCGAGGTGCGGCGCGAGACCGAGGATTCCGCCACGCTGGTCATCAAACCGGGCTGGGGGTTCTCCCTGGACTACGCCCCGGGGCAGTACGTCGGCATCGGCCTGTTGGTGGACGGGCGGTGGCGCTGGCGCTCCTATTCGTTGACCTCGCCGCCGTTGCGCGGTGGTAAGGACAAGCGTGGCGCGCGCACCATCACCATCACGGTGAAGGCCATGCCGGAGGGCTTCCTGTCGACCCACCTGGTCGGTGGCGTCGCACCGGGCACGATCGTGCGGCTGGCCGCGCCGCAGGGCAATTTCGTGATGCCCGATCCCGCCCCGGCCTCGGTGCTGTTCCTGACCGCGGGGTCGGGGATCACCCCGGTGATGTCGATGCTGCGCACCCTGCAACGCCACGATCAGATCACCGACATCGTGCATGTGCACTCCGCGCCCACCGAGTCCGACGTGATGTTCGCTGCGGAGCTGCGGCAGTTGCACGACGCGCATCCGGGCTACCGGATGCATCTGCGCACCACCCGGACACAGGGCCGGTTGGATCTGGCCCGGCTGGACGAGGTGGTGCCGGACTGGCGTGAACGGCAGGCCTGGGCGTGCGGTCCGGAGGCCATGCTCAACGACGCCGAGCGGCTGTGGGCCGAGGCGGGGATCCCGACGAATCTGCATCTGGAGCGCTTCGCCGTCAGCCGCGCTGCACCGCACGGCACCGGTGGCACGGTGACGTTCGAGCGCAGCGGCAAGACCGTGTCGGCCGATGCTGCGACATCGTTGATGGAGGCCGGTGAGAGCGCCGGGATCCAGATGCCGTTCGGCTGCCGGATGGGTATCTGTCAGTCATGTGTGGTGGGCCTCGTCGAGGGCCACGTACGCGATCTGCGTACCGGTGTGGAACATGAGCCGGGGACCCGGGTGCAGACCTGTGTCTCGGCCGCCTCCGGCGATTGTGTGCTGGACGCATAGCTTTTACCGACAAGTAACCTACGGTTGCGTAGGTTACGCTATCGTAGGAAACGGAAGGAGGGCCGAATAGTGGCTATTACCGACGTACCGTCGTTTGCGCACCTCACCGAGGCGGATATCGAGACGCTGGGCGCCGAACTGGACGCCATCCGCCAAGACATCGAGGATTCGCGCGGAGCGGCCGACGCACGCTACATCCGTCGGGCGATCGCCGGCCAGCGCGCGCTGGAGATCATCGGCCGTCTGCTGCTGGCCGGGAGCTCCAAGCGCAGCTTCTGGTGGGCGGGCACCTCTGCCCTGGGCGTGGCCAAGATCATCGAGAACATGGAGATCGGCCACAACGTCATGCACGGCCAGTGGGATTGGATGAACGATCCCGAGATCCACTCCTCCACGTGGGAGTGGGATATGAGCGGAAGCTCCAAACACTGGCGCTTCACCCACAACTTCATGCACCACAAGTACACCAACATCCTCGGCATGGACGACGATGTGGGCTACGGCGTCATCCGCGTCACCCGGGATGCGAAGTGGAAGCCGTTCAACCTGTCGAACCTGGTGTTCAACACGCTGTTGGCCGCCCTGTTCGAATGGGGTGTAGGCCTGCAGCACCTCGAACTCGGCAAGATCTTCAAGGGCCGCGACGACCGCAAGGCGACGATGGTCCGGGTCAGGGAGTTCGGCGTCAAGGCCGGTCACCAGGTGGCCAAGGACTACGTGCTGTGGCCGGCGCTGACCGCGCTGTCCCCGGGGGCCACCTACACCTCGACGATGAAGGCCAATGCGGTCGCCAACATCATCCGCAACGTGTGGGCCAACGCCGTCATCTTCTGCGGGCACTTCCCGGACGGTGCGGAGAAGTTCACCAAGACCGATATGGCCGGGGAGACCCGCGGCGAGTGGTATTTGCGGCAGATGCTGGGCAGCGCCAATTTCGAGAACGGCCCGGTGCTGCGGTTCATGAGCGGCAACCTGTGCCATCAGATCGAGCATCACCTGTACCCGGATCTGCCGAGCAACCGGCTCTACGAGATCTCCATCCGGGTGCGCGCGCTGTGCGAGAAGTACGACCTGCCCTACACCACCGGCAACTTCCTGGTGCAGTACGGCAAGACGTGGCGCACCATCGCCAAGCTGTCCCTGCCGGACAAGTTCCTCAAGGACACTCGGGACAACGCGCCGGAGACCCGCAGCGAGCGGATGTTCGACGACCTGCAGGGTTTCGGTGTCACCGATCCCGCCACCGGTAAGCGTCGCGGGCTCAAGACCGCGATCGCCACGGTGCGCGGCTGGCGCCGCGGCACGATCGCCGCATAAGTAACTACCCCTCCGAAGTATCCACCCCTCCTACCGCGGGCGTGCGTGTCTGTCCCCAGACGCGCCGCTCGCGGTTCGGAGTTCGCGCACCTTCGCGGGTCAGTAACCGGCGTCGTTAAGGGTGGCCAGCAGTCGCCGGGCCGCGGCGACGCGCCCGGCTGCGGGCCCGCTCAGTGTGTCCAGCGCACATTCTGGATCGGCTGGCGGGCCCAGATGCCCACAGCCGCGTGGACATTCGGCGACCGCCTCGGCGAGGTCGGAGAAGGCCTGCACCACATCGTCGGCCCGAACATGGGCCAATCCGAACGACCGGATGCCCGGTGTGTCGATCACCCAGCCGGACGCGCGCAGCGGTAGCGCCACCGACTGGCTGGACGTGTGCTTGCCCTTACCGACCCCGGACACGTCGCCGGTGGCCCGTTCCGCTTCGGGCACAAGACGATTCACCAGGGTGGACTTGCCCACCCCGGAATGTCCCAGCAACACGGTCACCTTCCCGGTCAGCAACGGTGCCACCACGTCGAGCGGATCGTCGCGCCCGGCGGTCACCACCTGAAGTTCCAGGTCGGCGAACTGCGCGGCGAACGGCGCCGGGTCGGCCAGATCGGATTTCGTCAGGCACAGGATCGGCGTCAGCCCGCCGGTATAGGCGGCTATCAGCGCCCGTTCGACGAACCCGGTGCGCGGCGGCGGGTCGGCCAGCGCCACCACGATCAACAATTGATCGGCATTGGCCACCACCACCCGCTCGGCCGGGTCGGTGTCATCGGCCGTGCGGCGCAACACCGTCCGGCGATCGCCGCGGCGCACGATGCGGGCCAGGGTATCCGGCCTCCCGGACAGGTCACCGACAATGCTGACCTCGTCGCCGACGACGATCGGGGTGCGGCCCAGTTCACGCGCGCGCATCGCGGTCACGTGCCGATCCGGGGCACCGCCCAGTGCGCAACCCCATCGGCCGCGGTCGACGGTGACGACCATCGCCTCTTCGGCGTCGGCGTGGTCGGGGCGGGTCTTGGTGCGCGGACGCGAACCCTTGCCCGGGCGTACCCGGACATCGGACTCGTCGTAGTCGCGAGATCTCAAATCGTGCCCAGCATCTCGGCCCACATCCCCGGGAAGTCGGGCAGCGTCTTGGAGGTGGTGGCGATGTCTTCGACCTGCACACCGGGCACCCGCAGTCCGATGATCGCGCCGGCGGTGGCCATCCGGTGATCGGCATAGGACCGCCACACCCCGCCGTGCAGCGCGGCAGCGGTGATCTGCAGGCCGTCCGGCGTCTCGGCGCACTGCCCGCCCAGACCGTTGATCTCGGCGCTCAACGCCGCCAGTCGGTCCGTCTCGTGCCCGCGCAGATGGGCGATCCCGCGCAACGTCGACACCGAACCCGGTGCGGCCAGTGCGGCCAGCGCGGCCACCGCGGGGGCCAGTTCACCGATATCGTGCAGGTCGATGTCGATCCCGCCGTAACCCGGCCCACCATGGACCTGCAGGTATGAATCTGTCTGCTCGGCAACGATATTCACCCTCGACAGCAGATCGAGAATCGCCCCCGACGGCTGGATGCTTTCGGCCGGCCAACGGCTGATGCGTACCGTCCCGGCGGTGACCGCGGCAGCGGCCAGGAACGGCACCGCGTTGGACAGGTCCGGCTCGATGTCCCAGTGCCGGGCGGCCACCGTGCCGGGGTCCACCCGCCAGCGGTTGGGCACCCCGTCGTCGACCGTGACGCCCGCGCTGCGCAGCATCGACACCGTCATGGCGATGTGCGGGGCGGACGGCACCGACTCGCCGGTGTGCACGACGGTCAGCCCGTTGCCGAAGGTGGTGCCCGCCAACAACAGCCCGGAGACGAACTGCGAGGACGCCGAGGCGTCGATACGGACCTCGCCGCCGGGCACCGAACCGGCTCCGCGGACCTCGAAGGGCAACCCGTTGCCTTCGATGGCCACGCCCAGACCGCGCAACGCGTCCAGCAGCGGCGCGATCGGACGGGCCCGGGCCTGCTCGTCGCCGTCGAAGATCACCGTCGCGGTGCCGGTGGCGGCCACCGCCGGCAGGAATCGCAGCACCGTGCCCGCCAGACCGCAGTCGATACGGGTGGCCGGGGTGGGGGCGACGGTGCCGCTCACCGTGAGCTCGGTACCCGCGCCGGTGACGGTCACGCCCAGCGCTCGGATGGCGTCGATCATCAGGTCGGTGTCGCGGCTGCGCAGCGCCCCGCTGATGGTGGTCGTGCCCTGCGGGGTGGCGAGCGCGGCCAGCACCAACGCCCGATTGGTCAGTGATTTCGACCCGGGTACCGCCACCGTGGCGTGCACGGGTGCGGTGGTCGTCGGTGCCGGCCAGTTCTTCACGGCCTCTATCCTGCCTGGTATGTGTGGGCGATTTGCGGTGACCACCGACCCGGCGTTGTTGGCGGAGAAAATCAAGGCGCTCGACGAGACCGCCAAGGGCGACTCTGCCAACGCCGGGCCCAACTTCAACGTGGCGCCCACCACCACCATCTGCACGGTGGTCAAGCGGCACGGGCATTCCGCCTCGCCCCAGGGTGCACCCGAGGACGAGGCGACGCGGCGGCTGCGCTCCATGCGCTGGGGCCTGATCCCGCCGTGGGCCAAGGCGGACGCGGACGGCAACCCGGACACCAAGAAGGGCCCGCTGCTGATCAACGCGCGTTCGGAGACACTGACCACCTCACCGGCGTTCCGCGGCTCGGCCAAGAGCAAGCGGTGCCTGGTCCCGATGGACGGGTGGTACGAGTGGAAGCCGACCGCCGCCGCGGCCGGCAAGAAGTCCGCCAAGACGCCCTACTACATGTACGCCGCGGACGGGGAGCCGCTGTTCATGGCGGGGTTGTGGTCGGTGTGGCGTCCCCGAGACGGTGCAGGCGCCGATGAGGATGCCCCACCGCTGCTCAGTTGCACCATCATCACCACCGATTCCGCCGCGCAACTCGCCGATATCCACGACCGCATGCCGCTGACGATCAGCGCACCGGACTGGGACCGCTGGCTCGACCCCGATGCCCCCGTCGACGAGGGCCTGCTGCGCGGGCACGGCGACCTGGACCGTATCGAGATTCGGGAGGTATCGCGGCTGGTGAACAGCGTGCGCAACAACGGTCCGGAACTCATCGAACCCGTGCGGCCCGAAGCGGGGCTGTTTTGACCCTCGGGCCGGCGGTGCTCGACGCCCTCGGCGCCGATCTGCGGGCGGCCGGTTTCACCGTGGACGGGGTGGCCGAACTGCTCGGCGATCAGGCCCACGCCGCGCTCGGCCGCGGGGTGTGGTGGCCGGCGGCGCGGGCCGCGGCCGGGCCGGATCCGCTGTCCACCCTGGTGCGGCTGTTCCTGCTCGGCGCGCAGGTGCCGCGCGAGCGGCTGCACCAGGTCTTCACGCGGGTGCCGCTGGATGCGTTGGTCGCCGGCGGCGTGCTGGACCTGGCCGACGGGGCCGCGCGGGCGGTCCTCGACATCCGCCCGCACTCCGATGGGGCCCGGGATTTCCTCGTCGTCTCCGACCAGGACGCGGCGCTGCGCGGCGGCCCGCTGCACCGCGACCACGTGCTCGGTATCGGCGGCGCGGCGATGTCGTTGGCGCGCGCGGTCATCCGCAACCCGGTGCGAAGTGCTCTGGATCTGGGCACCGGGTGCGGGATCCAGGCGCTGCATCTGGACGGGCACTGCGCCCGGGTCGTCGGCACCGATACCAATGAGCGGGCGTTGCGGCTGGCGGCGGCCACCGCGCGACTCAACGGGATGTCCTGGGATCTGCGCGGGGGCAGCCTGTTCGAGCCGGTGGCGGGGGAGCGCTTCGACCTGATCGTGTCCAACCCGCCCTTCGTGATCGGCCCGGGTGACCGCGACTACATCTACCGTGATTCCGGCGTGGCCGCAGACGGCTTGTGCCGCAGCCTGATCGAGCAGGTCGGTGAGTATCTCAACCCCGGTGGCACCGCCCAGATCATGGCCAACTGGATTGTCCGCGAGGGTGACTGGCGCGATCAGGTGCGGGACTGGCTGGCCGGTACCGGCCTGCACGCCTGGGTGGTGCAGCGTGAGCTGGCCGACCCGGTGAGTTACGTATCGCTGTGGCTGGCCGATGCCGGGGAGAGCCGCACCGCCACGGCGCGCCGGGGCGCTGCCTGGCTGGACTGGTTCGCCGAGCAGGGCATCACCGGTATCGGGATGGGCCTGATCTCGCTGCGCAGCCCGCTCGCCGGCGAGCAACCCGAGCAGATCCTCGAAGAGATCACCGCCGCCGACGAGATCGTCACCGGCGCAGAGGTCGAGGCGTTCTTCGCCCGGCGCGCATATCTGCGCGCCACGAGCGACGACGAGCTGCTGGCGGCGCGGTTGTCCACCGCCCCGGTGTTCTTGGAGCAGCAGTCGCTACCGGGGCCCGACGGGTGGCAGCAGGTCGGGGCCGCGGTGCGGCGGCCGGGCGGGCCGGGCGCGGTGATCGGGGTCGACGAGGTGCTCACCGCGCTGCTGGCGGGCTGCCGTGGGGAGGTGCCACTGGGCACGCTCATCGGCCTGCTGGCAACCCACCACGGGGTGGACGCGGGCGCACTCGCCGAGGCGGCGTTGCCGGAGGTTCGCGACGCGATCGCCCGGGGGATCCTGTACCAGGCGCGGTGACCCGGTCAGCGGCGCCGGGCGGCCACCACGGCGTAGGACGCGGTGAAACTGACCCCGTCGGCGGTGGCGTGGCGTTCGAAGACCGCGGTGAAGGACTGCGTCAGGCGCATGCGGGTGTCCTCGTCGGAGCGGGCGAACACGTCCACGTGCATCGGGGATTCGTCGGTGACGAACACCACCGTCTCGGCCACCGATCCGAATTGCCACGTGTGCTGCCCGTTTTCGATGAAGATCTCGTCGAAGTCACCGGCCAGGCGGGTGGTGACGATATCGGGTTCGCCCCACTGGTCGGGGCGGTACTGCCCGGCCGGCGGTGCCCCAAGCACGTCGATGATCGGGTTGTAGAACGGGTTGTAGGTGTCGCGAACCCAGGTGGAGAACCCGAGGAAACCGCCGGGGCGCAACAGTCGTGCGATCTCGGCGACCTGACTGACCGGTTCGACGAAGATGATGCCCATATTGGATACCACCGCGTCGAAACCCGCATCGGGCAGCCCGGTGGCCGAGGCGTCCGCGGCGACCCAGCGCACCGCGTCGCCGCCCGGCTTGTCCGCGGCGATCGCCAGCAGTTCGGGGGTCAGGTCCACCCCGGTCACCTGCGCGCCGGCCGCGGCGGCGGCCAGCGCGGCGCTGCCGGTACCGCAGGCCAGGTCGACGACGGTGGCACCGTCGAGCGGGCGCAGCCGGTCCACCGTTTCGACCAGCTGGGCGGAGATGGGCGCGATGCGTTGGGCGACGGCCTCATACCGTCCCGCAGACCAGATTGACACGCGGCCAGCCTATGCCACGACGGCGTGGTGGTCGGGGTGTCCGTCATCGCCCCGTCGGTGCGGACGGGTCAGGGGTTGTCCAGCAGCTGGAGCAACTGCGGTGTCACCTCGTCGACGTCGGCGGCGAATTCGTGGTGCTCGTCGACGAACTTCGCCACGAACGGGCATACCGCCACGATGCGCAACCCGGCGTTCGATGTCTCGGTGAGGGCGGTCTGAATCAGCGTGCTGGCCAGTCCCTTTCCGCTGAAGCGCGCGCCGATCTCGGTGTGGTGGAAGATGCGCTGCCGGTCGTGATCGACATATTCGGCGAAGCCGGCGATCTCGTCGTCGTGGTAGATCTCGAAGCGGTTCAGCGCCGGTGCGTTGCGCACGATATCGCTCATGACGTCCTCAGGGCCCGGTGTAGCCGGGCGGATTGGGGGTGTCGACCCACAGGTCGACCCCGAGCTCGGAGCCGGGCACGCAGTCGTAGACCGACAGGTCGGTCACGCCGGATTCCATCAGGACGTCCTCACACAGCAGGCTGTTGCCGGTGTACTCGGCGGCCGGCCGGGTGAGCACCGCGTACGCGGCGTCGGAATACACCTCGGGTTTGCGGGCGCGGCCCATCGCCTCGTCACCGCCGAGCAGGTTCTGCACCGCCGCGGTGGCCACCATTGTGCGTGGCCACAGCGTGTTGGAGGCGATGCCGTGCTGGCGCATCTCTTCGGCGATTCCCAACGCGCACAATGTCATCCCGAACTTGGCCATCATGTACGCGGTGGGGGTCAGCCAGGTGCTTTCCAGCCGGATCGGCGGGGACAGGGTGAGGATGTGTGGATTTTCCCGGCCGATCATGTGCGGGATACACGCCCGGGTGACGGCGTATGTGCCGCGCACCTGGATGCCGTTCATCAGATCGAAGCTCTTCATCGGCACCTCCAGGACGGAGGCGAGGTTGATGGCCGAGGCGTTGTTGACGCAGATGTCGATCCCGCCGAACTGTTCGGCGGTCGCCGCGACCGCGGCCGCCACCGAGTCGGCATCGCGCACGTCGCCGACGATCGGCAGTGCCTGGCCGCCGGCCTGCTCGATCTCCTTTGCGGCGGTGTAGATCGTGCCCGGCAGTTTCGGGTGCGGCTCGGCGGTCTTGGCCAGTAGCGCGATATTGGCCCCGTCGGCGGCCACCCGCTTGGCGATGGCCAGCCCGATTCCGCGGCTGGCACCGGAGATGAACATGGTTTTCCCGTGCAGCGACATGGGTTCGAGCCTACGTGGCGCGGATATCGGCGGTAACGCCTTCGGTAAGCCGTATCAGGTCGGCCGGTGCCAGCGCGACATCCCAACCGCGTTTGCCCGCGCTGCACAGCACCCGGTCCCAAAGCAGCGCCGAGGAGTCGACGACGGTGGGCAGCGGCCGCCGCTGGCCCAGCGGGGAGATGCCGCCGAGCACGTAGCCGGTGGCGCGTTCGGCTGCCGCGCGTTCGGCCAGCGCGGCCTTCGGAGCGCCGAGGGCCGCGGCGGCGGCCTTCAAGGAGAGCTGGGCGGGCACCGGTAGCACCGCGACCGCCAGTCCCTGCCCCACCGCCAGGATCAGCGTCTTGAAGATCTGCGCGGGGTCCAGACCGTGTGCTGCGGCCAGTTCGGTGACGGCCTCGTCCCCGAACGATGCGGCGCGCGGGTCATGCCGGTAGCGCAGGATTTTGTGGTCGGCGCCGTCGGCGAGCACGGCGGCGATCGCCGGGGTCGCTGCGCGTGCCACCCGGCCAGCGTAGTCCGGGAATGCGCACGGATGGGGCCGCCGTTGTTGGATGCAGCGACAGCGATGGGCGCCCTGCACCCCGATGTTGTCGGTCATTGCCTTTAGGATCGTCAGATAGGGGATTTTGGTGCCAACGGCCTGCCTGGATCGTCCGGTGTCCCTACCGGCGCTGTTCGGTGATGCCGCTACAGAAGGGACGGTGTCTCCCGCGATGACCGATATAGACGAGGCGGCTCCCGCCGCAGAGACGGATGCCGAGCTGACCGCTCGGTTCGAACGCGACGCCATCCCACTGCTCGACCAGCTCTACGGTGGCGCCCTGCGGATGACCCGCAATCCCGCCGACGCCGAGGATCTGCTGCAGGAGACGATGGTGAAGGCCTATGCCGGCTTCCGCTCGTTTAGGGCGGGAACGAATCTGAAGGCGTGGCTGTACCGGATTCTGACGAACACCTACATCAACAGCTACCGCAAGAAGCAGCGCCAGCCCGCCGAGTACCCGACCGAGGAGATCACCGACTGGCAGCTCGCGGCCAACGCCGAGCATTCGTCAACGGGTTTGCGTTCGGCCGAGGTCGAGGCGTTGGAGGCGCTGCCGGATACCGAGATCAAAGCGGCGCTGCAGGCGCTGCCCGACGAATTCCGGATGGCGGTCTACTACGCCGATGTCGAGGGATTCCCCTATAAGGAGATCGCCGAGATCATGGACACGCCGATCGGCACCGTGATGTCGCGGCTGCACCGCGGCCGCAAACAACTTCGTGAGCTGCTGGCCGACGTGGCCAGGGACCGGGGATTCATCCGAGGTACGCAGCTCGGTGCGCCCGAGGAGGTGTCGTCGTGACCGAATCCCAGGATGAGCGCTGGTCGCCCCCGATCGGCCCGGTCGATCCGGACCATCCCGAATGCGCCGCGGTGATCGCGGAGGTATGGACGCTGCTGGACGGCGAATGCACCGCCGAGAGTCGCGACAAGCTCAAGCAGCACCTGGAGGAGTGCCCGGCATGCCTGCGCCACTACGGCGTGGAGGAGCGGGTGAAGAACCTCATCGCCAACAAATGCCGCGGCGAGAAGGCTCCCGAGGGTCTGCGGGCCCGCCTGCAGATCGAGATCAGCCGGACCACCATCATCCGGGGCTGAACAGCACAGACCAAGAAATGACAAACCGCCCGGTCTCCCCTTGGGGAGCGCCGGGCGGTTTGTTGCCTACGCCGTCTTCGCGGAAGACGTGCGGGGCTCAGGCGTTGGGACGACGGCCGTGGTTGGCCTTCGAGTGCTTGCGGTCGCGCTTCTTGCGGCCTCGCTTGGCCATGGTGAACCTCCAGATCAAGTGAATTCTTGGGATCCAGTATCTCATGCCGCGGGGACTGGTTTTTCCCGCGTGGTGGTCGATGACGGTTTTGGTCTTGTGGTTCGATATAGGCAGGTAGGCGGAACAGCAGCCAGCCAAGGCGAAGTGAGTGGGGTGAAGATGGCCGAGGATGTTCGCGCGGAGATCGTGGCCAGCGTGCTGGAGGTCGTTGTGCAGAAGGGCGACCAGATCGATGCGGGCGACACCCTGGTGCTGCTGGAGTCCATGAAGATGGAGATCCCGGTGCTGGCGGAGGTCGCGGGCACGATCAGCGAGGTGAGCGTTTCGGTGGGTGACGTCATCCAGGCCGGCGACCTCATCGCGGTGATCAGCTAGCCGGACTGCGGTAACGGCTCATGTCGACTCTCGGCGACCTGCTCGCCGAGCACACCGTTCTTCCCGGCAACGCCGTCGACCATCTGCATGCCGTGGTCGGTGAGTGGCAACTGCTGGCCGACCTGTCTTTCGCCGACTACCTGATGTGGGTGCGGCGTGACGACGATCACCTGGTGTGCGTCGCGCAGGTGCGCCCGAACACCGCCTCCACGACGCTGCTGGCCGATGCGGTCGGCACCACCGCGCCCGCCGATCAGATGCCGGTGGTGCGCGCGGCGTTCGACTCCGGCGCGATCGGCCGGGAGAGCGATGTCGGCCGGCAACCCGGCGGCGAGGGCAACCGGTCGAATGTGGAGGCCGTTCCGGTGCGGCACGCCGACCGCGTGGTCGCCGTGCTCACCCATCAGACCGCGTTGGCCGAAGGGCGCACGTCCAGCCCGCTGGAACGCGCCTACCTCGACTGCGCCGCCGACCTGCAGCACATGCTCAGCGACGGCACGTTCCCCAACGTGGGCGACCTGCCGATGTCGCGGTCCAGCCCCCGGGTCGGCGACGGTTTCATCCGGCTGGGCGTGGCCGGTGAAGTGGCCTTCGCCAGCCCCAACGCCATCTCGGCGTACCACCGGATGGGTTTCGCGGCCGAACTCGAAGGACACAACCTGGTCGCGGTCACCCGGCCGCTGATCTCCGATCCGTTCGAGGCCCAGGAACTGGCCGAACATGTGCGTGATTCGCTGGCCGGCGGGTCCAGCATGCGGATGGAGGTCGACGCCGGCGGTGCCGCGGTGCTGATGCGGACCATCCCGCTGCAGGTCGGGGGCACCGCCGCCGGGGCGGCGGTGCTGATCCGCGATGTCACCGAGGTCAAGCGGCGCGACCGTGCGTTGCTGTCCAAGGATGCGACCATCCGCGAGATCCATCATCGGGTGAAGAACAATCTGCAGACCGTCGCCGCGCTGCTGCGGTTGCAGGCCCGGCGGACCAACAACGCCGAGGGCCGGGAGGCGCTCATCGAGTCGGTGCGCCGGGTGTCCTCGATCGCCCTGGTCCATGACGCGTTGTCGATGTCGGTGGATGAGGAGGTCAACCTTGATCAGGTGGTGGACCGGATCCTGCCGATCATGAACGACGTCGCCTCGGTGGACACCCCGATCCGGATCACCCGGGACGGCGATCTGGGCGTGCTGGATGCCGACCGTGCGACCGCACTGATCATGGTGATCACCGAACTGGTGCAGAACGCGCTCGAGCATGCTTTCGACGGTGATGTGGTCAAGGGTTCGGTGACCATCCGGGCCGAGCGTTCGGCGCGCTGGCTCGATGTCGTCGTGCACGACGACGGCCGCGGGCTGCCGGAGGGTTTCAGCCTGGAGAAGTCCGACCGGCTGGGGCTGCAGATCGTGCGCACCTTGGTGTCCGCGGAACTCGACGGTTCGCTTGGCATGCACGATGTGGACTCCGGCGGCACCGATGTGGTGCTGCGGGTGCCGATCGGGCGGCTGCGCAGGGCGGCGATTTAGCTGACCGGCATCGCATCAAATGTGATGTGGTGCACAAGGACTGGGCGGTGGGCCCGGACTCGGATGCGGAAAAAGACTGCGGCCCCGACATTTCTGTCGGAGCCGCAGTCGGGGTTCTGCGCCGGAACTCAGACGCTGGTGCGCGCCTTGGTCCGTGCGTTACGACGCTTGAGGGCGCGGCGCTCGTCTTCGCTCATGCCGCCCCATACGCCGGCGTCCTGGCCGGACTCCAACGCCCAGCTCAGGCACTCGGTGGTCACCGGGCAACGGTTGCAGACGAGCTTCGCATCGGCGATCTGGGCGAGCGCCGGGCCGCTGTTCCCCACCGGGAAGAACAGTTCCGGATCCTCGTCGCGACAGATCGCCTTGTGACGCCAATCCATGCTTCTATCTCCTAGTCAAGTCAGTGCAATGGGCGCCACAAATGGCGCTTCTGCTTTTCTTCGGCTGTTAACGCATGCGCATCAATTGTTTCTGCGCTGTTGCATACGATGCTTTCACAGGCTGAACAGATGTCAATAGAACTGCGTTAACACGTGGGCAATGTCACTGCGGTACCGGGTTACCTGACCGCTCACTCGTTTGTACTACACTCAACTCACTTGCGCTCTAAATTTCCGTCGCTCACAGCATATTCGCAGGTCACGACGATTCGGTGGCCGGCGCGACCACGCACAGGGCGTCCGGAACCGATCTGAACGTCATCGCATCGCGCAATCCGAGGTAATCCCCGTCGATCTGACATGCCACCGGTGTGGCACTGGTCACCCGAAGCCACGCCAGGTCGTCCTCGCGGAGCAGATGCGGCGCAGTGATATCCGCTTTGGCGGACAGCATCCGACGCACCAGGCCGAGATTGCGCCACACGTTCATGTTCGTGATGGCGAACACCCCGAGCCCGGTTTCGAAGGTGGTGGTCGGGTTCGTCCACACCGGCCGGGTATTCGCGTACGTCCAGGGACTGGAATTCGAGACGAAGGCGAAATGCACACCGGATACGGGCTCGCGGTCGGGCATTTCGACGGTCAGGAGCGGTTCGCGGCGCGCGCTGGCCAGCATCTCGCGGATCGCCACCCGGATGTACCGCGAGGCGGTCACCGTCCGGCCCTTGGCGCGCTGAGCCTCCACCGCGGCCACCACGTCACCGTCGACGCCCATGCCGGCGGTGAACACACCCCACCGCTCACCGCAGTCCATCAGCCCGATACGCCGCCAGGGCACGCCCCGGCGATGGTCCCCGAGCAGGTCGACGAGCTGATTGGTCGCCACAATGGGGTCCGAGCTGATTCCCAGCGAGCGTGCGAACACGTTGGCCGAGCCGCCCGGCACCACCCCGACGGCGGGGGCGCTCGCGGACGGCTCCTGGAGTACGCCGTTGACCACTTCGTTGACCGTCCCGTCGCCGCCGTGCACGATCAGCACGTCGATCCCGTCCCGGGTCGCCTGGTGGCCGATCTCGATGGCGTGGCCTCGGTGATCGGTGTGGATCACGGTCAGGTCGACTCGGCTCTCCAGCGCATGAGCCAGCAGGTCGCGCCCGGCCGGGGTCGTCGAGGTCGCGTTCGGGTTGACGATCAGCACGGCACGCACGAGGTATCACCCTAACCGCGAATCCGCCGACGGCGAATCCGTTGCCGCAACGGCGGGGGAGGCGTCGGTTGCCGCCCGATGATCAGTGGGTGAACAGTGCCGGTGCCGAACTCGTTGGCGCGTAGGCGTGTTCGACGGCCGGGCTCAGTGCGCGCCGGAGGCGTCGGGGAGCAGGGCCGGGCAGGTGCCGAACAGGTCGGTGCTCAGCTCGAAATGCCATGTCTCGTTGGCGTAGATCTGACACAGCCCGAATCGCGGCCCGTTGGCGATCATCCAGCTGTCCGCGCCGGGCCCGCCGATGTCCACGGCCGCACCGGTCACATGGCGGGACTGTTCGGGGGTCTGGACGTACCGGCGGGCCGCCGGGTAGCTGCCGTAGGTGACGATGGCCTCGTCGAGCAGCTGCTGTTGGAACTGCGGTGAACGCCACCCGGATGTCACGGTCACCGTGACCCCCTCGGCGGCGGCCGCCGCGGTGGCGTTCTGCACCGCCGTCAGCAGGGTCGGGTCCAGCCGGCCGATGGCCGGATCGGCGACGTCGAAGGCGGTCAGTGTGTCGGTGCCCGGCGCGGCCGCATCGGCGGGTTCGGCATGCGTGACCGGCGCCGACAGCAGGGCCGCGGCTGCCGATGCGGTGACGGTGAGCAGAAAACGCATCCGGCCAGCTTACGGACCGCTGGGGAACTCCCCGTCCAGATAACGCCAGGAGCCGTCGCGGATCCGGCGGAAACGACTGCGTTCGTGCAGGATGTGCCGCGTCCCGTCGCGCAGGTAGGCGGCGCGGAATTCCACGATGCCGGTGTCGTCGTCGGCGGTGCCGGCTTCGGTGTCCACGATCTGCAGGCGTCGCCAGATGATCTCGTCGTCGAGATCCAGCCGCACGGGCCTGGTGTCGGGATGCCAGCTGTGCATCAGGTAGTCGACGCGACCGAGCGCGAATGCAGTGAACCGTGACCGCATCAGGGCTTCGGCGGTCACCGCGGCCGCGCCGTCGTGCAGCGCCCCGCAGCACTGTGGGTAGAGCAGCCCGGACCCGCAGGGGCATGCCCGGAGGTCAACCGCCGGCATCCGAAGTCCCCACCCGGTCTGCGATCTCGGCTACCAGGGCCTCGATCCGGGCCGCGTCACGCTGGCGCTCCGGCACCCAGGCCAAAGCAATTTTTATTGCGGCCCAAGAATTTTCGTCTATCGGGATCAGCTTGAACTCCGGTGGTGAAAAGATCCTGCCGATGGCCGATGCCGGCGCGTAGGTCACCACCGCGACCAGGTGACGGTTGAACACCTGGGTCGCCATCTCCAGTTCACCGCCGAGCTGGTTGGTGGTCCGGACGATGCGGTGCACGCCGCGTGCGTGCAGACCGCGGGTCAGCCCGGCCAGCACCACCGGGTTGGGACGCGCGAAGTCGATCACCACCTCGCGGTCGCGCAGCGCCTCGATGGACACGCTGTCGTGGGCGGCCAGCGGATCGTCGAAGCGGACCGCGATCGCGCCGGGATAGCTGGCCACCACCCGGTGCCGTATTCGCCGGTCCGCAGAGGGCAGGTGGATCAGGCCGAGATCGAGGTGTCCGGACACCAGTTTGGCGGTGACCTCGGCCGCCGAGCCCGGAACGCTGAACGCCGCGGGCACCGTCAGCGCGGCAACGGCGGTCTCCAGTCGCGCCAGGAAATCCGACGGCGCGTAGGCGGTGGCACCGATGCGGATCGCCGCGGTGCCGTTGGTCATGTGCGACGCCATCGCTTTGAGGTCGTCGACCCGGTCGAGGACGTCGCGGGCCGGCCCCAGCAGCGCTTGGCCGAGCGCGGTGAGTCTGACGTCGTGGTAGCGGCGTTCGAACAGCTGACCGCCGAGCTCGCTTTCGAGCAGCTTGATCTGCTTGCTCAGCGGCGGCGGGGTGATCATCAACCGGTCGGCGGCCCGTTTGAAGTGCAGCTCTTCGGCGACCGCCACAAAGTAGCGGAGCCTGGTGAAGTCCACTTGCATGCGGGCACATCCGGAACGGGTCGAGGCTGACGCGGGCTTTCGGATCTTAAGCCGGTGCCTCGGTGGCCGGGTCAGCGAGGCGGCGCGACCGCCTGCAGCACCGTCTCCAACACCCCGCGGGCCATCAGGTCGTCGATCTCGGTCTGGCTCAGTCCCAGCAGTTCGGCCCCGATTTCGCGGGTCTGCTCGCCGAGCAGCGGTGCCTGCCCGAGTGGGGGATCGGCGATGCGATCGGCGTGGATCTGGACGTTTTCGAGGGTGTAGGGCTCGCGGCCATGCGGATGCAACTCTTCCCGGAAGGCGCGACGTTCGCGGTAGTAGTCCCAGTGCGGGAGCTCGGCGGCGTGCAGCACGGCCCCGGCGGGCACGCCCGCCGCTTGCAGCAGGTTCATCGCCTCGGCCGGGCTGTGCTCGGCGGTCCATTCCGGCAGCGGACGTTCCCCGATGACGGTGCGCAGGGCGCGGTGATCGGTGTCGTCGCGGACGGTCACCGCGACCCACGCGTCGTCCCCCTTGGCCGGAAACAGGCCCCACGGGTACTCGGGGTGCTGCGCGGGCAGTTCGAGCGCGTCGGCGGCGATCTCGGCGGCCAGATGGCTGATCATCACCTCGGACTGGGCGACGCTGGCCGCGCCACCGGTGCCGGTGCGTTCGCGGCGCAGCAGCAGGGCCAGGGCGGCCAGTGTGCCGATCCGGGCGGCGACGTGATCTGGGTAGACGGTGACGGCATCGCAGAACGCTGGCGTCTCGGGCGAGCGCAGCGACGGGGGAGTGTCCTCGGGCGAGCGCAGCGACGGGGGAGTGTCTTCGGGCGAGCGCAGCGACGGGGCATCCCGCTCGTCCGGGTAGGTCCACAGGTCGGTGAACCCCGCGGCGGCCCGCACCAGCGGCCCGTAGCCGAGCCGGTCTGCCCACGGCCCGGTCGGGCCGTACGCCGAACTGTCCACCACGACGATGCCCGGGTTGATCCGGTGCAGCGTGCCGTGGTCCATGCCCAGGGCCGCGGCGACACCGGGTTTGAAGTTGGTGAGCACCACGTCGGCGGACTCGACGAGGCGGTGTGCCAGCGCCCGGCCCTCGGCGAGCCGCAGGTCGATGCCGATGGACCTCTTGTTGCGGTGACCGGCGGCGTAGGTGTGCGAGATCGAGGTCAGGTTGCCGCGTAATCCGTCCGGGAATGCCGAGTTCTCGATCTTGACGACATCGGCGCCGAGGTCGCCGAACAGCCGGCCGGTATCGCTGCCCACCACGATGACCCCGAGGTCCAGCACGCGCAGGCCCTCCAGCGGCAGACCCTCCTCGCGGCGGGTGCGCCCGGCCAGGATCGCTGCGTGCGGCGGACGCGCGGTCTCGGCCGCCGGGCGGGTCAACGTGCTGGCGCGGTGCCCGTCGATCTCCACGATCCCGGCCGGGACCGGCGCCGTGGTGCCCGCGGCCAGTTCCACCTCGCGGAAGAGTCCGCGGGCGGTGACGTGCTCGCTGCGCAGCGCCTCGGGGAGGGTGAGCACCGCCGCGGTCGGTACCCGGTGGCGTTGGCCCTGCTCCTCCAGTTCGGCGCGGGTCTTTTCGGCGCAGAACCGCCCGATGGCGCCGAGCAACTCGACCGAGGTGAGTCGTTCACGCAGGCTGTAGTACTTCGGGTCGGCGAATTCGGCTGGGCGGCCCATCCATTCGAACATGCCCTGCCATTGTCGTTTGGCCAGCAGGCAGATCCGCACGTGGCCGTCACGGCAGGCGATGATCGGATAGCGCAGTTGCTCGGCCGCCCAGTTGCGTTGCTGCGCACTGAGTGCCACCCCGGCCGAGGCGGTGCCGGCCGTGCCGTAGGGCGGGTCGAGGGTCTGCATGGCTCCCTCGAGCACCGAGAAGTCGATGAGATCGCCTTCGCCGGTCCGTAATCGGTCCAGCAGGACGCTGACCGTGAATACCGCGGCCTGCGCGGCGGCGACCTGGTAGGGCAGGTGCTGCCCGGGCGGCACCAGGGGTTCTCGGCCGGGAACTCCGGACCGGGACAGCTCGCTGGTCAGTGCGTGCAGCACCGGTGTGGTGGCCTGCCAGTTCCGGAATCGGGTGTCGCGGCCGAAATCGCTGATGGACAGGATCACCAGTGCCGGATGGGCCGTACGGATACCTCGCACGTCGAGTGCGGCCTCGGCCGCAGATCCCGGCGCGGTCTCCTCGATGAGGATGTCCGCCCCGGCCAGCATCCGGGTCCAGTCCTCGGCATCGTCGACGGTCACCGTGTGCAGGCCGTGCCGATTCACGGCGGTGTCTAGCGCGATGCTGTCGGGTGTGCGACAGATGCTCTGCAGCGCAACGGGACTGACGTGGGCGCCCAGATCGGCCAGTAGCCGTCCGACGGCGGTCATCGGCCCGGCGGTCAGGTCGAGCACTCGTACGCCGGACAATGGTGGGTCGTAGTCGTGGTCGTCGTCATTGTGGCGGGGCATCGGGTTCAGTTCCTCCGGGCCTGGCGGAACGGGATATCGCGGTCGACTTCGGGCTCCTTGGGCAGTCCGAGCACCCGTTCGCCGATGATATTGCGTTGAATCTGGTCGGTGCCGCCGCCGATCGAGGTGAAGAACGCGTTGAGCGTCAAGAAGTTCACGTCGTCGGATTCCGGATTGTCCTGCCCGGCCAGCATCGCCGCAGCGCCGATGATGTCGGTTTTCAGCCGCGCCTCGGCGTGCAGGATGCCCGACATCGCCAGCTTGCCCAGCGACATGACCGGCGACGAGGTGCCTTGTTTGGCCTCGGCCTTGGCGCGGGCGTTGTTGAGCGCGTTGAGTTCCCGCAGCGCCAGAACGTCGGCCAGTGATCTGCGGATCGCGGCGTCATCGAGTCGTCGGTGTTCGCGGGCGAGTTCGATCAGGCTGTTGGCGCGCGACTGGTTGCGCCCGGAGCGGCCGGCCGACCCCATCAGCGATCGTTCGTAGGCCAGTGCGGTCTGCAGCACCCGCCAGCCGTTGCCGGTCCCCCCGACGACGTACGCGTCCGGCGTTCGCGCGTCGGTGATGAACACCTCGTTGAAGTGTGATTCTCCGGTGATCTGGTGCAGCGGGCGCACCTCGATACCGGGTTGCTTCATCCCGATGATGAAGAACGTGATGCCCTGGTGTTTGGGCGCATCCCAGTCGGTGCGGGCGATCAACAACGCGTAATCAGAGGTCTGTGCCCCCGAGGTCCAGACCTTCTGGCCGTTGATGATCCACTGGTCACCGTCGTGAATTGCGGTGGTGCGGATACCGGCCAGATCCGAGCCCGCGCCCGGCTCACTGTAGAGCAGGCAGGTGCGCGCCCGCTCGGTCAGAAAGTCGCGCAGGAGTTCCTTCTTGAGGGCCTCGGTGCCGAACTTCAGCGCGGTGTTGGCCGGGATGCTGTACTTGTCCTGGCGGGCGCCCGGGGCGCGCACCGCACGGAATTCCCGGTCGATGACATTGGCGAGCTGGTTGGGGTACTCCCGGCCGTACCACTGGGTGGGGTAGGTCGGTGTCGCGTATCCCGCGTCCAGGACCTTCTCCAGCCAGGCGATGCGTTGTGGCGAACTCGCCCACGGATCATCGGATTTCGGCAGGCCGGTCCAGTTGGCGGCCAGCCAGTCGCGGACCTCTGTGCGCAGCTCGTCGGCGCTGGGCAGGGCGGTCTCGGTCATCTCAGGCACCCTTCGCCAGCAGGTAGCGCTCGCGGTGTGCCGCGGAGTCGCCGAACAGTTGCAGACCGCTGCGGGCCCGGCGCACGAACAGGTGCGCGGGGTGCTCCCAGGTGAATCCGATACCGCCGTGCATCTGGATCGCCGCCATGGCGGTGTCGACATAGGCCTCGGCGCACGCGAACCCCGCCAACGCCACCGCACCGTCGTGGTTCTCGGCGCTCTCGAACTGCGCCGCTGCGTGCTGGGCGGCCGAGGTCGCCGACTCCACCCGCAGCAGCAGATCGGCGGCCATGTGTTTGAGGGCCTGGAAACTGCCGATCGGGCGGCCGAACTGGATGCGGGTTTTCAGATAGTCGACGGTGAGGTCGAAGATCCGCCGTGCCCCGCCGGCCTGCTCGCCGGCGAGGGCGATCACCGCAAGATCCAATGCCTGCCCGACCGCGTCCCAGCCGGCGGTGCCGATGCGCCGGGCCGGTGTGCTGTCGAACTCGTAGCTGGACAGCGGCATGGTGGGGTCGAATACCGTTGCGGCGGTGCCACGCAAGCCGGGGGCGTCGGGGGAGACCTCGAACACGGCAGGCCCGTCGACGGTCTGTGCGACGACGAGGATGACATCGGCGATCTGCCCGTGGGTCACGTAATGCGCTGTCCCGGTGAGGTTTCGGTCTGCGCTGGCCCGGACATCCACCCCGTCGGCGGTCCAGGTGCCGCGGGCGCCGGTCACTGCCACCGTGCCGATGGTGCTGCCGTCGGCCAGTCCGGGCAGCAGGCGCGCCTTGTCCGCCTCGGTGCCGGCCGCCTGCAGGAGCGCGACGGTGAGCACCGCGCTGGACAGGAACGGTGCGGGCAGCAGGGCTGCGCCGGTCTCCTCGGCGACCGCCTCGAGTTCGCGGGCGCCCAGGCCGACACCGCCGTACTCGGGTGCCACCAGCAGTCCGACCACGCCCTGTGCGGCCAGTTTGGCCCACAACTGGCGATCGAAGCCGTCCGGGGATTCCATCACTGCCCGCACGTCGGCCTCGGTGCACTGCTCGTGCAGCAGGTCGCGCACCGCCGATCTGAATGCGGCCCGTTCGGCCGTGTCGATGGTCACGCCCCTATGCAACGTGCCGGTGGGCCTGCTGTACAGCACGCATTGCGACACCGGTACGTTTCCGATCGGGAAACCTACCGGTGTGGTGGTCTTGGCGCGCTGCCGGTGGGCATCGGTACCGTACGGACGTGACCGAACGCCGACTGCTGCTCGTGAACGGCCCGAACCTCAATCTGCTCGGGACCCGTCAACCCGAGATCTATGGCTCCACCACGCTCGCGCAGATCGAACAGCAGGTGTCCGAGGCGGCCGCCGAGCAGGGCTTCGACGTGCGGGCCGTGCAGAGCAACCACGAAGGTGTCCTCATCGACGCCATCCACGCCGCCCGCACGGACTGCGCGGGCATCATCATCAATCCCGGCGCCTACAGCCACACCTCGGTGGCCATCGCCGACGCACTGACCGGCGTCGACCTACCGATCGTCGAGGTGCACCTGAGCAATATCCACCGCCGGGAGGCGTTCCGGCACCACTCCTATGTCTCGGCGGTCGCCGAGGTGGTGATCGCCGGCGCGGGCCCGCTCGGCTACCAGTTCGCGGTGCGGCACCTGGTCGGTCGGCTGTCGTGATCCAGCCGCCGATCGTCCGCTATGCCGGATTCCTGGTCGCGGCGGAGGGTGCGGCCGCGCTGATCATGGCCGTCGTGCTGGTGGTGCGTGCGATCGCCGGAGCCGATCAGCACATCGTCAACGGTTACGGCACCGCAGTGTGGTTCACCCTGATCGGCGCGGGCGTGCTGGCCGGCGGCTGGGCATTGATCACCGGCCGACGCTGGGGCCGCGGGATTGCGGTACCCACCAACCTGCTGCTGCTGCCCATCGCCTGGTACGTCATCACCAGCCACCACGCGGTCTACGGCATCCTGGTCGGGTTGCTGGCGCTGACCGCACTGGGCATGTTGTTCAGCCCGTCCTCGGTGCAGTGGATGGCGGGCCGGGACTAGGAACTCTGCGCTGCCAGCGCGGTGAGTTCGGGCCCGGACACCCGGTAGGTGGTCCATTCGGTCTGCGGCTTCCCGCCGACCCCGTCATACAGCGCGATGGCGTTGACGTTCCAGTTGAGCACCGCCCAGCTCAGCCGCGTGTAGCCGTTGGCCTCGCACTCGGCGGCCAACGTGGACAACAACTTCCGGGCCAGTCCGCGGCGACGGAAATCCGGCCGCACATACAGGTCCTCCAGGTAGATTCCGGGCACCCCGTCCCAGGTTGAGAAGTTCAGGAACCAGACCGCGGTGGCGGCGGCCCGCCCGTCGACGTCGACGATATGTGCGTGCGCGGTCGGCCGATCGCCGAACAGCGCGTCGTGCAGCGCGGTCTCGGTGACCACGCACTCGTCGGCAGCGTGCTCGAACTCGGCCAGCTCGCGGATCATCGCGACGATATCGGTCTCGTCGCCCGGCCGTGCGCGACGGATCAGTTCACTCATGATGCCCCCAGCCCTGTCAGGATCGTCCGAAATTTGGTGGTGGTCTCGTCGACCTCGTCATCGGGATCGGATTCGGCGACGATCCCGCCGCCCGCGTGCGCGAGCGCGCTGCGCCGGTCCGCGGCGAGCACCGCGCACCGGATGGACACCACCCAGCGGCCGTCGCCGCGTGCATCGCACCAGCCGACGGCACCGGCATAGAATCCGCGGTCGCCCTCCAGTTCGGTGATCAGCTCGGCCGCCAGGTCGGTCGGCACGCCGCCCACCGCCGGCGTCGGGTGTAAGGCGAGCGCCAGATCCAGTGCGGTGGTGTCCGGTGACCGCAGCCGCCCGCGGATCGGGGTGCTCAGATGCCATAGGGCGTCGGTGCCGTGCAGCTCGGGGGTGGTGGCGATGTCCAGATCGGTGCACAGCGGTTCCAGGGCGGCGCGCATCATCTCGACGACCAGCGCATGCTCGTGGCGATTCTTCCCCGATGCCGCCAGCGCCGCCGCGTTGCCGGCGTCGCGTTCCGGGTCGGCCGAACGCGACGCCGACCCGGCGAACGGCTGGCAGATCACCGTGTCACCCGAGCGCGCGACGAGCAGCTCGGGGCTGGCGCCCACCAGCAGACGCTCCCGGTAGCCGGATCCGGCCGGCGAGAGGTCGGCGAGGTAGACCGTCGCCGCGGGGTCGGCGCGGGCCAGCCTGCGCAGCACCGCGCGGGCGTCCCACGGCGCGTCGGCGGCCAGCCGCAGCGCGCGGGCCAGCACCACCTTCTGCAGTGGTGAGGCCGGCGCGCGCAGCCGGCGCACCGCCTCGGCGACCCGTTCCCGGTGCACCGGGCCCGGCGGCACGGTGTCGCGGGTGTGAATCACCGGCGCGGCGGTATCGGGCCAATCCGGCAATGCATCGGCTCGGTGCACGGCGGTGGGAACCTGCAGGGCCGCCGGGCTGTTGAGGTCAAAAGGCAATGCTCCCAATACTATTGGGGCCGCGCCGGTACACAGCGCGTGCTGCGCCGCGGCCACATCGCAAAACCCGGTGTCGACGCCGTCGGCCAGCACGGTGCCCGTCGGCCCGGACAGGACGAAGGACGGCGTCACACCGGTGGTGGCAGGCATGGATTGGGGTGCCCGGTCAGCCCGAGCGCGGTGATCTGACGGAGACCCTTCTCGAAGCCGCACACCGCGATCGAGGCGGCGGCCATCGAGAACCGCACCCCCTCGGACACCGGCAGCTCGATCCACCGGCTCAGCACCGATCGGGAGAAATGACCGTGGCCGACGAACACCACGTCCCGGGCTTGCATGTGGTCCAAGGCCAGGGCGATGGCGGCGTCGGCGCGGTCGGACACCTGGACGGCCGTCTCGCCACCCGGGGATTCGTGCGTCCACACCGTCCAGCCCGGAACCCGCTCGCGGATCTCGGGGGTGGTCAGGCCCTCGTAGTCGCCGTAATCCCATTCGGCCAGCAGCGGTGACACCTCGTCGACCCTCAGTCCGGCGAGCGTCGCGGTCACCTGCGCACGCGTGCGGGGGCTACTGATCACCACGGGATCGCGCAATTGAAGGTCATCGATGACCTCGGCGGCCAGCGTGGCCTGTTCGCGGCCGATGTCGAGAAGCCCGATGTCGGTGCGTCCGGTGTGCTTGCCGCTGCGTGACCACTCGGTTTCGCCATGGCGCAGCAAGATCAGCCGGTGCTGGTGGACGCTCACACCGGCGATTCTGCCGCACGGGGCAGCCACCGCCGCATCCGCGTGCCAGGATGAACGGGTGACGCGAGTATTAGCGGTCGCCAATCAAAAGGGTGGGGTCGCCAAGACGACGACGGTGGCGTCGATCGGTGCGGCGATGGCGGAAAAGGGTCGACGGGTGCTGCTCGTCGACCTCGACCCACAGGGCTGCCTGACGTTCTCCCTGGGGCAGGACCCGGACAAGCTGGCGGTATCGGTACACGAGGTGCTGCTCGGGGACGTGGAACCGAGCACCGCCGTGATCCCGACCGTCGAGGGTATGACGCTGCTGCCGGCCAATATCGATCTGGCCGGGGCGGAGGCGATGCTGCTGATGCGGGCCGGGCGGGAGTACGCGCTCAAGCGCGCCCTGGCCAAGCTCGGCGTCGGGGCCGCGGGAGCGCCGCCATCCGAGGATGCCTACGACGTGGTGGTCATCGACTGCCCGCCGTCGCTGGGGGTGCTCACGCTCAACGGTTTGACGGCCGCCGACGAGGTGATCGTCCCGTTGCAGTGCGAGACGCTGGCGCACCGCGGGGTCGGACAGTTCCTGCGCACCGTCAACGACGTCCAGCAGATCACCAATCCGGACCTGAAGCTGCTCGGCGCGCTGCCCACGCTGTATGACGCCCGCACCACGCACAGTCGCGATGTGCTGCTCGATGTCGCCGACCGCTACGGCCTGCCCGTGCTGGCGCCGCCGATCCCGCGCACGGTGCGCTTCGCCGAGGCCAGCGCGTCGGGCTCGTCGGTGCTGGCCGGCCGGAAGAACAAGGGCGCCAACGCGTACCGCGAACTCGCCGAGTCCTTGCTCAAGCACTGGAAGTCCGGCAAGGCGCTGGGCACCTTCGCCCCCGAGGTCTAGTTAGGGCGATCCCAGCGCGACGACGGTGTCACCGCGCTGCTCGACGAGGGTGGAGCCGGCGACGGCGGGCACCACCGCGGTGTCCGTCGGCGTGCGTTCCAACGCGATATGCCGTATCCCTGTGCCGGTCTCGGCATCGAACACGTCGTAGCCGCCGGTGACCGGGATCAGCAGTTTTCCGGCCATCATGGCGCCGGGGCCGATCGGTGCGCCGCCCGGCGCGGGGGCGACGGTGTATTTGTAGCGCAGGCCGGCGGCCTCGAAGACCAACACCGAATCGCCGGTCCACCAGGTGATCAGGTCACCCGCGCGGGACATGGTCGCCTGTTGGGACGGCAGCCGGTCCAGCAGCGTGCTGGCGGTGACGGTGCCGGTGTCGTCGACGATGTTGACCACCGGTTTGGGTGTCGGCAGGTACACCGCGGTGGTGGTATCGGACACCGCGATCACGCGGGCGTCGGCATCGGCGGAAACACCGGGCTGCTGCTCGTACTTCACCTCGGGGGTGTCTTCCTCGTCGGATGGTCGCAGCAGGGTCAGGCGCATCTCGGTCTGCTCCGGGCAGGATTCGAGCACCGACACCGCCGACGAGCTGGCGGCCGCCGAGACGAGCCGACACAGCGGTGTCTGCGGCACATCGGGTTTGACCCGGGCGTCGACCGTGCCCCAGCCGAGCATCCGGACCATGTCCGAGCGCCACAGTTCCAGGCGGCTGTCGCCGGCGGAGAGCACGGTGGAGCCGTCCGAGGACAACCGCACTTCGCGGTCGGCGTAGCCGGTGCGCGCCGGGCCGCGCTTTCCGGTCGAGGCGTCGATGGTGCTCACCTGACCGCAGCCGCGCGCGTCCGGGTAGACCGCGACCGCGTACTGGTACACGGAGGTGACACCGCACAGTTCGCGATCGCGGGTGTAGCTCCACACGTCGTTGCCGGTCGCCGGATCCCGGCCGATGACACCGCCGCCGTCGGCGGTCACCACCGCACCGGCGATCACCAGCGGCTGCGTGGTCTTCGCGCTCGGTGTCGACCACAGTTCGCGCAGGGCGTCCGGGACCTGGCCGGCCGGTGCCAGACTGGGCACCGGTTCGGCCGCCGGCTTGCTGATGGTGGCCCGCGCATCACTGGTCCACCAGATCAGCGCCGCCGCCACCGCGACCACCACCGCAATCACCGCGGCCGCGATCAGATCCCCGCGGGTGCGGCGTTCCGGTGGCGGGCAGGTGCGGCGCGCCCCGGGATGTTTCGCCGCGACCACTTAGCCGGCGGCGGGAGTGCTGGTCTTGCGGGGACGGCGCCGACGGCGACGTTTGGCCGGCGCGTCGGCGCCGTCGGAGTCGGTGGACCCGGCGTCGGCGGCGGGCTTTTCGGTGCCGGCCGCCGACGTGGGGGCGGGATCGGCTTCCGGGTGACCGGTCGCGGGTTGGCCGGCGCGGGTGCGTTGGCGGGTCCGGTTGCGGGTACGGGCAGGTCGTTCGGTGCGCTCGACGCGTTCGCGACGCTCGCCGTCGGCGCGGGACTTGGCCTTGCGCGGCTCGGCGATCGAGCCGGTCGCGTCGGCGGGGATCTTCAGCTCGTCGAACAGGTGCGGCGAGCTGGAATAGGTTTCGACGGGATCGGGATTGTTCAGGCCCAGCGCCTTGTCGATCATCGTCCAGCGCGGCAGCTCGTCCCAGTCCACCAGGGTGACCGCGATGCCGGTCTTGCCCGCGCGTCCGGTGCGTCCGATGCGGTGCACGTAGGCCTGCTCGTCTTCGGGAATCTGGTAGTTGATGACATGGGTGATGTCGTCGATATCAATGCCTCGTGCCGCGACATCCGTCGCCACCAGCACGTCGACCGTGCCCTCGCGGAACGCCTTGAGCGCCTTCTCGCGGGCGATCTGGCCCAGGTCACCGTGCACGGCGCCGACCTTGAAGCCGCGCTCGCCGAGCTCGTCGGCGACCTTCTGCGCGGTGCGCTTGGTCCGGGTGAAGATCATCGTGGCGCCGCGACCCTCGGCCTGCAGGATGCGACTGACCATCTCGACCTTGTCCAGCGCGTGCGCACGGTAGGCGAACTGTTCGGTGGTGTCGTGGGTCTGCGAGGACTGCGGAGCCTCGGCCCGGATGTGCGTGGGCTGGTTCATGAAGGTCCGCGCCAGCGTGATGATCGGGCCCGGCATGGTCGCCGAGAACAGCATCGACTGCCGGTCGTCGGGGGTGAGCCGCAGGATCCGCTCGATATCGGGCAGGAAGCCCAGGTCGAGCATCTCGTCGGCCTCGTCGAGCACCAGCACCGACAGGCTGCCCAGCTGCAGATGGCCCTGCTGGGCCAGGTCGAGCAGGCGGCCCGGGGTGCCGACGACGACATCCACGCCCTTGCGCAGGGCTTCGATCTGCGGCTCGTAAGGGCGCCCGCCGTAGATGGAGGTCACCGCGAACTTGCGGTCGGCGTGGCCCTCGACATCGTCGGCGCGCAGGTATTTGGAGGCCAGTTCGAGGTCGTTGTAGACCTGCAGGCACAGCTCGCGGGTCGGCACCACGACGAGCGCGCGGGGGGTGCCGTTCAGCGGGCGACCGCCGTCGCTGGAGATCCGGTGCAGCAGCGGTACGCCGAAGGCGAGGGTCTTGCCCATGCCGGTGCGGGCCTGGCCGATGAGGTCGTCGCCGGCCAGGGCGAGCGGCAGGGTCAGCTCCTGGATGGCGAAGGCGTGTTCCTTGCCGGTCTCGGCGAGGGCCCGGACGATCTCGTCGCGGACACCCAACTCGGCGAAGGAAATGGTCGGTTTGCTGTCAAGTGCAGTCATAGTGTGGTCGGCGTAGCTTTCGCTGCCGTCAGCCTTTCGCTTGTCAATCCTCGTCGCGTCCACGCGCGCACGACGATGACGAGTAAAAGGCGGGAACTCCCAGCTTGACGTGGGGATACCGCTCCGTCGGGCCCTGCCTCTCGTGGGCGGACCGAACCACGTGCACGCACATTTCTTGGGTAGCGACCCGGTGAAAAGCGTCGTTCATGATGCTCGAAGACCGCTACCTGCACCCCATGATAGCCGGTGAACCCTCCACCCGGGCGTTGCGCCGCCCCCGGACTAGAGTTGGGCCATGATTTCACCGACGCCGCAGACGTCGCAAACGCAGCCCGTCGTCCCCGCCGAGCAGCCTGCTACGCCGGGCGTGTCGGTGGATCATCCGGGTGTCACCGAACTGTTCGCGTTGCTCGCCTACGGGGAGGTTGCGGCGTTCTACCGGCTGACCGAGGAAGCCCGGATGGCGCCGAACCTGGCCGGTCGGATCAACATGGCCAGCATGGCCGCCGCGGAGATGCGGCACTACGAGGTACTGCACGAGGCGTTGGCCGCTCGCGGGGTCGACACGGTGCCGGCGATGACGCGTTATGCGCCCGCGCTGGAGAACTACCACCGCCTGACCACCCCGAGCACCTGGCTGGAGGCGCTGGTCAAAACCTATATCGGGGACGCGCTGGCCGCCGACTTCTACCTGCAGATCGCCGATGCGCTGCCGGCCGAGGCCGCCGATGTGGTGCGGTCGGTGTTGTCCGAGACCGGGCATTCGCAGTTCGTGGTGGCCGAGGTGCGCGCCGCCGTCACCGCCAGCGACCGGCAACGGCACCGGTTGGCGCTGTGGTCGCGCCGACTGCTCGGTGAGGCCATCACCCAGGCGCAGTTCGTGCTGGCCGATCACGACGAACTGGTCGATCTGGTGATCAGCAGCAGCGATGGGCTGGCGCAGCTCTCGGAGTTCTTCGAACAGTTGCAGCGCACCCACGCCAGCCGCATGCAGGAACTCGGCCTGGCCTGACCGCTACCGGGTGCAGGTCGCGATCATCGAGTCGTTGGCCTGGACCGCGACGGCCGCACCGCTGCCGTCCACGATCGAGCAGTTGAGCTGACCGCCCACGCTGGTGGCCGTCACCGAGGACAGCGTCACACCCGGATCCAGGGTGACCGTCTTGACCCACGGCAGCGCGACGTTGACGTCGGTCTGCAGCGCACCCCGCTGGTCGGTGTAGATGACGGTGATCAGATCGATCAGTTGGCGGTTGCCGGTCACGTGATAGGTGACGGTGCGCGCGGCCAGTGCGGGGTCGGCCACCGGTGCCTCCGGCACGACCACGGGCTCCGGCGCGGTGGGTGCCGGTGCCGGTGCCGGGACGGGTGTCGCGGTGGCGCTCGGGGTGACGGTGGTGACCGTCTCCAGCGGCAGGGACGGCGCGGGCGGTGCCGGCGCCGCGGCGCTGGGGGTGGCGCTCGCCGAGGGCGGCGTGGTGGGTTCGGGGTCCGCCGATGTGGTGGCGCCGGCGGTGACGGTGCCGCTGTCCCCGCCGCCGAGGATGATGCCGGTGCAGATGACGGCGATCATCAGGATGACGCCGGCGACGCCGGCCACCCAGATCCAGCGGCGGTCCAGCGGCTCGTGGTAGTCCGCCGGGAACTGGTAGTCGGTGTAGTCGGTGTCGGCCTCGTCGGCGTAGGCCGGGTCATAGCGGTCACTGCTGTCGTAGCTGTCGTAGCTGTCGTAGTCGGCGTAGGTCCTGCGGGGCACGCGTCCGTAGCCGGCGCCCCGCCGAGCCGCACGCCGGCGCTCGCGATCGCTGCGGTAGCCGGTCGGTTGATCGGCCTCGGGATCGGTCAGGCCGGCCGATTGGTAGCCGCCCGGGTAGCTGTCGCGGGTGCTCGCGTAGGGAGCATATTGCCTGCTCATAACCCATTTCCCAGATAGTTCCGGCACGTACTCAACCGATGTTAATGGGGCAGAAGTGGCAGATGATGTTGACGCGGTCGCGGTCCGGTCACGGTCCGGACTCGGTCTGATCAGTGCGCTTCGCTCACGGCGCAACGACCACGGCGACGCGATCGGCTGCGCGTCCACTAGCCTTTGTTGGACGCATCGCCAACCAACCGAAAGGCCCGCAGAGTGGACATCAAGATCGGGGTCACCGACAGCCCGCGAGAGCTGATCATCAGCACCGCGCAGACACCCGACGAGGTGGAACAGGCGATCGTGAATTCACTGGGCGACAATTCTTCGGTGCTGGCCTTGAGCGATGAGAAGGGGCGCCGCTACCTCGTGCCGTCTGCGAAGATCGCCTATGTCGAGATCGGTGCCGCCGACAGCCGCAAGGTCGGCTTCGGGGTCGGCGCAGAGGCCATCAAGACCAGTTAGTGTTCGGCTGGCCCGGTCTCAGGACCGGGTCAGCGGCACGTGTGACAGACCGCCCCACGCGAATTGCACCGTGCCCTCGACCGCCGCATCCTTGGAGATCGGACGGTCGTTGTCCAGCCAGTAGCGCGCGCAGTCGACGCTGGTGGAGACCAATCCCACCGCGATCATCCGGGCGCGGTGGGCTTCCAGCCCGGAATCCCGGCTGATCAGGTCGAACACCGCGTCGGTGCAGGATTCGGTGGCCACCTTCACCTGGGCGGCGACCTGAGGTTCGGTGACGTAGTCGTTCTCGAAGATCAGCCGGTAGCCCTGGCTGTCATGTTCGACGAACTCGAAGAAGGCCTGTACCGCGGCGCGCAGTCGCTGACGGTTGTCGGTGGTGGTGCGCAGCGCTTGGCGCACCCCGGACACCAGGTTGTCGACATGGCGTTGCAGGACCGCGAGGTACAGCTCCAGCTTCGACGAGAAGTGCTGGTACAGAACTGGTTTACTGACACCTGCCCGGTCGGCGATTTCGTCCATGCCGGCGGCGTGGTAACCGCGGTCGACGAAGACTTCGCTGGCCGCAATGAGCAGCTGGCCACGGCGTTCGTCGCGGGGCAGACGGTTGCCGCGCCGGTTACCGCCGGTGCCCGCCTTGGCGCCCCGCGCTCCCGCGGCGTTGGCGAGATCGCTCATCACGTCCTCAATCTCGAAGTGTGCTGCATACGCTCAGGCGTGGTTGGCGCCTAGCCGGCGGGTGAACCTGCCGATTCGTCACGACATTACTACCGCACGAGCACCCCACGCCGGGGAGCGCCCGGTGTCGGTGCCCGTGTCGGTGGCGCGGCTGTGCCATTCTGGTGCGGTGACCTACGACCCGGGGCGTCGCGTCGGCGACCGTGCCCGGTTCAGCGGGCAGGAGCGCAGCGACTCGGGGTATCGACCCGGCGGGCAGGAGCGCAGCGACCCGGGGTTTAGACCCAGCGGGCAGGAGCGCAGCGACCCGGGGTTTAGATCCGGCGGGCAGGAGCGCAGCGACTCGGGGTTTAGATCCGGCGACCACGGAGTGCGTTATCGCGGCCAGCGTGGCGGCGGGCGCACCGGGCCCGAACGGATGCCCGTCCGCCGCGATGACCTGCGTGAGCCGCTGCGCGCCCAGCGCGATCCGCTGGCCGAGGATCTCGGCCGTCCGCGGGCCAACCGCGACGAGCATCAGCAGTGGCGTAAGCAGACCTGGCTGGGCCGTTTCGTCTCGACCTACGGCTGGCGCGCCTATGCGCTGCCGATCCTCGTCGTCGTGACCTGCATCGTGCTGTATCAAACGGTGACCGGCACCGGTACCGGTGCCGTCCCGGTCAACGCCGAGGGGCCGGTACAGGGCCCGCCCACCATCGACGCCCCGAGCACCGGCATCGTCGGTGCGCCGCCCAAGGGGCTGACCGAATTCGACGCCAACCTGCCCACCGGCATCCTGCCCGGGGGTGGCCCGTTCACCCAGGCCGGCGCGAAGACCTGGCATATCGTGCCGGGCACCTCGCCCAAGGTCGGCCAGGGCACCGAGAAGACGTTCACCTACACCGTTGAGGTCGAGGACGGTCTGGACACCGCGTCCTTCGGCGGCGACGAGGGATTCGCCCGGATGGTCAGCGAGACCTTGGCCAACCCGAAGAGCTGGACCCACAACCCTCAGTTCGCCTTCCTGCGCGTCGACAACGACACCGAGGGCCCGCCGGATTTCCGGGTGTCGCTGACCTCGCCGCTGACCATCCGGGAGGGCTGCGGCTACGACATCCCGCTGGAAGCGTCCTGCTACAACCCGGCTTACCTGGGGGATCAGGCCCGGGTCTTCATCAACGAGGCGCGGTGGGTGCGCGGCGCCACGTCATTTCAGGGCGATATCGGGTCCTACCGGCAGTACGTGGTCAACCACGAGGTGGGCCACGCGATCGGCTACCGCCAGCACGAGCCGTGCCCGGAGAACGGTGCGTTGGCGCCGGTCATGATGCAGCAGACGTTCTCCACCAGCAACAACGACGGCGCCCGGTTCGATCCGGAATCGGTGAAGGCCGACAATCTGACGTGCCGCTTCAATCCGTGGCCGTATCCCATCGCCTGACGCGGCGCCGCCTCGGTCGGGTCGTCGGCGGGAACGGATCGCCCGGTTTTGCTGTTGTGTACCTGTGCCTGGTCTGATTGGCCAAGGAAGCCATAGAATTCGTCGTCGATTCGAGGAGCGCACGGTGACGTCGTTGCCACCGCTGGTGGAGCCAGCCGCTGAACTGACCCGCGAAGAGGTCGCCCGCTACAGCCGGCACCTGATCATCCCGGACATGGGTGTGGACGGCCAGAAGCGGCTGAAGAACGCCAAGGTGCTGGTCATCGGCGCCGGCGGGCTGGGCTCGCCGACCCTGCTGTACCTGGCCGCCGCCGGTGTCGGCACCATCGGCATCGTCGAGTTCGACGTCGTCGACGAGTCCAACCTGCAGCGTCAGATCATTCACGGCCAGTCCGATATCGGCAGGTCCAAGGCGCAGAGCGCGCGCGATTCGGTGCTGGAGGTCAACCCACTGGTCAACGTGGTGTTGCACGAGGTGCGTCTGGAGCCCGATAACGCGGTCGAGATCTTCGCCCAGTACGACCTGATCCTGGACGGCACCGACAACTTCGCGACCCGCTACCTGGTCAACGATGCCGCGGTGCTCGCCGGCAAGCCCTATGTGTGGGGCTCCATCTACCGCTTCGAGGGCCAGGTCTCGGTGTTCTGGGAGGACGCCCCCGACGGTCTGGGCTTGAACTACCGCGATCTCTACCCGGAGCCCCCGCCACCGGGGATGGTGCCGTCGTGCGCCGAGGGCGGCGTGCTGGGCATCCTGTGCGCCTCCATCGCCTCGGTGATGGGCACCGAGGCGATCAAGCTGTTGACCGGCATCGGCGATCCGCTGCTGGGCCGGCTGATGGTCTACGACGCGTTGGACATGACCTACCGCACCATCAAGATCCGCAAGGACCCGTCGACTCCGAAGATCACCGAGCTCATCGACTACGAGGCGTTCTGCGGTGTGGTCTCCGATGCCGCGGCCGAGGCGGCGGTCGACTCCACGGTCACCCCGCGCGAGCTGCGTGAGCTGCTCGATTCGGGCAAACCGGTGGCCTTGATCGACGTCCGTGAGCCCGTCGAGTGGGAGATCAACCACATCGAGGGCGCAACGTTGATCCCCAAATCGGTGATCGAGCTGGGCGAGGGGCTGGCGACCGTCCCGCAGGACAAGACGGCCGTGCTCTACTGCAAGACCGGGATCCGGTCGGCCGAGATGCTGGCGGTGCTCAAGAAGGCCGGGTTCGCCGATGCGCTGCATCTGCAGGGCGGCATCGTGGCGTGGGCGAAGCAACTCGAGCCCGACATGGTGATGTACTGACCGCATGTCGACCGGCGCACCGCTTAGGCTGACGTGCGTGTCTGACGATCTGCCACCCGACCATGTGATGGCGGCGTTCGGTTTGGCCGGCCTGTCGCCGGTGCCGCTGGGATCCAGTTGGGAGGGCGGCTGGCGCTGCGGCGAGGTGGTGCTCTCGATGGTCGCCGACCACGCCCGCGCGGCCTGGTCGGCCAAGGTGCGCGAGACGTTGTTCGCCGACGGTATCCGGTTGGCCCGTCCGGTGCGCTCCACCGATGGCCGCTACGTGGTCGCCGGATGGCGTGCGGACACCTTTGTCGCGGGCACCCCCGAACCCCGCCACGACGAGGTGGTCTCGGCTGCGGTCCGGTTGCATGAGGCCACCGCCAAGTTGGAGCGCCCGCGCTTTCTGACCCAACCGCCGGTGGCGCCGTGGTCGGATGTCGACGTGTTCATCGCCGCCGACCGCGCGGCGTGGGAGGACCGGCCGTTGCACGGTCTGCCGCCGGGTGCTCGGGTGGCACCCGGTTCGGCCGACGGTCAGAAGTCCGTCGACCTGATCAACCAGCTCGCCGCGTTGCGCAAGCCGACCCGCAGTCCGAGTCAGCTGGTGCACGGTGACCTCTACGGGACGGTTCTGTTCGCCGGTACCGCCGCACCTGGTATCACCGATATCACCCCGTACTGGCGGCCGGCGTCCTGGGCGGCCGGCGTGGTGGTGGTGGATGCGTTGGCCTGGGGCGAGGCCGATGACGGACTGGTCGAGCGGTGGGCGCCGCTACCTGAGTGGCCGCAGATGTTGTTGCGTGCGTTGATGTTCCGGCTTGCGGTGCATGCCCTGCACCCGCGGTCCACGGCCGCGGCCTTCCCCGGCCTGGCTCGCACCGCAGCGCTGGTCCGGCTCGCGCTCTAGGCGTTGGGGCTTCTGCTGCGCCGTTTTTGACACCAGGGTCGCGATCGGCTGCCGAGCACAACCCTGGCGTCAAAAACGACGAACGCTAGAACGCGTGGCGGTACTCGCGCAGCGGGACCCGGCCGTCGTCGGCCAGCACGCCCTCGGCACGCAGCCGCTCCAGCTGTCTGGCCGCAAGGTGCGGCGCAGGCCATCCGGAGGCCCGAATCACCCGGTGCCACGGTAGATCCGCCGAATCGTTGCGCATGATCCAGGCCACGATTCGCGGGCTCGACAAACCGGCCTGCTCGGCGATGTCACCGTAGGTGCTCACCCGTCCGGCCGGGATCCGGGCCACCAGCGCCCGCACCGTCTCGACCTGGTCCTCGGTGATCGGTGCCACGGTCAGGCCAGGTGCCCGCGGATGATGGCTGCGGTCTCGGCGGGCAGGGCCTGGGCGACCATATGGTCGCAGTCCACTTCGGCGAGGGTGAAGCTCGCGCCGAGCGCGTCGCGCAGGGTGGTGATCAGTGTGTCGGTCACATACGGTGGGGAGGTCCGGGTCGCCAGCATCAGCGTGGTCGGTGTTCCGCTGCGCGGTAACGGGATCGGGCGGGTCAGTTCACTCCAGTAGGACATCGCCGCCGGGACACTGATCCGCCAGCCGAGACGTCCGTTGGGCAGTGCGATCAGGTGCTCGTCGAGTTCGCGGGTCAGCTCGTCGGGGTACTTGGCGGCCACCTCGGCCCAGGGCCCGGACAGTTTGTCGGCGGTGGCTTCCTCGCGGTCGGGGTAGTCGGGGGAGGACAGCATCGCGTCGGCGATCTCGGCCATCCAGGCACCGTCCAGCGCCACCGCCGGGTCCAGCAACACCAGCCCGGATACCAGCTCGGGCCGGGCCGCCGCGAGGCCGAGCGCCACGGCACCGCCGAACGAATGCCCGACCACCAGTACCGGCCCGCCGCCCTCGGCGTCCAGCAGCGCCGCCAGAGCAGCCACGTTGGCTTCCAGCGTCCACGGCGCCGCCCAGGTGGACCGGCCGTGCCCGATCAGATCCGGTGCCAGCACCGAGAACTCGGGCAGATACTCGGTTGCCAGGGTTTCCCAGCGCCGGCCGTGCCCGGTGAGTCCGTGCACGCCCAGGATCTGGGCGGGCCGGGATGGGCCGTAGCGGTAGGTGTGCAGTCCATCGGTCCCAGTGGTCACGGCTCGATCGTAGACGCCCGCTGTCCGCGCTGGTCAGCGTCGCTTGTCGGACCCCCCTGGTGTGATGATCGGCATGTCCGCACCGCACACCACCGTGACCCCCGAAGCGCTCACCGCCGCCGGTGTGCGGGGCACGGTGCGGGTCCTCGGCGGGGCCGGCACGGGTAAGAGCACCCTGCTCGTGGACACCGCGGTGGCACATATCAAAGCCGGTGCCGACCCGGAAAGCGTTCTGCTGCTGACGGGTTCGGCGCGGCTCGGCGTGCAGGCCCGCGCCGCGGTCACTGCGGCGCTGCTCACCGCCGGGGCACGGGGCGTGGTGCGTGAGCCACTGGTGCGTACGGTGCACTCCTATGCCTTTGCGGTGCTGCGGCTGGCCGCGCAGCGCAACGGTGATCCGCCGCCGCGGCTGATCACCAGTGCCGAGCAGCACGGCATCATCCGGGAACTGCTCGCCGGCGATCTCGAGGACGGCGCCCAGCGCTGGCCGCTGTCGTTGCATCCTGCGCTGGGCACGGCCGGCTTTGCCACCGAGTTGCGGGATCTGTTGGCGCGCTGCGCCGAACGCGGTGTGGACCCGCTCGCTCTGCAGCGCCTCGGCAGGCTGTTCGGGCGCCCCGAGTGGGTGGCGGCGGGCCGGTTCGCCGCGACCTACGAGCAGGTGATGTTGTTGCGGTCATCGGTCGGCATGGCTGCGCCGCAGGCCACCGTGCCGGCCTTGGGCGCGGCCGAACTGGTCGGCGCCGCCCTGGACGCGTTGGCGGTGGATCCGGCGCTGCTGGCAGCCGAACGGGCCCGGGTGCGGGTGCTGCTGGTCGACGATGCGCAGCAACTCGACCCGCAGGCCGCGCTGCTGGTGCGGGTGCTGGCTGCCGGTTCGGACCTCGCGGTGTTCGCCGGTGACCCCGATCAGGCGGTGTTCGGTTACCGCGGTGGTGATCCGGCGCTGCTGCGCACCGAGACACCGGCCGTCGTGCTCACCGAATCGCACCGCTGTTCGGCGGCGGTGGCCGCCGCGGTTACCGGGATCGCACGCCGGCTTCCCGGCGCCGACGGGTTCCGCGACTTCACCGGGGCGTCCGGCCGGGCCGGCTCGGTGGCGGTCCGGATCGCGGGCTCCACGCACGCCGAGTCCACCCTCATTGCCGACGCGCTGCGCCGCGCCCACCTGGTCGACGGTGTGCCGTGGTCGCAGATGGCCGTCATCGTTCGTTCGGTGCCGCGGGTGGGCGCCGCGCTGGGCCGCACCCTGGCCGCGTCCGGCGTCCCCGTCGACCTGCCCGCCGCCGACATGCGTCTGTCCCAGCAGCCCGCCGTGCGGGCACTGCTCACCGTCGCCGCGTGCACCGCGAACGGCCTGACGGGTGCGGCGGCGATGGACCTCGTCACCGGTCCCATCGGCCGGGTCGACCCGGTGTCGCTACGTCAACTGCGCCGCGCGCTGCGTCGCACCTTCGGACATCACGACGAGTTCTCCACCCTGCTCGCCCGCGCGGTGCAGCGCGTCCCCGCCGGCCTGCCCGCCGACCTGGCCCGTTCGCTGCAACGAGTGCACGCCGTCCTGGACGCAGCCAAACACAGCCACCGGGTCGACGGCGACCCGCGGAACACCCTGTGGCAGGCCTGGAATCGCAGTGGCCTGCAGCGGCGATGGGTCACCGCGGCCGACCGCGGCGCCGCGGTCGCCGAACGTGACCTCGCCTCGGTGACTGCCCTGTTCGACATCGCCGACCAGTACGTCACCAATACCACCGGTGCGACGCTGACCGGTCTCGTCGACCACGTCGACGCCCTGGAACTGCCGACCATCGGCACCCGGGCCGACCGCGCCGACACGGTGACGATCTGCAGCCCGCACGCTGCGCTGGAACGAGACTGGGATTTCGTCGTGCTGGCCGGCCTGCAGGAAGGACTGTGGCCCAACACCGTTCCGCGTGGCGGCGTGCTCGGCACCCAGCAGCTGGTGGACGTGCTCGACGGGGTCACCGGCGCCGACGGTCCGACGGAGCGGCTCTCGACCCGGGCCCCGCTGCTGGCCGAGGAACGTCGACTGCTGATCGCCGCGCTGGGCCGGGCCCGCGACCGCGTCCTGGTGACCGCCGTCGACAGTGACAACGGTGACGCCGCGATGCTGCCCTCACCGTTCTGTGCTGAGCTCCACGCGCTCGCCTCCCCGGCGGACCCGGACACCGACCCCGAGTCCCGCGAGATTCTGCCGGCCCCCCGGGTGCTGACACCGGCGGCACTGGTCGGCCGATTGCGTGCGGTGGTGTGCGCACCCGACGGCGACGTCGATGACGACGTCCGTAACTGCGCGGCAACACAATTGGCCCGGCTCGCGGCCGCCGGTGTGCCGGGCGCGGACCCCGCGCTGTGGCAGGCCCGCACCGAACCGTCCACCGCCGAGCCGCTGTGGTCCGGTGACGACCACGTGAGCACGCTGTCCCCGTCCACCCTGCAGACCCTCGCGGGCTGCCCGCTGCGCTGGCTGCTGGAACGACACGGCGGCTCCGACAACCGCGATGTCCGCTCGGCGGTGGGCTCGCTGGTGCACGCGCTGGTGGCGGATTCCACCAAGACCGAGAGCCAGATGCTCGCCGAACTGGAGAACGTCTGGGCTGGAATGCCGTTCGAATCCCAGTGGTATGCCGACAACGAGCTGGCCCGCCACGGCGAGATGCTCTCGGCGTTCGCGCAGTGGCGACAGGCCACCCGCGACCAGCTCACCGAGGTGGGCACCGAGGTCGCCGTCGACGGGATGGTGGCTCCGGGCGTGCGGGTGAAGGGCCGCATCGACCGCCTCGAACGCGACAACGCCGACCGGTTGGTGGTCGTGGACATCAAAACAGGCAAGAGTCCGGCCACCAAGGACGACGCCCAGCGTCATGCTCAGCTGGCCATGTACCAGCTTGCCGTCGCCGCGGGCGTGCTGCCCGAGGGCGACGAGCCCGGCGGCGGTCTGCTGGTCTACCCGGGCAAGACCACCGCGAGCGGGGTCACCGAACGCGGTCAGGACGCACTGACCGACGACACCGCCCGGCAGTGGCGTTCGACGGTGGTCGACGCGGCCGCCGCGACCGCCGGCCCGCAGTTCGTCGCACGGGCCAACGACGGATGCGGGCACTGCCCGGTACGCGCCATCTGCCCCGCCCAGCACCCGGAAGGCCGGTCGTGATCACTCGGCAGCACTACAGCCCCGCCGAACTGTCCGAGGCGCTGGGGCTGTTCAGCCCGACGCCCGAGCAGTCCGCCGTGATCGCCGCGCCGCCCGGGCCGCTCGTCGTGATCGCCGGCGCCGGCGCCGGCAAGACCGAGACCATGGCCGCACGGGTGGTGTGGCTGGTGGCCAACGGTTACGCCCGGCCCAGCGACGTCCTCGGGCTGACTTTCACCCGTAAGGCCGCCGGCCAGCTGCTGCGTCGCGTCCGTACCCGGTTGGCGCGCCTGGCCGGCACCGGCATCGGCCGTGATATTCGCGCTGACGACCCGCCCACCATCAGCACCTACCACGCCTTCGCCGGGGCGCTGCTCCGTGATCACGGACTGCTGCTGCCGGTCGAGCCCGACACCCGGCTGATCGGTGAGACCGAGTTGTGGCAGTTGGCTTACCGGGTGGTGTGTGAGCATCCCCGGGTGCTGGACACCGAGAAGTCCCCGGCCGCGGTGACCGCCCTGGTACTGCGGTTGGCGGGTGCACTGTCCGAGCATCTCGTCGACACCACCGCCCTGCTCGACACCCATGTCGAACTGGAGCGGCTGATCCACCACCTGCCCGCCGGCGGCAACCGCGCCGACCGTGGGCCGGCGCAGTGGCTGCTCAAGTTGTTGGCCACCCAGAACGAACGCACCGAGCTGGTGCCGCTGATCGACGAACTGCACCGCCGCATGCGGGCGGAGAAGGTGATGGACTTCGGCGCCCAGATGTCGGCGGCCGCGCGGCTGGCGGTCGCCGCACCGCAGGTCGGCGCGCAGCTGCGGCAGCGCTATCGGGTGGTGCTACTCGACGAGTACCAGGACACCGGTCACGCCCAGCGGATCGCGTTGTCGTCGCTGTTCGGCGGCGGCGTCGACGATGAGCTGGCGCTGACGGCGGTCGGTGACCCGATCCAGTCCATCTATGGCTGGCGCGGCGCGTCGGCGACCAACCTGCCGCGCTTCGCGACGGATTTCCCGCACTCGGACGGCAGCCCGGCGCCCACCCTGGAATTGCGGACCAGTTGGCGCAACCCGCCCGAGGCACTGCACCTGGCCAACGCGGTGTCCGAGCCGGCGCGCAAGCGTTCGGTCAGCGTGCGCGAACTCCTGCCCCGTCCCGACGCCGAACCGGGCATCATCCGTGCCGCCCTGCTCTCTGATGTTGTCGCCGAACGTGATTGGGTGGCCGACCAGGTTGCGGAGCGCTACCGCGCGACGCCGACGCCGCCGACCGCGGCGGTGCTTGTCCGACGTAACGCCGATGCCGCGCCGATGGCCGAGGCGCTGACGGCGCGGGGCATCCCCGTCGAGGTGGTCGGTCTGGCCGGGCTGCTGGCCATTCCGGAGGTCGCCGACGTCGTCGCGATGCTGCGCCTGGTGGTCGACCCGACCGGCGGCCCGGCCGCGATGCGGGTGCTGACCGGGCCGCGCTGGCGCCTCGGTGCGCGCGATATCGCCGCGCTGTGGCAGCGTGCCGTCGACCTCGACGTGCCCGCGCCGGGACAGCTAAGTGCCATGGAGCGCATCGTCGCGCAGGCCGCTCCCGACGCGGACACCGCCTGCCTGGCCGATGCCATCTGCGATCCCGGGCCCGCCGAGCAGTACTCGACGTCCGGGTATGACCGCATCGTGGCTCTGGGCCACGAATTGACGCTACTGCGAGCACATCTCACGCATCCTCTGCCCGATCTCATCGCCGAGGTGCGCCGCGCGATCGGTGTCGACGTAGAGGTCCGGGCGGCCCGTCCGGTGCCCGCGGGTTGGGGTGGCACCGAGCACCTGGATGCCTTCGCCGACGTGGTGGCCGACTTCGCGGCCCGCTCCGACGGTGCCCCGGCGGGACTGCTGGACTACCTGGACGCCGCCGCGGTCGTCGAGAACGGACTCGCCCCGGCAGAGGTGACGGTGTCGGCCGACCGGGTGCAGATCCTCACCGTGCACGCCGCCAAGGGGCTGGAATGGGAAGTGGTCGCCGTCCCGCATCTGAGCGGACGCATCTTCCCGTCCACCGCGATGGCCCGTACCTGGCTCAGCGACGCCGGGGAGCTGCCGCCGCTGCTACGCGGGGACCGGGCCGTCTCCCGCCGCTCCGCCCGCCCGGAGGCCCCCGTGAACGAGCACGGTGTCCCCGTGCTGGACACCTCCGACATCAACGATCGGAAGACACTGTCGGACAAGATCTCCGCGCACAAGGACCTACTGGCGCAGCGTCGTGGCGATGAAGAACGCCGCCTGCTGTACGTGGCGCTGACCCGGTCGGAGCACACCCTGTTGCTCTCCGGGCATCACTGGGGACCCACCGAGGCCAAGCCACGCGGACCATCGGAGTTCCTGCTGGAACTCAAGGCCATCATCGACGCGTCGGCGGAAACGGGTCAGCCCTGCGGCATCATCGACCACTGGGCGCCCGACCCACCCGACGGTGAGCTGAATCCGTTGCGCGGCAGTGTCGTCGAGGCGGTGTGGCCGGTCGAGCCGGCCGGTGACCGGCGGGCCGCCGTCGAACGCGGTGCGGCCCTGGTGGCCGAGGCCGCCCGGGGGGCCGTCGGTGCCGGCACCGACGCGGAGAACTGGGCCGCCGATGTCGACGCCCTGCTCGCCGAGCGCGAGCGGGCCGCCGAGCAGGCGCCGGTCGAGTTGCCCGGGCAGGTGTCGGTGAGCACGCTGGTCGACCTCGGCAAGGATCCGGTCGCGGCGCGCGGTCGGCTGCGCAGGCGGCTGCCCGCCCGCCCGGACCCACACGCCTTGCTGGGCACCGCCTTTCACGAATGGGTGCAACGCTACTTCCACGCCGAGCGGCTGTTCGATCTGGATGACCTGCCCGGCGCGGTGGACGGTGAGACCGGCCGCGCGCACGCCGAGGAACTCGCGGACCTGCAGGCCGCGTTCGCGTCCTCGCCGTGGGCGTCGCGCACCCCGATCGACGTCGAGGTGCCCTTCGACATGATCCTCGACGGGCCGCGCGCCACGGTCGTGCGCGGGCGCATCGATGCCGTCTTCGCCGAGCGCGACGGTGGTTCAGTGGTCGTCGACTGGAAGACCGGTGAGCCGCCGGGCACCCCGGAGACCCAGCGCCACGCCGCGATCCAGCTCGCGGTGTACCGGCTGGCGTGGGCCGGTCTGCAGGGCTGCCCACCCGAGTCGGTGCGGGCGGCGTTTCACTACGTGCGCAGCGGGGTGACCGTGATGCCGGACGCATTGCCCGGCGCCGAGGAACTCGCCGCGCTGTTGGAGGACGACGCTCAGGAGGTGCGGTAGATCTTGTAGGCCTGGGTGATCATCGGGATCTGTAGCGGCAGCCGCGCCCACGCACCGATGCGCATCCAGACCGGCTTGGCCGGCTCCTGGGACCACAGCCGAACCATGTTGACGTTGGCGGGAAACACCCCGAGGAACAGCGCGATGGCGGCCAGTGCGCCCACCCGCCGGGTCCGCGGAGCGATCAGCATGCCGCCCACCGCGGCTTCGGCCACCCCGGAGGCGTAGGTGTAGAAGCGGGCGCTGCCGGGCAGTTCGGTGGGCACGATGGTGTCGAACGGCTTGGGTGCGGCGAAATGCAGGACGCCCATGCCCACCAGCCACCCGCCCATCCGGACGGCTCGGGTGGCACTTGCTTGCTGCTGATCTCCGGATGCGGGGGTTGTCATGATTACATTGTGACGTGCCGAACCTGCGCCGATCGGTGAAACGTGGCCAGAGGTAGATTGCGCCGCCGGTTGGCGGCCGTCAACCAGAACCTGACGTCGCGTCATGACGCCGACCTTGTCGATGTCATCAACATCCCGGACAAGTACGTCAGTCCGGGTCGACGCATCTTCATGCGCGTGCTCTACGCGCTGGGCGCGTTGTTCGCCGCGGTGCTGATCGTCTACATCGACCGCGACGGCTACCGCGACAGCGGCAGCACCGGCCCCGAGGACAAGCTGACGCTGCTGGACTGCCTGTACTACGCCACGGTGTCGCTGTCCACCACCGGTTACGGCGACATCACCCCGGTCACCGAGGGCGCCCGACTGGTCAACGTCTTGATCATCACACCGCTGCGGGTGGCATTCCTGATCGTGCTGATCGGTACGACGGTCGAGACCCTCACCACTCAGTCGCGTCAGGCGTTGAAGATCCAGCGTTGGAGGAAGAGCGTGCGCAACCATACCGTTGTCATCGGATACGGAACCAAGGGTCGCACCGCGGTGGCGGCGATGATCGGCGACGATGTCGCCCCGGCGGACATCGTGGTCGTGGAACAAAACCCGACCGCGTTGGAACGGGCGAAGAGCGCCGGGCTGGTCACCGTGCGGGGCAGCGCGTCGGACTCCGAGGTGCTGCGGCTGGCCAGCGTCCAGCACGCGAAATCGATCATCGTGGCGGCCAACAGCGATGACACCGCGGTGCTGGTCACCCTGACCGCGCGGGAGTTGAACCCGAAGGCCACCATCATCGCCGCGGTCCGCGAGGCCGAGAATCAGCATCTGCTCAAGCAGTCCGGTGCCAACACCACCGTGGTCACCTCCGAGACCGCGGGCCGGCTGCTGGGGATCGCCACGCGGACTCCGAGTGTGGTCGAGATGATGGAGGATCTGCTGACCCCCGACGAGGGCTTCGCCGTCGCCGAGCGTCAGGTCGAACCCAAGGAGGTCGGCGGTTCGCCGCGGCATCTCACCGATATCGTGCTCGGCGTGGTCCGCAACGGCGAGCTGCTTCGGGTGGATGACGCACAGGTCGACGCCCTGGAGCTGACCGACCGGCTGCTCTATATCCGCTCCAAGGAAGACCGGTAACCGATCTTGAGTTTCACGCTGCGCAATGTGCCCCTGCTGTCCCGGGTCGGGGCCGACCGCGCCGACACTCTGCGCACCGATATCGACGCCGCCATTGCCGGCTGGGCCGATGCGTTGGTGCTGCGGGTGGATCACCGCAACCAGGTGCTGATTGCGGGCGGCAGCGTCGTGCTCGGCAGGGCCACCGGCCTCGGCGATGCCCCGCCGGAGCAGGCGGTGTTCCTGGGCCGGCTCGAGGACGGCAGGCATGTGTGGGCGATCCGCGCCGCCCTGGAAGCGCCCGAGGATCCGACGGTCGACTCCGAAGTGCTCGATCTGCGCCAGGCCGGAGCGATCTTCGACGATGCCAGCGCGCAGTTGGTGTCCACCGCGACCGCCCTGCTGAACTGGCACGACAACGCCCGGTACAGCCCGGTCGACGGGGCGCCGACCAGGTCGATCAAGGCCGGCTGGTCGCGGCTGAATCCCGCCAACGGTCACGAGGAGTTCCCGCGGATCGATCCGGCGGTGATCTGCCTGGTGCACGACGGTCACGACCGCGCGGTGCTGGCCCGTCAGGCGATCTGGCCGCAGCGGATGTTCTCGATCCTGGCCGGGTTCGTGGAGGCGGGGGAGTCCTTCGAGTCCTGTGTGGTCCGGGAGATCGCCGAGGAGGTCGGACTCGATGTCACCGACGTGCAGTATCTGGGCAGCCAGCCCTGGCCGTTCCCGCGCTCGCTGATGGTGGGATTTCACGCGCTCGGCGATCCCGAACAGCCGTTCTCGTTCAACGACGGCGAGATCGCCGAGGCGCACTGGTTCACCCGCGCCGAGATCCGCGATGCGCTCGAAAACGGGGACTGGAGCAGCGATTCGCCGTCGCGGTTGCTGCTGCCGGGCTCGATCTCGATCGCCCGGGAGATCATCGAATCCTGGGCTGCGCTGGATTAACCCAGCTTGGCCTTGACCTGCTTGACGTTGGGGTTGGTCAGCGTGGTTCCGTCGGCGAATTTCACCGTCGGCACCACATGGTTGCCGTTGTTCACCGAGCCGACGAACTCGGCAGCCGACGGGTCGGCCTCGATGTCGATCTCGTCCCAGGCGATGCCCTCGGCCTTCAGCGCGGTCTTGAGCCGGTTGCAGAAGCCGCACCACGATGTGGTGTACATGGTCAGCTGGGCTTGCGAAGTTGGGGCCATGGAGTAACCAACCTATCGACGTCGATGCGTATTTCCGCCCACCCTATGCAACGGGACGGGCGCTGCCCGTGTCGGTGCCGCCTGCCATGATGGAGTCCATGCCGTCCGTCGACAGTCTTCTCGGCGACCTCGACGACGAACAGCGCGAGGCCGTGCTCGCGCCGCGCGGCCCGGTGTGCGTGCTGGCCGGCGCGGGCACCGGGAAGACCCGCACCATCACCCGCCGCATCGCCCACCTGGTGGTGGGCGGCCATGTCGCGCCCGGCCAGGTGCTGGCGGTGACGTTCACCGCCCGCGCGGCCGGGGAGATGCGCAGCCGATTGCGCGCCCTCGGTGATCAGTCCGGGGTGCCGACCGCCGCGGTGCAGGCCGTCACCTTTCACGCCGCGGCCCGGCGCCAGCTGCAGTACTTCTGGCCGCGGGTGGTCGGTGACACCGGGTGGCAGCTGCTGGACAGCAAGTTCTCGGTGGTGGCGCAGGCCGCGAACAAGGCGGCGGTGAAGGCCAGCACCGACGACGTGCGCGATCTCGCCGGTGAGATCGAATGGGCCAAGGCCTCGCTGATCACCCCCGAGCAGTACGCCGCCGCGGTCGCCAAGACCCGGCGTGACGTCCCGATGGACGCGGGCACCGTCGCGAAGATCTACCACAACTACGAACGGCTCAAGACGCACCGCGACGGCACGGCTCTGCTGGATTTCGACGATCTGCTGCTGCACACGGCGGCGGCGATCGAGAACGACGCGGCGGTCGCGAGTGAGTTCCGGGACCGCTACCGGTGTTTCGTGGTCGACGAATATCAGGACGTCACCCCGCTGCAGCAGCGGGTGCTCAACGCCTGGCTCGGCGACCGGGACGACCTGACGGTGGTCGGGGATGCCAACCAGACCATCTACTCGTTCACCGGCGCCACCCCGAAGTTCCTGCTCGACTTCTCCCGGCGCTTCCCCGAGGCCACCGTGGTGCGGTTGGAGCGCGACTACCGGTCCACCCCGGAGGTGGTGTCGCTGGCCAACCGGGTCATTGCGGCCGCCCGCGGTCGGATGGCCGGCAGCAAGCTGCACCTGATCGGGCAGCGGGCCCCGGGCCCCAAACCGTCCTTCGCCGAGCACCCCGATGAGGTGGCCGAGGCGACCGGCGTCGCGAAGAAGATCGGCAAGCTCATCGAATCCGGCACCCCCGCAGCCGAAATCGCGGTGCTCTACCGCATCAACGCGCAGTCCGAGGTGTATGAGGAGGCGCTCACCGAGGCCGGTATCGCGTTCCAGGTGCGCGGCGGTGAAGGATTTTTCAGCAGACAGGAGATCCGGCAGGCGCTCGTGGCGCTGCAACGCAATGTCGACCACCCGCACGATTCGCTTCCGGATCTGGTTCGGGCGCTGCTGGAACCGCTGGGGCTGACAGCCGAACCTCCGACCGGCACCCAGGCGCGTGAGCGCTGGGAGGCGCTGGCCGCTCTCGCTGCCCTCGTGGATGACGAAGTGGCGCAACGGCCTTCGCTGGACTTGGCGACCTTGCTCGGTGAGCTGCGTCAGCGCGCGGACTCCCGGCACCCGCCGGTCGTGCAAGGCGTCACCCTGGCCTCGCTGCACGCGGCGAAGGGTCTGGAATGGGATGCGGTGTTTCTGGTGGGGCTGGCCGACGGCACCATGCCGATCTCGCACGCGCTGGCTCACGGGCCCGACAGCGAGGCGGTCGAGGAGGAGCGTCGGCTGCTCTATGTCGGTGTCACCCGCGCGCGGGTGCATCTGGCGCTGAGCTGGGCGTTGGCTCGTACGCCCGGCGGCCGGCAGGGCCGGCGCCCGTCGCGGTTCCTCAACGGGGTGGCCCCGCAGTCGCCGGCCGATGCGGCGCCGGCACGCCCGAGACGCGCCAAGGGGGCGGCGCCGCGCTGCCGGGTGTGCAATGGGGCGCTGAACTCGCGGACGGCGATCATGTTGCGCCGCTGTGAGAGCTGTCCCTCCGATATCGACACCGAACTGTTGGCCGAGCTCAAGGACTGGCGGCTGCGGATCTCCCAGGAGATGAAGGTGCCCGCCTTCGTGGTGTTCACCGATAACACCCTGATCGCCATCGCCGAGACGCTGCCGGCCGATGCGGCCGCGCTGGTGGCGATCCCCGGCATCGGTGCCCGCAAGCTGGAGCAGTACGGCCCCGATGTGCTGGCCCTGGTGAAGGCCCGGTCCTGACAACGGGAGCGCAAACTCCGGCCACGTTTCGCGCATATTCCGCCAAATGTGCTGGTCAGAAAATCGCTTGTGCGTTGTGGCTGTTACGCTCTAGCCTCAAGATCACACGTTCCATCGGGACTACTTCTTTGTCAGGCGAGAGGAGGGATTCGGCATCATGACGATTTTCACCATGCAGCACGGCGTAAACGCCAGCGGTATGCCGCTGTCCGTCCACGCCGTCGTCGGCGTCCCCGCCACGCATCGAGCCGGATGGGCGCCCGCTGCCGCCGCGCCGCAGCATAAGCGCCGCAACGCCGACGACCACCGAGTCCGTGAAGTGGGTACCACCTAGGTAGCCCCAGAACCGCCGAGAAGGCCACGGACCCGAGTCAACCGGATCCGTGGCCATTGTTTTCGGAACACCCGAACACTCTGGTCGCCCGGTCCGGTCTTTACACCGACACCGAAACAACGACCAGGAAGTAGGAAAGACATGTCCGTCCAGGCATGCCTGCAACGAACACTGCCCGCGGTGCCGTGCCACGAGGCCGATCCGGACCTCTGGTTCGCCGAGAGCCCGTCGGAATTGGAGCGCGCCAAGGCCTTGTGCGCGCAATGCCCGATTCGGAATCTGTGCTTGAACGAGGCGCTGGAGCGTCAGGAACCGTGGGGCGTCTGGGGTGGTGAGATCATCGAGCGCGGTGCGATCGTGGCCCGCAAGCGGCCGCGTGGACGTCCGCGTAAGGACACCCGGGAGGGCCAGGCGGCCTAGCTTCACCGCTAGGCCGCTTGGCGGCCCCGCCGCTAAGCCGCTTCGGTGAAACCCGGAACGAACTCGGTGGCAATGGCTTTCACCGGAACATGGGCATCGAGCTGGCAGCAGATCGCGATGGTCGACGCGATCACCCGCAGTGGGATGGCCAGGTTGGCCGGCAGATCGAGTTGGCGCGCCATCTTCAGCTGGGCCACCGAGTTGTCCATCTGGCCGGCAGCCATCCGCTGCAGCCAGCGCCGGGTGTAGTGGAAGACCTCGGTCTGCACCGGTTCGACGTACTGGCGTAGCATGTCGTCGATCTCCTGCGCCGAGACCTGCTCACCCTTCTGGATGAACCCGGCGGCCTGCATCGCCGGTAACAGTTCAACGTAGTTCTTGTCCCTGGCCAGCCGGATGCAGGTGCCCAGTGTGGCCGGGAATCCGCCGGGAAGTGGTGCGACGGCACCGAAATCGATGACGCCCATCCGTCCGTCGGGCATCAGCATGAAGTTGCCTGGGTGCGCGTCGCCGTGCATCATCTCCAGCCGCTTGGGCGCCCCGAAGGTCAGTTCGGTGAGTCGGGTGCCCATCGTGTCGCGTTGTTCGGGGGTGCCCTCGCGGATGATGACCGACATCGGGACGCCTTCGATCCATTCGGCGATGACGACCTTGGGTGCGCTCGCGATCACCGCGGGCACCACGAAATGCGGGTCGTCGGCGTAGGCCTTGGCGAAGGCGCGTTGGTTGTCGGCTTCGAGCCGGTAATCCAGTTCCATCTCGGTGCGCTCGATCAGTTCGGCGACCACACTCTCGATATCGGCGCCCGGGGCGAGCTGTTTGAACACCCCGGTCAACCGCTGGATGGTTTTCAGGTCGGCGCGCAACGCCTCATCGGCGCCCGGGTACTGGATCTTGACCGCCACCTCGCGGCCGTCCGACCACACCGCCTTGTGCACCTGCCCGATGCTGGCCGAGGCGACCGGTGTGTCGTCGAAGGAGCGGAATCGTTCACGCCATTTGGTGCCGAGCTGCCCGTCCAGGACGCGGTGCACCTTGGCTGCCGGCAGCGGCGGGGCCTCGCGCTGCAGTTTGGTCAGCGCCTCGCGGTAGGGCTTGCCGTACTGCTCGGGGATCGCGGCTTCCATCACCGAGAGGGCCTGCCCGACCTTCATGGCCCCGCCCTTGAGTTCACCGAGCACGGTGAACAGCTGTTGGGCCGCCTTGTCCATCAGCTCCGCGGTGACTTCGTCCTTCGATTTGCCGGCCAGCCGCTTGCCGATCCCGAGCGCGGCCCGTCCGGCCATACCGACGGGGAGTGAGGCCAGCTTCGCGTTGCGCGCGACGCTGCCTCTTTTGATTTCTGACACCTCTCCATCATCCATGACGACCCTGAATGTGCTGCAACGAACGGGCGACATGTGACCTCAGCATCCGCAGGCCGGGTGACGTGACCAGCGCCTGGTCAGCACCGAGCCGGTGCTGACATCGAATTCGACGGTGGTGTCCAGCGTGATGGGTTCCGGCGGCCCCTCGGTGCCCGCGCCGTCCCGGATGGCCCGCAGCACCAGATCCACCTGAGTGAGGGCCAGCGCCGCGGTGCCGAGCACGGTGGCCCGGTCGGCGGTGGTCACGGCGTGCCGCAGCTGGGCGGCCAGCGCCGGCCAGGCCGCATCCCGCTCGCTGCGATGCAGATCGGCGCATGCCAGACACGATGTCAGTCCGGGGATCACCAGCGGCCCCACCAAGCCGGTGCCGTCGCGCACCCGGACCGGAAGGTGCGGCACCCGGGCAGCATGCAGATCGCGCAGTATTCGCGGATCGGTGATGAGCGCGTCGGCCAGCACGACCAGATCGGTGTGCTCGGCGGTGACCACGGCATGGCGCCGGCTGCTGCGCGTCACCCGGGTCCCCGAACAGCGCAGTGACCCGGTGAGCAGATCCGACAGCGGCCCGCGGCCGTGCACCCGCACCGACACCGACCGCCGCGGCGGTCGGGTACGGGTCACCACCCCGGCGGCGACGAGCGCGTCCAGCAGCCCGGTGACGGTGTCCGCAGGCACGTCGAGATCACCGGTGTGGGTGCTCAATTCGGCGGCGGTGACCGGGACCTGCAGGCGCCGCAGCAGCCGGGCCAGCTGGGGTCCGGTCAGTCCGGCCGGCGGGTGCACCAGCACGGCGCGGCGCGGATCCCAGCCGACCTGCACCGTCCCCTCGGGCCGCAGCAGGACCGCCATCGCGGGGTTGAGCGCGTAGCGCGGCATGCCATGACTGTGTCACGACGGGCGGGTTGGCCGCGTCAGTTATCCACAGGGCCGTCGGGGCCCTCGTCGCGCTCCAGGTCTTCCAGTAGTTGGTCGATACCGCTGGTGTCACCGCCGATGACCCGGTCGATGAAGGCGGCCGGCTCGTCGAGGTCGGTGGCACCGGGCAGCAGGTCGGGGTGCTGCCAGACGGCGTCGCGGGCGTCTGCGCCGACGGCCTCGGTCAGCTTGTCCCACAGCGCGGCGGCCTCGCGCATCTTGCGGGGCCGCAGTTCCAGCCCGACCAGGGTGGCGAACGTCTGCTCGGCGGGGCCGCCGGTGGCGCGTCGGCGCCGCATCGTCTCGCTGAGTGCCTCGGTACCCGGAAGCCGGTCCCCGAGCGCGGCGATGACCACCGTCTGGACCCACCCTTCGATGAGCGCCAGCAGGGTCTCCAGCCGTTCCAGAGCGGCGGTCTGCTCGGGGGTGGCCTTGGGCTCGAACATGCCCTGGCTGAGCAGCTGTTCCATGGCCGCCGGATCGGCCAGTGAGGCCGGGTTGAAGCCTTGGGCCAGGTCCTCGATACCGCTCATGTCGATCTTCATGCCCTTGGCGAAGGCCTCGACCGCGCTGAGCAACTGGCTGGACAGCCACGGCACATGGCTGAACAACCGGTGATGGGCCGCCTCGCGGGCGGCCAGGAAGGTCAGTACCTCGCTGCGCGGCTGCTCCAGCCCCTCGGTGAGGGCGTCCACGGCCTCGGGCATCAGTGCGGCAACCCCCTTGGGGCCCAGCGGCAATCCGATATCGGTGGAGGTCAGCACCTCCTTGGACAGCTTTCCCAGGGCTTGACCCAATTGGCTGCCGAAGGCCATCCCGCCCATCTGGGACATCATGGCCAGCAGCGGGCCGGCCATCGCCTGAGCCTCCTGGGGCAGTGCGGAGGCCCACACCGTGGAGATCTGCTCGGCCACCGGGTCGCACAGCCGCTTCCAGGTGTCCAGGGTGTTGTCCAGCCAGTCGGTCGGCGTCCACGCCACCGTGCGGGTGGTTCCGGCGGGTAGTGCGGTGGCCCCGTCGAGCCAGGTTTCGGCCAGCCGCACCGCATCGGCGATCGCGGCGCTGGTGGATTCGGGTACCGGTGCCACGAAGCCGATGGAGCTGGTTGCCAGCTGGCGGGCGAGGTCGTAGTTGACCGGCCCGGACTGCTGCCCGCCACCGGCCATAGCGCCTGTACCGCTGAACATCTCACCGAGCCGGGTGAAGATCTGGCCGAGATCGGACATGTCGAAACCTCCACCGCCCAGCCCGAACGGATCCCCGGCGGGATCTTTCTTGCGCTTGTCAGGATCCGGGTCATCTCCGTGGGAGAAGCCGAAGGGCAGGTCAGCCATAGCGTCAACGGTACCCACCGGTGGTGGCGCGGGTGGGGCCGCGGGTCACGCTGTGGGTGAACGCGCTCTACTGTGGGCGGCGTGAACAGGCGGATTTTGACGCTGGTGGTGGCGCTGGTGCCCATCGTGGCGTTCGGCTTGCTGCTGTCGGTGGTGACGGTGCCCTTCGTCGCGTTGGGGCCGGGTCCGACGTTCGACACCCTCGGTGAGGTCGACGGTAAACAGGTCGTGGACATCAAGACCACCGATGGGGTGGCCGGGCAGATCACCCACCCGACCTCGGGTCATCTGAACATGACGACGGTGTCCCAGCGCGACGGACTGACCTTGGGCCAGGCGCTGGTGTTGTGGATGTCGGGCCGCGATCAGCTGATCCCGCGTGAGTTGGTGTATCCGCCGGACAAGTCGAAGGACGATATCGACAAGGGCAACACCGAGGACTTCAAGCGCTCCGAGGACGATGCCGAGTACGCGGCGCTGTCCTTCCTGAAGTACCCGAAGGCGGTCACGGTGCAGACGGTGGAGGACAAGGGTCCCTCGGCGGGGAAACTGGAACCCGGCGACGCCATCGACATGGTCAACAATGTCGAGGTTCCCGACCTCGACGCGTTCCAGGACGTCGTGAAGAACACCAAACCCGGTGAGCCGATCGTCATCGATTACCGGCGCAAGAACGGCGGTGTCGGCACCGCCACCATCACCCTGGGCAAGCACCCCGAGAAGGATCAGGGCTACCTCGGCATCGGGGTGTTGGACGCGCCGTGGGCGCCGTTCGACATCGAGTTCAATCTGGCCAACATCGGGGGGCCGTCGGCGGGACTGATGTTCAGCCTGGCCGTCGTCGACAAGCTGACCACCGGTGAACTCAACGACGGCAAGTTCGTTGCCGGCACCGGCACCATCGACGCCGAGGGCAAGGTGGGTTCGATCGGCGGCATCACCCACAAGATGCTGGCGGCGCGCGAGGCCGGGGCGACGGTGTTCCTGGTGCCCGCCGAGAACTGCGCCGAGGCGCGCACCGCACACGAGGACGGTCTGCAACTGGTGAAGGTGGAGACGCTCACCACGGCGGTGGATGCGCTGAACACGATTTCTGCCGGTGGCGAACCCCCCACATGCTGAGAAGTTCCTTGGCGGGTACTGCGTAGAGTTGGATCAAGGCGTGGCACGTCAACCCAGGACGCACACTTGGGGGAGGCCACAGACCACGGACTGGAGTTGAAGAGTTGGGTATGCGGCCGGCGGCGCGAATGCCGCAGCTGACACGTCGGAGCCGGGTTCTGATCGGCGTCGCGGTAGCTGTCGTCCTGTTGTTGTTGGTGGGTCCCCGGTTCATCGACGGGTACGTCGACTGGCTGTTCTTCGGCGAGCTCGGCTACCGCTCGGTGTTCACCACGGTGCTGTTCACCCGCATCGTGCTGTTCCTGGTGGTGGCCCTGCTGATCGGCGCGGTGGTGTTCGCGGCGATGGCGCTGGCCTACCGCACCCGGCCGGTGTTCGTGCCCACGGTGGGTCCCAACGATCCGGTGGCCCGCTACCGCACCACCGTGATGACCCGGCTGCGCCTGTTCGGCATCGGTATCCCGGTTTTCATCGGCCTGCTTGCCGGCATCGTCGCGCAGAGCTACTGGCCGCAGGTGCAGTTGTTCCTGCATGGCGGCGAGTTCGGGATCACCGACCCGCAGTTCGGCATCGATCTCGGTTTCTACGCGTTCGACCTGCCCTTCTACCGGCTGGTGCTGACCTATTTGTTCGTTGCGGTGTTCCTGGCGTTCGTGGCCAACCTGCTGGGGCATTACCTGTTCGGTGGCATCCGGCTGTCCGGACGCACCGGGGCGCTGAGCCGCGCGGCCCGCATCCAGTTGATCGCGCTGGCGGGCACCCTGGTGTTGCTCAAGGCCGCCGCGTACTGGCTGGACCGCTACGAACTGCTGAGCAACACCCGCGCCGGTAAGCCGTTCACCGGTGCCGGCTACACCGATATCAACGCGGTGCTGCCGGCCAAGTTGATCCTGCTGGCCATCGCCGTCATCTGTGCGGTCGCGGTCTTCTCCGCACTGGTCCTGCGTGATCTGCGTATCCCGGCCATCGGTCTGGTGCTGCTGCTGCTGTCCTCGCTGGTGGTGGGCGCGGGCTGGCCGCTGGTCGTCGAGCAGTTCAGCGTCAAACCCAATGCGGCGCAGAAGGAAAGCGAGTACATCAGCCGAAGTATCGACGCGACCCGGCACGCCTACGGGCTGACCGACGAGGTGGTGACCTACCGCGACTACAGCGGTGACGCCAACGCGACGGCCCAGCAGGTGGCCGCCGATCGGGCCACCACCTCGAACATCCGCCTGCTCGATCCGACGATCGTCAGCCCGGCCTTCACGCAGTTCCAGCAGGGCAAGAACTTCTACAATTTCCCCGATCAGCTGTCGATGGATCGCTACGTCGGCCCCGACGGTCAGATCCGTGACTATGTGGTGGCCGCGCGTGAGCTGAACCCGGACCGCCTGATCGACAACCAGCGGGACTGGATCAACCGGCACACCGTCTACACCCACGGCAACGGCTTCGTCGCGTCGCCGGCGAACACGGTGCGCGGGATCGCCAACGACCCGAACCAGAACGGTGGCTACCCGGAGTTCCTGGCCAGTGTGGTCGGCGCGAACGGTTCCGTGGTGTCCCCGGGCCCGGCGCCGCTGGATCAGCCGCGGATCTATTTCGGCCCGGTGATCGCCAGTGCCCCCGACGACTACGCGATCGTCGGCAAGAACGGCGATGTCGACCGCGAGTACGACTACGAGACCAACATGGAGACCAAGAACTACACCTACGGTGGCACCGGAGGCGTGGGGATCGGTAACTGGGTGAACCGCATGGTGTTCGCGGCGAAGTTCGCCGAGCGGAACTTCCTGCTGTCCAACGTGATCGGCGAGAACAGCCGGATCCTGTTCAACCGTGACCCGGCCAAGCGGGTCGAGGCGGTGGCGCCGTGGTTGACCACCGACAACGGCGTGTACCCCGCGATCGTCAACAAGCGGATGGTCTGGATCGTCGACGGTTACACCACTCTGGACAATTACCCGTACTCGGAGTTGACCACGCTGTCGAACGCCACCATCGACTCCAACGAGGTGGCCGTCAACCGGCTGCTGCCGGACAAGCAGGTGTCCTACATCCGGAACTCGGTGAAGGCCACCGTGGATGCCTACGACGGCACGGTGACGCTGTACGCGCAGGACGAGTCCGACCCGGTGCTCAAGGCGTGGATGGCGGTCTTCCCGGACACGGTGAAGCCGAAGTCGGATATCTCGCCGGACTTGCAGGCTCATCTGCGCTATCCCGAGGATCTGTTCAAGGTGCAGCGCGCATTGCTGGCCAAGTACCACGTCGACGACCCGGTGAAGTTCTTCACCAACGCCGACTTCTGGGATGTGCCACTGGATCCGAACCCGACGGCCAGCAGTTTCCAGCCGCCGTACTACATCGTGGCCACCGATCAGGCCCGGCAGGACGGCTCACCGTCGTTCCAGCTGACCAGTGCGATGAACTGGATCCGGCGTGACTTCCTGGCCGCCTATATCAGCGCGAGCTCGGATCCGGAGACCTACGGCAAGCTCACGGTGCTGACCATTCCGGGCCAGGTGAATGGTCCGAAGCTGGCGTTCAACGCGATCAGTACCGATACCGCGGTGTCCACCGAGCTGGGTCAGATCGGACGCGACGGCCAGAACCGGATTCGCTGGGGCAACCTGCTGACCTTGCCGATCGGCAATGGTGGTCTGCTCTATGTGGCGCCGATCTACGCGTCGCCGGGTGCCAGCGATGCCGCGTCGACGTACCCGCGCCTGATTCGCGTGGCGATGATGTACAACGACAAGGTCGGTTACGGCCCGACGGTCCGCGATGCCCTCGACGAGATCTTCGGTGCGGGTGCGGGTTCGACCGCGACGGGCCCGGCGCCGGCCGAGGGCCAGCCGGCAGCGCGCCCGCCGGCGCAACCCGCGGCCAACCCGCAAGCCACCCCGCCGCAGCAGGGGAGCGCGCCCAGCGCGCCGCCGCCCGCTGCCGCGGTCCCGGGCGGGCCGGTGCAGTTGTCGGGGGCCAAGGCCGCCGCGCTGCAGGAGGTCAATGCGGCGCTGGACAATATGCAGACCGCGCAGACCAGTGGTGACTTCGCCGAGTTCGGTGAGGCGCTGCAGCGGCTCGACGATGCGATGAACAAGTACCGCGAGGCCCGTTAGCTCCGTTCCCGCCGACAGTGCGGTCCCATCCGCGACGCTCCGAGAGGGTGCGGATGGGACCGCACTTTCGCGTGCGCGGGATGACTTGAGGTCGACTCCAAGAAGATGCCAAGTGGGCCGGGTCATGGTGGGGGCAATGAACAGCCCTGCCCGAAAGGACCCTCGAATGACCCTGGCCGAATCGGTCGACAACGGTGTGGTGTCGGCACTGCCCGACCACGTCAGCGCCCTGGTCGCACTGCGCGGCGAGCCCGGCTACGAACGCTGCACCCCGTGGAACGTCGCCGTGGCGGTGCAGCCGGCCGCCGTGGTGTTCGCCACGTCGCCGCATCACGTCGCCGAGACCGTGCGTTTCGCCCGCGACCGTGGACTTCGGGTGACGGTGCAGGCGACCGGGCACGGCGCCATCCCGGTGGGTGTGGACACCATCTTGGTGCAGACCAGCGCGATGACGGGCTGCGTGGTGGATCTGGCGACCCGCACCGCCCGGGTCGGCGCGGGTGCTCGGTGGCAGCATGTCCTGGACGCGGCCGCACCGCACGGGCTGGCGCCGCTGTGCGGGTCGTCCCCGAACGTGGGGGTGGTGGGCTTCCTCACCGGCGCCGGCGTCGGCCCGTTGGTGCGCAGCGTCGGGGTGTCCGCGGACTACGTGCGGTCTTTTGATCTGGTGACCGGCGACGGCGAGTTCCTGCATGTCACCCCCGACGAGCATGCCGAGCTGTTCTGGGGGCTGCGCGGTGGCAAGGCCACCCTCGGCATCGTCACCGGCGTCGAGATCGATCTGCTGCCGATCGCCGAGTTCTATGGCGGGGCACTGTATTTCGACGGCGCGGATGCCGCAGCCGTGCTGGGCAGCTGGCAACAGTGGAGCGTGGGGCTGCCGGAGAACATCAACACCTCCATCGCCTTTCAGCAGTTGCCGCCGTTACCCGGCGTGCCCGAGGAGTTGGCGGGCCGGCTGACCGTCGCGGTGCGCTACACCGCGCTGGACGATTTCGCCGAGGCGGCAGCTTTGTTGGCGCCGATGCGGGAAGCGGCGACGCCGGTGCTCGACACCGTCGGGGTGCTGCCGTATGCGGCGATCGGCGCGGTGCACGCCGACCCGGTCGATCCGATGCCGACATACGAGGAACAGGTGTTGCTGCGCGAGTTCGGTTCGGCGGCAGTCGATATCCTGCTGACCGCCGCGGGTCCCGGCTCGGCGTCGGTGCAGACCATCGTCGAGGTGCGGCTGCTCGGCGGGGCGATGGCTCGCCAGGCCCCGCACCGCAGTGCGTTCTGCCATCGTCAGGCGGCGTATGCGGTCACCATCATCGGAGTTCCGATGGGCCCGGCCGCGGAGTTGGTGCCGGCCCAGGCGGGCGCGCTGGCGCGCGCGCTGGCTCCGTGGTCGACCGGTGGGCTGCTGCCCAATTTTGCGCCCGCAGCGAACGCGGAGCGGATGGCGCGGGTCTATGACGAGGACACCCGGCACCGGTTGGCGGTGTTGGCCGACCGGTATGACCCGGCAGGGGTTTTCAAGACCGGTCTGGTGGTGCGCTTTACGGCGTAGAAACCGGCGCTGAGCACCCGATTTGGTGCGCTGCACTCCCTTGGGTAATGTTGTGTTCACCGACGCGGGGTGGAGCAGCTCGGTAGCTCGCTGGGCTCATAACCCAGAGGTCGCAGGTTCGAATCCTGTCCCCGCTACTAGGTAGAACGGCCCTCGGAGATCTCTCCGGGGGCCGTTCTCGTGGGGTTTGTGAACGCATTTGTGAACATTAGTCAAGCTAACTCGACAAGTCGCACTCCTTCCCGCGAGCAGTCGTTGTCGGGCGGCTAAGTGGCTTGATTCGCAGGGACGCGCAATCGGCATTGTTGAGAGGCGCATCGTTCACCGCAGAATCGACTCCGAAGACGGGCTGAGGCGGTCGAGATAGGAGGATGTGCTGCGAAGGATGTGCGTGTTCAAACCCTGTTGGACCTCGGTCACGTCCATGGACTTGACCGACGATGGGCCTTTACCCGCGATGGTGGCGGCGAGGATGTCGTAGGGGGACCACTCACTTTGGATCGTGTCGCACTGGCAGAGGGGTGGTCACAGATCCGACAAGCCGCGGATGTCGATGTGAGGCCCGAGCGCGGACCGTTTCACAACATCGACCGCACCTGCGGGGTCTGCGACGAATAGGACGATCGCGAGTGATTGCCGGGCTCGTGAGACGCACACGTAGAGCAGCCGACGGGTGCGGTCGACCGTGGTGTCCCGACCTTCATCACGGTTGCGAATGTCGGTCGCTGACAGTGCTTTCAGGCCAAGGAGCTTCTCGTAGGAGTATTGGTTGAAGCGACCTTCTTCGTCGTCGAGGACCACGACTACCCGGTCGAATTCGGCGCCTTTGGTTCCGTGTTGAGTTGAGTAGGGCGATTCGTGGTTGACGTAGACGTAGTAGCCGCTCAGTTCGGCGAACGCACAGCGGGTCATTGCGTCGAGGACCTTGTTGGTGCGTTCGTCGAGGATGGCGTTGCGGTGGTCGTCGTCGGGCTCGAGGAAGGCAGTCATTCGTGGATCGAGCTCGACGAGGCCATGCTTGGCTGCGAAGTTCAGAACCTCGCCTAGCGTGACATCGTTGCTGCTGGCGAGGTTTCGGAGCTCTTGCACTGCGGCGCGGGCGGCTTTGAGTTGCGCGCGGAGTACCGCAGACGGCGAGGCGTCTCTGAGTATCGGACTGTGCCGCCGCAGGAGGGCCAGCACCTCGGGTGCGGCGGGTCCGGCGGCCGTGTATAGAGGGAGGATGACATCGCGGAACGGGGTAAGCGGCCACGCCGTGCCGTCCTTGAAGGTTTCTTCGAACGCGTAGCCGGCCTTGTCGTTGAAGGCGCTGTGGAGGTTCTCAAAGCCCAGCCTGCGGGCCGCCATGCGGTGCGCGATCATCAGGACCTTGGCGCCACCGTCGCGTGCACTGCGTGTCCATTGTCCTGGTTGGCCGTATTCGTCGAGCCGGGCGCGAACTTTCTCGAGGTTCGCGCTGCGATCACCGTCGGCGGGGAGCACGAACAGGTAAGCTTCGCCTTCGGTTTGGGAGTCGCCGAGCCCACTGACTTGCTGCAGTGAATCCGCTTCGGCGCGGACCGCGTTGACGCAGCTCAGGACTCGGCGCGATGATCGGAAATTTTGAGGTTTCGCGACCTTCAGCCAGTCCGGTCGCAGCTCGATGCTTCCCACGCCGTGCAGGTAGATCTGTTGCATGGGGTCGCCGAAGAATCCGAGGCACATGGCGCCTTGCGCTGCGGTCCAGACGTGCGAGAGGCATTCGACGACTTCAGGAAACGTGTCTTGGCTCTCGTCGACGAAGATGAACGGGTATTGGCGGGATACGATCCGCGACAGCAGCCTTCGGGACGTGACCATCTGCGGGACCATCTTGAGTATGTCGTTGTGGCCTAGGACGCCGCGGGCGTAGTCACTGCCGACGCCATACTGCCAGTGTGTTACTTCGCTGATGAGGCGCTGCTGGTGCTGAGCTTTCTCGAGTGCTGCGTCATCTTTGGTCCTGGTGCTTGCGTGCGTGCCCTTTGGGTAGTTGGACTGCTTGGCGACGAGCGTGGAAATCTTGTCGTCGAAGGTTGCCGACACCCAGGCGCTGATGTCGTTGTGAAACGGCTTGACCAACGACCAGAGGAAGCTGTGGATTGTCGATACCGCTGCGAGTGGATCTTTGCCAAGGTCGGCGTGGATCTCCGCGGCAGCCACTTCGGTGTAGGTGATGCATGCGACGCGCTGCGTCTTGGCAAGCAGTTCGGGGCCGCGGGTGTCGGTGATGTGGGCCAGCGCCTTCACTAACGACGTGGTCTTTCCCGAGCCGGCGCCCGCGATGACGGTGAAGCCGGTGGACGGTTGTAGATCCAGGATTCGGCGGATCTCGAGGTCGGCATCGGTGTCCGGGGTGCCGAGCCGGGAGGTCACTGGCCATCCTCCGAATCCGCGGCGGAGTCGGTATCGGTCGGCGTCACGGCATGCGGCGGACCGGGTTCGGGTGTTGCGGCGTCCTCAACGCTCTCGGGTGCGACGAAGTCGAGTTTGGTGTGGAGCCATCTCAATCCCTCGATGATGTACTCGGGCACCTGCCACGTCTGGTCGACCGCGGCGATCACCCCGAGGGCAAAAGCGGTTTTGTCGAAGGATTTGACCCGTTTAAACAGTCTGTCATGCAACTCGGTGATCGACAGTTCGTCGGCTTTAGCGATCTTGAGGCCCAGAGACTGGCCTTGAGTGCTCTGTGTCCAGTCGAGATTCTGTAGGGCGAAAGCCTCTTCGAGGGTGCGGCCTGCTCGCTTATCGGTAACGCCTTGCCAGGTGACGGTTTCTCTGGTCTGGTAGGCAACCCGGATGAGGCCGGGTGATCCATCAGGTTGGGCCGGGGCCTTGAGATCCTCACCAGCTGCGAGAAGATCGGCGACACCGGTGAGTTGGGGGAGCCATTGGATCAATGTTTGATTCGAGGTCCGCGCCCCTGGGGTTTCGACCGGGCAGCTGGAGCCGGTGAGGTCATCGCCATCAGCGTCCGCGGTGGCAGTGCTGGGTAGCACGCTGTCGAGGTCGGTGATCACGAGGGTGGGTAGGCCGAGAAAGGTCATGAGCTTCTGGAAGCGAAAGGCGAAGGCGCCGCCCACTTCGAGGATGGTTAGGTGGCAGGACTTGAGTTCGGGAACGACGTGTTCGATGACGGCCGGCAGCAGAAGCCGTTCGACGTTTCCCTCCACCAGGACCGCCGCGTCGGCGAAGAACAGGTCGCAGTGAGTGAGCTTGATGTATTGCTGCAGAAAGTCCCTGGTGGTTTGTTCTTCGGCGAGGTAAAAGGTGGACAGGTTTTTGACCTCGGTGAGGTGCACGCCATCGGGTGCGGGAGCGCGGCAAAAGTAGCGGATAGGTGTGAAGTTGCTCTCGTAGATGATGTGCGGTGAGTGTGTCGTCGCGACCAGTTGCGTTTGAAACCCGGGTTCTTGACTGGGGATGATTTCGAGGATCTTGCGAATGAAGACCTGCTGCAACTGAGCGTGAAGGTGCACTTCGGGTTCTTCGATCACGACGAGGTGAATCGGCGGACGGTCGGTGGTGGCGTCGAGCCAGGCTTGGTGGAAGTCGAGGACCTCGACGACCATATATATGAGGTTCTTGAAGCCGAGACCGTTGTATTGATCGGGCAGAGTGTGCCCGGTTGGTGACCCTGAGGTGGGTTCGGCGGGCAAGGCGTAGTGGATCTTGGCGCTGGTGCCGAGGATGCCGCGGGTATTGAACTCGGCCTTGACGACCAGCCCGGGATTGGCAAGTCCGGGGTACCCGACCTCGCCCAAGCGGGAAAGGATGGGCTTGAACACTTCGGCGAAATGCGCGTTGAGCCGGTCCTCGGAATCGGCGATCGCGCTGAGCGCGTCGATGTCATTGTCGAGTTTGTCCAGATTGCGGTCATAGAAGCGACTCAGCCGTTTGGACAGGTCTTCGCTTCTGCCGCGTGATTCGGCATCGGAGAGGTGGCGCTGCGCGTCGAGGAAGTCGACCCTGACGATCGCGTCCAGTAGCTTGGCCGCACCGCCGGCGGCCGTTCCCAGGAAGAACGGCTCGTAGCCGCCGATGGGTTCGAGGTCCGCGTTGCATTGTGTGGCGTCGAGTAAGTAGTACTTGAACTCGTATTCCTGCGGGAGTCGTCGGGTCAGATAATCGAACAGGTTGTGCGGCCAGGGCTGGTACGAGCCTTGGCCGTCGCCGGCTTCGCTGGCGGCCTTGTCCAACGCCTCGCGATAGTTGACGAGCAACTGGGCACCGTCGCGGACGGTGTAGGCGATGCGCACTCCCACGGGCTCACCTGCCCAGTCCAAGCTGGGCAGCAGCGCAAGAACGCGGTGCAGATTGTCGTCGTCGACGTCAAACCACAGGTCGAAGACGATGCTGGGGAGTTCTGCCTCGGGGTTGCCGGTCTGGGCATCGAAGGAGGTGAATTGGTCCCAGCAGTCGGCGGTGAAGTCGTAGATCTGGATGGGCACGCGCGGCTGTGTTCCAAGGAACATTTGGAACAGATGTGTCGCTGAGGTCTTGCCGCTGTTGTTTGCGCCGACGAAGATCGTCCGGTCTGCCTCCAGCTGTACCAGCGCGCGCTTGAGTCGTCGGAAGTTCTCCACACGGAAGCACTTGATGTGCATGTATCTCCGAATCGCGCCGGTCGTAGGTTTCTCAAGGTGGCTAGTGGTGCGTCGCTGGACCCTACGCGCATGGACGTGCACGTGGTTGGATCTCTGGCGTCGCATGCCCAGCCGTGCCGTCGTCAGTTGCCCGGACAGCGGTTCCCCAGCTCGCGCTATCGCGATTGCACTTTACTTATACCGGTCAGCCTGGGATACGCGCTCTCGCATCTTCGTCGCTGGGGCACCTGAGTCCGCACCAACGCGGCGCGGACTCATGCAGCCACACAGCACCAATCAGTCACGTCACCTAACCCGACGAAGCGGGGATCTACGCGACGTTTCTGATGGACCCGAGCAGCGAGATGAAGGCAGCCGCCTCACTCGTCAGCCACGCGTCGAATCCCTTGCGCCGCCGTTTCGCCGCGTGATGAATATTCCCTCGTCGCACATCGAGCAGCGCAACCTGATGCCCGCTATCGGCGTGGGTCATCTCGATAAGCCGGATGGCAGACTGGATGCCGTCGCGGGTCAGCTCAGCGTCCTTGAAGTAGGACCATACGAGATAGGTGTCGCCCTTCTTCCTCCACACGAACTGCGGTGAGACTCTGACATCGAGCCCATCGCAGTGCCATTCGCGTGGTTGAGAGAAGATCTCGAGGTCCTTGCCCCTACGCCAGCGAATCCACCCACTCGCCAAGGCTTCATAGTGCTTCCGGCGCTTGGGAGTGCACTGTTCCACCGCCTGGCGCACGCGGATCTCGTCGTTGCGGTTCGCGATTCCTTCCGCGACTGCGATCCGGAACTGACGGTAGAAGTCGTGACTGGGGTCGTAGTCACCAGACTCGTTCGCAATGACGTTCTGCACAGCGGTAATTCGGCCGCTCGACATCGCCGAGGCAAACTCGACGAAACCGCCAAGGGTAATGCTCGGAATCCGCAATCCTGCCACCGCTCAGCCCTTCGGTGGATACGGGTCATTGCCCGGTGCGATGGTAGTGGAATCGCGAACTTGGCCGTCGCGACCGTGGATCCGGACTTCGCCGCCGCCACTATTGCGGACGATCTCGGTAGCCCGCTGTGTGGCCTCTCGCTGGGTGTCAGTGTGGGCGCTGGCGCGGTTTGCGCGAGGCTTCTTCACGTCCCACCCGCCACCGGGATTGGGTACGACATGCCGACTGTTCGGCCCTTGACTCTTCGCCACTGGTGCTCCTTACGCACTGTGAGACATGGTTGTACGCCGTGCATGGCGAAGTCCACGGCCGGGCAAGCGGCGGGTGGCCGCTGCTCCCGACAAGTGCCGGTGTTACCGTCAAGGCCTGCCTGCCAGAGCAGCCAAGAGGTTCCAGGCCGGGGACTTCTCATCCAGAACGACCATCGGTCTGGACCTTCTTGGATTTTAAAGCCCCCACCAGACGAGATGCGGTATGTCGGAACGACAACGATCTAGCTTCGATGGGGATAACTCCGAAATCACTCACAGGATGCTGTGGAGTGACTGCAAAACGCCCAGGTCAAAGGCCTGGCGCCGCAAGTTACAACAGTGTAGTTACTTGTGGACAAAGTTTGCCGAATTTGCAGCCGCTCGGCGTGTCGGGCTGAGATCTGTTGGCTTGTAGAGAAGGAACTCGCGGCCGCGACCTCCGCGAGTTTCGCCGTCGGCAGCCCCGGTCGTTCAACGAGATGTCGACGCCCCATCGTGGTCGAAAACGAATGTGGCCCTGAATGCTCCACTGAATAGTCGACAGCTGGACGTGCTGCAGTGGATCAGCGATGGGTGTCCCGATGGTCGGTGGTCGGACTTCACCTTCAAAACGACGGCCATTGCTCTGGCGTCCCGCCGGCTGGTATCGGTGTCGAAGCAGGGCGGGAACTGGGGCGCGGCGATCCTGCCAGCGGGTCAGCATTATCTGGAAAAGAGTGAGTATCCCTCCGGCCACTGGTCGAAGAAGCGCAGCCGGCCGGTGGACGTTGATACTTCCCTGGAGCGTATGGCAGTCGCAAGTCTCCCAGTCGCCGGATCTCTGAACCAATCAGCGCCCCCGCAGACGGCGAAACAGAAAACCTCGAGTCGGGCGCGAGATTTGGTCGCCGAAGTGATCGCGGCCGGTGGTGAACTCCGGTGCGAGTCGAAGCAGGGGCCCGCGGCCTTTTCGTCACTGGTCGCCGCCGTGAACCGCCATGGACTGACGCCAGCGGGCAAACAGCTGACGCTGGATACTGACGGTGGCTGGGAGAAACTTGTCCTGCGGATAGAAGATGCCCCGTACTGGATCACCACCCCGGCGGCTGAGGTGGTCAACGCTCATCGCATCGGCCGGTGGCACCCCGCACTCGCGGCGCTCCGTGACCGACAGTTCATGAGCTTGTCGGCGCCGTCGGAGCGCCGAATGTTGCGCATTCTGCAGGCGTTGGCAGTGGAGGCCGAAGCACGGAGCCACCGCGTTGCGGCAGTCAGTCCGCGTCCTCGTTATCACCATCGACAGTCTGAGGCTGAAACGTCATACGTTGCGCCAACACCTGGCGGCCGGGACCCCTGAGATCTTTGGTCGCCGACCGTCGGCCGGACGCCGCGAGGAGCAGCGATACCGCGGGGCCTTCGACGCGCTCGCCATATCCGATGGCGATATCGGCGTCGGTCGCGCACAGCTGTAGTCCGTCGACCAAGGACTTCGCCCCGAACCGATGGTCACGTGACAGATAGCGCAGGGCCGCGGCGATGTGGGTCATGTCATAGGTGTGGATGATCTGCAACGGGCGCCGAATGTCTTCTGAGTGAACGACGATCTCGATCACCCGTGTGATGATGGGTTGCGGCGGTGATGCCGTCGCGTAGGTCGCGGAGCGCAGGGCTTCGAGCGCTTGTCGCGGGCAGCGATGACGGCCTGCGGTGATGTGCTTGTCGGCGATGCGCTGCGGGCGGAATCCGGCAAGGACCAACTCTGCGGCGAATCTCGGCAGTGACAGGGTCGCGGTGGCCGCGAGATGGACGACGACGTCGTGAACGTCCCAGCCGGCGCACAGCGAGGGCGTGGTCCAATCGAGGTGCTCGTGGTCGGTGAGATCATCGACGAGGGCGGCGCGCTCGGCGTGCACACTTGCCCACAACTCGGACCGCATGGTGACAGTCTGCTGCTAGAGCGTGTCTCCTAAATGGCGCGTCCAGATGATGCATGCGCTCAGGACGACTGCGGCTCGGTAGACGATGGCGAGTTTGTCGTAGCGGGTGGCCAACCCGCGCCATTGTTTGAGCAGTGCGTATGACCGTTCGACGAGATTGCGCTGCTTGTAGCGCATCTCATCGAGGGTTGGCGGTCGGCCACCAGCACTGCCGCGTCGTTTTCGCGCGGCGATCTTATCGCGCTTCTGCGGAATGACCGCGGTGATCCCGCGGCCACGGAGCAGTCGTCGGGAGACTCCGCTGGACTAGGCCCGATCGGCGATCACCGCATCGGGGCGCGAACGAGCACGCCCGCGGTGACGTGGCACAACGATCTCATCGAGAACCTGTGCCAGCACGGCGCCGTCGTTGCGTTGACCGCCGGTGACCACCACAGCCAGCGGCCGTCCGCGACCATCGACCGCGGTGTGGATTTTGGTGGTCAACCCGCCACGAGACCGCCCGATGCCGTGACCTGCAGGTTCACACTCACACAGCGGCAGATCCGTGTAATTCGACCGAGCCCCCTGTGTCCTGATCAGGTCGGGTTGTGTTCGTCGCGTGCTGATGGGCACGGTTGATCGTGGCATCGATCGAGACCGTCCAGTCCAGCTGGCCGTCGGCATCAGCGGTCGCCAACAACATCTGCAGCACCCGGTCCCACGTGCCATCGCTGGCGTAGCGACGATGCCGCTTCCACACCGTCTGCCACGGCCCAAACTCCGAACGCGGCAGATCACGCCACGGAACTCCAGTGCGGTACCGGTAGACGATGCCTTCGACCACCCGCCGGTCATCACCGAACGGATGCCCCCGACGCCCCTGGTTAGACGGCAAAAGCCCCGAAATCAACTCCCACTGAGCGTCATTGAAAACCCGATACCGCGAACCCGTCGTCACCCCAACAGCATCGCCTCAACACCCACACCAATATGGGAGACACGCCCTAGCTCGTGTGCGTGGCACGCTGGGGCAAATGCGCTTCTAGGTGAATGCAGCTATCAGTAGCCCAATTCAACCCCGGCAGCAAACAGATCTGTGATTAGATGAAACCCTCATCTAACCGAAGGGGGAGCGGTGGACGCTCAAAGTAATGTGCGGGTGCGGATGGCACCGATGGTGGCGCTGACCGGTGCCGTGATGGTCACGACGGCCGCCACGGTGAGCGCGCCGCCGGTGCAGCGCGCAATCGAGAACGTCGGGCCCGCAGTGGTTCACCAGGTGAAAACGCTGCCGGTGCAACTGACCGCCTATAACCCATTTGCTCCCTACGCGCAGCCGGTGGGCGTCATCGGGTACGCGCTGACGACGGTGTTTGCCACCCAGACCGCGGTCACGCTGCCGATATTCGACGGCGCGACCGAGACTCTCACGGCGGCAGGTCTTGACCCGCGGTGGGCCGAGCAGCCCCAGCTGATCGCCCGTAGCCTTGTCCTCCCGCTGGCCGTGGCTACTCAGACTGCCTTGGTGGGCGCCCTGGAGGGCACCTATATCTATGGCAAGTTCACCCCGGCGGAGGCGCTGAGCTTTTTCATCGACGCGGTCAAGGCGGCCTTTGACGGGTTCGTCGCCGCCGAACGTGCATTGTTCGGTGGCCAGCAGGCATCGACGGCGGATGCGGTCGGGGTACCAACACCGGGACCGGACGTGTCGTCGACGGAGATCCCCGACACCGAATCGGTGTTGACACTGTCGACGGCGCAGGCCGGCGATTCCGCGCCGGCGTCGCTCAAGCCCACGGCTTCCGGCGCGGCGAGCACCGACGCACCACAGCAGGCCGCCGTGGAAAACACCGGCGAGGACGCGGTGACCGAGGCCGCCGAGGCGGAGGTGGAGGCGGAGAAGCCCTCGTTCGCGTTCCCGACCTTCAAGCTGCCGGCGTTGAAGGTCCCGAAGCCGAAGTCCCTCACGCCGCGGAAGGTCCGATCGGCCGCCACCGCGGGTGCCCCCACGTCGAAGCCTAAGGCGGACAACGACAGTGGGCCGACCTCGCGGACAGCGGGGTCCGCCGGTTCGTCCGGCCGCGGCGGTGACACCGGCTAACCCTGGTGTGAGCCGGACCGAACGTGTCGCGGCGACACCTCACCGCGGGCCGCACCCGTCGGTGAAGCCGATGCCCCACGCGGCGGACATCGACTCCTGGGGCGCCAGCCAGCGCAGGCCAACACCGCTGTTCAACGCGTTCGCCGGGGCGGTCATCGGTTCGAGCGCGACCGCGGTGACGAACTGTCCTCCGCGGGGGAACACGCGGGTGATGAACACCTGAACGAAACCGAAATTGTCGTCGGCCCAAAGGGATACGGTGCGGCCGTCGGGGGCGCGCAGGGTGTGGGTGCCGCCAGGAGTCAGGCCCGACCACGCGTCGTCGAGATCGAGATCGGCGATGCGGCGCCCGCAGCGCAGGTCCCACCCGGTGCCATCCACGGCGGTGAGGCCGACCGGTATCAGCCGGTCATCGACGTCGATGTGATGGGATGCGTTCACGGTGAGCGTCAGTGTCTCGGTGGGGACGTCGCCGATCATCAGAAAGGGGTGCGCGCCGATGGCAGCCGGGGCGGATTCTGATCCGGTGTTGCGCAGCGTGTGCGTCGCGACCAGTCCATCGTCGACAAGCCGGTAGCAGACCTCGGTATCGAGGTGGAATGGATATCCCGGCCGCGGGATGATCTGCGCGCCGAGCGTGACAGAAGAGGCCGTGCGGGCCAGCACCTGGTGGACGGTCTCGCGCAGCAATCCGTGCAGCGCACTGCCGTGGACCGTATCGGTGATCTCGAGTTGGTGGGTGCGGCTCCGGTGCACCCAGCGGCCGTCGCGGACTCGATTGGGCCACGGAACCAGGACGGCGCCGCAGCTGAAGGGAGCGGTCGTGCAGTCCTCGGACCCGGGCATGAGGTCGACACCGTCGATGCGTAGCTGTCGAACTGCCGCAGCCACTTCGGTGACCACCGCGCGCACGGTGCGATCGCCGATGTGCAGCACCAGCTCATGCGCGGCGCCCGCCACCGGGCTACCCGCCGGCGCCGCGACCGGCATGAGTCACCGTGATCGTCGGTTCGCGGTGACCATGGGAGCGTGTCGCGGCGCGCACCGCGGCGTTGACCGCGCCGACAGTGTCGTCCCGTACCAGGGCGATGACACATCCGCCGAAACCGCCTCCGGTCATGCGTGCCCCCAACGCGCCGGCAGCCACGGCCGAATCGGCGATCAGATCGATATGGTCGGTGGTGATTTCGAAGTCGTCGCGCATCGATTCCTGCGATGCGGTCAGCAGCAGGCCCGCCTCGTGGAGATCGCGACGGTGCAGCGCCTCGACGGTATCCAGGACACGCTGATTCTCGGTGAGGACGTGTCGGGCGCGCCGGGCGTCCTCGGAGTCCGGGAGCGTGCGCAACACCTGCGGTGAATGATCCTGTAGGTCCCGCAGGGTGCAGACACCGAGCGCGGCCGCTGCACGCTCGCACGATGCTCGCCGCGCGGCATACTCGCCACCGGCGTGCCGATGTGCGGCATGGGAATTGATCACCAGCAGCGAGACACCGTGGGCCTCGAGGTCGAACGGCACGGAGCGCACGGTCAGATCGCGGAAGTCGATCAGCTGCGCGTGCCGTTGCTCGGCGAACAGAATCGCGAGCTGGTCCAACAGGCCCGTGGGGGCTCCCACATAGCTGTTCTCCGCGCGCTGCGCGATTCGGGCCTGTTCCAGGCGGTCCAGCCGCTCCCCGGTGGCGGCCAGGATCGCGCCCAGCACCGCACACTCCAGCGCCGCCGAGGACGCCAGCCCGGAACCCGTCTCGACACCGCCGGTGACGGCCATCGAGCCACCGGGCACGCGATGCCCGCCGCTGCGCAACGCCCACATCACCCCGGCCACGTAGGCGGCCCAGCCGCCGACGTCACCGGGCGCCGTGTCCAGGGCCACCCGAACTGGACCCGGCTCCCGGTCGCTGCGCACCAGGAGCGTGTCGCTGCCGTCGGGCAGGAATGTCACCGTGGTGCGTTCGGGCAGTGCGATGGGCAACGCGAATCCGAGGTTGTAGTCGGTGTGCTCGCCGATGAGGTTGATGCGGCCCGGCGCGCTGTACACGACGGTCTGTTGCGCCGCAGCCATATTCATAGGTCCCGCAGCCTGGCGGCGACCACCTCGGGTGTGGTGTCGTTGATGAACGCGCCCATCGCGGACTCCGAACTGGCCAGATACTTGATCTTGCTGGCGGTGCGCCGAATCGAGAGCAGTTCGACGTGAAAGTACCCCTCGCGTTGCGCGTCGTCGGCGGTGTACTGGTGCAGCGCCGACATGTAGGGCAGTGGCGCGTCATAGAGCCGGTCGAGCCGCCCGAGGATGTCGAGGTAGATCTGCGCAAAACACTGCAGCTCCGCCTCGTCGAGATCGGTCAAGTTGCGTACGAACCTGTTCGGATAGATGTGCACCTCCAACGGCCAGCGCGAAGCGAACGGGACAAACGCGGTGAACGCCGCGTTATGGGCAACGATCCGCGTGCCGGTGGCGATCTCGTCGGCGAGTATCCGGGCAAAAAGGTTGGTGCCGTGGCGCTCTCGGTGCAACGCTGCCTGCCGTAGCATCGTGGCGGTGCGAGGTGTCAGATACGGGTAGGCGTAGATCTGACCGTGCGGATGGGTCAGTGTCACCCCGATCTCCTCACCACGGTTCTCGAAGCAGAAGACCTCTTCGATGCCCGGTCGCGCCATCAACTCCGCGGTGCGGTGTCGCCAGGCCTGCACGACCAGCAGCGCGTGGGCATCATCCAGATCGGCGAAGCGGCCGGTGTGATTGCTGGAGAAGGCGATGACCTCACAGTGACCGGTGCCCGGTGCGGAGGTGAACCCGTCGACGGCGTCGGGAAGCCCGCCGGTGCTCTCACCGGCCAGACTGGGAAACCTGTTTTCGAACACCACCACGTCGTAGTCGGGTGCGGGCACCTCGCTGGAGACCCCCGACGGCCCCGGGCACAGTGGGCACTGGTCGGGCGTCGGCTTGTAGGTGCGATTCTGGCGCAGCGCCGCGATGACCACCCATTCCCCGGTCTGCCGGTCCAGCCGCAGGTGGGTGCGCGAACTACCCCGCGGCGGCACGACGCGGCGGTCGGACTGGGGCGCGGCAGCGTGTCCGGGCAGCGAGAAGAAGAGCAGTTCGCGTCCGTCGGCCAACGGCCATCGCAGTGGCCCGGCGGTCATGTACTGATCATCCGGGCGTGTTCGCGCGCGGCCTGCACGCGCCGCCAGGGTTGTGCGAGTTCTCGTGCAAATCGGGCGTTCTCGGCGGCGATGAGTCGGTCGACCCGTTCGGCGAGCTGGCCCGGTGTCAGTCCGAACTCGGCGAGAACCTCGTCGGCGGGCGGGCCACCGTAGGGCGACCAACTGCGCACGTAGTCGAGGATGTCGCGGTCGAACCGGTCCATGACGCTAGGAACCGCCCTTCTTCTTGTTGTAGACGTCGAATCCGACCGCGGCCAACAGCACCAGGCCCTTGATGACCTGCTGGACATCGCTGCCGATACCGATCAACGACATGCCGTTGTTCAACACGCCCAGGACGAAACCGCCGATGATGGCCCCGAACACGGTCCCCACCCCGCCGTTGGCCGATGCGCCGCCGATGAATGCCGCGGCGATCGCCTCCAACTCCATGCCGATTCCCGCTTGCGGGGTGGCCGAGTTGAGCCGCGCCGCGAAGAGCAGACCGGCCAGCGCCGACAGCAGACCCATGTTGACGAACACCAGGAAGGTGACCCGTTTGGTCTTGACTCCGGACAGCCGGGCGGCGGCCACGTTGCCTCCCACGGCATACACCTGTCGGCCGAAGACGGTACTGCGCATGACGAAGGCATAGATGATGAAGGCCACCGCCAGGATGATCCCGACCACCGGGACGCCGCGGTAGCTCGCGAGCAGCAGGGTGAAGGCGGCCAGCGCGGCCACGATCGCGGCACACTTGAACGCGAACCATCCCACGGGCAGCACGTCAAAGCCGTAACGGGTCTGCGTGTTTCGCTGACGGACCTGCTGCCACACCGCCGCGACCATCACCAGGGCGCCGAGGATCACCGTGGGCCAGTGGTAGAGACTACTGCCGCCGAGTTCGGGCAGGAAGCCGCTGCTGACCTGACTGAAGCTGCGGGGAAACGGGGCGATCGACTGACCCTCCAGCAGGTACTGGGTCGCCCCGCGGAACACCAGCATGCCGGCCAGGGTCACGATGAACGACGGAATCCCGACGTAGGCGATCCAGAATCCCTGCCACGCACCGATCAGCGCGCCCAGCAGCAGACACAGCCCCACCGCGACCGGCCAGGGCATGTCGCCTCGGATCATCAACACCGCCGACATGGCGCCGATGAAGCCGGCGATGGAACCGACCGACAGATCGATGTGGCCGGAGATGATCACGATGACCATCCCGATCGCCAGGATCAGGATGTACCCGTTCTGTTGAACGATATTGGTGACATTGAGGGGTTTGAGCAGGATTCCACTGGTCCACACCTGGAACAGGATGACGATGAGGACCAGCGCGACGACCATGCCGTACTGACGGAAGTTTTTTCGTACCGCCGTCATCAGTCGTGCCGCACCCGAGTCCGGCGGCGGCGCGGGCGCGCTCGAGGCGGCATCCACCGTGGAGCTGGTGGTCATGAGGTCGATCCCTTCATCATGTAGTGCATCAGTGTTTCTTGGGCGGCATCCTCGCGGGCCACCTCGCCGGTGAGCCTGCCTTCGTTGAGGGTGTAGATGCGGTCGCACAGACCGATCAGCTCGGGCAGCTCGGAGGAGATGACGATCACCGATTTACCTTGCGAGGCGAGCGAATTGATGATCGTGTAGATCTCGTATTTGGCGCCGACGTCGATGCCGCGGGTGGGCTCGTCGAGGATCAACACGTCGGGGTCGGCGAAGATCCACTTACTCAGCACCACCTTCTGCTGGTTGCCGCCCGAGAGGTTTCCGGTGGTCGCGCGGACCGAGGGCGCCTTGATGTGCATGTCCTTGCGGAAGCGCTCGGCGACCACGGTTTCCTCGTGTTCGTTGATGACGGTTGCCCGGCTGACCTTCGCCAGCGATGCAAGGGTGACACTGCGGGTGATGTCATCCATCAGGTTGAGGCCGTAGTGCTTGCGATCCTCGGTGGCGTAGGCGATACCGTGATCGATCGCCTCGGAGACCGTGCGAGTGCGAATCTCGTTGCCGTTCTTGAAGACCGCGCCACCGCCCTTCTTCCCGTAGCTGCGGCCGAAGACGCTCATCGCCAGTTCGGTGCGGCCGGCGCCCATCAGTCCTGCCAGGCCCACGACTTCGCCGCGGCGCACGTTGATCGACACCCCGTCGACGACCTTGCGCTCCTGGTCGAGCGGGTGAAAAACGGTCCAGTCTTCGATTGCGAAGGTGACCTCTCCGATGGGATGCGGGGTGCGGGGTGGGAAGCGGTCGACCATATCGCGGCCGACCATGCCCCGGATGATGTGCTCCTCGGTGAGACCGGACTCGACGGGCCGGGTCTCGATGGTCTGCCCGTCGCGCAGGATGGTGATGGTGTCGGCCACCCGCATCACCTCGTTGAGCTTGTGCGAGATGATGATGCAGGTGAGTCCCTGACCGGTCAGCTCGACGATGAGATCGAGCAGGTGCCTGCTGTCCTCGTCGTTGAGCGCCGCGGTCGGTTCGTCGAGGATGAGCAGCTTCACTTTCTTCGACAGCGCCTTGGCGATCTCGACCAGCTGCTGCTTGCCGACCCCGATATCCGAGATCTTGGTCTGCGGGCTCTCGCGCAGACCCACGCGGGCGAGCAGCTGTTGGGCGTGGCGGGTGGTCTCGTGCCAGCTGATGATCCCGCCCGAGGCGTGCTCATTGCCGAGGAAGATGTTCTCCGCTATGGACAGCACGGGCACCAGGGCGAGTTCCTGGTGGATGATCCCGATGCCGCGGCGCTCACTGCCGCGGATGTCCTTAAACTCGCCGGGCTGGCCGTCGAAGACGATCTCACCCTGGTAGCTGCCATGCGGATAGATGCCGCTGAGCACTTTCATCAAGGTGGACTTCCCGGCACCGTTCTCCCCACAGATGGCGTGGATCTCACCGTGCCGCACCGCGAGGTTGACGCCGCTGAGTGCGGTGACGTTGCCGAAACGCTTGGTGATATCCCGCATCTCCAGCAACGGCGCGGCCGTTGCTCCGTTCACGCGAGTTGCGCCGAGGTGTAGTAGCCGGAGCCGACCAGTACCGTCTCGTAGTTGGTCTTGTCCACGCTGACCGGTTCGAGGAGGAACGCCGGGACCACTTTGAGTCCGTTGTCGTAGGTGGTGGTGTCATTGACCTCGGGTGTGCCGCCGGTCAGCAGTGAATCCACCATCTGCACAGCGGCGTTGGCCAGCTCGCGGGTGTCCTTGAACACGGTTTGGGTCTGCTCGCCGGCGATGATCGACTTCACCGACGCCAGCTCTGCGTCTTGTCCGGTGACGATGGGCAGCGGATTGCCCGGCCCGCCGTAGCCCGCGCTCTTCAGTGCCGAGATGATGCCCAGCGACATGCCGTCATACGGGGACAGCACCGCGTCGACCCGCCCGCTGGTGTATGCCCTGCTCAGCAGGTTGTCCATGCGTGACTGCGCCAGGGCGCCGTCCCAGCGCAGTGTGGCGACCTGATCGAACGATGTCTGTCCGCTTCTGACCACCAGCTTTCCGCTGTCGATGTAGGGCTGAAGTACGCTCATCGCACCGTTGAAGAAGAACGTCGCGTTGTTGTCGTCGGGTGACCCGGCGAACAGCTCGATGGTGAAGGGGCCCTTGCCGTCTTCGACGCCGAGCTTGTCGACGATATAGGTCGCCTGTAGAACGCCGACCTTGAAGTTGTCGAATGTTGCGTAGTAGTCCACGTTTTCGGTGCCTCGGATCAGCCTGTCATAGCTGACGACGGGGATGTCGGCATCGGCGGCGCGCTGCAGAATATCGGTCAACGAGGAGCTGTCGATGGGGGCGATGACCAGCGCCTTGACGCCCTTGGTGATCATGTTCTCGATCTGCGATACCTGGTTCTGTACCACGTCATCGCCGTATTGCAGGTCGGTCTGGTAGCCGAGATCCTGGAACTGCGCGGCGATGTTATCGCCGTCGGCTACCCAGCGCTCGGATGATTTGGTGGGCATCGCGATGCCCACGGTCCCGGTGCGCTCACCGCTGCTGTCGGTCGCGTCCGCCGCGTCCTGGCGACCGCATCCGGCGCTGGTCAGTGCCGCCACGACGGCGAGCGCGCCGACGGCGCGAGCAAGGCTCTTACGCATGAAATCCTCCGAACGGTTTCTGCTCAGCACGCGCTGCGGTCCGACCGGCCGCACGGTGATGTGAGCGCTAACATGAATGAGTTTGTGATGCGGCTCACGGCTTTGTCAAGACTGCCGAGCCGACTTCTGTGAGCGCTCACATCCCGTTGACAAGCCGAAGATGTGAGCGTTAACATTCGATCGGTGTAATGCCGGTCACATCAAGAACCGCGCTCCGGCACACCCATTGATCCACCCGCAACATGCGTCCTGAACTCGTCGAACAGTCCCATCAGAGGAGTTATCGTCATGAGAATCCGCACTGTGTTCGTGGCCGTGGCGGCGGCGACACTGCTTGCCGGCTGTGGAAGCGGCCCCGCGCCGGCGGGTGGGTCGGGCTCCGGCGGCGACGGGGGAGCGCTCACCATGGGCTTCTCCCAAGTCGGCGCCGAGAGCGGTTGGCGCACCGCCAACACCAAATCCATCCAGGACGCCGCCCAACAAGCCGGTGTCGACCTGAAGTTCTCCGATGCCAACGGTGAGCAGGAAAATCAGATCTCGGCGATCCGGTCCTTCGTGCAGCAGGGCGTCGACGTCATCGCTTTCAGTCCGGTGGTGCGGACCGGCTGGGACGCGGTGCTGCTGGAGGCCAAGAACGCCGGCATCCCGGTGATCCTCACCGACCGCGCCGTCGACACCCAGGAAACCGATGTCTACGAGACTTTCCTCGGGGCCGACTTCGTCGACGAAGGCCGCCGCGCCGGCGAGTGGGTCGTCGGAGAGTACGCCTCGGCGCCCGGGCCGGTGAACATCGTCCAGCTCGAAGGCACGACGGGCGCCGACCCCGCCATCGACCGGAACTCCGGGTTTGCCGAGGCCATCGCCGAAAATCCGAACCTGCAGGTGATCGCCTCGCAGAGCGGGGATTTCACCCGGTCGGGCGGTAAGCAGGTCATGGAGGCCTTCCTGAAGGCCAACCCGAAGATCGACCTTGTGTTCTCCCAGAATGACGATATGGGACTCGGGGCGATGGAGGCCATCGAGGCCGCCGGGCTGAAGCCGGGACAGGACATCAAGATCGTCACCATCGACGCCACCCATGACGGCATGCAGGCGCTCGCGGACGGCAAGTTCAACTACATCGTCGAGTGCAACCCGCTGCTCGGGCCGCAACTGATGGATCTCGCCGAGAAGGTCGTCGCCGGTGAGTCCGTGCCGGAGCGGGTGGTGACCCCGGACCAGGCGTTCGACCAGCAGCAGGCCGCTGCGGCGCTGCCGGACCGCGAGTACTGATGCCGGCTACGGTGGCGCACACCGCGGTGGCGCCGGTGATCCAACTCAGAGACGTCACCGTCGAGTTCCCAGGAGTCAAAGCTCTCGACGCCGTCGACTTCCGGCTGCTGCCCGGTGAGATTCACGCATTGATGGGCGAGAACGGCGCCGGGAAGTCGACGCTGATCAAGGCCCTCACCGGTATTCACGACATCGCCGCCGGCACGATCACCGTCGACGGCGCCGACCGGCGGTTCAGCAGCCCACGCCAGGCCCAGGACGCCGGTATCAGCACCGTGTACCAAGAGGTGAATCTCTGCCCGAATCTCACCGTGGCAGAGAACATCTTGTTGGGACGGGAACCGCGCCGCCGCGGGCGGATCGACTTCCGCGGGATGAATCGCCGTGCACGTGAACTACTTGCCGACCTCGATGTGTACATCGATCCGGGCTCGACTCTGGGCGGACATCCGATCGCCGTGCAGCAACTGGTGGCGATCGCCCGCGCGACCGCGGTGTCGGCACGAGTGCTGATTCTCGACGAGCCGACGTCGAGCCTGGATGCCGACGAGGTCGGTGAACTGTTCCGGGTGATGCGGCACCTGCGTGACGCCGGCGTGGCGATCCTGTTCGTCTCACATTTCCTCGACCAGATCTATGAGATCTCCGACCGAATGACGGTGCTACGCAACGGACGCCTCGTCGGGGAGCATCTGACCGCCGACCTCGACAAGGTCGGATTGATCGCGGCGATGCTCGGCCACGAACTCGACGTGCTGGACGAACTGGAAGGGGCCGTGGCGGCCGGCGATACCGTAGAAGCCGATCAGACGGTGCTCAGCGCGCGCGAGCTCGGGCGGGCTCCGGGTATTCATCCGACGGATATCGACGTGCACCGCGGCGAAGTGATCGGACTGGCCGGTCTGCTGGGGTCGGGGCGAACGGAGTTGGCGCGACTACTCTTCGGTGCCGAGCACGCCACCAGCGGCCGGATGTTCGTCAACGGCGAACCGGCCTCGATACGTTCGCCGCGCGCCGCGATCTCCCGTGGCCTGGCCTTCTCCTTCGAAGATCGCAAGGGTGAAGGCATCATCGGAGAGCTGTCCGTGCGGGACAACATGGTGCTCGCCCTGCAGGCGCGCCGAGGGTTCGCCCGACCGCTGACGAAGGCGACCAAGGACGATCTGGTGGCCCGCTACATGGACGCCCTGGATATCCGGCCCCGCGACCCTGCCGCGCTGGTGAAGAACCTCAGTGGCGGTAACCAGCAGAAGGTGCTGCTGGCCCGATGGTTGATCACCGAACCGCAGCTGTTCATCCTCGACGAACCGACCAGAGGCGTCGACGTCGGCGCCAAGGCGCAGATCCAGAAGCTCGTCGCCGATCTGTCGGCGGACGGAATGGCGGTGGTGTTCATCTCCGCCGAACTCGAAGAAGTGGTGCGAATCAGTGACCGGATCCTGGTGCTGCGCGAGGGGCACTGCGTCGAGCGGGTCGGCGCCGGATGCTCGGTGCAGACCTTGACCGAACTGATCGCCGGGGCCGGTGCGCCATGAGACAAAAAATACTGGCTTCGCCGCTGGTGTGGCCGTCACTCGCGTTGCTCGCGCTGCTGGTCGCCAATGTCGCCATCACGCCGAGCTTCTTGACCGTCCGGATACAAGACGGTCACCTGTACGGCAGCCTCATCGACATCCTGCGCAACGGTGCCCCCACCTTGCTGATCGCCCTGGGGATGACGTTGGTCATCGCGTCCCGTGGCATCGACCTGTCGGTCGGCGCGATCGTTGCCATCAGCGGCGCGTTGGCCTGCGCTCATATCGCCGCCTCGGCCGATCCGGGCAGTCCCGTCACCGCCGTCACCGCGGTGGGGATCGCGCTCGGTGTCGCCGCCGTCCTGGGGTTGTGGAACGGGATGCTGGTCTCGGTTTTCGGAGTCCAGCCGATCATCGCCACCCTGGTCTTGATGACTGCCGGTCGCGGAATCGCGTTGCTGATCACCGACGGTCAGATCGTCACCGTGAACAGCGCCCCGTTCAAGATGCTCGGTGCCGGCTATGCGTTCGGGCTACCGGTCGCGATCCTGGTGAGTCTGTCGGTGTTCGCGGTGGTGGCCGTGCTGACCCGGTGCACCGCGCTGGGGATGCTGCTGGAATCCGTGGGTGTCAACCCCGAAGCCAGCAGGCTCGCCGGTGTGCGGCACCGCTCCATCGTGTTTGCGGTGTACGTGTTCAGCGCCCTGTGCGCCGGCGCCGCGGGCCTGATGATCGCATCGAACATCTCCGCGGCCGACGCCAACAATGCCGGGTTGTGGATCGAGATGGACGCGATCCTGGCCGTCGTGATCGGCGGAACATCCTTGCTGGGTGGGCGATTCAGCCTGACCGGGACGATCCTGGGCGCCTTGATCATCCAGACGTTGACAACCACGGTTTACACCGCAGGCATCACTCCGGAGACGACCCTGGTGTTCAAGGCGTTGGTGGTGGTCGCGGTCTGTCTGCTGCAGGCCCCGAAGTTCCGTGCCCTGTTGGCGGCGCGGAGCCTGCGCCGGCGAACACCGCGGCGGGGCTCGACATCGCCGCCCTCGGATGATCAGCAGAGGACCGACCACACGCCGGTGACGCTGCCGCGAACCTCGGCGATGGTGACCAAATGAGCACGGCCACCCTGGCCCGTCCGGGCCTCGCCGCCGACCTGCTGCGACGTGCCCGCGGGCGGTACCTGTCCCCGTTGGCCTCACTGTTGCTGTTCGTCGTGATGTTCATCGCGGTCATCGCCACCTACGACTTCGCCAGCCCCGTACAGGTGTTTCTGAATCTGCTGGTCGACAACGCCTACCTCATCGTCCTCGCGGTCGGCATGACGTTCGTCATCCTCACCGGCGGCATTGACCTGAGCGTCGGCGCGGTGGTGGCGCTGTCCACGGTGATCCTGGCTACCACGCTGCGCGCCGGCTGGCCGATGCCGCTGGCCGTCGGCGCCGTGCTCGTGGTGGGGCCCGCCCTCGGTCTCCTGATGGGCTTGGCCATCGAGTATTTCGACGTGCAGCCGTTCATCGTGACGCTGGCGGGCATGTTCCTGGCCCGCGGCCTGTGCTACGTGCTCAGCGTCGACTCGCTGCCGATCAAGGATCCGGCGCTGCGCGCGTTCGGCCTGAACTATGTGTATCTCTTCGAGGACAAGTACATCCGATGGTCGGTCATCGTCGCGCTCGCCGTCACCGCCGCGGCGGCATACGTTCTGCACACGACCCGGTTCGGCCGCACGGTGTACGCAGTCGGGGGCAACCGGCAGTCGGCACAGTTGATGGGCCTCAACGTATCTCACGCGCGGGTCTCGGTCTACGCGATCAGCGGGTTGTGCGCGGGGCTGGCCGGTTTGCTGCTCGCGACGCAGAAGCTCTCCGGCTACAGCCTCAACGGCATCGGGCTGGAGCTCGACGCCATCGCCGCGGCGGTGATCGGTGGTGTACTGCTCTCCGGCGGGGTGGGATTCGTGCTCGGGTCGGTGATCGGGGTGCTGGTGCTCGGCACCATCCAGACGTTCGTGACCGCCGCAAACCTGGACTCGTACTGGACGCGGATCATGACCGGCGTCCTGTTACTGATATTCGTTCTCGTGCAGCGCCTAGTGGTGAGGAAGACCGGATGAGCAGTCAACCCAACCAGCCGGTGACCGGTAAGCCGGTGATGGCCGATGTCGCCCGGCTGGCCGGTGTCAGCCACCAGACGGTGTCTCGGGTGATCAACGGCTCACCGAGCATCCGTCCGGCAACCAAAGCCCGCGTCGAGCAGGCGATCTCCGAGCTCGGCTACCGTCCCAACACCGCGGCCCGCGCCCTGGTGACCCGGCGGTCCAGAATCATCGGCATCGTCGGCACCAATGACGCCCTGTACGGGCCGTCGAGCATCCAACGCTCGGTGGAGGAGGCGGCCCGCGCGGCCGGCTACTTCTCCAGCATGGTCCCGTTGGCCGACCTGACCCGTGAGGCCCTGCGCGATTCACTGGATCATCTGGCCCGCCAATCAGTGGAGGCCATCGTGATGATCGCGGCGCAAGAGGACGCCCTCGCCGTCGCGCACGCCGCGGACCCCGGTGTGCCGTTGATCGTGGTGGAAGGTGATCTCTCCGGACGCGGCCTCAGCGTCGGGGTGGACCAGATCGCGGGTGCACGCCAAGCTACCCAGCATCTCATCGACCTCGGGCACCGCCATATCGATCATGTGGCGGGGCCGGCGAGCTGGACCGAGGCCAAAGGGCGCCGCGTCGGCTACGAGGGCACCATGCGCGACAACGGTCTTGCGGTACGCGAGTCGTTGCTCGGGGACTGGACCCCTGCCCGCGGCTACGAAATCGGCTGTGAGCTCGCTCGTCGCCGTGACACGACCGCGGTGTTCGTGGCCAACGACCAGATGGCGATCGGCGTATTACACGCCTTCGCGCGGAGCGGAATCCGTGTTCCGGAGGACGTGAGCGTCGTCGGCTTCGACGATATCCCGGAATCCGGCTACCTGAACCCCGCGCTGACCACCGTCCGGCAGGACTTCAAGGCGGTTGGTCAGCGCGCGATCGAGCTGGTGATCGCAACCCTTGACGGAGCGACGTTAGACGTTCCGTTGCTCGCCCCAGAATTGATCGTCCGGGACAGCACGACCGATGCCCAGGAGAGCTCATGAGTGCCGACAAGTACACGGTGGGTGTCGATTTCGGAACCCTGTCCGGGCGGGCAGTGATCGTGCGGGTCAGCGACGGTCACCAGCTCGCCGTCGCCGAGCACGCCTACCGGCACGGTGTCGTCACCGACGCGCTGCCCGGGAGCACGCGTAGCCTGCCCGCGCAGTGGGCGCTGCAGGTACCCGAGGACTACCTGGACGTCTTGCGCAGCGCCGTCCCGGCCGCCGTGGCCGAATCCGGGGTCGATCCTTGCGACATCATCGGCATCGGAACCGATTTCACCGCCTGCACCATGGTGCCGGTTCTCGAGGATGGGACTCCACTGTGTCAGCTGGATGGTTTTGCCGACCGGGCCCATGCGTACGGCAAGCTGTGGCGCCACCATTCCCCGCAGTCGCAGGCCGACGAGATCAACACCCTCGCTGCACAACGGGGCGAATCCTGGCTGTCCCGGTACGGCGGACTGATCTCCAGCGAGTGGGAGTTCGCGAAGGGGCTGGAGATCTTCGACGAGGATCCGCAGGTCTATGCGGCGATGGATCATTTCGTGGAGGCGGCTGACTGGATCGTGTGGAGACTGTGTGGACGCTACGTGCGCAACGCGTGTAGCGCCGGCTACAAGGGTATCCGGCAGGACGGCGAGTATCCCTCGCGGCAGTTTCTCGGCGAATTGCGGCCTGGATTCGGCGATTTCGTGACCGAGAAGCTGGCTGCCCCGATCGGGGCCCTCGGTGACCGAGCCGGATTGCTGACCGAGGAGGCAGCCGGGTGGACCGGCCTGCCGGTCGGTATCCCGGTGGCGGTCGGCAACGTGGACGCGCATGTGACCGTGGCCGCGGCCGATGCTCTGGAAGCCGGGCACCTCGTCGCGATCATGGGCACCTCGACCTGTCATGTGATGAACTCCGATGTGCTGCGCGATGTGCCCGGAATGTGCGGGGTGGTCGACGGAGGAATCTCAGCGGGCAGTTGGGGTTACGAGGCCGGACAGTCCGGTGTGGGAGACATCTTCGGCTGGTATGTCGACAATTGCGTGCCCGAGAGCTTCCAGGTCGAGGCGCGGCGACGGGACATATCACTGCACGACCATCTGACCGAACTGGCGAGCAGGCAGCAGGTCGGAGAGCACGGTCTGGTCGCGTTGGACTGGCACAGCGGGAATCGGTCCGTATTGGTGGATCACGAATTGTCCGGCGTGATGATCGGGCAGACCCTGCACACCACCTGCGTGGACATGTACCGGGCATTGCTGGAGGCGACGGCGTTCGGTACCCGGATGATCGTCGAGACCTTCGTGAGCGCGGGCATCCGCGTCGATGAGCTGGTGATCGCCGGCGGATTGCTGAAGAACCAGTTGTTGATGCAGATCTATGCCGATGTCGTGGGTCTTCCGCTGTCCACGGTGCCCTCGACCCAGGCGCCGGCGCTGGGATCGGCCATTCACGCGGCGGTGGCCGCCGGTGCCTACCCCGATGTGAGGTCGGCTGCCAGGCGGATGGGAGGCCGGACCCGCAACGCCTACCTGCCGGTCCCACCAAACGTGGCGGCCTACGACCGGCTGTACCGCGAGTACGTGGCAGCCCACGATTGGTTCGGCCGTGGCAATGACATGATGCGCCGGCTCCGACGCATCGCAACTCCGGAACCGTTGGGGGCCTTCCGATGACGATCACTTCCGATGTCGATCGTGTCGTTTCCGAACTGCGCCAACAGGTGTGCGATCTGCATGCCCTGCTCACCCGGTACGAGCTGGTCATCTGGACCGCGGGCAATGTCTCGGCCAGGGTGCCGGGGCGCGACCTTATGGTCATCAAGCCTTCGGGTGCCGAGTACGCGTCGCTGCGCGCCGAGGACATGGTGGTGTGCGACCTGCACGGCAACCTGGTCGACGGGGCGCTCAGCCCCTCCTCGGACACCGCGGCGCACGCCTATGTGTACCGGCACATGCCCGAGGTGGGCGGTGTGGTGCACACGCATTCGACGTACGCGACCGCGTGGGCGGCGCGCGGCGAGCCGATCCCGTGTGTGCTGACGATGATCGCCGACGAGTTCGGGGGGGATGTCCCGGTGGGGCCGTTCGCGTTGATCGGCGACGACTCCATCGGCCGGGGCATCGTGGAGGTGTTGCGGGACAGTCGATCTCCGGCAGTGTTGATGCGAAACCACGGGCCGTTCACCATCGGTCGAACCGCACGGGACGCCGTCAAGGCGGCAGTCATGGTCGAGGATGTGGCCCGCACCGTGCACATCAGTCGTCAGCTCGGGTCGACCCCGCCCATCGACGCCGCCGATGTCACCGCGCTTTTCGATCGCTATCAGAACGTGTACGGCCAGGCTTCCGACATCCCGCAGGAGAACCAATGATCGCGTCCCGACTCGTCAGCAGCCAGGTTTGGCTGGTCACCGGTAGCCAGTCGATGTACGGCCCCGAGACCCTGGCGCAGGTGGCCGAGCAGAGCCGCCAGATTGCCGACATGCTCGATGGCAGTGTCGAGATTCCGGTGCAGGTGCGCTGGCTGCCGGTCGTGACAGACCCCGACCAGATTGCCCGCGTGCTGGCCGACGCCAGCGCGTCGCCGGAGTGCATCGGAGTGATCGCCTGGATGCACACCTTCTCGCCGGCCAAGATGTGGATCCGCGGGCTCAAGTTGCTGCGCAAACCGCTGCTGCATCTGCACACTCAGTTCGGCGTCGAGCTGCCCTGGCAGAGCATCGATATGAACTTCATGAATCTCAACCAGGCGGCCCACGGAGACCGGGAGTTCGGCTACATCCAAACCCGGTTGTCGACCTCGCGGAAGACGGTCGCCGGACATGTCAGTGATCCGCACACTCGATCCCGGATCGGGTCGTGGGTGCGCGCGGCCCTCGGTGTGGCCGAGTTGTCGACCCTCAAGATCGCGCGGTTCGGTGACAACATGCGTGGTGTCGCGGTCACCGAGGGTGACAAGGTGGAGGCCGAAGCACATTTCGGCGCCTCGATCGAAGCCTACGGCGTCAACGACCTGGTCAACGTCGTTGAACGGGTCCGCTCGGCGGATATCGACAAGCTGGTGCGGGAGTACGAGCACACCTACCGGGTCGATCCGGCGTTGTTGCCCGGTCGTGACCGGCACATATCGTTGCGGCACGGCGCACAGATCGAGCTTGGTCTGCGAAAGTTTCTCGTGGAGGGCGGATTCCATGCGTTCACCACGAACTTCGAAGATCTGGGCGGCCTGCGGCAGCTGCCGGGACTTGCGGTGCAGCGGCTGATGGCCGACGGCTATGGCTTCGGCGGGGAGGGTGACTGGAAGACGGCGATGATGCTGCGCACGGTGAAGGTGATGGGCGAGGGCCTGCCGGGCGGGACGTCGTTCATGGAGGACTACACCTACGATCTGACGCCCGGCCGCGAACGTATCCTTGGGGCCCATATGCTCGAGGTGTGCCCGAGTATTGCATCGGGCACACCCACTCTGGAGGTGCACCCGCTGTCGATCGGTGACCGTGACGACCCGGTCCGGCTGCGCTTCACCGCGGCCTCGGCCGATGCGGTGATTCTCGGGATCTGCGATATGGGTAGTCGATTCCGTCTGGTGGCCAACGAGGTTCACGTCACCGAACCGGATCAGGAGCTGCCGAACCTTCCGGTGGCCTGCGCGGTGTGGGAGCCACTGCCGACCTGGTCGACGTCGGCGGAGGCATGGCTGATGGCCGGTGCGCCGCACCATACTGTCCTGACCACCGCTGTCGGCACCGAGGTGATCGACGATTTCGCGATGATGACCGATACCGAACTACTCGTCATCGACGACACCACGACCGTGCGCAGTTTTCGGCACGAGTTGAGGTGGAACGACGTGTATCACCGTGTCGCTGCCGGGCTTTGACCGAAAGGGGTTTGATGCGTGCCGCGCGGCTGCATGCTGTCGGTGATCTGCGGGTCGGCACCGAAGATGATCCCGGTGACGCCCCGCCCGGCTGGTCGTTGCTCGCGGTGACGTCGGTGGGCATCTGCGGTTCGGATCTGCATTGGTTCACCGATGGCGGTATCGGGGAGAACCGGATCGAACATCCCGTGGTGCCCGGCCATGAGTTCGCGGCGCGGGCTGTCACCGGCCCATACGCCGGTCGGCGGGTGGCTGTCGATCCGGCCATCCCGTGCCGGGTCTGCGAGTGGTGCCTCGCCGGGCATCACAATCTCTGTCCGACAGTTCAATTCGCCGGCCACGGCACGCTGGACGGCGCGTTGCGGGAGCGTATGGTGTGGCCGGACCACCTGCTGCATCCGTTGCCCGATGACCTCAGCGACGACGCGGGGGCGCTGCTGGAACCGCTGGGGGTGGCCATTCACGCCGTGGACGTCAGCCACCTGCAGCCGGGGGTCGACGTCTTGGTGGTCGGTGCCGGGCCGATCGGTGTGCTCGCGGTCCAAGTGGCATTGCGCGCCGGCGCGACACGGGTGTTCGTGACCGAACCACTTGTGCACCGGCGAGCGACGGCGTTGCGCCACGGTGCCGCCGCCGCGTGGTCGCCCGAGGAGGGGGTCGCCGAGATCTTGGATGCCACCCACGGTCGCGGCGTCGATGTGGTGATCGAATTGGCCGGTAGCGACGCAGGGATCGCCACCGCGGTAGCCGCGGTCCGCCCGGGCGGACGGGTGGCGCTCGCGGGTATCCCTACCCAGGATCACTCGTCGTTTCCGGCGGCGACGGCGCGACGCAAGGGCCTGACTTTTGCGATGGTCCGCCGGATGAAGGACACCTATCGGCGTGCGATGGCACTGGCGGTCGGTGGTGTGGACCTCGATCGGCTGGTCACCGAGCGGCAGGGTCTGGAGGATGCGGCCCGTGCGTTCGACTCGGCCGCTCGGCGTGGCGGGGACAAGGTGGTGGTGACCGTCTCCGATGGCTGACCTCACCAGGGAAAAATAACGAGACCATTGATTTCCGGAATTGATTGGACCAGTATCGGGGTGTGACGACGAGCACACCGGCGGCCGCGGCCCGTCGCGGCCGACCACGAGACGATCGCCTGGATGCGGCCATCGTGAGCGCCACGGTCGCCGAGGCCGCCGCGAAGGGGTGGGGCGGTGCGACCATCGAGGGGATCGCGGCCCGTGCGGGCGTCGGGAGGGCGTCGATCTATCGTCGGTGGCCCGGCAAGTACGAGTTGTTCCAGTACGTTGCCGCGTCGATCACCCGGCCTGTCGACGGCGTGGACACCGGGTCGCTGGTCGACGATCTGTTCGCCGCGCTGTTGCCGATCGCCGAGATGCTCACGGAGCCCGAACTCGCTGCGCTGCTGCCGTCATTGCTGGCCGAAGCGGCCAATGACGAAGCGATCCGCGGCACCGTGCGTACCTTCGCCGGACGCTGCCGTCAGCAGGCGATCGACGCGGTGGAGCGGGCTCGCGGGCGCGGGGACATCGCGAGGGCGACCGATGTCGATGCGCTGGTGGACATGCTGGCCGGGGGCCTGGTCTACCGGCGGCTGTTGCTCGGTGAGGTGACCGATGCCGCAGCAGTGCGTGCGCTCATCCGCCAAGCCATAGGAGAACACGCATGACCCCGGTCTTGGACGTCGATCTGACGGACCCGCAGCTGTACACGCACGGCTTCCCGCACGACATCTTCACCGAACTGCGCGCCCGAGGTGCCGTACACCGGCACGTTGCGGTGCACGGCCGCCCGGGGATCCCGCCGATCCCGTTCTGGTCGATCGTCACCCACCCGGAGATCCAGCAGGCCAATCGGGATTGGAAGACGTTCGAGGCGAAGGGCGGTCCGATGATGGCGCCGGACCCGCTGCTGTCGGCCGGGCCGACGCTGGTGTCGATGGATCCACCCGAACAGGCGCTGATGCGCCGGATCATCACCTCGGAGTTCACGCCGCGCATGATCGGCAGGCTCGAGCAACTCATCACCGCGCGTACTCGTGCGATCCTGGCCGCCGCCGCGGGCGGTACCTGCGATTTCGTGCGTGATATCGCCTACCAGGTGCCGATGCACCTCATCGCCGACATCGTCGGTATCCCCGAGTCCGACCGGCCCTGGGTGTTCGAGCGGGTCGATCACCTCCTCAAATCGGGCGATCCGTATCGCGGCTACTCCGAGGACGACCGACTGGGGTTGCAGGTCGAACTGTTCGAGTATGCGCAGCGGCTCACCGCGGACAAGCGCGCGCATCCCACCGACGATGTGTGGACCACTCTCGCCGGCCAACTCGACGGGTTCGAACTGGAGATGTTCTTCCTGATCCTGTCGATTGCCGGCAGCGAAACCACCCGAAATGCCCTGACGCAAGGCGTTATCGAGCTGGTGCATCATCCGGCTCAACTGGCCGAGTTGCGGTCGCTGCCTGGGCTCGCTGCCACCGCCGCCGATGAGGCGATCCGCTGGGCCAGCCCGGTGTTGTTCTTCGGCCGTACCGCCACCTGCGATGTGACCATCGGTGGACAGGACATCCGCTCCGGTGACCGGGTGCTGTTCTGGTATCCGTCGGGTAATCGGGACGAATCGGTGTTCGAGGATCCGTTCCGGTTCGATATCCACCGATCGCCCAACCCGCACGTGTCGTTCGGTGGCGGGGGTGTGCACTACTGTCTCGGGGCGAATCTGGCGCGCAAGGAGGTGCAGGTGGTGCTCGCGACGCTGGCCGCCGGATACGACATCGAGTTGCTGGGACCGGCTGTGTGGGCGGGCGGGGGACCGGTTCACAATGTCGGCATCGGCGTGGATTCGCTGCCGGTACGCATCGCTGCTCGCACCTGATCGAGCCCGCCGGTTGCCAGGGCAAGTTACCGGTCAGTAGGCTCGGTGTGTCGGGGGACGGGAGCTGCGATGACGGAAACGAAGTTCATCGAGATTCACGGCGTGCGACAGGCGGTCGTGGACGAGGGTGACGGGGACGAAGTCCTGTTGCTGATCCACGGGATGGCCGGTAGCGCGCAGACCTGGCGTGCGGTGTTGCCCCGGCTTGCCAAGAAGTATCGCGTGATTGCTCCTGACCTGCTCGGGCATGGCCAGTCGTCGAAGCCGCGCACCGACTATTCTCTGGGCGCCTTCGCCGTGGGCCTGCGGGATCTGCTCGACGAACTCGGCGTGGACTCCGCGACCGTGGTGGGCCACTCCCTGGGCGGTGGGGTGGCGATGCAGTTCCTCTATCAGCACCCCGACTACTGCCGGCGCCTCGTGCTGATCGGCAGCGGTGGGCTCGGCCCCGACGTGGGCTGGATCCTGCGCTTGCTCGCGGCACCGGGCGCGGAATTCGTGATGCCGGTGATCGCACCGTCGCCGGTCCTGAAGGCCGGTAATGCGGTGAAGTCGTGGTTGAGTGCGGCCGGCTTGCGCTCACCGCGAGGCGCCGAAATGTGGTCGGCATATTCGTCTTTCGCCGACAGCGAGACCCGTGACGCCTTCTTGCGGACGCTGCGTTCAGTGGTGGACTATCGGGGGCAGTCGGTGAGCGCGCTCAACCGGCTGAATCTGCGTGAAGGCCTCCCGGTGCTTGCGATCTGGGGGGAGAAGGACGACATCATCCCGGTGGACCATGCCTATTCGGCGTTGGAGGCGAGGCCGGATTGCCGGCTCGAGGTCCTGCCCGACGTAGGGCATTTCGCCCAGGTGGAAGCCCCCGACGAGGTGATCGACCTGATCGACGATTTCATCTGCACGACCGTGCCGGACGTTCCGCATCGCTGAGGCGGTCCGATGTCAGCAATGCCGGCTCCTGTGCATCGTTAGACCAGGCCCGAGCGGGCTGCCCTTGTGGTGCTATGGGTGACGACCCGGGACGCGATGTCGACCTAGTTGGTCGAGGCTGGTGGTGGTTCATACGGGGTGTACCACCACCATTGGGCGCGTTCGCCTTTCGGGCCGGGGCACGGCGGCACATCGGGTGGGGCGGTGGTGGGTGGGCGGGCCAGTGACCGGCCGGTCAGCTCCGCGCCGTCGCTGTCGGTGACTTTCAAGTTGTCGGCCGGCTCGGTCAGGGTGATCCCGCCGCGGTGATGCATCCGGTGATGAAATGCGCACAGCAACACCAGATTCCACAGTTCGGTGGGCCCGCCGTCCTCCCAATGCACCAGATGATGGGCATGCAAACCGCGGGTGGCCCCGCACCCGGGCACCACACAGGTGCGGTCGCGGTGCTCCAACGCCCGCCGCAACCGCCGCCCCACCGTCCGGGTGCTACGTCCGGCCCCGATCGGGCGCC